>JAJRSE010000039.1 GCA_024278955.1 Planctomycetota bacterium | reverse complement strand
TCCTGCGTAGTTTTGCCGCTCGAACCAAGCGGACACTGATTACTGCTATTGGCAAAGCGTTAAACACCGTCACCTCGAAAGACGCCCAAGGCTGGTTCGCCCATGACGGGTACGGAACACGCAATTGTTAAACGCTCTAATAGGGTTTAGGGAGAGAATGCCTCCCATGCTTCGGCCCCTGAATCCCAGACCCTAGCCCCCAGTCCCTCCTCCCTAATTCACATCTGCCGATCGCCTCGCCTTCTCTTCTTCTACCCAGGCATGTTGCCCATGGCTCGGATTAAACGGTATTGCGAGCGGTTGTAGTTGCCTACCGCTTCGGTGTAATCGCTGCGAGCATCGGCCAGGGCCGAAATTGCCTGCAACAGCTCGATTGGCAATCCTTCATTGGCTCGGACTCGCTGCTGATTGAGTTCGTAGCTTTCCTGGGCAGCAACGATCGATTCTTGGGCAATTTCTGTTTGACGACGGTAACTGGTAACGTCGGCAGCGGCAGCGACCACTTCAGAAGCGATGCGGTCTCGAATTACTTCTAGCTCCAGGACTCGCTCGTGCAATTCTCCACGGCGTTGTCGCTGAGAAGCCATGTTGCCCATCCCCATGTTCTTCCATTCCCAAACGGCGATGACATCCAAATCGCTTCGACTTGCTTGGTTGAGATAGTCCGCCGAAGGTCCGCCGCCAAAGTTGCCGCCGCTTGCCCCAACCTGGACACTTGGAACCCAAGGCCGCCACTTTTCTTCTTTTACTCTGAAGCATGCTGCCTCGCGACGTGCTGCCATGTGAACAATCTCGGGCCGAGCACGATGGGCCATCGCGATCATGACTTCGACTTCCATCGAAGCGTCTACAAATTCGATCGGTAGCACAAATTCTTCGACCGGTACGAGCTGGACCTGGGCAGGTAGCCGAAGAATGCGCGCCAGTTCGGCACTACGAACCACCGTTTGCCGCTCGGCATCGGCTACGTCTCGCTGCCATCGGCCTAGGTCGGTTCGGGCGCGTTGGACTTCGGTTTTCGAGCTAAATCCTTCTCGCTCAAAGTTTTCGACCAAGCTCATCATATTCTGTGAGAGGTCGCGAGCAGCGTTAGCGTTTGCCAACTGGCCAAAAGCTTCGACCAAACTGTGGTAAGCGATGGCAATCTGGGCCAGCGAATCGTTGGTTGCTACTCGCTCGGCTGCCCCTCGAGCGGCAACCTCTTGGTACGCAGAAAGAGGCTTAAAGTACGCGTCGGCGAGCGATAGATTGACAAACATCCGCGGCGGCCCTCCCGCACCGGCTGCTAGCGGCGCGTTACCTAAACCCAACCCACCCCCATAATAAAGCGAATTGCGATTGATTTCGAGGACATTTCCTTCGGTTTCCTGAAGTCGGCCATCGTGCTTGTTGTAGCCAACGCCAAAACGAATCGAGGGGAGCCAAAGCGTCTTCGCTTCCAGATGCTTTGCTTGGGCTTGGAATAATCGCGTGCGAGCTAAGCGAACTTGAAGATTATCTGCCCCACCTAAGCCAAGGGCATTGCCCAAGTCGATTGGGAAGACCCCTTTTCCAAACTGGCCTTTTACGTCCTCGGAAATGACAACCGGCGAAGCCCCTGTTGGGATACGCGAAATTGATTTCTCTGCGGAAGACGCTTTCGGCTCGAGTAGTAGCTCTATTTTTGGCGGATGGTTTTCGCCCGTCGTGTACGCTGCCAAGCGTACTTCTGACGCAGCCTGATGCTGCTCTGTCGTAAAAGTTACTTCAGGCAAATCCCGCGGCGCGGCTGCTTTCGAGAGACCATTAGAAGAGCTTGTTTCTGTGGGCGCTACAAAGGGATCTTTCACCTCGACGTACTTCGAGCCAATGGAAATACAACCGGCTAAACAAACCGTCAGCACGGCAGCGGTTAATTGGAAATTTTTTTTCTGTTCGGCAAACATGATTCGATCTTCCTTGATCGGCAGTGCGGGAAGCTTCCTTGCTTGAAGGCCGTATTACCACGTTACCAAGTCGATTTCCGCTTCTTTTAGCGTCTGCCCTGAATCGAGGTCTCCAGGGTTCTTCACAACCACCTGGTCGCCCGCGGCTAGCCCTGAGGAAATCCCCACTAAGCCATCTCGTTCGATCGCAATTTCTACCGGGGTAATAAGGCAGGCTCCGTCTCGGACGACGACAACCGAGTTGCCCCCAGCGCCCCGTCGCAGTGCCGACTCAGGCACGACAGGCAGCGTTTCAGAATAGAGCAGGATTTCAACAGAACCGTAACTTCCTGCACGGAGGCGGCGCTGCCCGGTTTTTGCGTCACGAGGATTGTCGAAATCGATTTCAGCACGCATCATGCGTGTTCTGTCATCGTAAGAACCGGAAGTCCGCGACAGTTGCCCCCTGAATTTTTCGTCAGGCATGTCATCGGCAATAAAGCAAACTTCTCTTCCAACCTTTATTTGGGCGGCAACGTCGACGGTCGCATAGACAACCGCTTGCAGCTTGTCGACTTTGGCAATCGTCAACAGCACGCCGTTCTTGCCATCTTGGCCGGGACGGACAAGGTTGCCAGAATCGACGCTCCTACGAACAACAATCCCCGCAAAAGGCGATTTGATTTCTAAGTAGTCGGTCAACGACTTGGCCTCGCCCAATTTCCCTTGCTCGACGGCAAGCTCGGCTTCGTCTTTTTGTAGCTTTGCCCCGACCATTTCAATGGCGCTCTTGCTTTTCTCAATTTGTGCATTGGCCGTCCCAAGTGCCGCTTCGGCCTCTTCAAGACGCTGGCTCTCAAGAGCGCCCGTGCTCACGAGTCTTGCGAGCCGATCACGCACCGAAAGTTTGAGCGCTTGCTCAGCTAATGATACCGCGTTTTGCGCCTGAGTTGATTTCAGCTCTGCCAAAGTCATCTGTTTGACCGCGAGTATCGACTTGACCGAAGCTTGATGCTGCGCGACTCGCTGCTGTAGCTCCGGCGCATCGAGTCGCACAAGTACCTGACCTGCTTCGACTTCGTCGCCAATGTCGACCAACACCTCGGCAACATAAGCTTCCACGCGTGCCATAAGCATCGCGGTTTCGTCGCTTTCAATGCTTGCCGGCAAGTCGATCGTCTTTTCCATCAACTGCACACGCACCACGCCAACCGCAACCTTAGTCGGCCCCTGGGGCTCTTGCTCGGCCTGTTGAACCGGCGGCGTAGGACGCTGGCATCCACAAACGAGACACGCCAGAACGAGCGCCGACAACAGGGCACACTGGACGCGAGTATGATGGGCTGCTTGTGTTTTCATGGTTTTTTTCCTTTGCTCGACATGCAGGTCGAGCGTAGTACTCTTCGTCTAAATTACTATGGGTATGCTGAGGAAAACGAAATTGAACCTCGAAGACTCGGAGGATACTGAGTTGTGTAATCGAGTTATTTCAGAACTACAGATGCTTATGACGCGTAAAAAATATAGCAACTTACTCCGTGCTCTTTCTGCCTCCGTGGTTATTCTTCTTCCCTAAACGTGGGTGTATTCTTAAGTAGCTGCAAATTCAGTTGTTTCTTTGGGCTGGCGTTTGAATATCATGTACAGGCACGGGACGACGATCAGCGAAAGCACGGTTGCCGCGATTACGCCTCCGATGATCGCACGAGCGAGCGGGGCGTTAGCGTCTCCGCCAAGTCCGCCGATCGCCATTGGTAGCAGGGCCAACCATGTGGTGAGCGAGGTCATGAGAATCGGTCGAGCGCGAACTTTGGTCGCGTCGAGAATTGCTTCTTCGATGCTAAGCCCTTCCGCCAAACGGTGGTTGGCAAAGTCGACCAGCACAATCGAATACTCGACCACGATACCCACCATCATGATGATGCCCATGAACGACATGATCGAAAGATTCGACCCCGTTAGCATCAGTGCCGCCACAACGCCGATGAATCCTAACGGCACGGTAAGCAAAATGACTAGCGGATCGATAAAGCTCCGGAACTGGGCGACCATCACAAGATAGACCAACACGACAGCAATCCCCAACCCAGCTGCGAACTGCGCGAACGACTTACGCATCTCTTTGACTTCGCCTTGCGAGCGAATCTCGAGGCCTGGGTATTTGTCGAGTTCGTAAAGCTCTCCTCGGTCGTCTGAACCGACCTTTGCCCCAAACGGGTTGCCTGGCGCGAGCAGCTTCGCTTCGATTGCCGACATGATCGAGCCCACATCCTTGCCGCGGGCCACGTTGACATAGATGTCCATCACGCGACCAATGTTCCGATGGTTTACTACGCCAGGGCCTTGGGCCTTTTCGATCGTCGCGACATTACGCAGTCGGATCGGCACGCCTTCGACGATACCGATCGGAATGTTGAGAATTGTCTCCAGGTTGGTCAACAGCTCTTCGGGGTACTGCACCCCGATGAAGTAATGATTCCCCTTCGACTTATCGACCCAGAAAGCAGGATCGAAACCGACCGAACTATTGGTGGCCGAAACCAGGTTCTGCATCACGCCTTCGGGCGTAAGCCCCATTCGAGCCGCTTTGTCGCGGTTCATCGTGATCGTCATGGTCGGGTAGTCGAGTCGCTGGGCAATACGCACGTCGACTGTGCCGGGAACCGATTTAGCAATTGTTTCGACATGCTCAGAAATTTCTCGCATTTCTTCGAGGTTCGATCCGCTGACCTGGAAATGGATCGGCGAGGGCTCTCCCATGTTCAAAGCGCTACTGAGCATACCGCCTGTGTCGAAAGCAAATTCGACCTGGGGAAATCTCTTATTAAGTTTCTCACGGAGTTTGTCTACGTAGTCGAAAGCGCCGGGGCGACCGGGCTTTCCTTTGAGCTGAACAAGCATGAAAGCGTCGCCCGGACCAATGTTCGACGTATAGGCGGCAGGCCAATCGTTCAAGACGCCGATATTCGAAATCAAAATCTGCAAATCCGAATCGGCAACCTTTTCGTGTTCTTTGCCAAGGGCATAGCTAGGGTCGGGATTGCCAGTCTCCTCTATGATCGCTTGCTCGATGCGTTGGATTTTGCTGTCGGTCATGTCGATGTTCGCCCCCGAAGGCATGCGAACGTAAATCGTGAACTGCCCGGCGTCGATCGCGGGAATCAGCTCTTGCCCCATTTGCGTGGCAAAGAACATAGCCACGGCAGCAAGCACCCCGGCACCGAGGGCAATCACCCAGCGAATCTTTAGGCAAGCCGTAACCAGATTGCCAAAGGCACGCATCAGAGGGCCTTCTGATTCTTCCAATTCAGAAGTTACCCCCAGCGATTCGCTACTTAGAAACTTCGCGCAATATGCAGGCACCAAGGTGATCGAAAGTACGAACGAGACAAGAATGGCAAAGATGGTTGCCAGCGCAAGCGGCGTAAACAAAAACGAGGCCAGGCCGCTTAGAAAAACCGTGGGAAAAAACACGACCGCAAACGTGACCGTCGAAATGAAAATCGGCACCACCACCTCTTGGGTACCATCAAGGGCCGCTTGGGGCGGCGCCTTTCCCATGCGGACATGACGCACTATGTTTTCAAGCACAACGATCGCCTGATCGACCAAGATGCCAATCGCAAGAGCCAAGCCGCCCAAGGTCATCGAGTTGATCGTGTTGTCGGTAAAGTACAACCCGACAATCGAGGCAAGCACTGCCAGCGGGATCACAATCACGACGATCAATGTCGAGGTAAAGCTGCGTAGGAAGACGAGCACCACCAGCCCAGCAAGCACCGCACCTAGCCCTGCCGCATACTGAAGCCCCCGAATGCTTTCCTTTACCGGCCCCGATTGGTCCATCGCAACCGAGAGCACCAGTTCGTCCATGCCGACATCGCCGGCACGCTCGTTTTTGAGTTTGACGAGAATTTTTGCCAGGTTTTTTTGAATCGTTTCGACGATCTCGATCGAGTTCGCCCCCGGTTGGCGATAGATCGGAATGTAGGCTTTGCGCCCCCCGTTGATTCGAACGATGTTCGATTGGATTTGAGAACTGTTTTCAACGCGACCGATATCGCTGATCTTAACCGGCACACCGTCGATGGTCTTGATAATCGAATCGTTGAGATCTTCGATCGTCTCGGGAACCGCATTGGTAAAGAGCTGGAAATCTTGCTCGCCGACTTTCATGTTGCCTGCCGGGATCAGCACATTGTACTTAGCCAACTGATTCTGCACGTCCATCAGCGTCAGCCCGTAGGCTTCAAGCTTTCGTGGATCCATGTAGGCATAGATACGGCGCAGCTTGCCGCCGAAGACGGCGGGCGAAATCACGCCCCGAATCGATTGCAACTTGTTGCGAAGTTCGTAGTATGCGATATCGTAAAGCTGCTGCTCGTCCATTCCCGGGCTATCGACGACCACTAAACAAAGCGGCAGCGAAGCGGTGGGATCAATAGGCATGAGCATCGGCGGAATGGTGCCTGGCGGCAGATAGTACATATCGCTCATGGCATAACTGGTGGTCTGGGCCATCGCAGTTTCAAGCGAGATACCCTCGCGAAAGAAATTTTTCACGATACAAACACCGGTCATGGCCTTGGCTTCTTGATGCTCGATGCCAACCGATTGGCCGGTCCAGCGTTGCATCCGGCTCATGATGTCTTTTTCCATGATCTCCGGCGGCATCCCGGGATAGAAAGTGACAATCTGCACCGCTGAAGTTTCAAAAATCGGCAACAGGTCTTTCGGAATCTTGGGGTAGGTGTAAATCCCCAAGACCAGAATGGCCAGTGATAGCACGATAATCAAATACGGATTCTTGAGTACCACTCGAGTCATGGACTACTCTTCTTGACGTTATCGCGATGAGGAACTGTGGAAATCGCTCTCACCGTAAGACAAGAGTGCGCGCACACCAACCGAACAATCGGTAGTGCCACTGTCATCGATCGACTTTACGCAGAACGAATGTTTACCGAAATCGGCAAACTCCAACGATCGGTTAGATTGCTGTTAATGTTTCGTCAGTGCTATCACTGCATCGCGGACGCGATAGAAATTTTTCTCCGCAGTTTTCGAGTCTCAAAAGGCGGAGTTTCATCGACACGCCACGAGGAGCCGAAAAACCGCCAAGACCGCTAGCAGAGAGAACTCGGTGGCAGGGGATGATTAGCGGGACCCGGTTCCTCGACATCACGCTCCCTACGGCGCGGGCAGCGCCTGCATAGCCCGCATCCAGTGCTAGCTGGCCATAGGTACGGGTCTCGCCCCAGGGAATTGCTCGGCAGGCTTGTAGCACTTTGCGCTGAAACAAAGTCTTGCCTGCGTAGTCGAGCGAAACATCGTCGAAGTCGATTGCCTCGCCCAGGGCGTACCGCTGGAGACGCTCGATCAGGTTTTCGCATCCCCAAGGAGAAGCATCTAGAACTAAGTTTGCGTCGGTTCGATTGGCCAGCTTACGCAGTGCCGCTCGCTTGGTTGAATGGCCAAAGCAGAGAGCTAAAACCGTCTCGCCATGACATGCAAGAGCGGAATATCCCAGAGCCGTTTCAAATGCAATCTCCAACATCACCACTCCTTCGGAAGGCCCTATCAAAACGCAAACAGCCCCTTTCTTACGCCGAGTTCGTCTACGATGTCAACGACTAAAGTGTGGGTTGCACGGCCACCGCACTGGCATTTCAGCGTCAAACGGCATTGTGAGCGAAACACCCGCCAGATACCTTGTCTCTCACCGCAAGCGGAAGTCCGAGTTTTTTTGGGGTACAACCGCAGGCTTTTGCTTGCGGCTAGCCTCTTTTTTGAACGGCCAGAAAATGTTACGTTAGTAGTTGCACGATAGATCCATGTCCGCCGAAGTCAGAGGAATTACTCCAAGATGAATCCGTACAGTTCGCTCTCCGACGACTTCTACATCAACATGAATCTTAGCACCGAAATGGAACTTCCGAGCAGCCGGGAAACCGTGCTTCACTTTTTCGAGCAGGTACAGAAAAAGTATCCTGAGATGCGGAATTTTTATTCTCGCGATAAACGCGACTTCGTCTTGGAAGAAGATAAAGACAGTGGCAGCTACCGATGGTGTACTGTCGAGCCGCGACGGATGTGCTCGGGGCTAGTGAATCCCGCATCGATCGAAGACGCAGTCGCACAACATCGCCACGCCCTGGATATCGCCCCCTACGCGCTCTCGATCAGCACGCTTGATTGTGAGTCGCTCGACTTTCTCTTGGGATTCGATTTTTCTTACAAGGGAAACCACAACCAACTCATTGCCGAGGCATTGGGAGTTTTCCCGGCCATGGAATCGCTCGGCAACATCCCGGGCTCCACGATCATCAACAACGAACCCAACATGACCTTCGCCCTCGACGAAGAATGCCGACTACAATGCCGAATCAGCATCGAACCGCGAACCAACGCCTATCAGATTCGCACCGGCGAATACCAAGAAGAACAACTCAGCGTTTTTATTACCGCCCGACAGTACGGTAGCCTCGCAGCCGACCAGACATACGTCGAAACGCTCGACCGCCTACACCAAGTCTGTTGCGACTTGGTCGACGACTACGTAGTCGACGCAATTCTGCAGCCACTCGCGCGAACAATCGCAATGGGTTGAGAAATGCCGTAGGAGCATGTCGGCTCAGCTCTGTAACCAAGGTGGCAATTCGCCCGCTTTGGGCAAATGAACCGCTTTGGCGCTGCAAATCGCATTCATCTGACGCACATCTTCAAGCGATTCTGGCGAGGGCTCGCAGTCTAAGTTCAGGACTCCCACGGCATCGCCGCCGGGCTGATCGCCAGCGCGTCCCACTGCCATCTGGCCGATATTGACGCCATGCTTGCCAAAGACGGTGCCAACTCCGCCGATAATGCCCGGCACGTCCTTATGCGTGAAGACCAGCAAACAGCCATCCAGGTAAGCTTCCAGGCGATAGCCATTCAACGCAACCAACCTTGGCATCGACTGCCCGAAAACGGTGCCTGTGACTCGGAGCGTTTCTTCGTCGGTCGCTACTTCGGCAGTCATTGAAGAGCGAAAAGCTCCCATCTCGCTGCTCGATTCGGTCGAAAGTTCGATTCCCCGTTCCTGAAGCATCAGTTCAGCGTTGACCAAGTTGACGTCTTCGTCGAGCGCGTTTTTCAGGAGTCCCGCTGCAAACGCGGCGTTGAGCACTTTGGTGTCGCGAGAGGTGATCTCACCACGGTATTGCAGGCGGCACGACTTTGCCCCTCCGGTCTGTAATCCTGCCATCAAGATTCCAAGCCGGTAAGCAACATCGAGATAGCCGCGAAGCGATTCAAGTGTTTTTGGATCGATCGGAGCCACATTCACCGCATGACGAATTGTGCCCGTGCCGAGAAACTCGGTCAGCAAACCTACCGCCTCGACCGCGACTTGGGTTTGGGCTTCTTCGGTGCTCGCTCCCAAGTGAGGCGTACAAAGCACCCCAGGCATGCCAAACAAGGGGCTATCGGTGCAAGGTTCTGACTCGTAGACATCCAAGGCCACCCCCGCAATTTTTTTTAACTCCAAACCTTGGACCAACGCGGCTTCGTTGTAGATTCCGCCTCGAGCACAGTTGATCAATCGAACTCCTGGTTTCATGATTTCGACTTGAGCCATGTCGATTAGGTTTCTCGTTTCTTTGGTCAACGGCGTATGGACCGTCAGATAGTCGATCTGTGGCAACATTTCGTCGACCGTGCTAAACGGCTCGATACCCAGTTCGCGAGCCCGATCTTTCGACATAAACGGATCGTAGCCTAGTACTTTCATTTCAAAGGCAAGTGCGCGTTCGGCAACGGCCAATCCGATACGCCCTAAGCCAACAATGCCGAGTGTCTTCCCCGCAACCTGAGAGCCCATGTACTTTTTTCGATCCCAACGTCCCTCGATCAAACTTTGATTCGCCGGAGCCACATTACGCGACATCGCAAGCATGAGCGTAATTGCATGTTCTGCCGTGCTTAGCGTGTTGCCAGTCGGCGTGTTCATCACGACGATTCCGGCACGCGTCGCGGCAAGTTTATCGATATTGTCGGTCCCTACCCCAGCACGCACTACGGCCTTGAGTCGGCGGTTACCCTCGAGTATTTCGGACGTCAACTTCACGCCGCTTCGGCAAATGGCTCCGTCAAACTTATTGAGAGCGCCACGCAGATCGTCGCCCTTCAAACCGGTGAGGACTTCGTATTCGATTCCGTCGGCAGCTGCCAACAAGTCGAGACCTTCTTGGGCCAAATCGTCGAGAACTATTATTTTAGACTTTGACATAGCGGGATGTTTTTTGGGAAAGTGGTGGTGAGAGATAACGGGGGTGGCTGCGATCCAACCGATTGCCAGAGAAAAACCATTATGCGTTTCGGAATTCAAGCATGAAGTCTCGCAAAGCCTCAACGCCTTCCAAAGGCATTGCGTTGTAGATCGAAGCACGGATTCCACCGACCGAGCGATGACCGGCCAGTGCCGTCATGTTCTTCTCGTCGGCCGCTGCCAAAAACTTTTGGGTCAACTCGTCGCTTGGCAAGTGGAATGCGATATTCATGAGCGAACGGCTCTCTTTTTCGGCATGGCCGACGTAGTAGCCATCGCTCTGGTCAATGACGTCGTACAACATCGCCGCCTTGGCTTGGTTTTGAGAATACATCTTCTCTAAGCCACCGAGGTCATTGAGCAACCAGTCGGTTACCAGTCGCACCACGTAGATTGCAAACGTCGGGGCGGTATTCATCAACGAACCCGCGTCGGCATGTTGCTTGTAATTCATATAGATTGGCAACTTATCACTCGATCGGTCAAGTAAATCGTTGCGGATAATCACTACCGTCACACCCGCCGGACCAATGTTCTTTTGCGCACAGGCGTAGACCAGCCCATAGCGGCTTACGTCGATCGGCTTGTGCATGAAATCGCTCGACGCATCGCAAACCAAAGTCGAATTTTTCACCGCCGGCTCACGAGGGAACTGGACTCCTTCGATCGTTTCGTTAGAAACGTAATAAACATAGCCTGAGTCAGGGCTCAGGTCGAGCTGCTCGTCCTTGGGGGCTTGGATGTAGTTGGCCTCACTACCATCCCAAGCAATGTGTATTTCTCCATGCTTCGCAGCTTCTGTTGCAGCTTGCTTGCCCCAGGAGCCGGTGGTAATGTAGTCGGCCCGATTCTGCTGCTCGCCCAGCAAATTCATCGGAATCATTGAAAACTGCAACCGCCCTCCGCCTTGCAAAAACAGGACGGAGTAGTTTTCTGGCACGCTCATCAGCTTGCGGATATTAGCTTCCGCAGCTCCGATAATCTCCTTAAAGGTCGGGCTGCGGTGGCTGATCTCGAGGATCGAGGCCCGCGGCCCTGGCAACGCCATCATTTCTTGTTGCACGCGAGCCAGAACTGTCGCTGGCAGAACAGCTGGGCCGGCTGAAAAATTATAGGCTCGTTGAATCATCCCTGGGGGGTCTCTCTATTTCTCAAGGTCGTCGAAACTCTGCAAAACAGGACCTTTCCTGCCAAGCCAGTTCAACCAGGCCGCTTATTTTAGTACCTGCCGCTCCAATTGGCGATGGGGAAACGAATGACGAAACTAGAAATGATGAATGCCTGGAATTCTTCTAGCTCGGCCGCTGGTCTAACCAGATTTTCTCCATTCGCCATTCTTAATTCGTCCTTCCCCCTCGCCAACCCCTACCTCGCGAGTTAGTCTACAGGGTTGCACTGCACATCCTGCCTTCCCCCTTTCCCTTAGCATGCCGCCCTCTGCCAGCCCCAACGCTCCTGCCCCCAATCGACGGGCGAACCGATTGCTAGGCTGGCTGGCCTCTTTTTTCCGCCGCGATGCGGTATCCAGCGGCACGGCCACCGTGTTTCTTGCCGGTGTGGTTGGTACTCTCGCAGGTGTTGGAGCCGCTTTTTTTACCTGGCTCATCGAAAACATTACTGAAATTACGCTTGGCCAGACCCTCGCGATGGATGCCGAGAGCTGGCTCCGCTTGGGGACGCTCCTGCTACTGCCCGCGTTTGGCTTGCTTGTCGTTTCGTGGTTCACGCTCCGATTTGCTCCAGAAGCCCAAGGACACGGCGTCCCGGAAGTCATCACCGCCGTTGCCCGAAATGATGGCATTATTCAGCCCCGTGTCGCGGTCGTAAAAATTTTGGCGAGCGCTTTTTGTATTGGCACGGGAGGTTCGATTGGCCGTGAGGGGCCGATTGTCCAAATCGGCTCGACCCTTGGCAGTACTTTTGGCCAATGGTTCAAACTCTCGCCGCGTAACGTCAAGGTGTTGGTAGCCGCTGGGGCCGCAGCAGGCATCAGCGCAACATTTAATGCTCCGCTTGCCGGAGTCATCTTTGCCAGCGAAATCATCCTCGGCAGCTTTGCCGTCGAAAGCCTTACCCCTATCGTCATCGCCGGCGTTTTGGCCGACGTGGTGCAACAACACATCGGCGAACATCGGATGGAACCTGCGTTCCTTCAACTTCAATTCGATTTCGCTGGCGCATGGCAACAACTCCCCTCCTACTTTCTGCTTGGCCTGTTAGCCGGAATCGCCGCTGCCGGTTTCACTAAATTACTCTACCGTACTGAAGATCTCTCGGGCAAATGGTTACCCCGTTGGTGGCAGCGAGCGCTACTCCTAGGCACATTCGTAGGCCTCTCTGGCGTGCTCTACCCGGTCTCTCCGCCGGTGCTCTCTCAAGCTACGCAAGAAGCAAATGGCCACAGCTATAGCATTCCGCCGCTACTAGGAGTTGGCTACGGCGTGGTCGATCATACTTTGCACCTCGACGTTGCCAAACAGGATCAACGTCCTCAAGAAGTGATTGCAGACGCTACCAAAAAGTTTTTCGACAAGATTACCGGCGAAGACGCCAACAAAACCGTCCTGGTCGATCGAAGCCAAATGTGGGCAGAACTTTGGTGGATCCTCCCACTAATTCTCCTCAAGCCACTCATGACCAGCCTCACGCTAGCCGGTGGTGGTTCGGGGGGGATTTTTGCGCCTTCCCTCTACCTGGGTGCCACACTCGGCGCAGCGATTGGCTTGATCTTTAATCTATTCTTCCCCGAATACAGCAACGCCCCGGGCGTTTATGCGATTGTCGGAATGGGAGCGGTTGTTGCAGGCACAACCCACGGGGTACTTAGCGCGATTCTGATCGTTTACGAAATGACGAACAACTACCAGGTGATTTTGCCCATCATGGTAGCTGCCGGGGTTGCAAGTCTTGTCTCCCGTGCGATTGAGCCCGAAAGCATCTACTACAAAAAACTCAGCCGACGTGGCGGATCGATTGCCCGTGGGCACGATCTGCACCGCCTCGACCACATCATGGTCCGCGACGTAATGATTCGCGACTTTCCAACACTCAAACAAAATGACAACGTACACGAAATTATTCGCGTCGCACGGGCCAATCCCCACATCGAAAGCCTGCCTGTCATGGGCGACGAAAACCGACTCATCGGCATCATTCGCCCATCCGATCTTCATCGGGTACTCGATAGCGACATTTCCCCCCACTTGGTCAACGCCGAAGATATCGCTCTCCAAGCCTCGGTTTCGGTTTCGCCAGCCGAAAATCTTATCGAAGCTCTACGCGACTTCGGAACCCGTGATGTCGAAACTTTGCCGGTCGAAGTTGGCGTCGGCCCGAATCGCCGTCTGATTGGTCTCTTGCTCCGCAGCGACGTGATGCGCCGATATCGCCAAGAAATCTTGGCAAAGCATTAGTAAAAAAGAAGGAGTCTTCAAAAGAACATCGTGGCCAGACGGCAGCATCAGGGCGATTGCAAAGTTAAATGCTGCTATCATTTCTCTAACGGAAAACCGGCTCTCGCAAAGGACAGGCGTGCATGTCCATCTTGCGTAAAATACGCATGAGCGATACTTTTGCGGTCGCCGATGTACCACTCGATACCTACCGTAAGCAGATAATCCGAAGAGTCGCCGCTAGCACAGCCCTGTTTTTGTCGAGGAAAAGCAGCACCGCATCTCTTTTATTCAACCAGCGGTCCTGTATTGTCGAGTCCATATATACTGTATAATACCGCTAATCACTTTGAAGGCGGTGAGCTTCTGATACCCGAGCATTTGGCATGTTTTACCGGAATCACAACCTGAGACGAGCGATTGGCCTTTTTGGCATCGTCATTGCGTTGCTGTCCGGTGTCCAGCAGGGTCACACTTTCTGTTACCTGACAGGCTGCAACTCTGTTTCAACGCGGTCTGATTCAACGCAGACTGAAAAATCTGATAGCTTTGTGAGCGTTTGCTCCTGCTCGCAGAGTTGCAACGTGGTGCAGGAGAAATCCTCTGTACTGACACAGGGTCAAGGCGTCGACAATCCAAGTGGTTCTTGCCCCTGCCCGCCGACGTGCTGGTGCCATCAGACGCCCGGACCTTTAGGTTTGCCAACAAGTGCACCGGTGTCGGTGAATCTGCTGGCCCAAGGTATCGAGCAATCTCTCGCTACCATGATTCAGCTCGCGTGTTGCGATCAAGGTTTGCTCCCTGAGCTGAAAGCGTCAACGGACACATCTCTAGAGACCGTGATGCTACGTTGTGCCAAACTCTGCCGCTTTCTGATCTAAGCCGGCTCTCTGCAAGTTTTCTGCTTGCGTTTCTGTTTCTGAAGGTTGAGGCCATTGGGTCTTTACCCAAAACCATTTCGGAATACACCCTTCGTGCTTTGTCACGGTAGAAATTGGGGTTCATTAAATTAGCCGCAGGGCGCTAGCCCCGTTTTTCCTGGGACAACCGGGGCTAGCGTCTAATCGACAAATCCGAAAATTTTACTTTGACACAACACTAGTAAATTTACCATTGGGTCATTGCTGCGCGCCGTAGTCGTTCAGTTCGTGTCCCCCAGCCAATATCAATGGGAAGAGGAGATAACGCATGATGCACATGAAAACCTGGGCCATCGCAACGCCCCTGATAATTCTCGCAGTGATGAGGTCGACACTCGTTGCGGAAGCCGCAGCTCCGCAGAGTACTTACCAAGTGCAAATTGTTGCTGAGGAAATGTGTTGCAAAGGTTGTGCTCAGAAAACAGCGGGGCAGCTTTACGCAGCTCCGGGCGTCTCAAACGTCCAAGCCGACCTTGAAAACAAAACCGTTGCGGTCACGGTATCACGTCAGAAAGGTGCGACGCTCGAACAACTATGGCAAGCCGTAGCTGCCGGAGAAGGTGGCCCAACGAAACTATCAACCGCTGATGCAACGTTCACGATGACGCGACCCGAGCAACTCTCTGGCAAGGCATTGCCTCCCAAGGGGATAACTTACGTGGTGGTTGACAATCTTCACTGCAAGGGTTGTGCACAGAAAATTGCCGCCCAGTTTTACACAATTCGTGGGGTCAGCAAAGTCAACGCAAACATGAAGCAAAACATGCTCACCATCAATAGCAGGGGAAAAGACCTCTCTCCTTGGGCCCTGATTGGGGCCGTCACAAGGGCCAAAGAGCGTCCTCTAGCGATCATTGGAGCTTCGGGACGAATGGATATCGCCTGGTCGGCTCCCAGAACGGCCAGTGCCCATCAAGCATCCACTCAACCAAACAACAGAAAGGTTCAAAAATGAAATCAATGACCT
The DNA here is from genome assembly GCA_024278955.1 of Planctomycetota bacterium. Lineage (GTDB taxonomy): Bacteria > Planctomycetota > Planctomycetia > Pirellulales > Lacipirellulaceae > Bythopirellula. Next base: position 7,520 of record JAJRSE010000039.1, on the reverse strand, counting down.
CCTTAACACTTTTGGCGGTAATCGGCCTGCCCTTACTTTCAGGTTGCGGCGAAGCAACTCAGTCGAGTGCAGTCGCTGCCTCTGCGGCACCCATCGAAATTGACAGTAGCAAGTTTCTGCTTACTGAAGAACCGACCGGAGCAGTCGGCGTAATCGCTGCCCGCGAATCGGCGGAAGATGGCAAGCCGCTGGTTCTCGTCGGACGCATAGGCGGTGCGGCGAATCCCTGGATTGATGGTCGAGCCGCCTTTACGTTACTCGACGCTTCGATGTCGGTCGTCGCCGAAGGCGAAGACTCTGAAGACCCTGCTGATGGCGAGCTTTGCATGGGCGACTGTTGTGCTACAGAGCGGCTTGATTGCACCACACTTGTAAAAATCGTTGATGCAGATGGAAAGCTCGTGCTGGTCGACTCTCGTAAATTATTAGGCCTGAGCGAGTCTGACATGGTCGTCATCCAAGGCAATGCGAAGCGAGATAAGAGTGGCAACTTTGTAATGCTCGCCACAGGCGTGTTTATCCGGAAGTAGAGTCCTTTGACGATTTTGAGTCAGTTACGACGCATTTTGGAGTGAGAATACATGCTTGGCCAAAAACTTTTACCTTGGGACTACGGCGTACGGAATTTGTTCCGCCGACCGTCGCGAAGCGCGCTGACACTTGGCGGACTTACCATCGTGGTCCTGCTGGTGCTGGTCGTCGTTGGATTTATCCGTGGGCTAGAAAAATCTCTGGCCGCCACGGGCAATCCAAACGTTGTCTTGGTTTATGCACTTTCTTCCGCGGCTGATGTTGAGAATTCGTCCATTGCTGGGCGGACTCCTGCACTGCTATCGGCAAGTGTGGATGGGGTTCGTCGTCAGCACGGCGTCGAATACGTTTCGCCCGAGCTGTACCTCGGCACGCGCATCACCACCGCCAACATGCCGGAGCCTGGCATGGGGTTGGTTCGTGGGGTCACAACCACTGCGCCGCTGGTACGAGGACAAGTGCAGCTTGCCGAAGGCACTTGGCCACAAAGTGGCGAGGTGATGGTCGGTCGATTGGCGTACTCGAAACTCGGAGCAGATGAGCAAGACCTCGCGATAGGCCAGCAAATAACATTCGACGGCCAGACGTGGACTATCAGCGGCCGATTCACGGCGGCGGGATCAGCGTTTGAGTCGGAGATTTGGGCACCACTGACCGAGCTGCAAACGGTACTGAAACGGCAAGACCTCAGCTTGGTCGCGGTTGCAATGGATTCTCCCGATCGGGTTGCGGATGTCGACATGTTTTGCCGTGAACGGGTTGACTTGGAGTTGAAGGCCGTCTCGGAGAGCGCCTACTACGCCTCGCTGCAAACCCACTACAAGCCCGTCCGTATGTTGGGTTGGGTGGTAGTCGCATTGGTTGCCGGTTCAGGAATTTTTGCTGGGCTCAACACGATGTACGGTGCAGTCGTGGGTCGCACACGCGAATTGGCAACCCTCCAGGCCCTCGGTTTCCGACGTCGTGCAATCTTGCTAACGCTTGTCCAAGAGGCGACGCTTCTCGCGTGTGCTGGGGCATTGATCGCTTGCATTATCGGACTTACTTTTGTCGATGGCGCTGCGGTGCGGTTCACGATGGGGGCTTTCATGCTCACCGTCGATAGCGTTGGCATCTCGGTAGCGTGTGGTGTGGCAGCCTTGTTGGGGGTCGTTGGGGCATTGCCGCCTGCGATCAAAGCAATGCAATTGCCGGTAGTCGAAGCGATCAAATCTATTTAAACACTGTGCTATGCGTCATTACGCATAACAAGGAACTTAGAACATCATGTCAGACAACACCACTCAACTTGACCTCAGCCAATTGGCCGTAGATCGAGAGCAGCCGGCGAAGACAGCAGCGAAAGCGTCGGGAAAGTTCAAACGATCTTGGTTGACGCGGTACATCCTACCGGGGGGAATCTTGATCGGGTTCCTGAGTCTGTTTGCCTGGGCGGCACGAGATAGTTTTCTGCCGGCACAGTCGATCACGATCACACCTGTGGTTGTAAGTCGTGCCGAGATCAAACAAGAGGGGACGCCCCTTTTTCAAGCGGCTGGCTGGATTGAGCCGCGTCCAACGCCGGTGATCGCTTCTTCCTTGGCTCCAGGTGTCATTCTCGACATGCTGGTGATCGAAGGGCAACGAGTAGAAAAAGGCGAGCCGATTGCGAAACTTATCGACATCGACGCCAAGTTGGCCCTCGCCCAAGCGAAAGCCCAACATACATTGCAGCAAGCAGAAGTCGATCGTGCAAAGGCGACTTTGGCGGCTGCTGAAGTCAACCTTGCCAAGCCTGTGAATTTACAAGCTTCGTTAGCAGATGCCGGCGCGATGCTGGCTAAAACGCAACTCGCCATAGGCAATCTTCCCTACTTGCTCGAAGCGGCCAGAACGAAAGAAGCTTTGGCTAAAGAAAACGCCCGTCGGAAAGAGCTTGCCGGCGAGGCGATACCTGGAAGAATCCTCCGCGAAGCGCGTGCAGAATTAGCCACCGCAACAAACTCGGTCAAGGAGCTGGATGTCCGCAAGCCGACGCTACTCGTCCAATTGAAGTCGCTCCAACAAAAATGGGATGCTTTGGATGAGAAACTACGACTCCTGACAGAGGAAACGCGTGCCTTGGCCGAAGCCATGGCGAACCTAACCGTGGCCAAGGCAAAAACAGAGCAGACACGGCTAGAGGTCGAAGTGGCCGAACTTCGATTGGAACGAATGACAGTACGCTCACCGATTACCGGATGTGTGATGACTCTCATTGCACGCCCTGGGCAAAGACTCTCTGGCATCAACCCTCACTCGGCACAAGGTTCTAGCGCCATTGTCAGCATGTACGATCCCAACCGCCTTCAAATTCGTGTCGACGTGCGACTGGAAGATGTGCCCCAAGTACAAATTGGCCAACCAGCGATTATCGAGACAGCCGCTTTATCGGAGCCAATCACCGGCGAAGTCATCTCAGTGACCACCCAGGCGGACATTCAAAAAAACACGCTCCAAGTGAAAGTTGCAGTTCACAACCCGCCCGAAGTGATCAAGCCGGAGATGCTGAGCAAAGTGACTTTTCTCGCGCCGCCCTCGCCAGTGGTCGCGGGCGAACCAGGGGCAGAAAATCCTGGGAAACAGCCCCTGCGATTGTTCGTGCCTCAGTCGCTCGTAGCGATGTCTGAGGAGGGAGCCACGGTATGGGTTGCAGACCTCACCGCAAGCTTGGCAAGACGCAAGTCAGTAGAAGTAGGACGCGGCGCCACGGACGATGGCCTTGTCGAAATCGTTAGTGGACTCCAACCAACCGACAAGCTAGTAGTTGCAGGCCGAGAATCGGTCAGCGAAGGCTCGCGCGTGCAAGTGACGGGCGAAGACCGCACTCTCTCCAGTGGCAATTGGAATAGCCAACCTGCTGCCCGCACTGCTCAGGCCAATGCTCCGAGTAACTAACCAAAGGAACGTCAAAATGTCTCTAGTCGAAGTTATCAATGTTACGAAAGAATATGCCAACGGCGAGGAGTCGATCCGCCCGCTCGACGAGGTAAGCCTCTCGGTTGAGGAAGGCGATTTCGTGTCGCTGATGGGGGCCAGCGGCTCGGGGAAGAGCACGCTACTGAACCTCATTGCGGGAATCGACCTGGTGACGTCCGGCGAGATCGTCGTTGCCGATACCGACATCACCCAGCTCTCACGCGGCAAATTAGCCGACTGGCGTGCTCGCCACATCGGCTATATCTTCCAAACCCACAATCTCATTCCCGTGTTAACGGCTTACGAGAATGTTGAGCTTCCGCTGTTGCTGCTGCCCATGTCTGGGGCAGAACGTCGCAAACGGGTGGAGATCGCAATGGCGGCGGTTGACTTGACTTCGCGAGCTTCGCATTACCCTCGCCAGATGTCAGGTGGCCAAGAGCAACGAGTTGGCATCGCGAGGGCGATTGTCTCGAACCCGACGCTGGTCGTCGCCGATGAGCCAACTGGCAGCCTCGACGACGAAACGACAGAACAAATTTTGCAGCTGCTCGAGCGAGTCAACAACGAACTCGGCATGACGCTGCTGATGGTCACCCACGATGCCGACGCGGGACAGCGTGCCCGTCGAAAAATCCGCCTAGAGCGTGGCCGGCTTATGGAAAATGGCAAGGAACTGCATACTGCGAAAATAAGAACTGCTTAATCGCTCATCCGTCGAGAAGAGATTTGTCATTAGTTGTTTGTCAATAGTCATTTGTCATTGGAAGGGAAGTCATGGGAGACTCGGCCAGCGCAGATAACTTGGAAGAGCGGCTCATTGATTTTGCAGTTCGTGTAATCAAGGTTGCAGACAAATTGCCGAAGACGCCCGTCGGCAAACATGTTGCGGGAGAACTTTTGCGTTCTGGTACCTCGCCAGCTCCGAATTACGCGGAAGCGCGCGGTGCTGAAAGCAATGCCGACTTTGTTCATAAATTAAAGATCGCCCTCAAAGAGTTAAACGAAACCAGCGTTTGGTTGAGAATGGCATGTCGATCCGAATTGATGAAAGCAGAATTCCTAGCAGCACTGATTGATGAAAACCAGCAGCTCTGTCGCATCCTCAACGCTTCGGTCAAAACAGCAAAACAGCAAAAAAACAAGAAACCCATGACTCAAAACCAATGACCATTGAGTATTGACAAATAACTATTGATAAATGAAACGATCCTAACCATGACAAAATTCATTCCCTACATACTCAAAAGTCTCTGGCGACATCGGGCTCGTACTCTGCTTACCGTGAGCGGGACGGCGGTCGCATTGCTCGTGTTCTGTTTCATCGGAGCGGTCCAGCAAGGGTTGCTGGCGTTGACTTCGGATGAGGATTCGGGGCGCACGCTAATCGTTTTTCAGGAAAACCGCTTCTGCCCGCAAAGTAGCCGAATGCCGCAAGACTACCAGCGGACGATTGCCAAAATGCCGGGTGTAAAAGATGTGATCCCGATCAAGGTGTTTACGAACAACTGCCGAGCAAGTCTCGACGCGATTGTGTTTCAGGGGATGCCTCCAGAAAAACTGAAAGCATGGCGCGACATCAACTTGCAATCCGGCGACATGTCCTCCTTTGCAAGCCAAGAGGATGCAGCGTTGGTCGGCATCGATGTGGCTACGCGTCGCGACCTGTCTGTAGGCGATAAATTTACTATCGGCGATATTTCGGTTGTGGTGCGTGGTGTCTTCCAGTCTGCGACAGCTGCTGAGAATAATCTCATTTTCACGCAACTTGAATTTCTGCAACGAGCCCGTGGAGCGAACGACGTCGGTACCGTCACGCAACTCGAAGTCCATCTCAACGACACCGCAGACCCAGATGCATTGGCAAAGCAGATCGATGAAGAATTTCGCACCGGTCCGGTAGGGACGACCACTCGCACCAAGGGAATGTTTCAGGCCGATACGTTGGCCGATTTGGCCGAACTCATTGGCTTTGTCCATTGGCTCGGCTATGCGTGTGTTGGGCTTGTCTTATCGCTTGTTGCTACGACCACGGTGATGTCTGTGCAAGACCGTATCAAAGAACACGCCGTGCTGCAAACTCTCGGGCTGCGCCCATTGCGAGTTTTTAGCTTGGTGATTATCGAGAGTTTCTTGCTGAGCACGATCGGTGGAATTCTGGGAGTGGTGGGAAGTACGTTGCTGCTCTCCTCGGCAGGGATGTCGATTGCTGCCGAGGGAGTGACGATCGCATTTGAGCCCTCGCTAGCCTTAGCTACCCAGGGAATCGTGGTAGCAATTGCGGTTGGCCTGCTGGCAGGACTTGCTCCAGGCTGGCAGGCATCTCGTGCCGAAATCGTGCCCGCGTTAAGCCATGCCTAGCAAGTTTTCGCAAACTGACGAAGTCCGTTCATCATGACTGAGAAATAAAGCAGAGAAGTTCACACCGGCAATTTAAGGAGGTCAAGGATGACCAAACATGCAAAAATCGTAGCTGCCGTAATCGTGCTAGTGACTAGCTTAGCCTTGGGAAATGAGGGCATTGCAGCGGTATCCGCTCCGCAGGATGCCGTTCTCGTCGAAAGCCCGACCTCTCCCATCATGCAGCCCGTCAGCCAAGGCCCGTCTGCGCCTGAATTGGCTCAACCTCCTTCAGTCGTAGAAGCGTTGGATGGTACGGCCGAGTCGGTTTCACTGCAACCGCTCCCGCCCACCGCTTTGACGCTTGAAGCACTGGAACAGATGGCGCTTGCCAATAACCCCACCATTAGCCAGGCAAGCGCACGTGTTCGCGCTTTGCGAGGCAAGCGATTGCAGGTCGGCTTGCCGCCCAATCCAACCGTCGGCTATGTCGCGAGCGAAGTCGGCAATGAAGGCGCAGCGGGCCAACAGGGTGGTTTCATTGGACAAAATTTCATCACGGCAGGAAAGCTGCAAAAAAATCGCGCGATTGTAACCGCAGAAATCAATCGTGCAGAACAACAACTGGTTGCCATGCAGCGACGGGTGCAGACCGACTTGCGCAAAGGCTATTACGCGGCGCTACTCGCACAACGTCGGCAGCAGCTCGCCGAAGCTTTGGTCCGAGTCTCGACCAGTGCGGTAGCCGCTTCCAAGTCGCTTTACAAAGCAGAAGAGGTTCCTTTGGCTGGATTATTGCAAACCGAGGTACAGCAACAAAACGCCTTGGTTCTTCAGAGAACTGCTCAAAATGGTCTCGCGCAAGCTTGGCGGCGATTGTCTGCCATTGTCGGTGGTTCGGCGATGCCGGTTCAACCGCTTTCTGGCGATGTGAGTAAGATTCCCGAATTGCTCGATTGGCAGAACCAACTGGCCCGGCTTCAAACAGAGAGCCCCGAGATTGCTGCTGCGATGGCCAACGTCGACCGAGCCCGTCGCGCGCTCAGTCGTGCGTGCGTCGAAGCTGTGCCCAATATCAATACCCAGTTAAGTGTGCAATACGACGATTCTACTCAGGATACGATTGCAGGTGTTCAAGTCGGTATAGCGTTGCCGATTTGGAATCGTAATCAAGGAGGGATTCGACAGGCGAAGGCCGAAGTTTCAGAGGCAACGCGAAACGTCGATCGCGTCGAACTTAATCTCAACCGGCGGCTAGCGGATGCTTTCCGCCAGTATTCCGACGCCCACGTCACCGCGACCACCTACGCCACCAACATTCTGCCCCGGGCACAAAAGACGTTCGATCTTGTACAACAAGGCTATGCCCAGGGAGAAGTCGGCTACCTCGATCTTTTGGCGGCGCAGCAGACGTTTTCTCAGACCAATCTTGCCTATCTCGATGCCCTTGGCTTGCTTTGGCAAAGCTACGTGCAAATCGACGGGCTATTGCTTGATGGGAGCCTTCAGCAACAAGTAAACTAGCGCAGCTCAATTTTGAAATCAACCGTGGCTAGCGCCAAAACGGCTAATTCAGTAGTTCCAAAAACGCGTCATTTCAGTAGTTTGCTGTAAGTCGTTTGTATTCTTCGTATTCGATGCCTTGTTTCTCATCAGCGTGGAGAATTTTTCCGATGACTTGACTGATCCACAGCAACATCTCGCGGAAGCGG
>JAJRSE010000038.1 GCA_024278955.1 Planctomycetota bacterium | reverse complement strand
GCCTACGGATTTCGCGATCATGAATTCTTCAAACTCAAAATCCTCGCCCTCCATCAAACTAAGTACGCTTTAGTCGGATGAACCATGTTTTTCTCGTCGCAATCACGTGTTGCGCATGATTTCCAGAAGATTTGGACGATTCCAGATCGTACACGCCCCAGCTAACCTCTTGTCATACACACAGTTGCGCTTTATTCCTGCCCTAACGAGAAATCTTTTCACGTGAGACCCTGCAGGTTGGCTATCGTCAGGCAGTGGGGGCATGTTTGTCTCCAAAATCGCTCTGCTGTTTATCTCTGTTCGTCTCAAACGTGTTGTGGTTTCCGTTGCTATGACCCTGTTTTGTAAAAAATGGATTTGTGGAGCGTGCCGACCGGTCATTTCGACTTCTGGCCAAATACTGTAGCCGGCTAAATCTTCGATTTGATAGTCTGCACTTGATGCCCAAAGGTTTAGCATTGATCTCTCACTTCACTGCGTCATTACAGCAAACGCACAAAACCCCTCGGGAATCTGACAACAAAGCCTCAGCGGTTCTGGCGGTGGGGTTCCGTCGCTGGGCACGTGTGTAGTGTAGAGATACAACTGCTGGCTTCCTCCTCTTTCCCCGTGCGGGGCCAAGTCGGGGCGAGCCCCGACGGATGAAAGACGACGAAGCCTCAGCGGATTGTGAATAGGTGAGTAAACTACTGCGCCAGTGTGACAATTATCACCCGTTGTGATACAGATCTCAATCGAAGTGATCTTTGAATAATTTGATACGCGTAGATGCATTTCTGGCTTTATGACTCAGGGTGTCCTCTGATTCATGGGCCGGTGGTCTTTTACGGATTTTTGCTTAGCGATTCAGCTAGGTGAACTCCTATTGCTGCTTGCTGGCCGGGTGGTGGACTGACTCATGGAGTCGGCCCTTAGCCCGACCACGGTGGCGGGCACTTTTTTTCTTTTCTCGTGCCACGGGAGTTTTTTATTATGGCTACGCTTAATCGCGCTCATCAAGAATTGTTTCGCAGAATGCCCGATGAATGTTTTGATTCGTTCGATGCCCTTTACCAGCGGTGTCGCTCAGATCAAGAGTTGTCTAAGGATCTTTGGGTTCCACCCCAGGACCTTTTGCTCACCCATGATTTGACGCTGGGGATTGGAGATAATCCTGACTTCCAGCTCAATGAATGGTCCTTCACCCAGCTCTGCCGCATGGCGAGCGTCAGTAAGGATACGATCAATCGGCTCAGTCTGAAGACGGCCAGTAAAGCGTTTCAAGAAACGCTGCCGACTTTTTCAGAAAAGCCGCTGCAAATACTGACCAAGGAAAATGGGATTCGCTCGGTTCACGGAGTTGCCTACACGCGGCTCTGGAACGTCGAACTGCTCGACCTAGTGCAAGAATTCGCGACCGACTTTTCGCCGCCACAACGGGCGATGGACGAGCGTAGCACGGGCCTTTATTGTGGCGAGCAGGACATGTTTGCTTTCTTGATCGACCCGACCGGTTGGGCTGAGATCGAGGGGGAGGCGTTTGCGCCGGGATTCTTCATTTGGAACTCGGAAGTTGGCCGCCGTACGCTCGGTATCCAAACGTTCTGGTTTCAGAAAGTCTGTCAAAACCATATTGTCTGGGATGCGGTCGAAGTGGTTGATTTTAGCCGCAAACATACGGCCAATGTCCGCGATGGTCTGATTGAGATTCGCCATATCATGGAACGGCTTATCTCCAAACGAGACGAACGTCGTGATGGCTTTGTCGAAGTCATGCGCAAGGCGATGACGGAGAAACTTGGCCGCGATGCGGACGAAGTCGTTGCCCAGCTCAGCCACGAAGGGATTCCTCGCACGCTCATCAAGGAGGCGATGAAGATTGCCGAGCAACAAGGCGCTTTTACGATCTATGCCTTAGTCGATGCGCTGACGCAATTGACGCAGCAGGTGCAGTTGGCCGGTGATCGCTTGGCCTTGGATGCCAAAATCGGACACCTACTTTCTCTAGCCGTTTGAGTCAGGAAACGATTACTTTTTGTTGTTTTTTGTCCCTTTGTTTTTTTAAGGAGTCTAGTGATGTCTACCAGTACCAAAGCTCGTCCCGTTCATGAAATTCGCATCGGACGGATCAAGGCAGCCATCTGGGGAAATGAAACCGACAACGGCATTCGCCACAACGTCACTGTGAGCCGAATCTACAAAGAAAAAGATGTCTGGAAGGATTCGGGTTCATTCGGTCGCGATGACCTTCCATTAGTGGTAAAAGTCATCGATCGAGCGCACGACTGGATCTTTGATGAGGCAGCAGGAAACAACAGCGATAGCAAGGATTGATGGCTAATCGTTGAGGTTTCCCGTTGGGAAGCGACACGGGGAGGTTTTCGACGGTTTTTAAGACCACCGAGCGTCTCTCTTTTAGAAATTCCTAGCTTGCTTGTTTATCGAGTTCTAGTATTTTTGTCCTCTACCTGCCAGTCGCATCTATCTAAAAAAACATTCTTCTGTTTGCCCCTGCCGCTGGCTTCGCCGTCGCCTTACGTCCTTCACTTCAAGCTGAGGATGTATGCGACAAGAGGACAAGACAGGAGGCAATCCCTGCTGCTGGAGAGCCTGAGCTTGGTGTCTCTTTCTGAGCTGTCTGCTCATGCAGCTTGCCATGTCAATGTCCGCTCTCTCTTTCATTGTGCTTGGATAGGTCTTCTCTTTTCAAAAAATAAAATGGGCTTCAACGCTGGGCGAAAACCCATTTTATTTCTCAAAAAGGAGAGACCTCTATGTGCAAGCAAACCAAAACAGAAAAAACATTCAGCCTCAGTGACCTAGCACCTTTTACTGGCGACCCAGAACGCTATATCCACTTCTGGAACAAACACGTCATCTACACGCCTGGAATCAAGTACCTTGCAGAAAAAGCTAGTGCCCACTGGCTTGTGGATGCGATCGCTTCCTATTACGGCACCAACTTGATGAAAGCGGCAATCGCTAAAGATGAACGTCTTGGTTCATTGCACTTCTGGACGCTTCAAGTTGCAGAAGATAATTCTGCCACACTAGTCTTGCAGGCTGATTCGGGCGAGGAACCAGCCATTACTCAAGACATCCCGTTTACCGATTTTCCCATCGAGCAAAGTCGCATTTGGGCTGGATTCGATGGCAAGTACTGGACTCTCTACTTGCCCTCTGAACATTAGCAGCACGAGCCGCCAGCCCAATTGGGTTGGTGACTCTTTTCTCAATGTGTGATACAGCCTCCCCATGATCAAGCTATTTCAGACCTAAAGGATGGTCTGGCAGACGAAATACCTCAAATTTGAATTTTCTCGATCTCATCGAGACTCACCGTATCAGACGTACGGTCATATAGTTTGGTGGTACGGACCGACTCATGAGCGGCGATGCGTTGGGCATGTTCTAACAATCCTCCATTCTGCAAGTAGGCCGTGATGCCAGTTGCCCGAAACGTATGGCAACAGACAGCCGTATCGATACCCGCGCGGCGAGCCCGGCGCTTGATCATCCGCAATACGTCGCTGCGATGCATTCGCCTTGTCGTCAACAGTCGCCGTGAATCGACCGTGCGAAACAGCGGGCCGCGCTTTTCGTCTGCAATTCCTGCCACCTTTACGTAGGCGTCCACATACGCTTCGGCGTTGTGATGAGCGGGAACTTCATGGCGTTTTCCTCCTTTCTCGTGGAGGCGAAACCACATTCGCCTCCCTTGCGGGTAGTAGTCTACGACATTCATACCGATGGCCGCAGAGACGCGCGCAAAACTAAAAACCATCACACCGATAAGGGCCCGGTCTCGCATTCCGGCGATGGTGCTCGTATCGATCGCGTCAAGAAGTTGCCGCGCTTGTTCGGCGGTGAGCACTGCGTTTTTCCTTTCTTTACCACATGCCTTGGCCCACGAACCGACGCGGCGGGGTTCACGGGTATGATCTGGCCGATCACCAGATAGTCGAACAACGACCGAATGGCGGCCAAGTGCAGTTTCACAGTGGGTGCGCTTCGCTGGTTGGTTAAGTTCTCGATGTAGCTGGCAACCACCAGCGGAGAGATGTCGAGCAGCTCCACGCTATGGCGATCGCACCAATCCAAGAATTGGCCGACGGCCCGAGCATAAACCATCCGAGTTCCCCGGTTACGGATATTGGCCGTAAAGAATTCCAAAAAGCGGCGCTTTGCCGACTCGCCAGCACGTTCGACGAGCTTCGGCAAACGACCATTAAATCCCGCGACTTCATGGTGAGAATTGAGGGCCAATTGTTGGTTAAAAGGATACGAAATGAGAGTTGTCATGGAAAACACCATGCCACAAAAGGGCTGTTTCAAAAAGGTACTTTTGCAACACCTTTTGCCGATCGAGACTGGCCGTTCAAAAAATCATATTCCGGTATGAAAAGTGCGTTACTTTCGCGAATACTTGAGTTGCCAACTGCACCATTCAGTCAGCACCCATGGCGAGCATCGGTTTTGTCAAGAAGAATCTTACCGCACATAGGAAACTGTTGCACGGCAACTCGAACAACTCCTTGGGGCAGTCATTCCGAAATGGTGCCTGGAATTGAATCAGTCTCTAGGCAAAAATACTGGCGTAATTTATATGCGTGACCTTGTCACACTTAGTCCGTGAGCTACACTGAGGGATGGAGGAACTCATCTAATGCCACGTACAAAATATCAAATTACCGCAGACGATTGTCAACATGCCAGATTTTATTTGTCGGGCAAGCTACGGAATTACGACATTGAGATCGACGACTATGCAAAAGCCGAGAAGGATTATCAGGAAGCAACGCTTGCGAAAGGCCGAAAGAAGGAAGCTGAGCTTTTGAACGCCTGGGCGGAGAAATACCTAGCTTCGGAAGAATGGCACAAGTTGAAGGCTGCAATTCGCAAACGGCGTCAACGCTGGGAGCACTACGGCGAGCAAAAAACGATCACAATTTCCACCAAAGCCCACAAGCTGTTGAACCGTATCGCTGAACGTGACCAGGTCACCTTTTCAGAAGTCTTGGAGCATTATCTCTCCAAAGCGATTCGGAGTAGTCGAGGTTTGGCCAGTTCAGTCCGAAAACGTCGCCGTCGGTAACTATGGCTGGGTCGGCTGCACTGAGTCGTCGAGCAATTCGATTTGTGAGATTAGTCGACGATGTGCTATAGGAATTTCATCGCAGGCAAATTTGTTGTTGTGTGCTTGCTCTCATTGATGACCCAAAGTCGGTTCGAGTAGACGCTCTACGCACCGGTTCCACGCCGCAAACAACTCCGTGTGACCGGCGACGTGCTTTTGGGTTTCACGAAACGGTTTTGATTCTGACCTGACGCCGGTTGTTACCGGCAGTCAGTCTTCGATCTTTTCAGGACGAAATGCCGGGGGCCCACCCTGGCACTTTTTCTAATCCCTTCTGTAATGCCGAATAGGCAAGGAGAAACCACCAATGAAATGGCGAATTGAATGCAAACGCTCAAGAGTTGCTCAGAGCATGAGCCGTCGACGCGGAATGAGGGTGATAATATGAATAAAACGTTTTCGTGGGAGCAAGCTTCGTTTCCTTGTCCCGCGCCGCTCGACGCGGCAGTTGACGCTGGAGTGTTTGGAATTTGTGCAGATGGTTCACTGCGGCCCGCTGCTGAAGAAATAGCAGCCCTGACTGAAGAACAGGCCCACGATCTACTCAGCACCTTGTGCGACATCAGGCATCTTGAGCGCTGCCTTCGCCGCCATCTCAATCCGCACACGGGTCAACCGCTGAGAAGTTGGGATATACGCGAGCGGATCGAAGCATCAATGCAAGCCGGATTAGCTAACCTCCGCAAGCACCACGAGGCCTGTCTCAGTGCTTACGAGAACGCATTCGGATCGTCAGCGGCAGAAGCTCTTGATGGTTGCGTCCGAGCCTTGCTCACCCGTCCTGAATTCGCACTCCCGCCGATCGAAGTCCAGCAATCACTCTTCTGAGCTGTTTACGTGACCTTGTCACGCTATACGCGATTCGAGCTGCTGAGTGGTGAATGTCACTGAGGCCATCGGTTATTTTGCACGCCGACGGTCTCTTTGACTCTCACTGCCAGTTTCAATCCATCTTTGCAAAGCAGCTGCCCTGCAACCCTTTCAAGCATCCGAGCAAGATGCTAGTACAAGGCAGTTCTTTCTTTTCTCTGAAACGCTGGGTAGTTGATCCCGCAGATGGACTTCCTGAAGGCTCTTGCCACCAGGAAGTCCGGTTTGCGCGTAACACCGGTTTTTGTGTTCGGTTTTTCTCAGAAAAGAAAGGATGGGGACCGATGAACAGTCAGGTCATCCACGGCTCATGCTACGAGGTTCTTCCTACCTTACCCTCAGGCTGTGCAAAAGCTATTTTTATCGACCCACCATATAATCTCGCAATTGATTACGGCAGCGGCAAGCAGGCAGATTCGCTTCCAGAGAAAGAGTATCTGAGTTGTATGAAAGAACTCTTTGTCCAGTCGGTTCGCTGTTTGGACGATACTGGCAGTATTTGGGTATTGTGCCCGGAACGTTGGGCCGATCAGTTCGGTGCCATGCTCTCCGAGTTACTTCCCAGACGGAATCGCATCATTTGGCGAGAGACGTTTGGGCAGTACCATGAGCATCGTTTTCCGAGTGGCCATCGTCATTTATTCTGGCACGTGAAAGACTCAAAACGCTCGCCGTTCTACACGGACGAGATACGAATTGCCTCGCAGCGCATGCTCAGTGGTGACAAGCGGGCCGCTGGTCCCCGAGTCCCCGATGATGTCTGGGAGTTGCCCCGACTTGTTGGAAACGCCAGTGAACGACTCGGAATCCATCCGTGCCAACTTCCTGAAGAGCTGCTGCGGCGAATAGTCCTTTGCTCCACGGCAAAAGGCGACTTAGTTCTTGACCCAGTAAGTGGAACAGGAACCACGGCCAGAGTAGCCCAGATGGAAGGACGCCGATACATTGCAATCGAAGAGCAAGAGAATTTTGTGGCGGCCATCCGAGAGAGGCTCTCGCGCTCCCACCAGACGAAGCTCTTTGGTTGAACAAGGTTTACATGGTTGGGAAAGAAACGCCCGGCTGTGCATTACGCGCACCGGGCTTTCTTTGGATGCTTGCATATATTGCCTATAAGCCTGTTGAACCCGGTTTCTTTGCCGTGACAACGGGAATATGCTATTCGACTTTAATGGCCTTGAAAAAAACACAGTCGTCACACGCGGTCCAGCTCTTCAAGTTCAAGCATGGGAGTGTCCATGCTGTTGTCATCGGTCCGGAAATCGGCTGGCGTTGGCGACGCGTGAAATACTATCGCTCGAAGCGATCCACCCGAGTTCCAGGTGGTTGGGACGAAATCACCGACGACTGGGGCAAGCACAACCCCAGCCTCATTAAATGTGCCCTCGCCGTCCAGAAGTTTCTCGATACCGAAGCAGAAATCGAAAAAACAATTCAGCGATCTTGGGCGGAGGCCCGCACACCAGCCGAGCAGCAAGCATTGCTCGAACAGGTCAGGTCGCTACGCAACAGAAATTCTGCCCACCAAGGGTGCCGCCCAGATCCATGTAGTTCAACACCTTAAGAGAATCCCAACAGCTAGAGCCTCGCCTGGTTTTGGGGCTTTGCATCTGGGACGGCTTTTGAGGCCCCGCAGTAGCCGTAAGTCCTTTGGCTTCGTTACTACTGCCAGTTGTCACAAGAACGTCCGTTTGGGACATGATCTAACCAAGGACGATGCACATGTGTCGCGAAGGCTTTTCGGCTAAATGACTCATGACACGCCCTCATTGGTCGCGAGCGTAAAGCCAACTCAAGCAGGATCACGCTGTCGTCGCTATGATGGCGCAGCTGCAGAGGTCTCCGCGACGAATGTCGCTTAAATTTCTGTAAGTCGTTTCACACCAAACACTAAGCAATGCTGTCGCGTCAGTGCAGTCATGGAATTTTTCATGATGCTCTCTTTGCGCTATCTGCAAATGTTCGAGAAAAGAAAGAACCGGATTATGGGGACGTAGTTTAAGTCTGCGACAGCGTTGCTGCGACAGCGTTGCTGCGACAGCGTATCTAACTCTTTTTCGGTTCATCCGACTAAAGCGTACATGGCTTACAAAAAGGTGGACATGCTGTTCCAGTAAGAAGTGATTGAACGACTTCTTCCAGGAAGGTATCAGCATGTCCACACGTTTGTTGTACCACGCATTCGGCTTGCGTGGCTAT
>JAJRSE010000037.1 GCA_024278955.1 Planctomycetota bacterium | reverse complement strand
GCGGTTGGGGGATGAAGGTAACTCCTAAGGGCCAACTGATTCCCGTCTGTGCTGGCATGCGCTCGCCTTGCGGATTGGGAGCCAATGCCGCAGGCGACATGTTTTATACCGACCAACAAGGAAATTGGGTGCCGACCAACTCACTCCATCACATGCGTGAAGGAGCTTTCTTTCATCATGCCGAACCGTTGGCCTCGATGAACTTGCCCGGCTCGACGGTCCACGGAATCGAAAGCGTACCGAATGGCCTGTCGTATCCCGAAGCAATCAAGCGAATGCCGCAACTCAAGCCGCCCGCGGTTTGGTTTCCCTACAAGAAGATGGGCCAGTCGACGACCGACATTATGCTCGACGAAAGCGATGGAAAATTTGGCCCCTTCGCAGGGCAGCTTTTCGTCGGCGAGTTTACGCAAGCGGCTATCAACCGTGTGTTCCTCGAAAAAATCGACGGCCAATACCAGGGAGCCTGTTTTCCCTTTCGTTTCGGATTTGCCTCAGCCGTGTTGCGAATGTCGCAGGGCACCGACGGTAGCATGTTTGCTGGCCTCAGCAATCGTGGCTGGAGCAGCCTGGGGACAGCCTCCTACGGTTTGCAGCGGCTCGTCTGGACCGGCAAAGTTCCATTCGAGATCAAAGAAATGAAAGCTCTGCCCAATGGTTTCGAACTAGTCTTCACCAAACCGGTCGACGCCAACACGGCTGGCAATGTCGCATCCTATCGCATGAAAAGCTACACCTACAACTACCAGTCCGGCTACGGCAGCGATGAAATTCTCGCCAGAAATCTTGCCATCGTGGGTGCCGCCGTTTCTGACGATCGCCTACGAGTCGAACTCCAAGTCTCAGGATTGCGAGAGCTGTTCGTCCACGAGCTTCGTGTCGAAGGACTACGCAGCGGCGAGAACGAGCCACTATTACACAAGGCCGCGTATTACACTTTGAATCGCATTCCTTAGCTGTCCTCTGAATCATCGAACGCAGTAGGAGGAGATCCAGCAGCTCAATCGAATCGAGACCAATCTTCCGGCTTCAATCCAAACGCATGCAGAACTACTTCTGGCGAGTCGACTGAGGGGCAGACCAGCACCGCTCCGATTTCAGAGTGTTTCTCGCAGTACTTCGCCACGGCTTCAACACCCATCACATAAAATGCAGTAGCTAGCGCATCGGCCTCGGCGGCTGTTTGGGCGATCACGGTCGAAGTCAAAACCTCTTCAGCAGGCCAGCCCGTGCGCGGATCGATTACGTGACTGTACCCTTTTCCTTCCTGCTCGAAAAACTGAGTCCCACCACCCGCGGTGCCCAACGCCTGATCACGCAGATGAAACTCTGCCAACCGACGTTCTGGCCGCAACGGATCACGTAGCCCCAAAGTCCATGCTTCTCGCGAGTCGGCCTGATTGCGTCCTCGAGCGAGCACGCTGCTGCTGCCGCCGTGCCACAGGTAGTTGGTCAAACCCCGCTCGTCTAAGAAGGTTGCCACTTGATCGAGTGCATGGCCCTT
>JAJRSE010000003.1 GCA_024278955.1 Planctomycetota bacterium | reverse complement strand
TTTGCGGATTAGGTCGCCTGCGGCGACCCGATTCCCAAAATCGTCAGCTCTGCCCATCTTCAGGGATTTGAAAATCCCTGATGGAGTCGGAGTTGTCGAAACTGACAAAGGATGAAATCGTGACACTTCAAGTTCTTCACACGAAAAAGGAATCGAATCGTTCGATTGCTCGGCAACTTCACGTCACCGAAGGGACGGTTCGTTATCACCTCAGGCGGCAAGCCACTTCCGCCAGCGACGGCCGGAAGAAGCAAACTCAGCTTGAAAAACTGGGGCTTGTGAAAGTCGTCGAGCACTGGTGGCAAACACAGCTCGATCTGCTGCCCAGCGGCAGGTCGCCCAACATTCAGCAGCTGTGGCAATTGTTGGTCGAAGACCATCAGTACGACGGCTCGTACAAATCGGTTGCCAAGTACGTGCGTGGCAAATTTGCAAAACCGAAACTTCGTCCGTTTCGTCGGATCGAAACGCCACCGGGCGCTCAAACGCAAAGCGACTGGCTGGAGGAAAAAGTAAAACTCGACGGAGTGGTCACCAAGGTTTACGGTTTTGTGATGACGCTCAGTCACAGCCGGGTGACGGCAGTCATCTGGAGTTTGAGCATGAACCAGTTGGCTTGGCATCATGTTCACAACGAAGCGTTCAAGCGTCTGGGTGGCGTGGCGGCGATCAATCGCATCGACAACCTCAAGACGGGCGTGGCACATGGCTCGGGGCCCTGGGGCAAGATCAACGAAAGCTATCGGGCCTACGCACGAACGATGGGCTTTCATGTGGATCCGCATGAGGTGCGGCAGCCACAACAAAAAGGCAAGGCGGAGCGTCGTGTGTCAGCGACCCGACAGCGGCTCGATCTGAAACGCAATTTTACTTCGCTTGCCGACCTGCAAGCTCATACCGACCAGCGACTCGACCGTGATGTGAAAACACGAAAGTGTCCTGTCACGGGGAAAAGCGTTTTTGAAACTTGGCAAGACGAAGCCAAGCTGCTGCGACCATTGCCTCCCACGTTGCCTGAGCCGTTTGACTTGATTCGAACGTGTGCGGTTCATAAGGATTCGACCATTCGCTTCGAAGGCCGGACGTACACCGTGCCGTTTCGCTACGCCTATGGCAGCGTAGAAGTGCGTGGCTGCAGCGGTTTTCTTCAGATCGTAGATCGCAAGGATGGCCAGATCGTCAAGCAATACCCGCGCAAAACGGAGCAATTGTTGTTCGTTGACTCCGCTTGCTACGAAGGCCAGCCGACGCTCCGCCTCACTGCGCCGCGCCCCTTGGGAAAAATGGCACGTAAGCTCGAAGAGATTGCCGCGATGCCTGTCCAGCAACGTTCGATCGACATCTATGCTCAAGTTGCGGAGGTGGCACGATGAAAATTGCACAAACTCGAAAACTGCACTCTGCAGGCATTCTTCCCAAGCCCCTGGCGACCCAAGACGTGGGGCAACTGCGAGAACGTCTGGAGGCGTTGCGTCTGATGTTTGCGGCCGAAACGCTGGATGACATGTTGTCGCAATCGGTTCGCGAAGATTGGAATGCTAGCCAGTTTCTTGATGCGTTGTTGCGTTTAGAACTGGAACGGCAAGAGGAGCGGCGCGTGGCGCAAGCGATTCGCATTTCGCACTTGCCGACGGGTCCAACGATCTCGAATTTTGACTTTGCGTTTCAGCCTTCGGTCTCTCGAAGTCAAATCGAAACGTTGGCCACAGGCCAATGGATTCGTGACGGCCAAGGCTTGTTGCTGCAAGGTCCACCGGGCGTAGGAAAAACGCATCTCGCCATTGGATTGGCGATGCGAGCAATCGAAACCGGTTTTTCGGTGAGCTTTTATCGACTGGACGAATTGATGCATCAGCTGAAGAAGGATGCAGGGATTGATCCTATGCGTCTGAAATACCGCAAGTACATGGCGGTAAACTTGGTGGTGATCGATGAGTTTGGTTATCAGCAGCTCAATCGCGAAGAATCGAATCTGTTCTTTCGCGTGGTGAACTATCGTTACGCCAAGGGTTCGTCCACGGCCATCACCACGAACAAGGGCATTGCCAGTTGGCCCACGGTCTTGGCCGACGATGAGGTACTGGCTGGCGCGATTCGAGTGCTTTGACCATGTTGATTTGATGGGTTGACAAAGCACTAGATCGCTTACTGCATCGAGCAACGGTGCTCAACATTCAGGGCCGCAGCTACCGATTAAAAGAACTGGACACGCAACTTTCGGAGCATCCGTCCACAACGACCGTCGGCTCCCTGGAGCCAACACGCGCCGCCGAGCAGTCCTCGGTCGCCGCAACCCACCCAGCTCAAACCGCGGGCGAGGAGACCCCCTAAAGCGAAAATTTCAAAATCCCCCGCGCGGGGGATTTTTGAAAAGCCCAGAGCCTACGGCTCTGGCATCCGTGCGTAACAGTTCGGGTTCAGGGACAACTTAAGCTCCTGCTCTTCCACAGTCGCGGCGCAGGTAGGCAGAGCCAGCAAGAACGTCGCGCCAATGAGCAGTATACTCGTCATGATCGAATCCCAGATTTCGTCTATAAACAACTCTCCGCCGCTACTGGTATGCCAACCTGCTTCTCCCGTTTTGTCAACGAGTACTTGTGCGTCTATTTGGCAGAAACCTTAGGTTAAGGCGTCTCGCTATCGAGCGGGCGAACCATGGTATTGCGATAGAGAATCTCGCTGTCTGGATCATGGCCTTGAATGGCGAAGGTGCCAGAGGAAAGGCGGCGGCCTTGAAGCGACTCCTCGCGTTTAAGATCGTCGGGCTCAAGGTAGTCGGTGGTCACCTCGCCATTGACCTTCACGACGATCCGTTTGCCCCGAACGATCACATGCTGCGTGAACCACTCGTTATCCTTGACGGGTGAATGATCCATGACGAGGTCTTTGCCGTTGAAAAGGCTAATCCAGCCTTTATCAGAATCCTGAGGCCTCTCTGCTAGCAGTCCATGGGTGGTAGCCGCCACTACGATTGCGCTGAAGACCAATGGCAAGGCGATGTTTTGGAAGCATCGGATGGGTAGGTGTTGACTCATGGATTGAATTCTTTTGCGTTTGTATTTTGACATTTCTAGGTTCGTTGATTTTCAGGATACGCTGTCGATCACAAGATGCAAAGCAGCTTTCATGACATCTAACTTCATGGCCAATCATCTCCCACGACATGTTGGTTGGAACTGTCGATGACGACGTCTAAATCGTTATCGTCTGCATCTCCGTTGATCGCGTTACGGTGGGCATAGATGTTGTCCGCGATGCGAACGCCGTTGTTGTCGACCAAATAGATTACGGTGTAACGGCCCGTGTTGTCGGTGTCGGCCAGGAGTGGATCTTGGTCCAGTTTCTGACGCATCGGGGTGTCGTTTACGCTCAAGTTGAACGTGTTGCCCGTGATTGCGACATCACGCGAGTTGCGGACAGAAATCGCCATGCCTCGCCAGTTGTCAAAGACATTGTCGAGAATCTTGACATTGCTTAACGGACTGACACCTGTCGCAAAATTATTGCCGCTTTTGAAGACGCCCACCACCACGTCGGCCGGATCGTCACCCAGGAAAAATCGTTGCTGGCTCATGATGCCGCGAGCGTTGTCATCAAACGAATTTCCCTGCACGTACAGTCCTTCGGCAAGATACCCTTCGGGCCATCCTGGCTCGTTGACTGCGAAGATTGCCGCTTCCAGATTGCCTTGGAAAGTGTTTCCCAAAACCAACGTATTTTGCGCCTTGATAAAGAGGCCAAAGCGAAAGGAGTTGCGAAACGTGCTGTCACGGATCAAGTGGTTTCCCGTAGACTCCGTATTGTAGATCACCATTGCTTTGGGATCGAAGCCCACAACCGTTGCGTCCATGGTAAGAATCTGTGTATTGCCATCCACAATACTCACACCAGTCACATCTCGCTTGGCGATCAGGGTGCCCGTGCTAACATCAAAAAACGCCAACTGATCGCCAACTTGGAAACTGGAACCGCCAAACGAACCCTCGCTCTTTCTTTCGACTTCTATTGTCGTGCTGGTCGAAGAGTATTGCGTGGTGACATAAGTGACCCCATAAGCATTAAAGAGATCGTCGCCCGCCGACTCGAACGTACTATTTTCGACCCACAACCCCTGGCTACCACGTCCATGTAGTGCATCAGCCGAACTCGACACAGCACGACCAGAGCCGGGCTTGATCTTCAGAGCGCTGTTCAGCACCGAGACGTTATCCGAACCCCAATATTGCAAAAAAGTTCCCGCCGATGCGTAGGACTCCACGTTATCAATGGTTATATTCGCGGTATCGACAAACCTAAAATTACTCAGTGTAGACTCCCTGGAACGCACGACCCAGGTATTCCCCACGCCGTTATCAACGAGTACATCAATGCCTGGGCTTCGCTGAACATATTGATCAAAAGTGTTGGCGTTAATTTGGACGATCGATATGCCACCATTATGGTCGGGATCATAGATGTAGACTGGCCACGACCCATCAATCATCCGCCCTGTCGGTACTCCGCCCTGCGCTTCATAGAGGAAGCCACTGGTATTGTTGGGGTTGAAAGGGAAGTTCATCGGGCTATCATAGCCGCTGGTGACTTGGAACCGAACACGAGCCGAGTGATTGTCCAACTTTTCGACCTCGGTGATCTGCCCCTGGGTGAACGGCAAATTGGCGTAATCGATCTTGAAATTTCGGAGAATGATCTGTTCCGAGATGACTTCGCCGTCTTTAGTAAATTCAAATAAGCCGGCCCTAGGATTCTCTACGAGCAGGGTCGACCCACGACCATCAAAGACAATTCGTTGAAGAGCAACAAAATTGAATAGAGACTGCCCCGCACTATTCACCTGATCTAACAAGTAGGTGCCGTTCTGATCCAACTCAATTTTAACGACCTTGTCTTGATTCCCTGGCAGAGCCTGATACGCTTTGGCATTGATGAACGCCTGAAGAATGTTGAGGCGATTGGTGAAGGCGTTGCTCGTCGCAGCGACCGAGATTGTGTGGTCCACCGCCAAGTCTCGCAGCGGCGCATCACGGGGAGCATATTCCACGACAGAAAAGTCGTAGTTGATGGTATCAAAGCTTGAATCGTCCAAGCTGCCGAACGCCGTGTAGATCGTTTGCCCCTTCGCCAAATAGCCCAAATCCCTACTGAAGGACTGTCTGCCCGTACCAGAACCGGCGATTACTTCGCCCGGTTGAAGCAGTGGCTGATCGTCGATGAAGATACG
>JAJRSE010000036.1 GCA_024278955.1 Planctomycetota bacterium | reverse complement strand
GTTACCAGACCCCGTCGGAATTCGCGTCGCAGTGTGCTGCTTCCGTTCGGGCTACGCCCTCACTCCAGCAGCACACTGCGGAATCCCTTACCCAACCCGCACTCTCATAACCCCTGGTACTAAAAATGGGGGCACTCCAGACAGACTAAAGGACGCAGGCCGAGCACCCAATGACAACGAGTGGGGTCGACTCAAAAACGGACCTCTCGATGGAAAAATTGGAATGAGTTTCGCACTTCAATGGCGTTACAACTTCGGACGCCTTTTCAATGGTGATTGATGTAAATAGTCTCTCCAGCTTATTGCTGGACAGTTGCTTTCTACAATAACAGCAGTCTTCTCATCCGACGGGCTCAAGGATCTGACCTTCCCTCTTTGAATGGGCTATCCTGACCGCAGCCTCACAAGTTTTCAAATCGGAGGCACTTCTATGACGACCCCTCGCACCCCCTGCCGCTTAATCGTCGACTCCCCAGCCGACGGGGCCTGGAACATGGCGCTCGACGAAGCGCTGCTCGACGCCGCTGCCAAAACCGAGGTCCCTACGCTTCGGCTTTACCAATGGCAAAGTCCGACGCTCTCGCTTGGCTATTTTCAGCAGTACGCCGATCGCGAGCAGCACGAGCCAAGTTGCGAAGCTGAGGTCGTCCGGCGCATGACCGGCGGCGGAGCGATTCTGCACGACCGCGAACTCACCTACAGCCTGTTTCTGCCTAGCTCGCACCCGCTTGCTCAAAACACCCAATCGCTTTACGAGGCGGTACACCACACAATCATTCAGCTCCTAAGCCAATTGGTCTCTCAAAACGACTCCTGGCAATTTGCAAGCTGCGAAAAACCGTCTGAGGGCGCCCCCACAACCGAGCCCTTCCTTTGCTTCCAGCGCCGCTCGCCCGGAGATGTCCTACTTCAGCCCACCAAGCCAACAGATACCTCGGTTGACTACAAGGTCGTCGGCAGCGCACAACGACGCCGACGAGGCGCTGTGCTCCAACATGGCAGCGTGTTGCTAAGTCGGTCTCGGCTGGCACCGGAGCTTCCTGGAATCAACGAAGTTCTTGGCGAGAATCTGAATCCTGAAGACCTCGCAAAAAGCCTGGCCACAGAAATCGGCTCACAACTTCGGTTCGACCTGCAAGAATCTTCCCCCGACGACTTTCACCAAGAGACTGAAAAATTGCTAAAAAGCCGCTACGCTAGCGGCCAATGGTCGAGGCGTCGCTAACGGCCAGGGCAACCAAGAGCCGATAAAGAAATCTAGCAGGAAACCAAACGAACGATTCATGGCAAATTGCCCTGAAAACACAGGACTTCCCCTCCGTGGAGGGGTTTTTCATCGAAGTGGCAGGGATAGAATTCCGAGTAGAAAGCCGTCTATCTTGCTATCCTTCGCTTGATTCGCGTGATATCGTAGACTTGGCGTCTAAAACGCCGCAACCAGTTCCCTGCCCTTGCATAAGGAGAAGGAATTTGGAAGCAATTGGTTCGCAAACGACCCTGTGGGGGGGTGTGTTACCGCGAATGGCTCCCGAGCCTGTTCTCGTAGTGACGAATATGGATGTAATTCTCAAAGTGCTGGAAGGTGCCAAAGTTGGCGCCAAAATTGCCGTCAAGAAAGACCAATTCTTGATCGGTCGTAGCTCGAAATGCCATCTTTGCGCTGGCAGCACAGCCGTCAGCCGAAAGCACTGTGTGATCTCGCGAAGCGGCACGAAAATTTCGATCAAAGATCTCGGCAGCCGCAACGGCACCTTGGTCAACGGCGAAAAAATTGCCGGCGAAGTCGAACTCTCCTCCGGCGATGAAGTTACGGTCGGGCCGCTCCGTTTTTTGCTCACCATCACCCAAGGCATCAACAACGAAAAACGTACAAAAGTCGAGTCGGTCGCCGAGGCGGTCGATCGGACCGTCGCAAGCAACGGCTCCGACATCACCGCCGACGACGACATCTCCCGCTGGCTACTCGAACCAGCCAAGCCTTCGCAGTCGGCCACTGAAACTCGCACCCTCAGTATGGACGAGACTCACGCCATCCAGGCAAAACTTCAGGCAGAAAAAATCGCCAACGACGAGGCGAACGTAGAAAGCGAGAATCCACCCGACAAAGCTGAATCGGTTGAAGAAGATTCTTCCCACAAGAAAAAGAAGCAGGAACCCGGCAAACTCCCTTACCGTCCAAACGAACCCGCTACCAAGGACAGTCGAGACGCTGCAAGCGCCGCGCTTCGCAACTGGAATCGCCGCAGCTAACCCTCTTTGAGTCTCGCTCTCGATCGTATGAACGCATCTCAACCTAACAAAAAGAAACCCGGCGCCCTGCTAGGCCTGGCCTTCGACGCCGAGGACGGCCAAAAACGAATTACCCGTGGTCCCAATTTCTTGCTTGCCGGCGGTTCGTCTGACACCCATGGGATGATGCAAGAAACCGCGGTCAAGCTCAACGAGCATCTCGACAGCAAAGGCAAACAGCTGACCGAAGTGTCTGCCAACGAACTGCGCGACATCCTTGGCAACATCCATCGCTAACCGGCACCCCTACCTCCATGCAAAAATCCCGGGCCCCATGCAAAAAGCCCGAGGATTCCAATCCCCGGGCTTGCGCGCCTCTTGGTATTTTCTCGAACGGCTCAGATGGCCCAACCGCTGGCGGCCAATTCTTCCGACTCCGTGTTTGCCCCAAACTGGTCTTCTTCCGAAGAAGCCTCGGCGCCCAAAGCTTCGCCTTCGGGGGCGCTCTCGTTCTGCAATGCCAACTCCGCAGGAGAAAGCCGGGTGTAGCCTAAATTGCGAATCACCTCCAACACTTCGCTACAAGTCGGAAACATCCGACCGCTCTGACGCTTGTACTCATCCATCGCGTTCATAAATTCGACTTCATCGTCGGTGTAATCTCGCTCGCAGGTCGTAGGATCGATTTGCCGACGACGCTGAACCTTCTGCCGACGCTCGGGGGCGGGGCTTTCCACTTCTGCGGCTGCATTCTCTTCTTCACGGCGCTCGGTCTTGCGTCGATCGATCGTCACTTCCTCTTCGCCCGATTTCACC
Organism: Planctomycetota bacterium; assembly: GCA_024278955.1. Taxonomy (GTDB): domain Bacteria; phylum Planctomycetota; class Planctomycetia; order Pirellulales; family Lacipirellulaceae; genus Bythopirellula. Next base: position 72,420 of record JAJRSE010000036.1, on the reverse strand, counting down.
GACTTCTTCTTCGTGCTGGTCGATTTCTTGGCTTTAGGAGATCGGGTCGGCTTCTTGCTTGTTTGCTTGGCTGGCATGGGGAGTGCTCCTGCGGGGTGGCCCGGGGGTCGGGCAGGTCGATAGGTCAAAACAACCTCTGACGCAAATAAGGATCGGCCTGCCGACTACACAAAATAGAGCGACCAGCGAAAATAACCGGTTTACGTAAATTTACCGACTGGTCCGGATATTCCGGTTTAGCCAAACTCTACGGCTACACGGCCCAAATGGGGGGGAATGCTATCGCAAGCTCCAGGAATTTCCTCATCCGGGTTGCGTCTCGACCAGACGACTGGTAACTTTCCGCCGATTCTCCTCCCGGGGGAATCCCGACTCCAAGCATCCCAACCGTACCTCCACCGACAAAAAAGGAGCACGCACTCCGCCTGCGTCATCCGCCATGATTTGTCCGTTACCTACCAAAACATTCTCCGCTGGCCTCCTCGCCATCTGCGCTTTCGCATTGGCCGGCTGTAGCAACATGACGACCCAGGCCTTGAATTCCAACGGGGTCCGACTCTACCAAAACGGCAACTACGTTCAGGCGGCCGAGCAATTTCAAAAAGCCATCGCCAGCAATCCCAATAGCGGCAACAGCTACTACAACCTTGCCTCGGCGATGCACAAGAACGGCAAACTCTACAACCGACCAGAAGATCTCAAGCAAGCCGAACAGCTTTACAATCAATGCCTAGAGTACGACCCCGACCACGCCGAATGTTACCGCGGGCTAACGGTGCTGCTGAGCGAAACCAACCGCAAAGACGCCTCGTTCCGATTGCTCGAAGGTTGGGCTTCCCGAAGCCCCAAGCTGGCCGAGCCACGAATCGAGTTAGCTCGACTCTTAGAAGAAACCGAAAACTTCCCACAAGCCTCGGCCCGATTGGTCGAAGCCCTAGCAATCGACCCCCACAATAGCCGAGCGTTAACCGCGTTAGGACGATTGCGAGAACGCTCTGGCGACACCCGGCAAGCACTTGCCGACTACCAACGCTCGCTAGCGATCAATCGATTCCAACCAGAAATCTCCGCCCGAATCGCGTCGCTCCAAGCCGCCACGATCGCCACGACCCCGATCATCACCCCGCCAAATCAAACGCGAACCGTCCAGCAGTGGCAACCTAATGTACGGTATTAGGACAAGTTGCTCTAAGGAACGAGGTGCTACGTCGCCTCGGACTCCACTCTTGCAATCCAATCCTTGTTGCTCACCACTTCGCTTATAAACATCTGCTGCGCAACAAGAATGGAAGTGTGCATCTGTTCTGCGCTGACAGACCCAGCTTCATTGCTAATCGGCAGTGTTCCGGTTGAATCTCGCAGGAACTCCACTTGGTATCCTCGATGCATGGCTTGCCGGGCAGTGGTGTCGCAGCACACTTGGGTCATGTAGCCCGCAATGGTGACCGTATCCGCGTCAACGCTCTTGAGCCACTCGTCAAGTTTTGTATTCGTAAACGAGCCTGGCAATTGCTTGTCGATCAGAATGTCGTGCGGTCGCTGCTCGACCTCAGCACGCAGTTGCCACATGTCCGAGTTCAAACGGAAAACGGGTGATTCGGGATCTGGCTGGTGATGACGAATTAGTGCAATGGGCATTTTTGCCTTCGCGGCACAATCCATCACCTGAAGGAGGTTCTCGAAATGCCCCTCAGGATGAGAAATCGGAAAAGCGCCGTCAAAATACTCGCGCTGAACGTCGATAATCAAAATAGCTCGTGTCATGAATTCTCCTCTTAAATAACGTCACCGATCACCCGGCGGCGATGGTTGATTGTCTATTCTGAAACGTCCCGACTTCGCCGCTCGAGTGTTTTTTTATGAAATCACTCTGTTTTGTTGGCCGCTTCTTCCTCTTTTTGCATCTGTTTCAGCATGGTTTCCATTTGTAGACGCTGTTCATCTGGAAGCCATCCTTCATCGCCCGTGATTTTTAATGGCCATTGCGTTTTCCAGTTCTCAAGAAAGGCCTTAAACTCGTAGGTCTCCCGTAGTTTATCAAGCGTTTCTTTCGGAACATCTTTCAATTGATCAGACACTTTGTATTCGTCAAGGAGCCCCGAATAGCTCCCTTGAGCCTTGTAAGTTCCTGCTGGGAAGATGCCTGACTCGAGTGCACCGATGCCGTCCAAGTCCTCCTTTACGTAGAACTCGATCGTGAGTTGGTCATTGGATGCAGTGGCGTATTGCTTGGACGAATGGAATCCAAAATAGATTTCACCTGCCTTGGGATTGTCAGGCAAAGTTAGCGGCTCCCAGTCTTCCGACATGTGCCCATTCTCAAAAATTACGATTTCCGTCGTTTTCTCATTTCGATTTATGCGGAGGACCAGTTTCCCCGCCAGGAGATCTTCCTTGCTTAGAAAGGTCCAATGAAACACCGGCTGACGCAGCGGTAGTTTCAGAGAGATTGTCCGCATCCGAGGCTCAAGCGTGGTCGTTTGCAGCTCTTTAGGTATCTTGGTCATGCGAAGTGCGTCCGCAGAGGTCCCTGCCAGCAAGACCATGGCAACTGCTAGTGTGCCAGCTCTGAGTGTCGGGAGTATGGATGTGCGAATACTCTCCATCGTTCATTTCCTTTCATTCATAACGACCAAGCGTAACCGTTCACGGGTGGCAAGCATTGCCAAAATTATCGGGGTAGTTCGCGGTTAGGTTCAGCGTTTTGCTCGCACTTTTCATACAGTGTCTCGGGAGCGATATCTGCACCATTTGGCCACGAAATGGTGCCGCCCTCTATTTTAGCTTGCTGGAAGAATGCGAGATCACGTAGTGGGGTAAAGATAGGACCTCGATCTAGATATTCCGTGAAATCGATAACAGCGTTGGTGTTATCGTCGAATACAATCCTAAATGAATAGCCTGATTCGTATTCGATCTGCTTGACGTCGTTGAGATTCCACATAGCGTACCTGTCAGTCCAATGGATTGATCTTTTTGATCGGGTTACCTGCCTGAGCAAGCTCCCAATCCTCCTGCAATTCGGAGACGTGCAGGTCGATCCATTCTCGCACAAGCTTGATCGCCGTACGCGACTTCAACTGGCCTCGGGTAATATTACCATTGAATGCAAATACGGCCTTGTCTCCTTGGTGCTCCACATGAATATGGGGCGGATTGTGCTCGTCGAAGTACATTCGAATGATAATTCCAAAGAACCTGCTTAGCTCTGGCATCTAATGCTCCTTACTCAGGATTGCATCCAAGACCGCACGGCCCATCACCAGAAATGATAGCATTTCGCAGGCATTCAGTAAATGTATCGAACGTTTGAGGTCACCGGTTTAGTGGACCAATACGAGTGATCGTTGACTACCAAACATTGTAAACGAAGGAATCAATTTTGAAAAACCGACGAGTAGCTAAATCCGGTGCACCGTTTTGTTCTGTGCTGACGTCCATGACGTTTGTTACAGCAACAAGTTTCAACATTGCAACATTCCCTATTGAGGTGACATTTTTTTTGTTAGGCGGCGCAGGATTATGCAGTGTCCTCAAGACGCAATACAAAAGGCTTACCTCGTGAATTCGGATCCCATCCAATTTGCATGGCCTCTTCGATATGCTTGGCAAGCTCCGACCTCGAAACCTTGGGACGTTGCCGATGCGGCTTGGAGGCACTGCCTTCCTCCTTAAACGGAAACTCGATGATAAGATTGCGAGTACTCTTCTCGGCAGTCTCGATCAGTAAAGATAAGCCAAGATACCTGTTATTGTTCCAACACCAGCCCGGCCAGTGGCGAACCGTCCAATACAATTCCGAGCCGCCAACCATAATCGGCGACTTCTTTGCGGATGATTTCATGGCAGCCGTCTAACAGTTGAGGTCACCGGGCCGAGGTTCAACGTTGATGAGCGAAGCAAACGCGCGGCGCTAATCCGGCTCCCGCGCATCGTTTTGTTCGTCGTGTTTCGAGTGCCATACCGGTCGACCTGATGACTCCTGTCGACGCCGTGCGTCGTCAAGCATAGCAACCAAGTCGCCGCCAAATCGGTCAGACATCTCACGGCGCGTTCGGTGGATTTCGTCGATGATCGGGTCAGTCGTCAGTTTCGGTATCATCATTCACCATTTCTTCCGGCGTGCAAATTACGGGTATCGGAATTGAAAGGTCTGCTAACAGTGTGTGAATCCGCGACAGTATCGTTGCGTTTGCGATATGCCGACAATTCCAAGTCAACAGATATTGTATCCGATGATGTGCGACCATGGCGATATGCAATGCATCAGTACGCGCTTTTGGCGGCAAAATCGCTCGGGTCATGATTTCATCTGCGATCTCAGCAATCTCTGGGTCCAATGGCAACAAAGGAATGCCCTCAAGTAATTCAAGTCTTTCTGTGGCGAGAGCAGGATCGCCAGCGGACGCTTCATCAATCACATATTGCGATGCCACGAGTTCGTATTTGGAATGTTCGCTATCCCACCATTCGTGTGTGAGCAATTGGCGGGCGGCCATCACGACTTGCGCACTGGGGCGTTGTCGCAGATAGCTGACGATCGAGGTCTCTATGTAAACTGTGTCCATCGCCTCATCCTACCACGACGAACGATCAGCGTAACCTGGCGGCGACAGTACGCGATGATTTCAGTGTCTTCCGGATTCGCCGCTCCGGTTCACGCAATTGTTATGCCGTCGCTGGTGCCGCTCACACTCTGCTGAACAATTTGATACTAGCCGCCTACCCCCAAAACAACCGTCCGATGAATCCGGGTTTCTTTGCCCGTACATTGAAAACACACTTCGCTGTTGCTTCAGGAGGTTCAACTTTCATGTCGATGGGCAAATGATCGTCTACGTCCAGTTCGTCTTCTTCCAAGAATAGCGATCTGCTTAGTCCGAGGAAGTTGCCGGATGTGTCGTAATACGACACATCGTATTTTATGTCGGAGAGCCGATGTTTAGTTGCGTTGACAAGCCGACCTTGCAGACGGATCTCATGTTCGCGCTGGTCGGTTGATCCTGCCTCATCCTCCTCGTCATAAGAGGTGCCGTCCAATTCTTCGGGCAGTCCGCAGCTCTGAACTTTCCGGATCAGGAGTTCGGGTACATCCACGTATCGAGTCACTCTCCCGAACTCGGGTGTTATGTGGTCGGATGGAGTCATTCAGTATGTCCGCATAACTTGTTATTACTTGGAAACTTTCTCAATAAACCCTTGACTCTGGGCAATACGGGAATGTATACACGTGTTCACTACTCACATTATCTTACCTGAGGGGGTGAAGATGTCGGCAGTATACCGCAATCTGGGAGAGGGGGCAAATCCTGCCAAGCCGCCTCGGTTATTAGATCGAATGCGGCAAGTGCTACGCACAAAACACTACGCCTACAGCACCGAACAAGCCTATGTGCAGTGGGCTCGCCGCTACATCTTTTTCACGACAAACGCTACCCGCAGGAGATGGGGGGGGGTGAAACTGCTGTTGCCGCTCAAAAGAAAAAACTACTCGCCTGGCAATTTCAGTTTTTCTCAGCCAACTCTTCGATCAATTCACAGGTCGAGTTGAGCGCAGCTTCGGTATCAAACTGCGAAGCCCAGTGGCGGCAGCTTTCTTGGGTGGCGTCCGACGAAAGCAACTTGCCAAGCGACTCGGCAAGTCGGGGGCCGCGGAACTTGCTGCGGCGGATGAAATCGGCGACGCCCAATCGTTTGAGCCGTGCGGCGTTGTCCAACTGGTCGTAGGCCATCGGCATCAGCACTTGAGGTATACCGGCGGCCAAGGCCTGCGCGCTGGTGCCGATGCCGCCGTGGTGAACCAACGCTGCTGCTCGCGGTAGCAACTGACTAAAAGGGACAAACGGAAAATGCTGGACCTCGCTCGGCAAATGCTTTGGCAACTGGGCGGGATACTTGGTCACCAACATTCCGCGCCGACCGAGTTGCTGGCACGCCTGCACCGCAGCCTCGAAAAACTCCTCGCCCTCGGTCATCGCCGAGCCTGGGGTAAAAACAATAGGCGGGTCGCCCGCGTCGAGAAATTGTAAAACCTGGCCCGGCATCTCAATTGTGGCGGCTTGATCCCAAAGCGGGAAACCGGTGAGGTGGGTATTCGCCGGCCAGTCGGGCTGAGCGGCGGCAAACCATTCGGGAAACAAACCGAGCACCAGCTGGGGCGAAAAATTCCAATCACGCATAATACCGCGCACCGGCGATAGTCCCTGTTCTTTGCGCAGCTTGTTCAGTTCGGTTCCCAACAGCCGATCGATAAACTTGTCGGCTGCCCAATACTGGGCCCGCCGAAACCAACGCGGCACCCATGCTTCCATTCTCATACCAAACATGAGCGACGACTCGTGCAAACTTCGCAGCCCCACCGGCGCGAGATGGATGCTCGCCATTGGCGCATCGTATTTTTCCTGAAACACACGGCTAGCCATGTCGAGAATCGGCGCCACTAACACCGTTTCGCCCGCGAGATATTCTCGCTCTAAGCTCTCGAAAACCGGACGCAATGCCTGCTCCACTCCCATACGCAACACCACCATCGGCCCGCGAACTGGATCCCACAAATCTTTGTTGTGAGCCAGTTCGTCGTATTCTTCGGTCGTGCCTAAGGGCAGGAACTCGAGCCCAGCCGTTTCGACGACACTTTGGAAATGCGGATTTGTCAGCACCGAAACTCGATGCCCCCGAGCATGCATCGCGGCTCCAAGCCCTACGATCGGAAAAACATCGCCATAGCTGCCTAGGGCAGTCATCAACAATCGCATCGCACGGTCCTTCAAAGAAAATCAAATGCCAACCAAAGCATCGTGACATTCAGGCAGCGTCGCGACAAGGCAGACAATCTATCAAGCTGTTTTGTAACTGTTTGCGCATTGAAAAACGGAACCACAAAGAGACCCGAGCGGCCCGAAAAGATCGACTAAGGCGATTCCTTCTTCAACGGCTCTTTTGCCGACCCCTCTGACTCAGGCAATGGCAAGCGAGTCGCTATCTCAAGGGCTTCCCGAGTTGCAGGCAACCAACTTGCCTCGGGTTGCATTGTGGCTAGAACCTGGACCAATCGGGCAACTTGAAGGACACGATATTTGGGCTCCCGCAACAATAGCTGGCCGTCGTTCGCTAGCAGGCCCCTCGACGAACCGCTCTTGCTAGTTTCACAGGCACCAGAAATTTCGATTCCAGCACGGCTGATTTGAAAGTGGCAAGCCAGCTCGTCAAAATCCAACATCCGATCGGCTGGAATCTCGGCCCCTTCCAGTTGCTGACCCAGCGGGAAGTAATGCCGCTCTGACAACAACGCAAGCAACGAATGGCTCACCTTCCCAGCATCCGCACGCAAATGCCCACGGGCGATCTCAATGCTCGGGCCCTTCCACTTCAAGCTTTCCAAATGCAGGCTAGCCGTCCCTCGCAACTGATGGGGGCTGCCTGAACCAACCCAGCTTTGCAGGTCGATCCCTTCGAGTCGCCCGGTCATACTGCCGCTAGGCTGCTGCGAAGTACTTGCGATTTGCAGTCGCCCGGTAAAGCTTGCCCCAGCGCAACCTCCCATGCCGGGCACCAGATCTGCGAGCAACCACGCAGGGAGGCTTTCGTTCTGAGTTTCGAGCGTCACCATCGACTGGGTCGAGTCGTGGTCAACAATCAACTGAACGGTCGACCTCGTGCCCTCCCCAGTTTCGATTGGGCTAGCAAGCAGCTTGATTTGCTTATGTGTATCGGCACCAACAAGACTTTGCAGGCGAATATTTGCAAGCTCGAACAATTCTCCTCGCGGACCGACAAGCCGAAGCGTTTCTGCTTGCATTTGCAAGCGAGAATCGTCTTCAGAAGCCAGCCAGGTAGCAATCACGCTAGCAAAGGCGGGAAATTGCTCGGCAGAAATTTCCACTCGAGCTGCCGCGAGCGCCGTTTTTGAAGCCCAACCCGTGATGCGCAGCTCGTCGATCGAACCCAAAAGCTGCCCCGAGCGCAAGTCCGAAAATTCAAGGTCGACGAGCTCGGTAATGCCAGGAGACGGAGAGCGCACCTCGCCCACGGTCGCCTGCACATGCAACTGCTGCCGCAACATCTGCTGCCAATCGCTCTCACGCCACGGACGATGAAGATACGTAACCCAAGCAATCGCGCACAGGGTCGGCAGCACACAGCCGAGAACAAAGGCCGTGCGACAAACGCGTCGCTGCGTAGTTTCGTGAAGAGAGAACATAGAGTTGCGAGTTATGAGTTACGAGCCGCGAGCAATATCTCGTTTCGTTTCGTTTTCTGCATTTGTCATTCGTCACTTCCTCTATCTTTCCGCTGCCATTTCGGCAAACAGTTGATAGCGAGCTTGCATTTCGACCAGGCTATCGCCGCCAAATTTATCGATCAGCGCTCGAGCAACTTCAAACGCGACCACACATTCGATGATCACGCTCGCAGCCGAAACAGCACAGACATCGCTTCGTTCGTAGCTGGCTTCTTCGGCTTCTTTGGTGTCGAGATTGATCGAGGCAAGCGGCTTGGCGAGTGTGCTGATCGGCTTCTTCGCCGCGCGAATGATAATCGGCTGGCCGTTGGTCATACCAGCCTCAATACCGCCGGCGTTGTTGGTTGGCCGCTCGTAGCCCAGCGTTGGCGTGCCTTTTTGGCTCGCGTCGTACGTAATCGGGTCGTGAACTTGAGAACCAGGACGGCGGGCTGCCTCGAAACCAAGCCCGATCTCAACGCCTTTAATCGCTTGCACCGCCATCACGGCTTGGGCCAGGCGGCCATCGAGCTTCGTATCCCACTGGGCATGGGTGCCTAACCCGAACGGAACCCCTTCGACGCGAACCTCAAGAATTCCGCCCAGCGTATCGCCCTCTTTGCCGGTGCGGTCGATCAGCTCCATGATCGCAGCATCGCGTTCCAAATTCAGCCCGTAGATTTCGCTTTGATCTCGAATCGCCCGAAGCTCTTCCAAAGTGCCTTCCACGGGTTCGATGACCTCGCCACCCAATTCGGCGACGTAACCAAAAACCGTGATGCCAAATTCTCCGAGTAGCTGCTTGGCCAACGCACCGGCAGCAACACGCACCGCCGTTTCGCGCGCCGAGGCTCTTTCTAAAATACCCCGAATGCTACCCAAGTATTTGACCGCCCCAGTCAGATCGCCGTGCCCGGGTCGCGGTCGCGGCAGATCGTCGAGCCGTTCGAGCTTGTAATCGCGGTTGATCACCTCGAGCGCAATCGGGCTCCCAAGCGTGACGCCCTTCCAGATGCCCGTGCGGACGTCGACCTTGTCGGTTTCAATACGTTGACGACCCCCGCGGCCGTAGCCGCCCTGTCGGCGTTTCAAATCGTAGTCGATCGCGTCGGGTTCGATCGTCACTCCTGCGGGAAATCCATCGACCAGCGCTAGCAAGGTCTTGCCGTGAGATTCTCCAGCGGTCCAGTATCGCAGCATAGTATTTGGGCAAATTGAATTAGAGTAAAAAGACTTTTTATCAGCAGAAGACTAGGCCCCAGCCGCCAGCCCCGCAAGGCGAGCAAACGGGCAATTCTACACTGGTTAAAGAGGGAGGGATAGGCAAGCCACAGCCGCCACGAACGAACGTGCAAGCAGAAAAATCACTCGTCCCATGGGGAACCCGCGGCTAGACTTCTCGATTCGACTTGGCGATTCCGCACTACTTCCACGGAAACGCCGCCCCGGTGATTAGCTCGCAAGCTTCGATATATTTTTCTCGCGTCCGTACGACCACTTCGTTTGGCAGCTCGGGCGGAGTGCTATCTTTGTCCCAGTCGCTGGCGCTAAGCCAATCGCGCACAAACTGTTTGTCGTACGACTGTTGGCTATGTCCAGGCTCATACTCGGCGGCGGGCCAAAAACGCGAACTGTCGGGCGTCATGACTTCGTCAATCAAAATCAGCTCGCCCTCGACCTGCCCAAACTCAAACTTCGTGTCGGCCAAAAGGATGCCTACCGACTTCGCATGTTCGACACCTTGACGGTAAATATCGAGGCTCCGCCGACGAAGCTCCTCGGCAAGTTCGGTGCCAATCTGCTGGCCCATCTGCTCGAACGAGATATTCTCGTCATGGTCGCCGGCCTCGGCCTTGGTCGCAGGCGTAAAAATCGGCTCAGGCAGACGGTCGCTTTCCTTCAAACCCGCAGGAAGCGTGACGCCGCAAACGGTGCCATCGGCTTGGTATTCTTTCCAACCCGATCCGGCCAAATAACCGCGGACAACACACTCGATCGGCACCACTTTGGTTTTGCGAACCAGCACGGCCCTGCCTACCAAGGGATCGAGGTCGACCGCCTCGGGCAAGTCCATCTTCGTCACGTCGGTTTCTAGAAGATGGTTCGCCACTTCGAGCTTGTCGAACCAAAAGTTGCTTACCTGCGTGAGCACTCGTCCTTTGTCGGGAATTCCGGTTGGCAAAACCCAATCGAAGGCGCTGATCCGATCGCTGCTAACAAGCAGTAACTGTTCGCCCAGGTCGTAAACGTCGCGCACCTTGCCCCTTTTCAAGGGAATGCCGGGCAGATCGGTCTTGAGCAACGGGGAATCTGACATGCTTAATCCTTGGTGGATCTCGAAGGGCATATAGGGGGCTCTACTCTTCACTGCAAATATAGCGATTTGAAACCCCGTCGGGCAGCCCCTCGCCAACTAACAGGCTCCGAAGAAGGGCATCCCCTCCGGCCTCGATTGCTGGTAAACTGGAGAGAGCTAGCCGATGTGAACCTAAGTTGCAGGGGGGCAACGAGAAACCTGCGTTGCAAAAGGCAGCCTGGGCCGTACACCAATTCAAGGATCAACTATCATGGGACAGATGCGATTTCGCGTACATTACCGCAATCGCGTTTCCCCGGAAATCCTCAAACGCATCTATGCCGCCGGCTCCGAAGAAATTCCTTTCCCGACTCGCGCAAGCTGGCAAGACGGCGAACTCGTCGTCGAGCGTTCGACCAGCGGCTCTGGCAACGTCTCGATTCCCTGGCAAATCGGCGACCAGGAGCCAACCGTCCTCACTACCGCGACGTTGATGGAAAGAAAGCGCCCCTATCAGCTTGAAGTCGAATTGGCTCGGGGCCTCATCCAACGAATTCGTATCCGGCTCTCGATTTGGCAATGGCTCGGGCTGGTTGTCCCGCAGCATCTTCTCGACCGCCTTCAGGCTGCGACGCGCGAGTTTTCTCTTGCCGCGACAACCCAAAACATGCCAGCCGAGGCGGCCGTGGCGGCGCAGCGAGCTATCTCCCAGGCTTATTCCGTCGGCCAAGAGCTGGTTGCCGACTATGCCCAACAAGCAATTGCCGCACGACAAAAGCAGGCACCCCTCACTACGCTGCTAGGCGTCTCGCTCGGGGCCGAGCTTCCCACCGTTCAGACACGACGACAACTGGTCGATTCTTGTAATATTGCTCAGCTCCCCGTGGCTTGGCGAGCTATCGAAACTCGCGAAGGCCATCGCGACTGGAAAATTACCGATCAACAACTGGCTTGGTGCCAAAAATCAGGACTCAAGATTTCTGCCGGGCCGCTACTCCAGCTCAACGAATTTGGCGTACCCGATTGGATGGTTCTTTGGGAAGACGACTTCGACAATCTCGCGCGACTGATGCTCGAACATGTACGTGCTGTGGTCACAAAATACTCTGGACGGGTTCACTTGTGGCACGTGGCCTCACACGTTAACACGAGCAAACTGCTCTCGCTTGAAGAAGAGCAGCGGCTCTATCTCGTAGCGCAAACGCTCGAAGTGGTGCGGCAGCTCGATCCTCGCACTCCGACGGTCGTTTCCTTCGATCAACCCTGGGCAGAGTATTTGTCCCATAAAGAGGAAGATCTTGCGCCGCTCAACTATGCCGATGCGCTCGTACGAGCCGACCTCGGAGTCTCAGGCTTCGGCCTAAATATCAACATGGGCTATCAGCCAGACGGAAGTGGGCAACGACACCCTTTTGAGCTTGGCCGACTTCTCGACCAATGGAGCGTTTGGGGGTTGCCATTGATGATCAATCTTTCGACCCCCAGCAGCGCGACCCCCGATCCGATGGCCAAGCGGGACATCCAGGTCGACTTTGCAAACGCTTCGTCCGATTCCCAACACGACTGGGCAGCTTCGGTCTTGCCTTTGCTACTCGCCCGCTCAACCGTACAAGTCATCCTCTGGAATCAACTTACCGACGCATCGCCCCACGAATTCCCTCACGCCGGACTCTTCGATGCTCAGGGACAAGCCAAGCCCTTGGTCGGCCTGATGCGAAACCTACGCAAAAGCTGCCTGATGTAGTTTTTTAGAGCCGACGGCAAACAAGGCCAGGAGCCTGCACTCTCTGAGCCTTTCGCGATTACCTGGGCTTCACTATCGAATTTCCCAACACCGCATCTTCCCGGCATCGAAAACTCGGCAGCGCTCGGTCAAGTCGACAAAAATGCAACGCATCGGTACACGACGGCGAAAGGCCGCAAAGTCGCAAGGCACCCTCGTGTTGCAAAACTCGCTTATGCAGCACCACCAACTGGCCCATCAGCAGGCTAGGCAGAAAATCGACCTCGTCCATCTCAAGAACAAGGCGATAAATGAAATGCTTGTTCAAAAGGGTCCACAAGCGATCTGCCAAATCGTCGAGCCGATGCTCGTCGGGACGGATGCGAACAAACAGCCAGTCGGGACCACGACCGACAACTTCAATTTCCAATTCTTCTTGCAAACTCGACATGATGAGACTCCCGCTTCGCCTAGGGACTCCGACCGCAACCAACACGTACACCGCATCTTAATCCGATCGCTCGAAACCAAACAAGTCGATTTGGTTTATTCGCTGTTACGCAGCAAACAACAAAATGGGTCGGCAACTACGCGAACCGTCCTGTTTGCCCAGTCCACCAATAAACAGCGTAGAAAACTGTACTGACTTGCTAGCATTTCAGTGCAATCGCTCTACGCAAATAGAAAACGTAGCAAACCTAGCAACAAGGCCACCCACGTAACCACTTTCAGCATCGCGATCATGCGAAAATGAAATTCGTGCGGCGGTGGCCTCGGCTTGAAAAGATAGTCGACCGACACGTCCTCCGCATCAGGCACTTCTCGCGGGTCCTTATTGGGTTCAGTCATCGCAGTGAGATCGGGTTATGAATACAGGAAGTCCCCAAACTCTTTTCCACCTTCTCTCCACTCAAATCCGGGAGTATTCCGTAGGGGAAAGGTAAATTTTTGAAATCTTCGAGACCGTGTCGGCATACTGCGGCAAGTCTCGCATCTTCACCCAATCGTCGTTGACAAGGAATTTCTTCCAGCCCGCTTCATTGCTTTCCAAATCGGAAGTCACAAGCATGTATTTCAAGTTAGGAACTTGGGGGCCGATGAGCGTTTCGCCGAAGAAAACTGGCGAAAGTCCCACGTTGCCAAAAATCGGAATCTCGCCGTCGTTAAACATCTCGATCTTACGGCGTGCCTTGGCTTCGCTATAGCTCTCGTAAGTGCGTAGTTCAAGTACGCGAGGGCCACGTTTCGGAAGCTCCAACTTTGGCATCCCTGCAAAAGCAACCATCAACGAGCTTTCCAGCCGAACAAACGCCGGGGCGTCGGCCGCCACATCAAGATACGCCTTGCCTGCCGACAAATACTTGCCATCGTTTTCTAACGCCAACCGGGCCCCAGCAAACTGTTCGATCGAAGAGTAAGTCAGCAGCACATGAATCGAAGGCCCCGGGTTGTCGCCAATCTCGGTAAAAACACCCACCGGACTAATTCCCATTCGCTCCCAAGCAGGAATCGCAGCATCTCGAAGATACTCGCTTACCAACGGCTGCTTTTCCTTCGTCTTGAGTCGATAAGTGCGCATCTCGTAGTACTCAGGCACACTGCTTTCGCTCGAACTACCAAACGCCTGAGCCAAGGCGCCCGTGCCTGCCAAGGCGACCGTAGAGGTCTGCAAAAATGAGCGTCGTTTCATCGATTGTCTCCCCATCAAAAAGCTATCTCGTGGCATAGAATCCTAAGTAACATTCTAGCAAACGGAAGTAAGCAGATTTTCACGGATCAAGAAGATCTTCAAAGATTCTGCTGAACGATTACAAAGCTCGCGACACATCGTTCCGCTGTTCCGACGTGGTTCAATCAACTCAGCCATCAAGCACCAAGCATTGCCGCGATTGTCTGCTGCGCCACCTCAAGTGCTTCGGGCAACTTGCCTGGCTGCTTGCCGCCCGCTTGGGCCATGTCTGGTCGACCGCCCCCGTTGCCGCCAAGGGCTTGGGCCACCGGACGAATCCAGTTGCCCGCATGGGCCCCTTTTTCTTGCAGATCTTTCGACACCCCAGCCACAAGGGTTACCTTAGCGTCGCCATCGGAGCTAGCCAAAAGAACGGCGCTGGAACCCGATTTTTGCCGAATCTGATCGATGAGCTGTCGCATAAGGTTCGCCTCGGCGGTTGGCGTTTCAGCAATCACAACGGTACTCCCTCCTACGGTCTGAGCTTGTTCGAGCAAACTGTCGGCCGTAATCGGCCCCGCAACTGCACGCTGCTCCAACTTTTCGCGAAGAGAAAAAACTTCGTTGCTTATCGACGTAATTCGCTCGGGCACAGCCAACGGCGCGACAGAGAGCAACTTAGCCGTCTCGGCCAAAACCGCTTTCGCCTTCAAAGCACCAATCTCGTCGGTACAAACTACCGTCGACATACCACTCACATACGAAATTTCAAGTGTTCCGCCCGAGGCGATCAACTTTTTTAGTGCGCGTTGTTCTTCCAGCAACGTCTGAACCTTTGTGGGCAGAACCACCAACGCACAGCCCAGCAGTTCAGCCGACGACCGTAATGCTTCCTTGGTTTGTTCGACATGCTCGACCGCTCGGCGACCCGTCAAGGCGGTGATTCGCCGCGTGCCTGCCGAAACCCCTTCTTCGCTCAAAATCTCGAACGCCTCGACCTCCCGCGTGTTTTGCAGATGCGTCCCACCACACAACTCCCGGCTAAAAGCGTCTCCCGATTGAGGTCCCATCGAAACCATGCGCACCGGGTCAGGATACTTTTCGCCAAACAACATCATCGCACCTTGCGCCCGAGCTTGGGCAAGCGGAAGCACTTTCCCTTCGATCGGCTGACCGGCTGCCACATGGTGGGCAACTTCCTCGACCACGTCTTCGAGTTGTTCTTTGGTCATCGCGCTAAGGTTCGTAAAGTCGAAACGAAGCCAATCTTCGTCGACCTTCGAGCCCTGCTGCTGGGCGTGCGACCCAAGATGCTTTTGCAAAGCGTGATGCAAAATATGAGTTGCCGAGTGAGCCCGCCGAATCGCGTCTCGTCGCTCGATCGCAATCGTTGCGGTGGCGCTGGCACCTTCAAACATCTTTCCCTGACGCAAATGGCCGTGGTGAATCACCAGCTGGCCATCCTTCTGAGTGTCGGTCACGTCAAACTCGAAGTCCTCGCCAACAAGAGTTCCCGTATCGCCCACTTGGCCACCGCTTTCGCCATAAAAAGGCGTGCGGTCGAGAATCACCCGAATCTCTTCGGCGTGGCCTTGTTCTTCAAGACGGTCACAAAGTTGATCGTCGGGCGACTTGCCTACCACAATCCCTTTGATGATAACCTTGGCGGTCGTCGACTCGTAACCTAAAAATTCAGTGCTATGCAGAGCATGTTTCAGCGAATCGATCGGCCCCTTGGCGCCCATCACGGTATGCTGAAGCTTGCCCGAAGCCTCGCCATGTTCGTCCATCGCTTGGCTGTAGCCTTCCCAGTCGAATGCCAAGTTATGCTCAGCGGCAAGCCCTTCAAACAGCTCGGGCGGGACCCCATAAGTTTGATAAAGTTCGGCAGCCACAGCACCTTCGACCTTCACCCGATCGGCAAGACGCATTTCCTCGAACACACGGTCGATCCGATTAAGCCCATCGTCGATGGTGCCGAAAAAGTTGGACTCCTCTTTCTTGATCACGCTGGACACACGGTCGATGGTTTCTGTCAACTCGGGATAGGCCGACCGCATCAGCTCGACAACTTTCGGCACGAGTTGGTGGAGAAACGGCTCGCGCAAACCCAATTGGTGCCCATCGAGCACCGCACGGCGCAACAACCGTTTGACGACGTACTTTTCCTTATTCGCTCCAGGATAAACATTCTCGTGGACAGCAAACGTACAAGCCCGAACATGATCGGAAATTCGACGACAACGACGCCCCGCTTCGCTCCCAAGCTCGTAGGGTACGCCACACACTTCGGCCGCAGCCTCAACGAGCGGCAACAGGCTGTCGATATGGTAGTTCGTCGGAACTCCTTGCAGCGTTGCGGCCGTCCGTTCAAGGCCCATCCCCGTGTCTATGTTTTTCGACGGCAAGGGCCGCAAATTATCAGGCGGGTTGCCAACACGGTTGAATTGCGTAAATACCAAATTCCAAATCTCGACCGACTCGCGACTCTTTCCTTGAGCATCGACCGGGTGATAATAAATTTCGCTACAAGGCCCGCAGACCCCATCAGGGCCAAGGCTTGGCGCGCTCGCAGGCCAAAAGTTTTCGTCTTCTTCCATCCGCTCGATCCGAGCCGAAGGAAGGCGTATATCGTCCGCCCAAATGCCGGCTGCTTCGTCGTCGTCTTTATAAACCGTGACGCTCAGACGGGCCGGGTCGATACCAAGCCATTTTTTGTCGGTCAAAAATTCCCAAGCCCAATTGATTGCTTCACGCTTGAAATAATCGCCGAACGAAAAATTGCCAAGCATCTCAAAAAAAGTATGGTGGTAAGCCGTCCGCCCCACGTTGTCGATATCGCCCGTACGCAAACACTTCTGGCAGGTCGTCGCCCGAGTGAAATCGAGCTTCACCTTCCCCAAGAAATGGTCCTTGAACTGATTCATCCCCGCTGGGGTGAACAGCACCGAGGGGTCCCAGGTTGGCACCAACACGTCGCTCGGCTGGCGGCTATGGCCCTTCGACTCGTAGAAGGCCAAATATTTCTCGCGAAGTTCGTCTGTTTTCATAGCTCAACAAGCAGTGGGATAATCGGAATACGGTAAGCCCCTCCATGATATCGCGTCAAACGAAAACAGACTACCGCGTCGACAAGAAGACCTCCCCAGAAAGTAGCGCCGATCTGCCAGATCGACCGACCAGCCGCCTACGGCCTGTCAGATCAGGCTCAATCGCAGTAAACTGAGCCGTATTGACTCCCCTCCACGTAAGCAGGACACCATGAGCGAACAACCATCAGCCGACCCCGAACCTGCCGCCCGCTGGCAACCGCTAGAAAAAATCCTGCGACGCGTAGCCGGAGTGCTCGTCGAAAAAGCGAAAACGACGCCAGAAAATTACCCCCTCACACTCAACGGGCTCATCAACGCCAGCAACCAAAAGAGCAATCGCTATCCTCAAATGCAGCTCGAAGAGTCGCACGTCGAAGAAGCACTCGACCAGCTGCGAGCCATGGGAGCCGTCGCGCTGATCGAAGGCGATGGCCGAGTCGATAAACATCGCCACCTGCTCTACGAATGGCTCGGAGTCGACAAAATAGAATTGGCCGTCATGGCCGAACTGCTACTACGCGGAGCCCAAACGCTTGGCGAGCTGCGCGGTCGGGCGGCACGCATGGAACCCATTCAAGACATCGGCCAGCTGCGACCAATTATCGACAGCCTGCGTCAAAAGGGGCTTCTCATTCTGCTCACCCCCGCTGGCCGTGGCTGTATCGTAACCCATGCTCTCTACCAGCCCCAAGAATTAGCCAAGCTGCAAGCCGAATATGGCAACGCACCCGTTGACCAGTCACCTCCAAGAGCCACAGCTCCCGTCGCTACGCCAGCCGCAACTCCGCCCCCCAGCCCCGAAGCTCCGGCAAGTAACGAAAAAGGTTCGCAAGCGATCCGCGAAGAGCTCCTCTCTCTTCGGCAAGAACTAGCAGACACCCGCCAACAGTTAGAATCTGAAATCGCCGATTTGCGCAACGGCCTCGAAGACCTCAAGCAACAATTGGGCGTTTAGTGCGCGTCGCACAGACGTGTCCCGGTCACCGCACGGCTTTGTTGACTAACTCTATTTGGAAAAGAACTTTTTGACAGGATGAACAGGATTCGACCGAATGATCTCGCTCATCCTGCTTTTATCCTGTCAAAATAAACCCGCTTTAGGCAATGGTTCGACAAGGCCTGACCGTACGGGCATTTCAACGTCAAGCCGCCTTACACCTGTCCGGAACTTGCTCTAACCGCCGGCTGCGTTGCCCAAAATCCTAGGATCGAAACCACAAACGCCACTCCAGAAAGCAGCCACAACGCGGGTGTGAATCCCCCGAGATAGTCGGCACTCACTCCCAACACCAAAGGACCTATGCTGCTACCCGCAATCGCAGCCGTAATTGAAATCCCTCGTATCTTCCCCAAATGGGCACGACCAAAATAGCGAGCCCAAGCCGTGGAAACCACAATTGTTTTGAGCCCCTGTCCTGCGCCGTAGACCGCGTAAGCAGCAACAAACATCGTCGCCTGCCCAGCCGCAAGCAACGCACAACTCGCCGCGATCAATCCGATTGCAACCACCAACAGCCATTGCAAAGGCAAGCGGTCTGCCAACACGCCACCGACCAGTTGCATCGCGCCCATGCTAATCGCCAAATAAAACATCGCCCGGGCCGAGTCGCCAAGCCCCATGCCCTTGCTCTGAAAAATCGCGTCCAGATGAAACACCAACCCAGTGCCCACCATCGCCCAAGCCATCGCCGAGACGATTAAAATCCAATAAGCCCGGTGCTGCCTAGCTTCGGCAACATCCATCCCCCAATCAACCGTATGGGCCAGCCGATCGTCGCCTCGGTTCGAAGCACTACCACCATCGGGAAGCAAGCCAAGCTCGCTCGGCGATTCGCGATAAAAAAACAACACCAACGGCAACAACAAGCAAGCGATGATCCCAGCGATCGCAAGGAAAGCACCTCGCCAACCGAAGGTATTAATCAAGCTTAGGATTCCGGCTGGCACAACTGCCAAAGCCCCAGCCATGCCCACTTGCATCAGTCCACTAGCAAGTCCAAGCCGACGATCAAACCACGCCGCCAACGTGTTGTTCGCCATCAAAGCCATCGAGCCTGGGCCGATCGCCCTGAGCAACACAAAAGCAAAGAACAAGGTAACAACGCCTTGCACTTGGGAAGCAAAAATACATGCAGCAATCATCGCAACAATTGTGACTCGGACCGATCGCTTCAAGCCAAAGCGATCGACCCACCCGCCAATTGTCGGAATCGCGAGCGCGGCAACTACCGTAGCAAAAAGGTACGTAACCGAAAGCTCCGTCTGACTAAGACCAAATGCCGTTCGGAAATTTGAATTAAAAAACGCCAAGCCAAACGTCTGCCCGGGGCTCGTGGCCATCATCATCAACATCGCCACGGGCAACATCAACCAACCGTAGAAAAACTTGCGAGGCGCATCCTCAGGAGCCTTCTCCGATTCGGCAACAAAATCGCCGCCACACAGAAACTCTTCTGTCGCAACATCATCAAGTACTGCGACATTCGTTGACATACTAGAGATTTCGGAAAAAGCGGGGGAAACGAGAACACACCGACCGCGCTGCTGTTCCAGTAGCCAACCGGCGGAACCCTTAGTATAGGCAATCTGTCGTCTAAAAGACACCACACCCCCCGTAAAGTTCGCATACCCCAAGTCTGCCCTGAAAAAGCGACCTCGATTCTGCTATCCTAGTGCTTTGTCATTGCTAAAAATTTGGATGCTGCCTGACAGGCAGCACCCCAATTCTAAGAGTTGACAAAGCACTAAGACTCGCGACCGGCGCTTTCTTCCACCCTACTAGATTCAGCCGTACTGCCCTCCACGATGGCCTCTCCCCTCAGCAGCAATGGTGCTACGCATTTGGCCGCTCTCGCTAGCTGGATTCATAAAAATTTTCTCTGGCTCCTCGTTGCTAGCTACCTGCTTGCCGCCATCCTGCCGGGCCCTGGCCTAGCCATCCGAAATCTTTCCTTAACGCCGCCAGCCGGCGACAAAGTCACTGCTCCACTCCTGCTACTCGCCCTCCTGCTATTCTGTGCAGCGGCGGTAGTTCGCTGGTCGCAAGTTCGCAGCCTCATCCATCACCCGGGCATCTTGCTCGTCGGATTGATTGCCATTTGGATCGTGCCCGGCATCGTCGTCAGCCTCCTTGGCTGGTTCCTCCCTTCCTTGCTAGGCGAGTACGTAACTACCGGTATGTTAGTCGGTCTAGCGCTCGTAGCCGCAATGCCAGTCGCCAATTCGTCGGTCGCTTGGTCGCAAAATGGCCGAGGCAACATCGCTCTGAGCCTAGGCCTCGTTGTGCTAACGATTGTGCTAAGCCCGCTGGCTACTCCCCAGTTGCTCAACTGGATGGGATTCGTCCTTTCCGAACAAGAGACTGCCCAATGCGAAGCCCTGGTAACCAAATTCTCGGGCGCGTTCTTCATCATCTGGGTGATCTTGCCTTCGCTAGCAGGCGGGGTAATCAATCGCTTGGCTGGCCCTCAGCGAATCGAAAATGCCCGAGGCACCTTGCGTCTCATCAGCTCGATCACGCTTCTGACGCTTAACTACGCCAACGCTTCGCTCGCTATGCCCAAGGTGCTCAGCAACGAAGGCGCAAAAGCGGTCGTTGTATCGGCAGTTCTAGCAATTCTGCTTTCGATTACCGGAATGCTCAGCGCGTGGCTCTTATCGCGATGGCTCAAGTTGGGCGACGAGTCGCGGGTGTCGCTCGTTTTCGGTTTCAGTATGAAACACACCGGGCTCGCCCTGGTACTGGCCGGCGAGGTACTAGAAACCGAGCCCCGAGTGATCCTCATGATCGTAATCGCGACGCTACTACAGCACATCATTGCAGGAGTCGCCGATTGGTTCTTAGCCCGGCAAGCTCGTAGAGATCGTGCTCATAGAACAGTTGAACCCTAACCGAACCGCCACGCGGTCCGAAGTGCCTCGATGGCAAGTTGTGCCATCAGCTACTCCCAAAATCACTTCCTCGCTGGTGTTTGAACCAAAACATACCAGCCCAGCGATTTCCCATCGACTTCTCCCGTAGCTGAGCGCTCGGCCGTTCCAGGAACCGGGGCATACGCACCCCAGTAAGTCTCCTCCCGATCGTGCGAAAGAGCATCTTGGTAACCGGCAACAAACCCTGTGCGAGACGCCAACATCTTTTGAAGCACTTCGGGCGCAATACGAGGATAACTCTTGAAGTCCTCCCAGGCACTGTCGAGAGGATGTTCCAATATCAAACCCCGCTTAGGGTTCTCAACCGCTCCTTCGGAACTATCCTCAAGATAGTCTTCCCGCAGATCAACCAACACAATTTTTTTTCCAGCTAGCCGCATATAGTTGTCGAGCACTTCAAATTCGCCCAGGTCAACCGACATCGAGAGCACCCCCACAACGCTCGGCTCCTCGCCTTCTTTCGCTTCGCTCCAAATCGGAACCGAAAAAGCCACCTTCAACTTCCCCGTGTTACTACTCGCATAAACGGCCGACAGATTGGGAGACCCTATCGGCAAAATCTCCTCGGTCATCCCTTTCGGCAAATCCGCACGGAGACCATGGAAATAGTTTCGATATGCGTAGGAGCTCATAAAGCTCTTTACCGGAGCTTCGGTCTTCGGATCGATTAAAGGGTGGCGAGCGATTTGGATTCCATTCTGGTCGTTGATAAACCAACTGTCCGACCGAGCAATATCGATGTTGCCTTTCCGGTGCGCCCGAATCCAGTTAATCAGCTCATGCGCCGCCAGTTCCTCTCGGGGCAAACTTGCATCAAAACTCTCAATCAGCTTGGCGACAGCCCCATCTCGAGCGGCCTGTTCTAAAATGTCAAATCGCTTCGCAATCTCAGGACCAATTTCTTTCGTCGCAATCTCTTCGGCATCGCCAGCCAGCTGAACACTATCTCGCTTCATGAAATCTGCGACCATTCGCTTGTGCATTTTTTGGGTCGACCAAAACAAGAAGCCAAAGCAAGCAACAATCGCCGCCATAGGCAGACCCCAACGAAGCATCCAACGTCGGGTCGGATAAAAATGGGTCGCTCGCGATAACCACGTATCGACCCGCGACGCCGTATCTGCCCGCGTCAGCCGATTCGCCGTCGAATCGGAGTCGGGCTCATCGTACTCGCGTACCAAAAGTTCTAAATCGCTGCCCTCGACAAACGGAACCAGCGCGGCAACCACCTCGGCAGGGGTCGAATAGCGATTCGACGCTTTCTTTGCAAGCATCTTACAGAGCACGTCCCACAACTTGTGCGGTATCGGAGGCGACACGCGAATCGGAGGAATCCGCGACTTCTCGTGTGCCTTTTCCGGTCGCAAATCCGATTCAGAAAACGGAGGGCTCCCCGACAAGAGGTGATATAGCGTGCAGCCCAAACTGTAGATATCGGCTCGAATATCTACGCTCGTCGTCTTCCACTGCTCAGGCGACATGTACATGCCGGTACCCATCGCCTTGTTATCGAACAGCGTCAGCCGGTCGTTCTTGTCTTCGGCAAGTAGGGCCAAGCCCAAGTCGAGAATCTTGACAACGCCTCGCGTGTCTTCGAGGTTACTAGACAACGAATCAAGTGTGATGGTATCGTTTTCGACCAACGTCAGCATGAGGTTCGATGGCTTAATATCGCGATGCACCATCCCGTGACGATGAATATACTGCAAGCCCCGAGCGGCCTGGCGGATGATCTCACATGCGTCAGGAACCGAAAGTTGGCCACGCTGGTCTACCAACTCGCTAAGCGCTACGCCATCGATGTACTCCATGACGAGATAATGCAAATCGTCGGCGGCAGTCGAAGAATCAATCGCCACCACGATGTTCTTGTGCTCAAGTGCGCCAACCGCCTTGATCTCTTGATAAAAACGGCTGACCACCTCTTCGTGGCCCTTGCCAACAAATTGCGGCTTGATTACCTTGATCGCCCGTTCGCGGCCAAACTGAACATGACGCCCTTTATAGACATCGCCCATTCCGCCGCTGCCTAGCACTTCGTCCAACTCGTAGTTGCCCACGCGCCGAAGTCGCGAAGCCACGGCCAACGCGGTCTCTACTCCAGTCTGGCCACGAGTGCCGCCCTCCTCAAAACCTACGCTCGGAATCACCGTCCACTGGCGGCCTGAGTGATTCGTCGGGCTTAGCCGTAGATCGCGTGTGCCGTGGTCGTCGTAAAGCAGCTCATGGACCTCAACACGGCCAATACCCTTTAGGTGTCGTCGACCATGCGAGTGAAAGGAAATGCCATCGAGCCCCACGTCGTCGAGGATTGCCATCACGCTACGCGAAACAAGAATCTGCGCGCCTGCCGCATAGTCGTTCAGCCGCGATGCGTAATCGACGCTTTTACCGATAAAGTTGCTCGGGTCGGCCGGGTCTTCTTGCGGCACGCCAACGTGGATACTGATCCTAACTTCTAAGTTGTTCTGGTCGGGCGTCACGATCGGATCGTCGTGGTGCGCTCGCTGAACCTCAACCGCCCACTGAGACGCGAGAATCGTGTTGTCGAAAACCAAAAAATGGCCATCGCCGGCCGTCGACACGACCCGCCCACCGTACTCCTCAAGCCGAGCTTCAATCCGCTGCCGATGGGGCGTAAGAATGCTCTGAATAAACGCCATGTCGCGTTCGGTTACGCTTCTGCCGACCATCTCATTTTTGAGATCGACGCTACGGCAAATATCGGTAAATAAGAATGTTCGAAGTTCGGCCATAGGGACGAGCCAGTGGGGGTCAGGCTATCGACTTCCAGCCGCAGGCCGGGGATCTTTCCCCTACAGCCTAAAGCCTAACACCTCTGGCCTCAATAAGCGTATACAACCGGGGCAGGCGCGTAGTACGCTGGAGCATAACCATATCGCACCCGAGTCACGGTGCGACCCAAGATCGGACGATAACGCGACCGCACACGCGTGACCGGCTGATAAACCGGAGCAGCTACCACTGGAGAGGGAATAGCAAACACAGGAGATGGAGCAACAACCACAGGAGAGTAGTACACCGCATGGGGCGTGTACGCGACCGGAGGGCTATAAACCGTGGCCGGTTGGTAATAGGTCAGATAAGGCACTTGGGCTCGCACCTCGACTCTACCACTCAAAAAGAACACCAACGCGAATATGAGTAACGTAATTTTTTTCATCTTCTCACCCCACAAAAAAACAGACCGGTTCCAGCCAACGCATCACAGTCCAGTATCTCACGCCCTAAGGCAATTCGCAACTGCTAGCAAAGGGAAACCAGGACGATTGCAGCCCTAAATCCCCAAATTAGCCAAAGCGGCAGCAACCTGGTTTAGGGCCGTCGTCAGCTGCGGATGGTCGGTCTCAAATCGCAGTATAAGGTCCTGTACCTGGGCACCTACCGGCCCAAGATCCTCAGCCGAAGCGGCCTCGTCCCCCTGCGATAAACGCCGAATATCGTCGGTCAACGTCGCAAGCTGCTGCCGCGTTTCGTCGTCGACATTTTTCCAATCAGCCAGCTCGGCATGAACTGCCTCCAACGTCTTAAGAAGTTCTGACTTTTCCATAGCGGCTCTACTTCCTAACCTCGAATGAGGCGGTTGATGAAATCGAAATTCCTTACCCCTCGATTATAACGCATGAATCGAAAAAGTCGAAACTCCCAAAGCCTAGGGATCGCAATCCCTAGGAGACCCTGGCCGCCTCTGCAATCAAATGCCGTGGAACGCCAATCGACACCACATGCAGTTGGCCAACAAACTCCGCAGCCTCGCCCTTAGCAAAGCCCACTTTCGGCGCTACGAAAGTACAAGTAATATCGGCACGCACCGTACACGCCGAAGGCCGCCCCGTATCGCAATCAAGACCGCTCGGCACATCAACCGCCAGCCGTCGACCAGGGTTGCGATTCAACCACTCGATTGCTGTACGATACGGCTCACGCGGCTCGCCCACGGCGCCGGTACCCAACATCGCATCGATCAGCCAAGAAGTGTCAGCCGCATGTTCATTCAGCGACAACGCGGTATCCGTCGAACCAGAGAGATCGACGATCGGAACCTGCGTATGCGTAAGAATTTTGAAATTACGCTCCGCATCGCCCGTCAGTTCGCTTGCCGGAGCAAGCAAAAACACGCGGACCGGCGCACCAAGAATCTCCAAATGCCGAGCAATGACAAAGCCATCGCCCCCGTTGTTTCCCTTGCCACAGAAAATGCCAACCGCAGACCGCGAGTCTTTGCCACCCACGAGCGACGGATCGATCTCCACCAACACCTCAACGACTCCGCGACCAGCATTCTCCATCAGCACCATGCCAGAGAAGCCATAACGCTCGATCGCCAGAGTATCAACGGCCCGCGATTGCTCGCGACTCAACGACTGAAAAGTATCCATAGAAAACTCGCAACCCGCGACTCACAACGCCCCTTACGGAATCGCAAAAGCCGCGCCTGTTGCAAAACCGGCTTCAAAAAACGCCGCTCGCCAAGTAAACGGTACCGGATCGATCAGATACGGTGCACAACTTCCCGGACGGTAATAGCCCAAGGTGTACACACACTCGGTCGGGGTACGTATCCCCATTTTATAAGGCAAGATCGGCAGCGTGCCAAAAAAGTGAACGCCCGACATAATCGGCTGCACGTAAGGGCCCCACGAGTGACCATAACGCTCGAGATGCACCTGCTCAAAATACAGCGGCTTATGACAAAGGGCTGCCGCCTTCCAGTTGTACGTAATCTGAGGCCACTGCCTCGTCTGATGGCTCCCCGCATCAAGCCGGCATTCGTAAGGAAAATCATGTCCCGGCTCGCCTTGCAAATAAATGCTCGGATCGATCTCGTCAATTTTATCGGACCGAACTTTGGCAATCTCTTCCTCACAGTTTCTCACGCTCTCTTCACGCTCCAAACGTGCGGCATCCGACTCCTCTGTCTCGTGCTGTTCCAACTCCAAGTCTTCGAGCTTGGGTTCCGACTGAATGTCGAGCTCAATATCTTGCTTTTCCTCTTCAAAGGAGTCTGAATCTCCGGAATCCTCTTGAGACATCTCCTTGTCAAACAGCTCCGAAAGGTCAGGCGATTCTACCCCGTCGCTCCTCTCCATCAGTTCGTCGAAAAGATCACTCCCGTCGGCGTCGTCGGCACCCGCCTCGATTCTCTGCTCGGTTTCCTGATCAATCGCCCGGTCTGCCTCATCGAGCGCATCCACAGCCGGCTCGAACATCTGCTCTGCGATTGGTTCATCAAACGGATCGTCGAGTGGAGCCTCAATAACTTCCTCAACCATCTCTTCGGCCACCTCTGACTCCTCGCTGCCGGTCTCTTCGCCAAACAGCTCCGAGAAGTTTTCATCTTCCGCGATCTCGCTCTCTTCCGAGCTATTGCCAAACAAATCATCGACGCTCGGTTCCTCTTCGTCCTCGCGACTATCGATTTCCTGCTCAATCGCCTCCTCGACCTCTTCGAGCGGCGGATCTTCTACCGAAAAATCCGACTCCTCGAATTCCTGATCAAACGGATCGTCTGGCAGCCGCGCCAAACGCTCGACCGGGGGCGACAAAGAATCGCTAGAGCGGCGAACCACTACGCTACGATCCTCGCCCGACACCACCTCTGTCGCCTGAACCGTAGTGACGTACTGATCGTCCTCGGCCCATACCGCTGCCACAACGGCTGCATCCCGAAACACTACGTCGTGCCGCTTCTGCACAGTACGCGCAACCGCACGACGCGGCTTCGTAGGCCGACCCCATTTCAACTCGCCTGCGCCAAGAGACGGCGCCGCGCTGGCCGCAATAAAAATCCCGATGCCGCCAAGCAATACCAGTCGCGACGCAACCAGTCTCGGCAATAGACTAGCGCTTATCAGCAGCCGCATACTCGGCCGTGTAGTTCGGAGCTTCTTGGGTAATAGCAATATCATGCGGATGGTTCTCCCGCACACTGGCCGGCGTGACTTGAATAAATCGCGCGTCCGTGCGCAGCTGGTCAATAGTTTTAGTCCCACAATAGCCCATCCCAGCCCGCAAGCCTCCTACCAGCTGGTAAAGAAACTCGCTAAGCCGGCCCTTATAGGGCACACGCCCTTCGACTCCCTCAGGCACCAATTTTCCGTTCTTGGCACTGCCTTCAGATTGCCGATATCTTTCGCTCGATCCATGCACCATCGCGCCAAGCGAACCCATGCCTCGATAAGCCTTATAGGTTCGGCCCTGATGAAGGACCCGCTCGCCCGGACTCTCGTCCAAACCTGCAAGCAAACCACCCAACATCACCAGATGGGCACCTGCTGCAATCGCTTTGGTAATATCTCCTGAGTAACGTATTCCGCCGTCGGCAATCACGGCAGTCTTTGAACCGGCTGCCGCCTTCGCAACTTGGTAAATCGCGGTAATCTGTGGCACACCAATGCCCGAAATCACGCGCGTCGTACAAATCGAACCCGGCCCGATGCCGACCTTCACCGCATCAACGCCTGCCTTGATCAAATCTCGGCAACCGTCCGCCGTCGCAATATTACCCGCAACAACATCGATGTCCCATTTCTGCTTCAGCTCTTTAACCGTCTCGATCACATTCAACGAATGCCCGTGAGCACTATCGACGACTAAAAAATCAACGTCTTTCGCAATCAAGCTAGCAGCCCGATCGAAGTCAAACACGCCAATCGCCGCACCCACTCGCAACCGTCCTTGCGAATCTTTACACGCCTGAGGAAATCGCCGCATCATGTCGATGTCTTTGATCGTAATCAAACCCGTCAGTTTGTACTTTTCGTCAACCAGCAAAAGTTTCTCGACCTTTTTTGCCATTAAAATCTTCTCAGCTTCCTCAAGCGTCACAGTCCCCGTAGCCGTCACCAACTGGCCGGAGGTCATCACCTCGGCGATAGCAAGGCTGTTATCTTCGAGAAACCTAAGGTCGCGGCGGGTCAGAATCCCCACCAACTTGCCGCCTTCGGTTATCGGGATGCCCGAAACTTTCGACTCATCCATCGTCTGGCGAGCGGTAGCAACGCTAGCATCTGGCGGCAGAGTTACCGGGTCGATAATAATCCCGTTCGCGCTCCGCTTCACCTTGTCGACTTCTTCGGTCTGCGCTTCGATCGACATATTCTTATGGATCACGCTCAGCCCGCCCTCCTGGGCCATCCCGATCGCCATGCTGCTTTCGGTCACCGTATCCATCGGCGAGCTCAGCACAGGCACATTCATCTGAATCCGCTGCGTCAACTGCGTCGAAACATCCACCTCCGCAGGCACGACCGTGCTGTAACGTGGCTCGATGAGCACATCATCAAAAGTAAGAGCGGTACCGTTAAGCTTATCCTGCATGGGAAGACTCCGTCGCAATGCGATAAATCGAATCCCACATTATCCGCGAAAAACCCGGATTTGCAACCCACCACAACCCCAAGCAAACAGCCACGATCCAACAGATCGCCGAATACGCCTCAAAAACCAAGCGGGTAGCCCAGGCGACTTGTGGTCTGGGTGACGAGGGAACAAGAGGCTTACAAATGGATTGCCCGCTCTCGAATAGACCGACTGATAGAATCCTCTGTGCCGTTAGCATCCAGATAATCAATGTCGTTGGAGGGAAAACAAGTACAGGTCCAGTAGGTTTTCTCACATGACAAATCCTAAAATCGCCGTGTCTTGCAATACCTGTTTACCCCCCGCATTTTAATTACCTGGACTCGTTCCGTCCCCCATTCCCCCTCCTTCTCCTTCTCTACTGTTCACGCCTCGGATGGATTATTCGAGAGGGAGATCTCCGAATGGTAACCCTCCGGGGTCTCTGTTGAAAAAATCGCATGCGTCACACTATTTCGAGAAGACGTCAAGAAATTTATAACGCCACAACCGGGCATAGAGGAGAAGCCAGTCCCACCACTTTGTGTCGTCGTCGATTTCAAGCGATTTCAGAAACCATTTTTTGTCGGACTCGAAATCACGTGGTTGCCCGGAAAATTTCGTTAAACAGAGATCACCTAAGTTCGACTTTCGCACTCATGCAGCGAGTGCGATCAGGTATTCCAGGGGTTTGAGAAATTTATGAATGCCCGCTGGAACCCCGGGTGTTGATAAATGTTTTCTCTTGAATTCGGCTAAACTGTCGATCCGGAGGGCCGCCAGCATTTCAGCGAACGAGGCGTGATCTTTGCCGGCCCACTTTCTTAATCGGGGGGCCGGTTTCTTGCGAATGCATTCGTGCCACAAGACCACCAAGCTGTACATCAACAGGCCAGTGGGGACCGTGCGACGGACCGCTTTGGTTTTGCGGTTCTCTGCTTCGCCCAGTCCTAAATGCTGTTTACTATCATGGAAAGTGACTGCAATCGGCCACCGCCATGAGAACCATTGCAGAATCTGTTCTGCTTCGGCGCTAATCTCGGTGCTGTAAAAAACTTCACGGCCTCGACCACCTCGCTGATGTTCAATCGCGACGATTTTGATGGGGCGGTCGGGAGCGTTGAACAGAAAACCTCCTTGTTCGGCCAATCGGACTTTGTACTCGGTGCTTTCGTAGAGCTTCAAACCGACGCGTCGTAAACCTTTCGCATCGAGCATCTCCTCAGGTGTGTCCAATCGCTCGCCGCGCACGCGCGTTCGACCACGTTGGCCCGGTTGACGCTTTGGGGCCGGTGCATGAATTCGCGAGTTGCAGCCAATTCGCCCCGTCACGGCGATTGCCTCGGGCATCTTCTTCAGCATCGAACTCGAAGTGAAAGCCGAATCCCCCAGAAAATGCAGGCTTTGCTCGGGATCATGGGCGTACACTAGCTTGAGCATCTCCAACATCAACTCGGGCTTGCTGCGATAGGTTCGGTCCCATTTTTCGGAGGATTTTTTATTCAAATACAAGCGAGCCAAGATCGGCAACGCAAAATAACGTCCAGGAGTTCGCGGACTTTGGATCACCACGCACAGCACGACCCAACAATGCCCCCAACGAACCACGGTAAAACCGCGCCCCGCTGGCACGGTGGCTTTTTCAGGGACGACCAATTAGCCATTTTAGCAGTCACCTCAGTACCGTCATCAGCCATCAGGGTATTCTGTCCGCCTGGATGCTGCTTGAGCCACATTTCAAGTACGCCGCTTAATTGCTGGGTCATCGGAACATAGCGATAGCTGAGGCTAAACTCACGGCTCCGTTTTTTCTCTCGGATACGGATCATGCCGGAATGAAAATCGAGATCGTCCAGACGAGACCGTACCAGCTCACTTCGTCGGGCACCGGTGTAGGCGGCTAACATCATCATCGGATAAACAAAACTTTGCTGGCTGGTTTTCTCGATATGCTGCAAGCAATTCTCAACCTCGGAAGTCCGCAAATACAGAGCGTCCCAAATTTCCGTCTCTTCCTCTGGCGTTAGCTTCCCACGAGATAGGGAACTGATAATCTCGTGCGGTAGCCGCGACCTGCGAAGCGGAACCGCAGATGGTACTGGCCCGATTCAGGATGTCGTTTAAGACTTGCCACGTTTTGATTTCCACCGAGCAACCGATTTGTTGACTGATGGAATGATCGCGTGGAGGCCCCCCGGAGACCAGCAATATGACTGCCCTGTGGTTGCCCAAGTGTGTCAGTTTTGTGTCAGTGCTGAAAACGCGGCTCAGGCGGCGGAAGAGCCAAATCGCGTAAGCCGTTTGAGAACAACGGCTTGGCCATGGGCGAGAGAAGAGAAACAAGCTGGGGAACTAGGATTTGAACCTAGACTGACGGAGTCAGAGTCCGTAGTGCTACCGTTACACTATTCCCCATAAGCTGTCGATTAAACCAACGGCTCGCGTCTGATTGGCATTTCGTATCCATTGCGACGCCCGCCGGGAAGAAGCTCAGGTCGCACATTCTAACAGGGGAACTAAGCCAACGATACCGGAAAACCTTGCCTCGCTAGTCAAGATCGGTTCAGGGCCAGCCGAGAATGCGTACAAAACAGTGGTCGGCAGCCGCTTAAAACAGAGCGGCATGTGCTGGGGCGAAGCAAGTTCCGACGCGGTCTGCCACCTCCGCGCCCTTTATCTTAGCCAACTTGGACGGTGAGACGGATTCTGGAAAACTGCGGAACAAATGCCTCTTATTGCTCCTGTGGATTTGAAGCAAGTGCAGGAATTCTTTCCAGAGGTTATGCGAATCGCTAATCGTGTCGTGGGTGTCCGCGTCCTGTCTAGCAGAGACGCACGGGAGGATGGAGAACAGGCTCGTAAGAACGAGCATTTTCTCAAAGCTTTTCGTGGTCAGACGTGTTTGCATGTGTCGCAAATCTAGTCAGAAAAGCAAGGCCCAGAAGAACAAGGCATAAAGAGCTTGGCTCAGGCACTGAAGTTACTTCTTCCGTTGCCGCTGCTGCGGTCGCGCCGAAGTTCTCCTGCCAATCGGCCAAATTGCCGATGGTTGTGTCGCGTTGCCATGCGAGGAAGTCAGCTCCGTCAACGTCACCATCGGTGTCAAAATCTCCAGAGGGTTCAGGGGCAACGTCGCTTACGATAAACAGACCGCCGTCTGTATCGCTCAAGAGAATGCGGTCAGACCCCAGTAGAGGGTAGACCCCCCAGTTTCCATTAGGACCACCTAAAGGGCCAG
Organism: Planctomycetota bacterium; assembly: GCA_024278955.1. Lineage (GTDB taxonomy): Bacteria > Planctomycetota > Planctomycetia > Pirellulales > Lacipirellulaceae > Bythopirellula. The sequence continues at coordinate 40,886 of JAJRSE010000036.1, read as the reverse complement.
GGAAAGTGTCAAACGAGTTGGACTGCACGGGATTGGAGGGGTCGCTAATGTCGTAGACCAGCACTCCTGCTTGATTCCACGAGACGTAAAGCTGATCGCCAACAATAATCGGGTTATGAGGCGAGATACCGGCAGTGCCCGCCGAGGCGGCAGTGATTTCCGAAAGCAGCACGACATTGGTAGGGTCCGAGATATCATAGAGCTTAACACTTGCCCCATTAAATTCCTGAGCGTTTACCAGTAGCGAGCCATCGGGCGTAGCCCAGTTAGAATGCGTTAACCCGCCCGTCGGAAATGAACCGAGCAGAGCCGGTGCCTGTGTGACGCTCATGCCGCTTATGTCATAGATATCTGTTGTTCCTCCTCTCATGTTGGCCGTGTAGAGCCGATTTCCGAGGACTGTCATATCGTGAGAGCGAGGATTGCCGTTTGCCGAAGTGGTGCCTGTCGCGATGTCTCTCACAAAGGTAGGAGACGAAGGATTGCTGATATCAAACACTTTAACGATATCGGAATTTTCAGAAAAACCAGATTGAAAAAGAAAAATTCCGCCGATCGAAACATTGTGGATGTTGTCGAACCCACCGCCATTTGCTGAATCGAGAATCGTCAAAAGTGACGGGTTGGCCGGGTCCGAAAGGTCGACGATATGCAGTCCCCCTCCACCGTTGCGAGCGAAATAGCCGATCCCGTTGTCCACTTTGACATCCCAAAACCCATCCGTGGTGGGCAAATAATGCGCTGCTAGAAACGCATCTGCGGGATCAGAGATATCAAAGATCGCCACGCCATCACCTCTGGAACCAACGTAGGCAAAGTCTCCTTCGCCCCAAACATCGGTGTAGCTGCCGTCATGAGGATCAAGCTGTTTGACGAGCGTGAGTGGTGCGGCCTCAATTTGAGTCACAGCAATCGTGCTCAAGAACATCGAGACGAGTAGTGACGCGAGAGTCGTCTTTTGTGTTGGTGCCATTCTCTGTATCCCGTGTTTCAAAATTCGAGAAGATAAGGTCATGCCGGAACTGCGTTGCTGATGCTCCTTGTTCCAAACCTACGAACTTTTCAACGGGTTGCTGACAGCGTCCTACACAACTGTTCCGAACACAGACGGTACTATAAGATAGTCATTTCCCCCGGTCAACTCAGAGCACCCGCCCGCGATCGATAAGATTCACTCGCTGCTGGCATCAACTTTTTTCATAGATCGTACATGCTAACCCAGTTACTCCGAGTCTATAATAGCTAAGCTCCCTAGCGAACAGACCATACCGCGAAACCCGAACAGGTTCGTTGATGCCGACAGCCAACCAATCAGGTTTTCCACGACAGATCACGTTGCATGCCGTCCGCGTTTTGCTCTTTACGCTGATCCTTATGCTAATCCACGCTCGGCATACACAGCATGTGGCAGAGCAGCAAACGCTTCTCCTTGCTCCTGTGGATTTGAAGCAAGTGCAAGAACTCTTTCCAGAGGCCATGCAGATCGCTGATCGAGTGTCCAGCGATGGCAAACGCGAGGTCTATGATGCCGCGGGGAAGCTGCTGGGGTATTTCCTGCAAACCTCGCCGCAGAGCGACCACGTTCTCGGCTTTTCGGGACCGACGAATTCAAGAATTGCTTTCGGAGCAAACCATCGTGTTGTGGGTGTCCGCATTCTCTCAAGCAGGGACACAAGAGAGCATGTGAAACAAGTTCGTCAGGACGAGCGATTTCTTCAGGCCTTTCTTGGTCAGACGTGGAAAGAGATGGCTCTGAGAACGAAGATAGACGCCGTTTCTGGGGCAACTCTGACGAGCCTAGCCATTCAAGAAGCGATCATTCACCGGTTGGGCGGCAAACAGCCCTCGTTGCGTTTCCCCGATCCCTTAACGCTCGACGAGGCGTGCCGATTTTTTTCCGAGGCGGTCGCCGTCGAAGCAGACCAATCCAACAGCTCGCTGTGGCACGTAAGTAACAGTCGCAAGAGAGAAATCGGATCGATTTTGCGAACGTCGCCCTCGGCCGACCAAATAATCGGGTACCAAGGACCAACCGAAGCGTTGATTGGATTCGATCGCATGGGTACCACGGTGGGCATCTTGCTGGGCAAGAGCTACGACAACGAGCCTTACGTCACATACGTGCGAGAGAATGAGTATTTTCTCCCACGATTTAACAACATGGTTCTGGAAGAACTTGCCAAGTTTGATCTAGAAAAGGCCGAAGTCGAGGGAGTCTCGGGGGCAACGATGACGAGTATGGCCATTGCCCGAGGACTTGTGCTGGCAGCAGCGGAACATCGACGCCAGCTTGCCACACCGCAAAAGGAGACGGGCCATCGTGGCAAGTGGCCCCGCGTAAAGTGGACACTGCGCGATTTCGGAACAGCCGCAGTCGTTTTGGCAGGCCTAATCGTCGGGTTCACGTCACTTCGCTCCAACCGAGTGGTGCGTCTCTTGCTTCAGTTGCTGTTGATCGGTTATCTGGGGCTGATCAACGGCGACATGCTCTCGCAGGCTCTGATTGCCGGTTGGTCACAAAACGGTGTGCCGTGGCGCAATGCGGGCGGACTGGTTCTTCTGACGACAGCCGCTTTTCTGGTGCCACTTGTGACGCGCCGGAATATCTATTGCACTCATCTGTGTCCTCATGGAGCTGCTCAGCAACTGCTGAAAAAACGATTGCCTTGGCAACTTCGCCTGCCCCGATGGTTAAAAAGATTTCTTCCGGCCCTTCCAGCGGCGCTGCTCGTCTGGAGCGTTGTGGTTGCTATGGTTGCGATGTCATTTAGCCTGGTGGATATCGAACCGTTCGACGCTTGGGTATTTCGCGTCGCCGGTTGGACGACGATCGCGATAGCCCTCGTAGGGCTGATAGCCTCGCTGTTTGTACCGATGGCCTATTGTCGCTATGGCTGCCCCACCGGTGCCCTCCTGGATTTCCTAAGGTTCAATTCCCGTAGCGACCGGTGGTCTCGGCGAGACTGGCTGGCAGTTGGTTTAATGGTTCTTGCCGTTGTCTTGTGGTGGGTTTGAGGCACACAAGATGCCCAGGGCGATTGTAAGTTTCGCACAGACTTCATAAAATGACTCTTCAGCGACCATCGATCCGATCTACGACCAGCATAACTCTCTGTTGATTTTTGTACGCCATGAGCATTCCAGCAATCCGGTATCAGAAAAACATTCCCCTAGACTTAGATGCGTTCATTGAACTGTATCGGTCGTCTACCCTTGCCGAACGACGTCCAGCGGATGACCAAGATGCGATGCGCCAGATGATGGAAAACGCAGACTTAACGATCACCGCATGGGAAGGCGACGCACTTATCGGCATTGCCAGAACGCTCACAGATTTTGGGTACGTTGCTTACCTTGCAGATCTTGCAGTAGCAAAATCGCATCAGCAACAAGGCGTTGGCAAACGTCTGGTGCAAGAAACACAAGCGGCTTTGGGTCCCAAGTGCATGATGGTCTTGCTCTCTGCGCCTGATGCCAATAATTTCTATCCACACATTGGCTTTGATCCTCACCCGAGGGCTTGGGTCCTTCCAAGGAATACCTAATGGCACGAATAACTGGAGTTGATACGACTCGAGCGGAACCGGCTGAAAGCAAAGTGTTTGCTAGGCAAATTGAGGAATGGGGCGCCACGCTTGAGCCGTACGAAATTTACGCCCGCCGTCCGTCCGTGTTCCACGCGGTGCTCGGAATGTGGGAGGGCCTCAAGTCCTCGGGACTGCTCGACTACAAGTTGACGACCCTGGTCAACCGCAGAGTGGCCGCTTTGAATGGGTGCGTGTTCTGACAGGACATCAATGCTGCCGTGAGCAGTAGAGAAGGAGTGGCCGTCGAAAAAATTCTCGATATCCCGAACTATAAAACAAGCTCTCTTTTTAACGACCGCGAGAAAGTCGCCCTTGAGTATGCCGACGGTATTACGATCACCGAGCTTGACGTAAGCGAGCAATTATTCACTCAAGTCCAACAGCACTTTTCCGACGACGAAATTGTTGAACTTACCGCAACCATTTCGTGGGAAAACTGTTCCAGTAAATTCAACCGAGCATTGCGGATCGATTCGCAGGAACTGTGGGAGTGCAAAAAAACATGAGCGTCGATTAGTGTTCTCTTCCCAAAACTTGTGATCGCTGCACAAATTCCTACCGTTAGTAACGCAAAAAAGAGAGAACCACAAATTAGACGAAAGCCACGAATAAATTACCACCCGCTGAAGAGAGTGGTAATTTAGTTCTTGAAACCTAAGCTCGATGCGTCGCTACCAGAAGAACTTGCGGGCTTTGATTGATTCGCTGGATTGTAGGCGAGCGAGGGTTACTTCGCGTTTTTCGTTGTCAGCGATAGCGGCTGCGATTTCTTTGGCGCGGGCTTTGTTGAAACCGTTTACCATCAGGGCGGTGTCGGCGAAGGCGCGGACGATGCGCCAGTGGTCGTCGCCTGTGCAGTTAGCGATTAGCGAATCGATCACAGGGTCGGCTGTTGGTAAGCCAGCGCCGATGGCAGCGTTTAACAAAACGGTATGGCATTCGGTGCGGCTGGAGCATGGGTTGATTTTGGGAAACATCTCGAGGGCGAGGTCTCGGACGCGGGGGACGGATTTTGGGTTTCCCGTTTCATGGAATGCGCGCAAAGGCCATGCGAGGGCCAGTGCTGCAGGGTAGGCGTCGTCTTCGGAAGTGGCGTATTCGGTTGCCATGTCGACGGCGGAATTAAGAATCGACAAGATGCGTTTCGGCTCAGCATAGCGACCAACCCAGGCGAGCGCTTGAATTTGCTCGTTGACGTCGGGCAGGGTGGGAACCAGCTTGAGAGCAGCGCGGTTGTCGGTTTTTGCAAGTTTGCGAATCTGAGTGCGTCGGGACATGAGCTGTGAGGTGGGGGGGGCGAGAGGGGAGAGTGGAGTGGCTTCTATTTTTCTTTTGATAATAACTGCACGGTTGCGTCTCGTTGGCGTTGCCATAGGGTTTCGAGTTCTTTTACTTTTCCAGGCATTTTTGTTGCAAGGTTTTTTGCTTCGGCTCGATCGGTGCTGAGGTCGTAGAGTTCCCAGGGGTCGCCTTGGGCGGCGACGAGTTTCCAGTTACCAGCTCGTAGGGCTCGGTTTCCATTGTGTAGCCACCACAGGAAATCGCGATCGATTTTGACGTCTGCGGCGAATGCGGGGGTAAGACTGTGGCCTGGGGCTGGGGGAATGGCTTCGCCGCGCCACTGGGTCGGCTTGGTGGCACCGAGGACGTCAAAAATCGTGGGGACGATGTCAACGACATGGGCGGGCGAATGTCGCATTTCGCCGTGTGCTTGGATGCCGGCGGGCCAGTGGACGATGAGCGGTGTGCTGATGCCGCCTTCGTGGACCCAGGTTTTGTGCCGGCGAAAAGGGGTGTTTGCGGCACTAGAAAAACCAGGGCCTAGGCAGAGATAGGTTGCTGCGCTGCCAGGTTCGGCTTGTGGGTCGTGCCCGCCGTGGCGGACTATGATTTCGGCACTCGCTCCGTTGTCTGAGGCGAAGAAGATAAGTGTGTTTTCGTAGACGCCCATGGTTTTGAGTTGCTGGATAACGCGGCCGATTTCGCGGTCCATCCGATCGACCATCCCGGCATGGATTGCCATTTTTGTTGCCTGGAATCGCTGTTGCTCTTTGGTCAGATTGTTCCAGGGTAATGGGCGATTGATTTCTCCGGGGCCCAGTTTTTCAAAGGCCTCGGCAGAGTGGTAGGGCGGGCCGATGTCGGGTTCTAATTCTGACAGAGTGGTTTGCAGCAGACCAGTTTCGAGCTGACGCGCGAAACGCTGTTTTCGTAACTCATCCCAGCCATCGAGATAGCGGTCGCGGTAGCGCGCGACATCTTGGGGAAGGGCGTGTAGCGGGAAATGCGGTGCGATGAATGGGATGTAATGGAAGAACGGCCGATCGGCGTGATGCTGGGCATGTTCTTTTAAGCAATCGATCGCATGATCGGCGACTGCGATCGAAGCGTAGTAATTGGACTCGTCGGCGGCGGGTACGATGGGGACATCGTCGAGGAAGTTGCCTTGGGCGGTGAAAAAGTTTCCTTGGTTGCGCATGTCGAGCGAGCGGTCGAAACCTGCGGCAAGCACTTTACCGTCGATGTGCCACTTGCCGCTATGGTAGCTGCGGTATCCAAGTGGCTTTAAGAAGTCGGGAAGAAGCGGGGCCCAATTTGGGCGTTTGCCGTCAGAGCCGCCGCCTACGCCGGGTATGGTATCGCGGCGAACTTGCTGGGCATAAAAACCGGTGAGCAGCGCCGCCCGGGTCGGCCAGCAACGGGCCGTGTTGTAGAACTGGGTGAACTTGAGCCCGCCGGCAGCGAGGAGGTCGAGAGTGGGGGTTTCGATTTCGCTTCCGTAGCAGCCCAGGTCGGAGTAGCCCATGTCGTCGGCCAGGATGAAGACGATATTGGGTCGTTGGGGTTGCTCGGCAGAGGCGAAGGTCGTCAGCAATAAAGCTATCGCAGTCCCGAGGACAGCAAAGAACGATTTGATTCGGGGCTCGACAGCAAGTTTCACGAGGTCACGTTTCCTAAGGATCGAGAGACGGTCTATGTCCGATTCTAGTAGAACGTGGCGACAAAAGGAGGGAAAAGTGTGAAAAGGCGAGTAGATCGTTGTGCTCGTCGTGGGGAGTATGGTTCAATGCGAATGGAAAAATATTAGTATCGCTCTTAATTTGACCGCAGCAGCTCCCCATTGAGGAAGGTTCGATATGATAAAACGTGTTTTAATTCTTTGTACCGGGAATTCTTGCCGTAGTCAGATGGCGGAAGGGCTTTGGCGGGCGCTTGGCGAGGGTAAGTGGGAATCGCATTCTGCGGGTTCTAAGCCCTCGGGGTATGTTCATCGGCTTGCGCTGCAAGCCATGCAGGAGCGAGGCATCGACATCGATTCGGGGCGGAGCAAGTCGGTCGAAGAATTTGCAGGGCAAGAGTTCGACGTCGTTGTGACGGTTTGCGACCATGCGAAGGAATCGTGTCCGGCGTTTCCGGCGGCTGCGGAGCTTTTGCATTGGCCTTTCGATGACCCGGCGGATGCGGTGGGGAGTGATGAGCAGCAGATGGAATTTTTTCGTCGAGTTCGAGACGAGATTGAGCAGCGGATCGTTCGGTTTCTCAAGGATTGAGTTGTGCTAGCAGACCTTGCCCGGGTATCGCGCTGTTAAACCGTGCGTAGCTAGCACGGCTGGAGTGGCGAAGCGTTGTATTCCAGCCGAAGAAGGAGACACAGGAAGCCAGGAGAAGGAAAAAAATCTCGGGAGGTCAAGGATGACTAAGCGTGGGAGATGGGTGGCTGTTGTGTTGATGTCCGCTGCCGGGTGCGCGTCGGGAAAAGGCGGCTTGGTGGTGGGGCCGGTTGTCGGCTCTGCGGGCAGCTCTCTTCAGCCGGTCGCGCAGGTCGACTACCTGGAAGAACCAGCCGAGGCGGCGTCGACTGAATTGATCCAACCTCGTTCGGTAGCGGAAAAGCTTGATGAGGTGGGCGAGTCGGCGGTGCCGCAACCGCTACCCGCGACTGGTGGTCTTACGAGAGAAGCCCTCGAAGAGATGGCGCTAGCGAATAGCCCTTCGATCGCCCAGGCGGCAGCGCGTATTCGGGCATTGCGAGGCAAGCGTTTGCAAGTGGGTCTGGCGCCGAATCCGACGGTAGGTTATGTCGCGAGTGAAATTGGTAATGAAGGCGCAGCAGGCCAACAGGGCGGATTTGTCGGGCAGAATTTTATTACGGCTGGAAAACTTCAAAAGAACCGTGCGGTTGTTTCTTCGGAAATCAATCGTGCCGAACAACAGCTTGTTGCGATGCAGCGGCGAGTTCAAACGGATGTTCAAAAGGGCTACTACGAGGCGCTGCTCGCGCAACGCCGTAAGCACCTGGCCGAAGCTTTGGTTCGTGTTTCTACCGAGGCGGCAAAGGCCTCGAAATCGCTTTACGATGCAGAAGAGGTTCCTTTGGCCGGGTTGTTGCAGACTGAAGTGCAACAGCAGAACGCTTTATTGCTGTTGCAAACGGCAGAAAATGGTCTTGCCCAAGCGTGGCGGCGATTGTCTGCGGTTGTGGGGGGAGAGGAGCTTTCGGTTCAGCCGCTGGTAGGCGATATGAGCCAAGTTCCAGAAATGCTCGATTGGCAAAATCAGCAAGAACGACTTCAAGCGGAAAGCCCTGAGATTGCTGCCGCGATGGCAAGTGTTGAGCGGGCACGCCGCGCCTTGAACCGTGCTTGTGTCCAGGCGGTTCCGAATATCAATACACAGCTAAGCGTGCAATACGATGATTCGACTGACGATACCATTGCCGGTGTGCAATTTGGGATTGCACTGCCAATTTGGAATCGCAACCAAGGCGGGATACGGCAGGCACGGGCAGAGATTGCCGAGGCGGCTCGCAATGTCGATCGTGTTGAGCAGAACCTCAACCGCCGGTTGGCCGATGCCTTCCGCCAGTATTCTGATGCCCACATTATGGCAACGACTTATGCGACCGATATCTTGCCGAGGGCCAAACAGACATTTGATCTGGTGCAGTTAGGTTACGCACAGGGCGAAGCGGGGTATCTTGATGTGCTGGCTGCTCAGCGAACCTTTTCGCAGACGAATCTGGCTTATTTGGATGCGCTGGGCTCGCTGTGGCAGAGTTACGTTCAAATTGATGGGTTTTTGCTCGATGGGAGCCTTGCGGAGCAGGCAAGGTAGTACGAAATCGAGCGATTTGGCCAGATCTGGCGTAGAAGTGAGACGCTTACCGAGCTAGACTTATGATAGATAGCCTTGTCTAATCTCGGAAACCGAGTAGGTTACTTCGTCGATTCGATTTTTACTGATTAACTCCTATACTTGTTCGTCCTATGACTTTGTTCGTTCATCTGCTTACCGTCGCTGCTGTTTTCGTGCATGCCACGTTGGGCTGTTGTACGCACGAAGCACATCGCGAGACGAGCGAGGGTTCTGCTGTCGTTTCTGCGAGCGACGGCTGTGGTTCTGAGCATGGTGGTCATGACCATGCGACTTGCAAGCATGACGCGATTCACGGACATGACGTTCAGGATCATGCTGTTCACGAGCACGTCAAACACTCAGAAGGATCGCAGCATTTGGCCGGTGGGTGTCATGTACAGCAGAATGGGGCGCAGCAGAGTGGAACGCACCCGTGTGGCCATGGCAACTGCAACTGGCTTGCACCTGAAACACGAAATTGCTCTGCCTCGAAGTGGTTGCAGTTTTCTGAGGATCTTTTGTTTCGTTCGTCGAACTTGCTAGTTTGCGATCTCGTGGCTGGTACGGGCGATTGCAATTTTTTGGCAGACTTTTCTTTGCCTAGGGGACCGGTGCGCTTGCACCTCGCCAATTCTGTGCTGCTGATTTGATTTGCAGCCGAGACGAATCGCTGCGTAGTTTTTTACGCGGTTTCTTAACGTCCTGTTTTCGTTTGTGAAAAAAACTCTCTCGGTGTTAGACCGTTCGAGGTCTGCGCTACCCTTTTTCTCCTTCGCGTCTTGTGTCGGTTTTGGCACGAGATGCGAACGCGGAGTGTATTATGACGTCAGTAAATTCGGCAAAAAATCGTTTGACTCAAACCTCGATTACGGTCGTTTGGCTGTGCCTTCTCGCCGTGACGATAGTTTCGACAAGATCGTATTGGCTGCCCCTTTTCGATGAGCCAAAGTCGGCTTCAGGCGAGGAAGACGCGAATGGGCATGACGATGGAGGGCATGAGGGGCACGATCATGCGGGGCATGACGAGGCAAGCTCTTTGCATCTTTCAAAACAGGCACGCCGTAACATCGGGTTGACTGCGGACACGCTACAACCGATCAAGCTCGGATTGTTTACGCGAACGCTTAATGTTCCGGCCCGCGTGGTTGAACTTCCAGGGCGTACCCAAGTTCAAGTCGCTTCGCCGATGACCGGGGTGGTCTCTTCGGTGCATGTTCTGCAGGGCGAGGCAGTTGAGCCGGGCACGTTGTTGTTCAAGGTGCGCCTCACACACGAAGATTTAGTGCAAGCTCAAACGGCATTTCTAACGACCCTGGGGGAACTTGATGTCGAAGATCGCGAGATTGCTCGGCTTACCGGGCTCGATAGCAGCGGCGTGATCGCCGGCAAGAGGCTGCTTGAACGACAGTACTCCAAGCAAAAGCTTGAAGCGGTTTTCAACGCCACTCGAGAATCGCTCTTGCTCCATGGTTTATCTGACGAACAGATCGATTCTATCATCCGTGATCGACGTTTGCTGAGAGAGCTTGAAGTTCGAGCACCGGCCCTTCCGTCACATTCTTCCGTAGCACAAACGGCTAAAACTCTTCATCTGTTCATGGTGCAAAAGATCAATCTCAATACCGGGTCGATGGTCCGTGCTGGAGACCCGATGGCCATCTTGGCCGACTTTGACAAGCTGTATGTCGAAGGCCGCGCCTTTGAGCATGATGCCGTTGAAATTACGCATGCCTCGAAGATGCAGGCCGCCGGCGAGTCGGGCTGGGACATCACAGCGATGCTGGAAAACAATGGCCGAGGCTTGAAAACGGTCGAAGGGCTAAAAATTGTTTATATCGATAATGAAATCGAATCCGACTCGCGGGCACAGCGGTTCTTCGTCCATCTTCCCAACCAAGTCGTTCAAAATACGCTGACTCCCGAGGGACGCCGTTTTCTGGCCTGGCGATTCAAGCCAGGGCAACGGATGCAGCTTCGCGTCCCCGTCGAGCAGTGGTCAGACCGAATCGTGTTACCAGTGGAGGCGGTCGCGCAGGAGGGAGCCGAGACCTTTGTTTTCCTGGAAAACGGCGACCATTTCGACCAAAAGCCTGTCCACGTGGAATACCGAGATCAACTTTGGGTTGTGATCGCTAACGACGGGTCGCTGTTTCCGGGGGATGTGGTTGCGCTGACTGGCGCACATCAGATGCAAGTTGCTCTCAAAAACAAAGCCGGCGGCGGAGTCGATCCGCACGCAGGGCACAATCATTGATCTTTGATGTGAGATGTTTGATTGTTGATGTGAAAAATCAACCATCAAACATCACCTTCAAATGTCCCCTTACTCACATCTGCAATCAAACATCAACAATCTAATATCCCATGCTTAATGCAATTATTCGATTTGCCTTGCACCAACGATTACTCGTCGTTGTCTTCTCTCTTTTCCTGATGGGATTTGGAGGCTGGCAAGCGATGCAGATGGATATCGACGTATTTCCAAACCTCAACCGGCCGCGTGTTGTGGTGATGGTCGAAGCGCCAGGCATGGCTCCCGAAGAAGTCGAAGCCCTCATCACATTTCCTTTGGAAACTGCGATCAACGGTGCCAATGGGGTCGAAGCGGTTCGCAGCTCGGCAGGCGTAGGCATCTCGGTGACCTACGTCGAGTTCGATTGGGGAACCGATATCTACAACGATCGTCAGATCGTGATGGAGCGATTGCAGCTAGTACAAGATCGTATGCCTGAGGGGGTGAAGCCCCAGCTTGCTCCGATTTCGTCGATTATGGGTCAGATCATCATGATCGGCATGTGGAGCGAAGGCGAAAAGACCTCGCCGCTGGAGGTGCGCACCCTTGCCGACTGGGTTGTACGGCAACGGCTGCTCACGATTCCGGGAGTTTCGCAGGTGTTTACGATCGGCGGCGGACGGATGCAGTTTCAGGTGCTGGTCGACCCAGACAAGATGCTTGAATACGGCGTGACGCTTCACGACGTGAAACGGGCTTGCCAGGAGAGTAACGAGAATGCGACCGGGGGGTATCTCGACGAGCAAGGCCCGAATGAGTTTCTTGTCCGAGCTTTGGGGCGTGTTCAATCGGTTGATGACTTAAAGCAAGTCGTCGTTAAAATGCGTTCGGGGCGTCCTGTGTTGCTATCGCAAGTAGCAAATGTTGTCCAAGGCCCGCAAGTAAAACGGGGGGACAGCTCGGCTTACGTTCGCAATGAGGACGGTAGTTTTTCGGGCGGCCCAGCGGTTATCCTGACGGTTAACAAACAGCCAACTGCGGACACGCGTGAAGTGACGGACCAAATTATGAAAGCACTGGCGGAGCTTGCGCCGTCGCTCCCCGACGATATCGTCATCCATCCAGAACTCTACTCGCAAAAGGCATTTATCGATCGAGCGATCGACAACGTCATCGAGGCACTACGCGATGGTGGCTTTTTGGTCGTGATTATTTTGTTTTTGTTTTTGATGAATTTCCGAACGACGTTCATCACTTTGACGGCAATCCCACTCTCGATTGCAATTACGTCGTTGGTCTTCACGGCTTTCGGATTATCCATCAATACGATGACACTAGGCGGTTTGGCGGTGGCTATTGGCGAGCTGGTCGATGATGCGATCGTTGACGTAGAAAATATCTTTCGGCGATTACGCGAAAACCGCCATGCGAAAGAACCCAAGAACACGCTGCTGGTGGTCTTCCAGGCAAGCGTTGAAATCCGAAATTCGATTGTCTTTGGCACGATGATCGTTGTGTTGGTGTTTTTGCCGCTATTTGCCCTGTCTGGCATGGAAGGCCGTTTGTTTGCTCCGATGGGAGTGGCTTACATTGTTTCGATTCTTTCGTCTTTACTCGTCTCGCTGACACTGACTCCCGTGCTTTGCTATTGGCTTTTGGCGCGATCGAAGTTCACGGAAGAAGAAAAAGACGGACCTCTGCTACGGTTGCTCAAGTGGGCGGCTGGTGGTGCGATGCGACTTAGCCTTAGCATTCCGAAGGTGGTCTTACTTGTCGGAGCAACGGGCGTGCTGATCGCTTTTGCAGCGCTTGCGAATTTGGAACGCGACTTTCTACCGCCATTTAACGAAGGAGTGGCACAGCTCAATGTCGTACTTCCCCCAGGTACTTCGCTGAAAAAATCGAACGCGATTGCCCAGACGGTTATCAAGAGACTAATGGACGTCGAAGGGGTCGAAGCACTCTCCAGGCGGACCGGACGCGCCGAACTCGATGAACATGCCGAAGGCGTTAACATCTCCGAAATAATTATCAGCTTCGATCCGGAGTCGGACCGGGGGCGCGAAGAGGTTTTGGCTGACATCCGCGATGCCATGCTCGATATCCCCGGTATTGTCACCACAGTTGAGCAACCGCTTGCTCACTTAATCTCGCATATGATCTCTGGTGTGAAAGCCCAGGTCGGCATCAAAATCTACGGTGACGATCTGAGCATCTTGCGCCGGAAAGCACAAGAAATGGCCACAGTGATGCGAGGAATCGAAGGAGTTACTGACCTGTTGGTCGAGCCACAAGTCGAAATTCCGCAGCTTCGCATCGAACTCGATCGCGACAAGCTAGAACTCTACGGCCTTACGCCCGTCTACGTTAACGAATACGTTTCGACTGCCATGAACGGCCAAGTCGTCAGCCAAGTGCTACTCGGTCAGCGTACCTTTGATCTGATGGTCCGCGTCGAAGAAAGGTATCGCGAGAACATGCAGTCGCTGCAACGGCTGTCGATTGACTTGCCCAACGGCGGCACCACACCGTTGTCTTCCGTAGCCAAGATCTACCCTTCGAGTGGCCCCAATACCATCAACCGCGAACTAGTGCGGCGACGCATCGTGATCCAGTGCAATGTTTCTGGACGAGGTTTGGTCGATGTCGTCACGGAAATGCAAGAGGCACAGAAGCCCGTTGTCGAATCGCTTCCGCCTGGATATTTTGTCGAGTACGGCGGTCAGTTTGAAAGCGAAAAGAATGCCAGCCGAATTATCGGCGTGTTATTCAGCATTTCGATGTTCGGTGTGTTGATGGTTTTGTACACGATGTTCCGCTCGGTGAATTTCGCACTTCAGGTGATGGCGGCCTTGCCGATGGCATTTATTGGCTCGGTCACGGCACTGGTTTTGACCGGACAAACTTTGACCGTAGCTGCGATGGTTGGGTTTATTTCGCTTGGCGGCATTGCCTCGCGGAACGGCATTTTGCTGCTCAACCATTATTTGCACTTGGTTCGACATGAAGGCGAAACCTGGTCGAAGGAGATGCTTATTCGGGCAGGCAAGGAACGCTTGGCTCCGGTGTTAATGACGGCCCTGACGTCGGGCATTGGGCTGGTTCCGTTGGCGCTTGCTGCCGGGGAGCCAGGAAAAGAAATTCTTTACCCGATTGCTACCGTGATTCTTGGTGGCTTGATCAGCAGCACGATTTTAGAGTTTTTCGCCCGACCGGCACTGTTTTGGACGTTTGGCCTAGGAGCCGCTCATCGCGTTATCGAAGAAACAACGGACCCTGTAGAACTTGTTGAAGAATAGGGCATAGCCCTAGTGGAAGTTATATTACCCCCCCCATTTGTAAGGAGAAGGAAAATGAAATATTTCATGATGTCGTTGTCGATGGCTATTAGTTTGGTATTGGTCGGTTGCGGGGCGTCGACCGAGAAGGCCGACCACGACGACCACGCGCAAGGCGACGAACATGGCCACGACGAACATGCAGAAGGCGGCGAACATGGACACGGCGAACACGGCCATCCCGAAGAAGGCCCGCACGACGGAAGCCTTATTGAGCTAGGCAACGAAGAGTACCACGCCGAGCTAGTCCACGACGATGCCGCAAAGACGGTGACTATCTACCTGCTTGATTCGGCAGCTAAGATGGCCGTGCCAATCGAGGCGACAGAGCTGCTGGTGAATCTTACCCATGATGGATCGGCCGAGCAGTTTTCGCTAGCGGCCAGCCCGCTCTCGACAGATCCTTCGGGTAAATCGTCAAGGTTTGTTTCGACGGATGCGGAACTTGCCGAGGACCTCGACCTGGAAGATGTTGAGGCAAAGCTGATCGTATCGATCGGAGGCAAGCAATATCGTGGTGCCATAGAGCATGACCACGACCATGAAGAGCACCACGACGACGACGATCATGAGCATGATCACTAGGGTTTTGCCTGGGTAAAAATTCGGGTGTGAGATGCCAGAATTACTTGTTCAGTAATGACTCCTGTCACCTCACGCCCGAAAATTAAAAGTTGCCAAGTCGATATTTTGAACCGCCAAGTTCGCCAAGGAAAAAAAGAAAAAGCTGCTGATCGCCTAGGAAGGCCCTCGCGGGTGTTCCGTTTTCAGCACGCCCCCCCCCTGGCATGCCAGTAGGATGACCGGAGCACGTCTGTGCAACACGCTCTAGATATCGGTTTTTCTTGCTTTTTCATTATTTGGCGTCCTTGGCGGTTTTTTTGACTTTGCAATCGTCCTGACGAAAATACCGCATTGCCTTGACTGGCACTTCAAACCAACTAGCCTAAACTGTCTGAGGGAAACCTCGTTTTGGGGGTGAGGGAATAAACTAGCTCTAGCCTGAGTTTTAGGCTGCTTTTTTTGACGCGAAGAGGAAAAAAATAATGGCGAAAAAGGGAATTACTGACACACCGAGGTGCTTGGCCATAGGGTCCTTGTTGGCTTTCGTGTGCTGCCTGTTTGTGAGTGCGTCGAGTTACGCCGAGGACGGCGAGTTTTTGCGTGCGGGAATTATTGGTTGCGATACTTCGCATGTGATTGCCTTTACCAAAGCATTTAATGCCGATGATTCGCAAGCTGGGGTGAAAGTAGTGGTCGCCTATCCCGGGGGCAGTGACGATATCCCTTCCAGCCGAGATCGGGTAGGTCCCTTTACCGACCAGCTGCGTGAGATGGGTGTTGAAATCGTCGACTCGATCGATTCGCTTCTTGAGCGAGTCGACGTCGTATTGCTCGAAAGCGTCGATGGACGCAAGCATCTAGCGCAAGCTCGCCTCGTCTTGGAAGCGGGTAAGCCGGTTTTTATCGACAAGCCCATTGCTGCCTCTTTGTCAGACGCAATCGAAATCTTCAAAATCGCAGAGGCCTACAAGACCCCGGTGTTTTCAAGCTCGGCTCTGAGATTTTGGCCTAGCCTTTCTGCGGTCAAAGGCGACGACCAAATCGGCGAAGTGGTTGGTTGCATGGCTTTTAGTCCATGCCGATTAGAGCCACATCATCCCGATTTGTTTTGGTACGGCATCCATGGCGTTGAAATTCTTTTTACCATGATGGGACCCGATTGTACTCAGGTAACACGCACAACAAATTCTGGTGCCGATCTAGTTACCGGAGTTTGGGCAGATGGTCGCATCGGCACTTTCCGAGGCATTCGCGAAGGCAAGCTGGGCTATGGTGCGGTGGTTTTCGGCAGCTTGTCGAACCAATTTTCGAGCGGTCCGGTCGGCTACGGGCCACTGCTGACGCAGATTTCGCAGTTTTTCAAGACCGGCAAACCGCCAGTTACCCCTGAAGAAACACTGGCCATTATTGCTTTTATGGAAGCCGCCGAAGAGAGCAAACGCATCGACGGCCAGGCCGTTACGCTAGAGAGTGTTTTTACCAAGGCCAAAGCCGAAATTGCCTCAGGTCAATAAGAGAACCAGTTCCCGCCGGCCAAATTGATACGAGTTAGCTGCACGGCCCCGGGCTGGGCACCCGGTGGAAAGAGATCAATCGCCCGCTTCTTTCTTCTTGGCGGTTCAAAACACCGACTTGGCAATCGTCCTGGATGACCGGACAGGACGATCCGTTTCCAATTTGCCCGCCGTCGGCT
Source organism: Planctomycetota bacterium (assembly GCA_024278955.1). Lineage (GTDB taxonomy): Bacteria > Planctomycetota > Planctomycetia > Pirellulales > Lacipirellulaceae > Bythopirellula. The sequence continues at coordinate 24,335 of JAJRSE010000036.1, read as the reverse complement.
ACGATGAGGGTTTGGGAAACAGTGGCAGGCAATCAACCCCCTATGCGGTGACGTGTACGCTTATCTTACCATTCTCACTGGCAATCGCTCGGGCACGAATTTCACGCTCGATCCTAACCGAGAAACGCATCTCGGCCGGGGTTCTGATTGTCATGTCTCGGTTCCCGATCCGATGTGTTCGCGGGTCCATGCGATCATCACCTTTGAAGAAGATCGCTGGTCGGTTCGCGACGAGCAGAGCCGTAATGGCACGTCAGTCAATGGGCAGAAGATCAAAGATGCCTCGATTGATGACGGGCATGTGATTCGTATTGGTTCGAGCGAGTTCGAGCTACACCTCTCCGAAGAACCACCGACCGCCGATACCGACGAAGCAGGCTTTACGCAAACCATTGTTCAGGATATCCCGATTGCGGTGCAGCAATCGAACGAAGAAGTGCTTGCCGCGTTGCCGACGCCCGAGCAAGTTCAAGAGCTAGTCATTCTCTATCAGCTCAGCATTCATCTTTTGGGGTGCGACAAGCCTGAGGAAGTTATCCTGCTTGCACTGGAGTTGCTCAAAGAGCGTACGAAAGCGGCTGTGGTGGGTTTTCTATGGGTTGATGAAAGCGATCAGTTGCGGCCTAAAGTAGTAATCCCCAAAGAAGCGGTCGATCGAGTTTCTCTGAGCAAATCGCTTACCGAGCTGGTGTTGCGACAAGGACATGCGGTTTGGGTTGCCAATCAATCGGCTGATGCAAAGTCGAGCGATTCCATGACTTTTGCCGACGCCGTTTGCGCACCGCTTGTAAGTAAGCGAGATGGCGGCGAACGTCGGACGCTGGGGGCAATTCATGTTTATCTCCAAGAAGGCCGGTTTCGCCAATCCGATTTCGATTTCATTATCGCGGTGGCCAACTTGGTTGTGATTGCACTCGTGCGCACTCGAATTCAAGTCAGCCTCCAAAGCAACTTTCAGCAACTGGTCAACGCCTCGCCCGGTTACAACGAGATGATCGGCGAAAGCAAGGGGATGCTCGACCTCAAAGGAAAAATCAAGCGAGTCAGCATGGCACCCGGCTGTGTGCTTGTGAGAGGCGAAAGTGGTGTCGGCAAGGAGCTCGTCGCCCGGGCGGTCCACCGCGGGAGCTTGCGTTTTGATCGCCCCATGATTTCGGTGAACTGCGCTGCGATTCCCGAAGACCTCATGGAAAGCCAGCTCTTTGGCCATCAAGCCGGTGCGTTTACCGGGGCCGACCGAAATCACACAGGCTACTTTGAACAAGCAGACCTCGGGACTCTTTTTCTCGACGAAATTGGCGAGTTGCCACTCGAAGGGCAAGCCAAGCTGTTGCGAATTCTTGAAGGCCATCCGTTTTTGCCAGTCGGCGGGACCAAGGAAATTCAAGTCGACGTGCGAATTATCGCAGCCACGAACCAGAATCTTCAGGACCATGTGCGAGAAAAGCGGTTTCGTGAAGATCTTTACTATCGCCTTAGCGTTTTTGAGTTGCATATTCCGCCGCTTCGAGATCGCGAAGACGACATCGACCGGCTGATTGATTTTTTTCTTGATCACTATCGTCAAGAGCGAGGGCGTCCCGACCTCAAGCTAAGCGAGGCTGCCCGGAGCCGATTGCTCGACTACCGTTGGCCCGGCAATGTTCGCCAGCTGCGCAACGTGCTCGATAGCGCCGTTGTGTTAGCCGATGGCGAGGAGATCCAGCCCCACGACTTAGGCCTACGAGACAGCGGCGGCGAGCAGCTCGATTCTTTGCAAATCGAACATTGGGAACGCAAGTTAATTATCGAGGCTCTGAAACGAGCTGGTGGCAGTGTTCCCGATGCGGCCAAGTTGCTGGGAATCGGACGTGCTACGCTGTATCGTAAAATCGAGATTTATCATATCGAGCGATGAAAGCTTTAGTAGGCTATGGGCACTAGGTTGTAGGGAATTGGGCTGATGGGAAATCCAAGTGCAGAATACCGACGCCGTCTCGAGTCGCTTGATCGCAAGGCTCTTGCCGAGCATCAATTGGCAAAGCTTAACGATTTATTGGCGACCCTTTCGCCGGCCAATAAGTTTTATACCGAGAAGCTTGCAAGCTCTCCCCAGCCGCTGGAAAGCCTCGACCAACTGGCAGAATTGCCTTTCACGACAAAAGAAGAGTTGATCTCTGGGAGCCCTTCGCTGCCGATGCCGGCCAATCGGACTTGGCCAACCGAACAGTATGTGCGGTACCACCAAACTTCAGGCACCCGAGGTCGGCCTATGCCGGTTTACGACACGGCAGCCGATTGGCAGTGGTGGGTCGACTGCTGGCAGTTTGTGCTCGACGCGGCGGAGATCACGTCAAACGATCGGGCTCTGATGGCGTTCTCGTTTGGCCCCTTCATCGGGTTTTGGAGTGCTCACGATGCGCTACTCGCCCGTGGCGGGCTGTCGATTCCTGGCGGGGGAATGAACAGCTTGGCTCGGCTTGATCTTTTGCAGCGGACCGGCGCGACGGCTTTGTTTTGCACCCCCACGTATGCTTTGCACTTGGTCGAAGTGGCCGACCAGCACAAGATTAACTTGGCACACTTCGGCGTACGAAAAATCGTAGTCGCCGGCGAACCCGGCGGTTCGGTCCCTGCAACCCGAACGCGGATCGAAAAAGCGTGGAACGCCAGGGTGACCGACCATAGCGGAGCAAGCGAAGTGGGGCCTTGGGGATACGGCGATCGACAGCACTCCGGGCTTCATGTTTTGGAAAGCGAGTTCATCGCCGAGTTTTTCTCGGTCGAGACAGGCAAACCTGCTTCCGAAGGCGAGTTGTCTCACCTAGTGCTCACGTCTCTCGGTCGTCACGGCATGCCGGTCGTGCGCTATCGCACCGGCGATTTGGTCAGGCCGCGTTGGCCCAAGGAAGGCTCCAATCGGTTCGTGTTGCTCGAAGGTGGCGTTTTGGGGCGAACCGACGATATGATGGTTGTTCGGGGAGTCAATATTTTTCCGAGTTCGATCGAGCAGATTTTACGCAGCTTTCCCGAGGTCGTCGAATTTCGTTTGACGGCGCGAAAACGGGGCGAGATGGACGAGATCGTGATTGAAGTGGAAGACCACATGCAAGATCCCAAACGAATTGCCGAAGAGCTTCAGCTACGTCTCGGCCTGAAAGTCGATGTTCGGCTCGCCTCGGCGATGTCGTTACCCCGATTTGAAGGAAAAGGGGCCAGGTTTGTCGACCTGCGTGATACGGACCCAATCAAATCAGGAGAGACGCAACCATGACCCCCCAGCCTACCGACCTCAAGCTCACCACTCCCGATTGTCTTCAAATCCAATGGAGCGATGACGAGCTTCGTGAGTACCGCGTGAACGACTTGCGGGAGAATTGTCCCTGTGCCACTTGCCGCGAAAAACGCAAAGCGCCTCCACCCCAGGCGAACGAGCTGCAAGTAATTTCCAAGGCAGAAACCGAGCCCCTGCGAATCACCAAAATGGAAGCCATGGGCCGCTACGCCTACGCGATTCATTTCAGCGATGGACACGACTCGGGGCTGTTTACGCTGGAGTCGTTGCGCGAGCTAGGCTCGGTGGTTGCATCTTAATGTTGAGCAAGTGGCCACGAAAAACACAAAAAGTATTAGATAGTTCAGCTCGCTGTTCTACCCTTCGGAATCTCTTCGTGTTTTTTGTGGCTATTGAACTTTGGACGGCTTAAATCCAACTTTGCAGTTACTCGGCAGTGGCCTGTTCTTCGGCCTCAACTTCCGCTTCTGCCTCAACCGTAGGCTCGGCTTCTGTTTCAGCCTCGTCGCCGGCTTCTGGCTTAGGTTTCGATTCGACATCCGAAGCACTGGTCGCCGCGCCGGCCGGTAGGCTGGGAAGCCCCGGCAGGCCATTGCTGAGGTCGAGGTCGAGTCCGGCGGCGGGATTGCTCTCGTTTTCTGGCGATTCTTTTTTGCGAATCACTTGGTCGAGCCCCAGGTGAATTTTTTTGTAGACCTCGTTCGAGATCACATAGTACCAGTCGCCAAAGCGTTCGTTGAGTTCTTTGACTCGCGTCTTGCCTGCCTCGATTTCGGACTGATACTCGTCGAGCCGTCGTTGGTTTTCGGTTTCGATCAATTTTCGCTCGGCGATGATTTTTGCGAGTTCGTCTGGCACGTCCTCTTCGGCACTTTCCTCGCCTTCTTCACTCTCTTCGCTTTCCTCATTCTCTTTCGCCTCTTCGGTTTCCTCTTCGCTTGAATCGTCGGCTTCAGGTTCTTCAGAGCTTGCCTCTTCGGCGTCGGTCTTTTCAGTAAGCTCGTCGGTGGCAGAGTCTTCGTCGGCTGTTTCTTTTTCGGTATCCTCGGGCAACGCAGGCAGGTCGGCGAGTTCAGGCTTTTCGATCATCGCCTCGTTAAAGCGGGCCATCACAAACAGGAAGCGGTGGATCCCTTCGCCAGCGTCTTTCTCTCCTTCGGCAGAGTCTGAAACCGACTCGTCAGAAACGCCGTCCCCTAGCTTGAGATTGCCAAAGCGAAGGACATACTCCACGCCGTCAGCCAGAGTGCAAATAACTTCGCCCTCGCTCGAGAGAATCTCAACGCCTGCCCCTTCGCCGCCAGCTCTTAGCGGGGCAAAGCCGCGTTCTATCAGGCTATCGATTGCTTCTTTGTTTTTTAGAAAATCTCCGCCTGCCTTCAAATCAGAGCTTAAACCTTCCGGTTTGCGTTGCACATCGACGAGCAACAACTCGTCGAGACCGGTACGGAGTTCCGAAAGAGCTTCGTCGTTCAGCTCTTCATCGTCGGCAATGGGTCGCTCGGTATACACTTGCTCTTTGGCATCAAACGAACGAAGGCTTGCGGCCGACCACTTGGATTCGTTGTTGTCGTACTGCAAATCCATTTCGGCCCGGCGGTCCCAGCTTACTTGAGTCTGAAATCCTCCGGCACCCAAAACCGTTTGCAGCGAAGCCGAGTAGTCGTTGATTTGTACCTCGCGGATGTCCATCGGGTTGAGTTTCAGAAGGTCGCCTTCGATCCATTCCTCAAATTGGGTGGAAAGCTTCTCGGGATTCAGTTCAACCACGTAGACGATGTCTTGATCGGTGTTGCGAACGAATCGTTGCCCCTCGGCATCCTTCACCGGCTTGCCAATAATCATGTCGACCAATTCGTCGTCGCTGGAATTGGTCATGATCACACGTGTGCCGACGCCTTCGTCGCTTGATCCAAGACCCGAGGACGAGGGGTCGATCACCCCCAGCTCGCGGTGCTCGCCGGCGCTAGTTGCTGCGACTTTAAGAACTTGGCGGTCGATTAAGCAGGTTGCAGCTTCTGCCATCTGCTTGGCCGCGTCGGCTGGGTAGCCTTCTTTCGAGGGGATGGTCCAAAGCCCATTCTCTGACGCGACTTCAAACTCATGAGTTGTTGCGGTTTCGGGATCGAATTTGACGATTTTTAACCGTTTCGGATCCTCGACCTCAAATTGGTTGAGGCGGTCGCCGACGTAATCTTCTTCGTTGAACGATTCTTCACCCGACCTGAAGACCAAGCCAAGTGTCAAAGAAGCAGCCGCCACGGCGACGAAGACAGCAGTCTTAGCCATTTCACTCATGATTGTTTTTTTCGTTACGAACGTGAGGGGTAAAAATGGGAAGGATTAGCCATTTTGTTGAATAAAAATTTGAACCGCTAATTTGCGAAAATTAGCGGTTCCCTATTTATAGCGGCTAACGCAGTCGTGTCTTGGCGATGCCTTCGCGTTCTGATTTGCGTCTTTGAAAAAACACATACAGAGCAACCAGTAACGGCGGAACGGGCGGGATGAGCAACGCATAAAGCTTGTAGCGATCTTGTACGCTGCGCACTTCTTGTTCCATTTTGTAACGGATCTGTTTGACCTTGCGGCTGCGTTCTGACTCAAGCCTTTTCATGTCGGCCTGCAACCGGGCCTGCTCTTGCTGGCGGACCAACTCTTTTCGTTGTTCTCGGGAAGTACGATTGAGGCCTTCAATTTTATCGACAGCCGCGATCTTCTCTTCAAAGTTCTTTTGAGCATCTTCGAGCTTCGTTTCGATTTCCTTAAGGAAGTCTTCCTGCTCTTTCTGGGCAGTGAGTCGGTACTGCTGAGTCGCCTCGTCGATTTTCGCTAGCGTGCGGTGCTTGCGGGTGCGTTTGCGAATTTCAAGGAACCGATCGTCGCCCGCCAATGCATCGATGAGGTTGAGAATCAAGGTGACGTTTTGCGTGGCGGGAAGAAATTCGTCGTTGCCGCTATTGCGAATCGAGAAAAAGTCGGGCAGCACCCAGTCGATGTCGCAAACGACGACCGCGTTTATTTCGGTAAGGTCTTCTTCCGCTTCCAATGACTCGGCATCCGCGGCTTCGCCTTCTTTTTTGTCGAGCAGTTCGTCAAGATTCTCGTCAAGCGAAGCGGCTCCCGAAAGCAGCAGGTCTTCTTCGGTCAGGGTCCCGTGGATATGGGCTGCTAGAATGTAGGAGCTACGTGTACGAGTTCGACCAAACGGCGCGTTGTTCGGTTGTCCGCGGCGTAGAGCCCCCGTTTGGACGGTGCCCGAGTTCTCGCTGCCGGTAACCAGGAGAGGGTCAAATTCTAGTTTTGAATCTCCCGACTTGCTTATCGATCCTGGGTAAAGCATGAGCAGTTGGTTCATTCCCGAGGTAATCGGCGAATCGACGCTCAATGGCTCTTGCGCCCCGTTGCCCGAGTCGACAAAAATCCACTGGAGATCGGCCATCCCGCCGACCGTTTGTTCCGGGGTGTAATCCTGCCACACGACCTGCGAAGGATCCATTTCGATGCCGAGGGTTCGCCATAGCTGGGAGATATCGCCTTTCGGGATCGGTCCCCCGCCACCGAACATGCCCATCATCCCAGATTGCTGCCGCGGTTCGAGAGTGCCGGCAACCGCTTGGGGGAAGAAATGGGGGTGAGGGTCTTCGAGTAAAGCAACGGGAGTTCCGTTTCGGATCGCATCAACCAAGTGGTCAAGCTCTTGGGGGCCCAACATCGAAGGCTGCACGACCAGCAGAACATCGTACGAATCTTTGATCGGCTGCGAAGGATTGACCGCCTGGTCCTCGACTTCGTACTGCTTGCGAAGCTCGGTAATCAGCGGCCATTCTCGAAGCCGGTCGCTAGAAGGATTTAGGAACGGAATGCCGGTATCGACAATCCCTACTTTGAGATCTTTCTTTTGTGAAACCGTCGCGATCGAACGGACCAATTCGTACTCGACCGGGATTCCCTTATCGAGAAACGGGACGACTACTTTGCCCAGCCCAGACGTAATTGCTGCCCCGAGGAAGAATTCTTCCTGAGTTCGCCCCCTGCCTTTGGTGATAAGCACCTCACGGGGTGTGATCCCGTAGGTGGTTTCGGCGAGGACCGCTTCGGGGCCGTGATTCTCGATTTCGTGCTTCGTGGCAATAATCTTTCCGCCGCTCAGCGCTTGAAGCTCGGCCAGGGTGGAAAGAAAGTTCAGCTTCGTAGCCGTGTACTCGGTAGGAACTTGAGGGCTGACGTAGGCGTCGATTTTGATGGTCTTGCTATCGGGGTTGTCTCGCAACTCTTGCAAGATTTTGAGCGTATCTTCTGAAAGCGAGCTCAAGTGTTCGCTGCTGATGTCGGCGCGAAGCGAGTTACGACTTTGAACGAGCTCGGTCACTCCCACGGCAAGGCAAAGCAGGGCAATCGTTCGTACGACATAATGGCCGAGCAGCGCTCCGCCATTCTCGCGGGCTTGCCAATGGCGTTTGCCGATAAGGATCATGCTCAGGTAAATCATCACCGCAGCGATCATCACAAAGTAGGTGATGCCTCCGAGGCTGATCACGCCTCGCTCGAAGTCGCGGAACTGTTCGAGCGCGCTCCAGCGTCTGACGGTTTGGGCTATCGCCGGGTCCTTAACAAACCAGTCGGCAACCCCAGCCAATGCCAAGGGCATGTTGAACAGAGTGCCAAGGATAAATCCGACGGTGAGATTTTCGGTCAAGAACGAAGCCACCATGCCAATGGCGATCATCGCGATGCCGATAAACCAGTAGCCGACGTAAGTGCTTACAAACAACCCGCCGTCCGGATCGCCGAGGCCCCATTTGAAGACAAGAAAAATCGAGAACGCCGAGAACAACAGCGAAACCGTAAAAATCGCTACCCCGGCCAAGTACTTGCCCAGCACAACGTCAAAATCGCTTGCCGGCACGGTCAGCAGCAGCTCGTCAGTTCCTTGACGCCGCTCTTCGGCCCAGATGCTCATCGTAATCGCCGGGATGAACACCAGCATGATAAACGGTAGCCAGCGGCTCAGTTGATCGAGGTTCGCCAGATTGCTACTGAAAAAATCGGGGGGCCAGAACGTCGCCAACGAGCTCAACACGACAAACACGCAGATAAACACGTAGCCGGTCGGGCTGGAGAAGTAGCTCACGAAATCGCGTTTGAAAATCGATTTGAGAACGATCCAGTTCATGGTGATTTAATATCCTATGAGGTCTCGGTCCTGAAGCATTTTGTCAGGCGAGAGATAGCTTAGCTTGCAGAAGTGAATTCGTGGAATTTGTTGTCCATCATGGCCGGGTCGTCCCCAAGTTGTTCGGGGGTGCCGTCAAATACCAAGCGACCTTCGTTGATGAACAAAACGCGAGTACACATCGCCTGAACCTCTTGCAGAATGTGCGTCGAAAGCAAAATTGTTTTCGACTCGCCGAGTTCGCGAATCATCTTGCGAACTTCGCGAATCTGGTTCGGATCGAGGCCCGCGGTCGGTTCGTCGAGAATCAGCACGTCGGGGTCATGCAACAAGGCCTGAGCCATGCCGACCCGTTGCCGGTAGCCTTTCGAGAGTTTGCCAATCGGTTTGCCGATCACCGCGCCAAGGTGGCAAGTGCGGACGACGGCTTCGATACGGCGGTCAAGATCTGCTCCCGTAAGTTGACGCAGCTGCCCGAAAAATTGCAGCAAACTGCGGGGAGTCATGTCGGCATAGAGGGGCCCGTTTTCTGGCAGATATCCGAGCCGCTTCGCGCCGTCTAGGCGATTGGTCGCCATGTTGAACCCCGCAATGCGTGCCTCGCCCTCAGAAGGAGCGAGGTAGCCGGTCAGCAACTTCATGGTCGTGCTTTTGCCGGCACCATTGGGTCCGAGAAATGCAACCACTTCGCCCTGCTTGATCGAGAACGAGACGTCCCGAGACGCCGCGAAGCTGCCGTAGAATTTCGAGAGGCCCAGGGCCTCAATCATCGGTTTGGGGGAGGAGTCGGTCGCGGTTTTGTTGTTTGACGTTTCGCTCATCGAGGTTTCACTCTTAGTCGTTGGTCAAGGTCGTCAGATGGGAGAAAGGCTGGTGATCTAAGGGGGGGCAGGCGGGGCTGCGGAGGGGGCTGGTTGCCCTTCCTCTGGAGAGCCAAAGCAACTGCTAAGGTTAACCAGTAGGGCTCCCTTCTGTCCATAGCGGCAAGTTTTCGTGCCTCTTTTTACGCTACGGCAGTTTTGTCGTCAGGGTTCGGGGAAATCGCCAGAAACCGATGATTTGCAACAAGCCCGGGGATTGCAATTCCCGGGCTTTCTGAGAGAGTTTGCTCGAATTTACCCGGTTGCTCCGCAGGTAACCCCCAGCCGATGTTGCCAGCGAGCGTTGTCCCGCTCCGGAAAATCAGTACGAATGTGGACTCTACCGTTACTCATCTTGTAAGCGGGTATAGATTGTTTTTTTGCTGCCATCTAGCAGCACTAACGTATTTCTGTCTGAGCCTATCTCAATTACAATCGTTAGTTTATTAGGAACTGCTCGATTCACTAGGTGCTTGGCAAATCCCCCAAGGCCCGATGAAGGGCTGTCCGACCAGTACCAGAGACGCAGTTCGTTGCCTTCAATTATCCATGTGCCTTCCCATGCCCCTGGAGCATCTCGGAAGGTACGGTCAGATGAAAAACTAATCGTCGTCCTCTTGCCAGAACTTTCTATTTTTTCCCAATTGCCTACTAGCTGGGCTTCCAGAGGCGACAGAGGCCTACCGCGACTTATGGAATAACCACCAATCGCCCATGCCAGAAGGAGCAGTATCAGCGCAGCGAAGAAGTATTTAGTATTTCGCCGACGCTTCAGTTGTTCGCTTTGAGGTGGTTTCACATAGTTACCCTGGTCTAGGCTCCGCAGGTAATCCCCAGCCGCTCCTGCCAACTTGCATTATCCCGCTCCGGAAAATCAATTCGGAAATGCACCCCGCGGGATTCCTCTCGCCGTAGGGCCGCTTCGATCACGACGCGCGATACCGTAAGCATGTTCTGTAGCTCCCAGCCAGCCGGGTCGGTTAACTGGCAGGTCAGGGCATAACGGCACCATTGGTCGATCGTTTCCCCCGCGCGGGCTAGCTCTTCTCCTTCGCGTCGCACCCCAGCGGCTCGCCACATAAGGCTTTTAAGCGAGTTGCGAATATCGACCAAGTCGAGTGGCTCGCCGTGGGCTTCGATCGCCGGATTGCTGAGCGGCGTGGCCTGGTACGTGTCGGGCTGCTCGATCGCGGCAGCCGATGCCGCCTCGCCGGCATGGGCTCCGTAGACCAGTCCTTCGAGCAGGCTGTTCGAGGCAAGCCGATTGGCACCGTGCAAGCCGCTACTAGTCACTTCGCCCGAAGCCCAGAGTCGGGGGAGCGTCGTGGCTCCACGTTGGTCGACTTCGACACCGCCGATCATGTAATGCGCACCAGGACGTACAGGAATTCGGTCACGGGTGATGTCGATGCCAAACTCGCCGCAGCTTCGGGCAATTCCCGGAAATCGTTTCAGGGCAAGCTCAGGCCCTAGCGGCGAAAGGTCGAGATAAACGCACGGATGGCTTGTTTTGCGCATCTGATCGACGATCGCTCGGCTCACGATGTCGCGTGGAGCCAGCTCGGCCCGTTCGTCGTACGAAGGCATGAATCGCTCGCCTGCGGCGTTCAGCAGCAGCGCACCTTCGCCTCGAACTGCCTCGGTAATAAGCGTGCGGCTGCTGCCGGCAATGTAGAGAACGGTCGGATGGAATTGCATGAACTCCATATCGAGCAATTTCGCTCCGGCTCGGTAGGCAATCGCGTGGCCATCGCCGGTGGCGACCAACGGGTTGGTGGTTTCGCGATAGATCTGCCCGGCGCCACCGGTGCAAAGAATGGTTTGTTTAGCCCAAATAAACGTCTTGCCGTGATATTGGTTCCAAACCAACGCGCCATGGCATTCGCCTTCGTGGGTTAAGAGATCGATCGTAAAAGTGTTTTCCCAAATCTGCGCCTCCAGCTCTTCTCGTGCCCGCTCGATCATCGCCCGCATGATCTCTTTGCCTGTCGCATCGCCAAGCGCATGAACAATCCGATGATGGCTATGCCCCCCCTCACGGCCAAGAGTGAGCTTTCCCTTTTCGCGGTCGAAAGCGGTTCCCCATTCCACAAGCTGCTGAATATGCTTAGGCGCTTCGCGGATGACCATTTCCACGATTTCCGAGTCACACAGTTCGGCGCCCGAGGTGAGCGTGTCGGCAATATGATTCTCGAACTGATCTTCCGGAGCAATAACCCCCGCAATACCTCCTTGGGCGTAAACGCTGTTCGACTCGTTAAGGCGATCTTTTGTGACCACGAGTGCCGAGAGACTTGGATCAACTCCCATCGTTGCACGCAGCCCTGCGATACCGCCGCCGAGGATTAGCACATCGACAAAATGGTGGGGAATTTGCTTCGGATGAAACGCAACAAGATAACGAGGAACAGAAGTAGTCATGCAACGATTGTCGCCCAAGTTAGCACGGTTTGCCAGCCCGAATAAAGGAAGCCCGCGTCGGTTTACTCTTCCTCAGACGCTGTTGCCGTTCCTTTGACGTAGGCTCGAACGCGTTGCTGATATTTCAGCGGAATTTTTCCCCGATAAGAATCTTGCAGCTCGCGTAGCTTGTCTTTTGCGGTTTGAGAGTGGAACCCCGACTGGCGATTGCGTCCCAAACCGAGGCTTTGCAAGGCATCGTCGAGCTGCTGCTTTGCGGCAGACGACTCGTCTTCGCCTGCGGCTTGTTTTTTGAGATTTTTCCAACGATCAACAAACCGCCGTAACTCGTCCTTGCTCCAGCCGAGCTTCTCAAGAAGTTTCTCGTCGACTTCTTTCTGGTCGAGTTGGTCGTCCAGTTTGTTGAGAATCAAATCGGTTTGCTGTCGAGCGTAGTCAAGATTGGCTTCATCGCCGGCTTCGATTTCTCCGCTCGAGGGAGGGGGCGAACCCTCTCCTCCTTGGCCACCTCCTGCGGTCGGCTGACTTGAACCACCAGGAGCGTCCTGGTGGTTGCCCGACGGTTGCTCGGAAGGCTCACCTTCGCTTGGCATGTTTTCGTCTGCCGCGCCTTGTTGCGATTCGCCACTCTCGCCTTGGTTTTTTCCGCCTGCTTGATCGCCCGCCTTATCGCCTGCTTTGCTGCCGTTGCCCGCTTGGTCTTCGCTCGATTCGCCGGTAGGGCCGTCCGATTGTTTCTCGCCGCCTGCCTGTTCCGACGTTTCTCCTTCGCCCGGTTGTTCCGACTTGCTGCCACCTTCGTCTGCCGCCTGATGCTCGCCAGCTCCTCCTTTGCCCTCGGCATCGGCTTGCTGACCCGACCCTTCTTGACCGCCGCCCGATCGGTCGCCGCCTTGGCTGCCTTCCGAGTCCGACTCGGTTTGGCCTTGCCCTTCGGAGGGAGCTTCTTCGTCGTTTTCGTTTCCTGCTGTCGAAGGGTCGCCCTGTTTTTCTTCGGGAGCCTGTCCGTCTTCCGAAGCAGTTGTCCCCTCGTTATCCCCAGGATTCTCTCCGGCGCCGGCTTCGCCCTGTTCCTTCGACATCTGTCCCTCAGTTCCGGTGTCGTCTTGCGATTGCTCACCCTCTTGGTCGGAGCCTTCGCCTTGCTGTTCCGAAGGATCTCCCTCGGCGCCGCCACTTTCTGAGTCGCTCTCTTGCGGCATGCCTTCGGCAGAGTTGGAATTGCCTTCTTCGCCTGCTTCGCTAGTTTTAGCGTCTTCGGTTCCTTCGCCACGATCGCTTTGATCGGGGTCTGCGGTGCCGTCGGACGAATCGCCACTGCCTTCTTGCTGCTCGCCCTTGCTGGCACCACTTGGGTCGTCATTTTCCGAAGGGTCGCCCTCGCTGTTCGCGTCGTTTTCTTCTTGTTCGTCGCTATGTTGTTCGTCAAAGTGTTCGGCCATGCGGTCGAAGGCTGCGGCGTCGTCGTCGCCATCGGGCGAGACTTTTTCTTGATTGCCGCTTGCCTGCTCGTCAGACGGTTTGCTGCCTGAAGAGTTTTCGCCCCCTTCGCTTTCCGGGGACTCGCCGTCTTGCTGTTCGCCTTCCGACTCGCCGCCGGCTTGGCCTTCGCTTTCCGATTGCGAGTCTTCGTTGCCTTCGCTCGACTCGCTTTCGCCTGCCTTGCCGCCTTGCTGCTGGTTCTGCTCGTCCGACATGCCTTCGCCCGCTTCACCCGCGCCGCTCTGCCCCTGACCTTGTTGGCCCTGCTCGCCTCCCGACTCGCCCGACTCTCCTCCCGACTCTCCTCCCGACTCGTCACCGCCCTCGTCAGACGAATCCGACTCGCCTTCTCCTGGTTGCGGCTCGCCTTCGCCGCTCTTTCCTTCGTCTGACGGGTCCGACCCTTGCTTTCCTTCTTCGCCAGGGCCTACGACGCGGATTTTATGGCGGCTCGTAAAAGCAAGATTCGCCTTCGGCTGCCGATTGTCTGCTGCCGCTCCCCAGTACTCCAGCACGTCGCCAACTTTGAGCCCCTGTTGGCTTGGTACTAGTTGGATTTGGCCAACAAAACGCCCTGTATGATTTTTCTTCGACAACAACGTCTCTTTTATCACCTGTTGCCCGGCAACTTCGCCGAGAATCGCGACATTGCGTAACGCAAAATCAGGATCGCGGGCCTCGACTTCGATCGTCACTTGATCGTCGACCCCGACCTCGACGATTTCTTCCTCGGGGCTCAGCAACCGAATCTCTGGCGAATAGTCAGGCGTTACTTCGATTTGGTACGTCGGCGGCAGACGGTTCTTGCGGCCTTTGGTCGTCGAGTAACGAAGCACGTAGCTTTGGTGAAGAGGTGTTCGGCGATCGTCACGTAGCTCAAGCGGAAAACTTACCGTTGCCTGCTGAGCGTCGACTTTCATCAAAAGATCTTGCCGCCCGTCGGCTTCAAAGTCGACATGCCCCGTCTCGATCGGTTGGTTCGACATCGCTGTAATCGTAACCACCGTTCCTTCCACCGCGCGGAGGTCGCCCGTGTTTGTCTCTTCGCGGGAAGGATACCCGGTGTAGTCTGGGTAGTTGTACCTTACGCTCTGAACGATGAGCGTTGGTCGCGCGAAAACCGAAACTTGAAACGCGGGCGAACGTGCATCTCCGGCTTCAATCCAGTAAGTCAGGTCTTGTTGCACGCCGCCCTCAGACATTCGCTGAGGCAATTTCGCTTCGAAGTGTACGCCTCCGGCAGCGGCGAGCATAACAATCTCTTGCTCGACAATTTGCTGGTCCGCGGTCGAATAGAGCAGGCGGACCGGTTCTCCCTCTTCAAGTCCCAGAACTTCCGCTGAAACGTCGACCCGCTCGCCTTTGGCCGTTTGTGTATCGCCCGGGCTGATGGCGCTCAGTTGCACCCGGCTCGGGGCAATGACATTCGTCCACGGCAACAGCACTCGCCCAGCAGATGTGAAGAGATCCTTTGGCGAAAGCACGCGGTAGAGCGAGCAAATTGCAACTACGGCAAGAAGAAGATATCCCAGTCGCAGTACGGACGAACGGTCGACGACCGAATCCATCGCCACCTGCGACAATCCGCGGGCCGCTTGTTGTTCGATCGCCTGAAAAACCTGGCGAGAAATCCTTCGTTTGCGTTTCCGAAGCAATAAGAAATTCAGCAAACTGTTTTTCAGTGCCGGGCTGCTTTGCTCGATCGCCTGAGCCGCGTAGGCGGGGTTAATCGACTGATGTAACATGGGCCAAAAAACGTGCCAACCATGCCAGCCGACTCCTGCCAGTAGCATCAAAAACAATACGGTCCGTCCCCCGGTCCCCCACCCCCCCGGTATAACCCAATGGTCCAGGGCCGCTGCCGTGAGCAAAAATACCAACACGCCGATCACCAGCGAAATCATTCCCGCCGCCAGATCGACTATTTTCAGCGCCCGACGAGTACGCCGTATCTGTTCGTCGACCAACAACTCGCCCTTGCTCGGAGTCTCTCCGGCAGGGTCCTTTGGCGGTTGAGTTTCTGTCACGCTAGCCATAGCAAAGAAATTGAAAGGAGTTAGGGGCTAGGAACTGGGGCTAGGGGAATCGTCATTCCAGCCCCGTTGCTCCATTATAGGAGACCTCGCCCAGATAGTAGACGTCTCTTCCAGCAAATATGTTCCACCTGGGGTGGTGGTAACTGCGTTTTTCCGGAAAATCGTGCCTTATCTCCCACTTCGGCGTTTATTGATAGCATGTTAAGCCCCTCAGAATTTCGCGAACTCATCAGCGGTCGCCAAACCGGACTAGCAGCCACGGCCCTGCGAGGGCTGCTAAGAATCGCCGAATTTCCCTACCGCTGGGCCATGCAGCTAAGAAACTACCGCTACAACCACCGCCGCGTTGCGATTCATCGCGTCAAAGTTCCAGTCCTTAGCGTAGGAAACCTCACCCTCGGAGGCACCGGAAAAACGCCCCTCGTCCAGTGGATCGCCAATCGCCAAAGCCATCAGGGCATCCGAGTTGCGATTGTCAGCCGAGGCTACGGCGCATCTGCCGACGGCATCAATGACGAAGCCCTAGAGCTACAACTCGCGCTACCCGGCGTTCCCCACCAGCAAAACCGCGACCGCGTCGCGGCGGCTCAGGCGGCGATCGAACTGCATCAAGCAGAATCGATCGTCCTCGACGACGGCTTTCAGCACCGCCGCCTCGCCCGTGATTTAGACATCGTGCTGCTCGACGCGACCGAGCCCTTTGGTTTTGAACACGTCTTTCCGCGCGGCACTCTACGAGAACCCCTCGCCGGCTTGGCTCGAGCCGACGTGGTCGTGCTAAGTCGTGCCGACATGCTCGACGCCGAAGCACGCTGCCAAGTTCGAGAGCGAGTCGCACGCTTAGCCCCCGAAGCCCTTTGGTGCGAAGTCGTGCATGGTCCCGCCGAGTTAATCAACACCTGCGGCGAAAAACAGCCACTCTCGCTGCTTACCGGAAAACAAGTTGCCGCTTTCTCTGCCATCGGCAACCCGGCAGGCTTCCGCCACACGCTTGCCACGCTTGATTGCCAGCCCGTTAAGTGGCGAGAATTCGCCGACCACCATCGCTACACCGCAGCCGACGTCGAGTCGCTCACCGATTGGGCAACCGAAACCGACTTAGCAATCTGCACGCGTAAAGATTTGGTTAAGTTTCATGAGACGGCCCTTGGCCAAGTCCCTCTTTGGGCCGTCAGCGTCGAGCTGCAATTCCTCAGCGGCCAACAACAGCTCGAAGCAAAGATCGATCAACTACTCGAATGTTTGCGGTAGCGGTAACGCCACTACGAATAGAGAAACCGCCTCCCTATAAAAACCCTGAACGCTCGATAGAAACGTAGGCTGCTAAAGCGTCCAACCTTTGCGATATTCTTTATGCAGCAAAGCCTGTGCCCTCGGTGAATTCGTAGCTTGCAAGTTCTTTGCATCCCATTCAATCGTTTCGCCGCAGCGGTACGCAATCACGCCCAAGAGTACCGCTTCGGTTAACGCGCCAGAATAGTCGAAGTTGCAGGTTGTCGCCCCACCGATTTTGATCGCCTCGATCCACTCGTTGTGATGACCAATCGACTTCGCGAGATAAGGTTCGGGCACCGTAAACTGGTCGGCTTTGTTTTGCGGCAGCAGCATATGGCTGCTGTAGTTAGAAATCAGAGCTCCTTTTTCGCCAATGAATAGCTGGCCGTTCTTCCAATTCATGGGATTCCCTTGTTTGTCCTTGATGTCGAAGGTCGAGAGAATCTCGGGTTGTTTTCCGCCATCGTACCAAGTCAATTCTACCGGGGGCAGGTCGCCGCGGGCCGGGTAATCGTAGTTCACCACAATACCTGCCGTTGTTGCTTCGGCATGAGGCGCGGGTCCCGATGCGGAAATGCGGTTAGGGTGTTTTAGTTTTAGCGCCCAGTGTGCCAAGTCCATGTAGTGGCACGCCAAGTCACCAAGGCCGCCGCTGCCGTAATCCCAGAACCAACGCCAGTGGAATGGATGGACCGTTTGGTGCTGGCCTTCGATGATGCTCTCAAAGTACTCGCGTTTTGGCGCAGGACCGAGCCATAGATCCCAGTCCACATGCTTGGGCTTTGGGGTGTTGGTGGTTAGCACGCCGCCCTCGTAGTGGACGTCGACCCATACGTGCGCTTCTCGAACAGGTCCGATCACACCGCTTTCGACGATCTCAACAACCCGGCGATAATTTTCACCGGCATGAATCTGAGTACCCATCTGGGTAACCAGCTTGTTCTTCGAAGCCAGCTCGGTAAGGGTACGCGATTCGTAAACCGTATGGGCAAGTGGCTTCTCGCAGTAGGTGTGCTTCCCCATTCGCATCGCCATCGCTGCCGCGGGTGCGTGCGTATGGTCGGGAGTGCCGACAATTACCGCATCGATCTTCTCAGATTCCTTTTCAAGCATGACGCGGAAGTCGCGGTACTTGCGAGCTCCCGAGTATTTCGCAGCAGCCTTATCGAGGAAATTAGTATCCACATCTACTAACGCAATAATATTCTGGCTAGCGCAGCCGCCGATGTTTGCCGCCGCCCGGTTGCCGGTACCAATCGCGGCGATGTTGAGTTTCTCGAGTGCTGATTTCGACGCCAAAGCAGGGCGAGGATTTACGTACCAGGAAGTCGCAGCGCTCGCCGCGACAGCCGTACTAACACGTAGGCTTTGATCAAGAAAACTGCGTCGTGAGAGCTTGCGGGCCATACTCGTCTCCAAGCTAGGGGAGGGATTCAGCAGCGCTGAGGGGGAGGTTTCAAGGAACTCCCGTTAGGTTAAACCAGTTTCCTCGTCAAAGCAAGTTTCGTATTTATCGCTTTCGCCTGAGGGTTAGCAAAGACTAGATTGTTGTGATCGTAAACGCTACGTTTGTTGTTGTTACTCAACTATCGCGTAGGTCAACTGTTAAGGAGTTGTGAATGTTTTTTCGTTTGCCTGCAAAAAAACAAGTGGTATTGTGTGGACTAGTGTTTTTCGTTGGCCTAGCAATCTCGGCCAACGCCGCAGTAGCCGCAGGCCCTGAACTGACGCGCGGCCCATACCTTCAGAGCGCCACGCCCGAGTCGATCGTGGTCGTCTGGCGTACCAACAGCCCAGCCGCGCCGTCGGTAAAAATCGGGAAGTCGGTCGCTGCTCTCAACCGGCAGATTGTCGGCGGCTCAATTCAACTTCTCGTTTCGGCCGACGTTCAGGCACCCAAGTACATCACGCGCCTGTACAAGGAGCCCAAAGCCGACGCTGCCAAACGCGCTGCCGACGACGAAAGTCCTTCGACCGTACCCAGCACCTACCAATACGAAGCCCGCATCCAAGGTCTCGAACCAGCAACTCGCTACTACTACAGCGTCTATGCCGGCAAGAAGCTACTTGCCGGGGCAGACAAACATCACTACTTCGTGACTTCGCCCTCTCAAGGCACCGACGCCGACCTTCGCATCTGGGTTGTCGGCGATTCAGGAACCGGGGAACAAGACCAAAAAGAGGTTCACCTCGCGATGCAAGAATTCACGCAAGAGTCTAAACGCGATCTGGACCTTTACCTTCACGTCGGCGATATGGCCTACGTCGAGGGAACCGACAAACAGTTTCAGAACAATTTTTTCGATATCTACCAAACCACACTTCGCAACAAAGTTTGCTGGCCTTCGATGGGGAACCACGAAGGAAAAACCTCCCGCGGAACCTCCGGGACCGGACCCTACTACGATGCCTACGTTGTGCCCACAGCCGCCGAGGCGGGCGGCTTACCTTCGGGAACCGAGGCCTACTATTCTTTCGATATTGCCGACGTTCACTTCGTCTGCCTCGACTCGCACGATCTCGACCGGACCCCGAGCGGCGCCATGGCCCAATGGTTAATCGCCGACTTAGAAGAAACTCAGCAAGAATGGCTGATCGCCTTTTGGCATCATCCGCCCTACACCAAGGGTTCGCACGACAGCGACGCCGAACGACAGCTCATCGAGATGCGAACGCACTTTATGCCCATCTTGGAATCCTGTGGCGTCGACATCGTACTTTCGGGCCATTCTCACATCTACGAACGCAGCATGCTCATCGACGGAGCCTACGCCACGCCCACCGTTGCCGAAGGGGTCGTTGTCGACGATGGCGACGGCAATCCCGACCACGACGGTGCCTACCGAAAAAGCCAAGGCCTGAATCCCAACGAAGGCACCGTTGCGATTGTCGCCGGCAACGGCGGTGCCGGACTAACCCGTCGCGGCACAATGCCGATCATGCGAGAGATTCTCGTCGAACATGGTTCCGTGATTCTCGACATCAGGGGCGATACACTTACCGGCACCATGGTGAATAAAAATAACGTCGAGCGCGACGTTTTCAGCATCGTTAAACGAGGCAAGGTCGAAGTGACCCATCTCGAAAAACCATGGCAGCCGCCCAACGACCCTTCGCTTCTTACCGTCTTTGTTTTGGCTTGGCAGGACGAAGCCCTCGGCCAATTGCCGAAAAACTGGAGCCTCGCTCAAGGCCCTGACGAGTCCGTGGTTGTCCAGCAAGTGAGCGAAGAGCAAAAAAAGCTGCTCGCAGTGAAAGCCGGCGAAAAATCGGTGATTGCCACCTACGATAATTTCGACGACTTGATGAGCGAAATCCGTACAGAAATTTCTCTCTCCACCGACGCAGTCGCAGGAGTGGTTTTTGCTCACCAAAACGAACAAAACTACTACGCCTATCGATTCAATGCCAAGACGGCAACAGCCGAGTTGGTTCGCTACCACGAGGGCGAAGCCGAGGTCCTCGACAGCCGTGAGGTCGAGATTGATTTTAGCGAACAAGTGAAAGTTGAAATCGAAACACGAAAAAACATTTTCAAATTCCAATTGAATAACCAAGTCGAGTACGATGTCAAACTTGACCAGCCCTTGCCTGAAGGAAAGTTCGGCATCTTGGTGGGCGAAAACAGCGCCGCAAGCTACGAGTACCTCGCGATTCGCCGAGGCCTCCCATGAGAAGAAAACGCCTACTTCAAGCAATCTGGTCGGTAGGTATCGCGTTTGCAGTTTCGCCGCCAGCCCACGCCCATCACAGCCCCTCCGAAGTCGTCGAAGCACTCACCAAACGCATTGAAGCCGGCGAGAACACCGTTGCGATATTCATCCGCCGCGGCGACGAATATCGCGCCATCGCTAAGCCCGAGTCAGCCGTGGCAGACTATCGCTCGGCCCTCAAATTATCGCCAGCTTACCTGCCTGCACTCCACGGCTTGGCTCACGCTAGTTTTCAGCAGCATCGATTTGCCAAAACCCTCGAAGTAAGCCAACAAGGCATTGCAGCTTCTGACAGCGCCGACCAAGCTGCTACCTTCCACGCATTGTCCGCTCGTACCTACGAACAACAACTGCAATGGGAGCGAGCTTTGTCGGCATGGAAAAAATCGCTTGCGTCTTCTCGCCCGAATATCAATTGGTTCCTAGGCGAATCGCGTGCGCTAACAAAACTGGACCGCCTCGACGCCGCCCGTCTCTCGCTCGAAGCAGCCATGCAGAGAAATCCAAGCATCGTTCTCCGTCGCGCATGGATCCAATCGCTTATCGACTGCGGCGAAGCGAAAGAAGCTTCCCTGCATATCGAAGCCGGATTGGCCCGCTCTCGCTGGAAAAGTTCCTGGCTCCTGCTTCGAGCACGACTAGAACTTTCGCAAAACCACACGCGCGAGGCACAACGAGATGCCGCAAGTGCCCTTCAAGAAATTGATTCTCGCTGGAAGCCAAACACCGCCAACCCCTGGCTCTCATCCGACAGACAGCAGGCGCTCGCAATTCTCTCCGACTAGAACAGCTTTCAATAATTCAAGCTGGCAACAAGCAGCCAATTACTTCGCCGCACAGACAACGATGTGATTTACCAGTTGCTCATATTCCAAAACGCCCATCGCCGTATGCTGCGCGATTTGTTTGGTGTAATACGTGCTGCACTCGCCTTCAAGAATAACCTCGTTCTCCGTAACAAAAACCTGGAGCTTCCGCACCCGACAAGGCAGTCGCGACGCGATGCGATGCAAAATACGCTCGGCTAACGCTTCGGCTTGAGTGCCGGCAAAAGCAGGTGATTCCTCGGCGCTGGGCAGTTCTTGATCGGAAAGAGAGGGGATTTCGTAGGAGTCCATTTCGTAGGAGTTCTCAGTCGACATTTTTTGGGCAATCTTCAAGCCGTTACCACCTTGGCCACTGCCACCTTGCGTAGTTAGAACTCGGCCCTCTGGTTTTTGCGTCGAAGAATACATCATCGCCAAACCTCCGTGTATGTGCCGCGGCAAGATGGCAAGCGCCCCAATGCCAATCTATCCCGGGTACCAACTACGGGTCAACAGGAGCTCTTGTTCGTGCAGAAATTGCGGCTTTGAAGCAGCTCGGATGACAGCATTGCATGCACATGCCGCTCAGACTAGCTAAGCTTGCCAAGCTCCGTAAGTTTCGCGATGACAAGCTCAGAAAGCTCAGTCGGCTGTTGGCCACTCGCGTCGAGTACCAGTTCGGCCTTCTTAGGCGCCTCGTACGGGGCATCGATTCCCGTGAAATTGCTAATTTCTCCCGCCCGTGCTTTTTTGTAGAGCCCTTTCGGATCACGTGATTCGCATACCTCGAGCGAGGCATTCACGTAGACTTCGATAAAATCGCCTTCGGCCATGCTTGCCCGCACGGCATCGCGATCAGACTCGTAAGGGCTCACAAACGCCGTCAGCACGATCAGCCCCGCGTCGCACAGCAAATTGGCAACCGCCCCAACGCGGCGGATATTTTCCTCGCGATCTTGCTGGCTAAACCCCAGACCAAAACGCTTGCCAAACTCTTCGCCATAACGCTCAGCTAACATCTGCGGAGTCGCATTGAGCCCGTGCCGCACGTTGTCGCCATCCAGCACATAGGTCCGCAAGCCGCGCTCGTGCAATTGCGAGTCAACCAAATTGGCAACCGTACTTTTGCCACAACCGCTTAGGCCAGTGAACCAAACCACGCAGCCACGGTGCTTATTTAATTTTTCACGATCAGCACGGGTAACCGCCTGTTCGTGCCAGACAACAATCGGATCATTCGGGTCAGACATAGTTAAGTTTCTCAGGGCTTGGTCAGGTTTTTTTGAACCGCTAATAGACGCTAAAAAATTCGCTAATGAAGCTTGGTGCGAATTTTACGGTCTGTTTATGAATTCAGATAGGATGAAACGCTTCCACATAACTTTTTTGTTCTCGCAATGGGTCTGAAACCCTCGTCTTTAGGCGAATTCTTGAGGTAGGTTATTACGATTCCGTAAGGCTAAGTGGTATTCTGTGTGTTCTTGTTTTTGGGTGGCAGCGACACGGGTCCGCAGAACGGTGCTTTGGCGAGAAACCTCTGCTTGGACTCGTGTCGGTGTGCGCAGCACGGGAGGAGTTCGAGGTGACTTCCCTCTTGTGCTGCGCCCACCGGCTTCAGCCGGTGGTAGTTGAGTCCCCCAATATTAGCGAAAATTAGCGTCCATCAGCGGTCAGAAAAAGATCACTCCGCAATCCCGGCCAGCTCACAAAGGTTGGCCGAGAGTACCGGTTGCGGGCAACTCCAGACAAGAAAAAACAACGCTTCGCGACACCACCTGCCGGTCGGATGTCCCAGCACATAGCCGGTGCCTTTCGCGGCCGCCAACGCCGCTTGCGACGATCGCAGCGCCAGGCTGTTCGCTTGCCGCCTAAGCTGTTCGCTTGAGCAGCCAGGTTCGCCATGGACAACCGCAAATAAAGCTTCGCGAAGCTCGACTTGCTCCCTCTGCAAAGCGGCCAGGGGGGCTTCCAAGTCGGGACGCTGCTTGGCCTCGCTGGCCAAAAAGTCGAGCGCCGCAGCTGCCAATCCTGAAGCAAGGGTCGAAGTTTCGTGTCCGCCGCTGCTCGCCCCGATACCTAGAGACATGACGTTCTCTACAGGACCGGCCAACACCCATTCGTCTTCGACAAAAACATTCTCAAGCCGAAGCTCGCCCGTCCGGCTAGCCGTGACACCCACCATCTGTACCGGCGCAAGAGCCGACACGCCGGGCCGGTTGGTCGGCAGCATGAGCAACAGCTGTTCTTCGGTCGGCTGATCGTCAACCATCAGCGTGGCACCGATCACCACATGCTGAGCTTCGGTCGCGCCGGTAACCCACGGGCTAAAACCATCGAGCACAAACCCCCCTTCGGTCCGTTCGACTCGCAACACCGGTCGGGCCAGATGACGTCGGCTTGTCGTGAGATGGGAAATGCCTACCGTGGCAAACGAATTCCCCTGGGCCAAGTCGGGCAGCAAACGTTCTTTGAGCAATTGGTTTGAAGAGCTAGCAATCCGCCGGCAAGCACCGGTCCGCTGGGTAAGAATAAAAGTGGTCGTCAAACAGGCCTTGCTGAGTGCCAAATACCCGCGCACTACGGCCTCGGTATCCCAGCCCTGTCCGCCCCACTCAGGGGCGATAAACCACTCGTACACGCCGTAGTCGGCGCAAAGCTGCAACTGCTGGGTAGGCCATTGGTCGGTGACGTCAAGTTCACGGGCAAGCTCGGCAAGGGCTTGGCACAGCTCAACAAGGGCCGGATCGTCGGGCGAGGTGATTTTTTTAGTAGGCATAGGGGCGGGCGCAAATGGTTGGTTTCTCGGAAGTGGAAACCGCAATTATACCGCCGTTCAGACAAGGAGGCTATTGGGCTGCCAAGAGTTTGAAATCGACAAGCTTCTCATGTTCAATCGATATGGGTCCCGGTGGACGGTCGCCCATCAGCGTCCCCCCTGTGGTCACCTCCTTTCTCGTGAGGCAGTGCCGGCCAAAAATAACCGTCGCATTCCCCTCTCAGAAATACGATAATACTTCCAATCCTAGAGGGAACTGGAACCAACACCAACTCGGCGGCCCTAAGCGAGATCGGCGTTAAAAAGTCGTCCTGAATAACCAAATAATTTTGTCCCAACTCGATGCACCGAAATTCCTAAATTCCACCAATTTTGTCCCAGTCGCTATGCAGAAAACCTTACGATTCTTGAACTTATCGAAAATCTCTTGGGACAAAACCACCGAATTTTGTCCCAAAACATGGGACCCCTACTCATGGGACAAAACCCCATTCGGGGGGGGGGGGGGGGGGCGGT
>JAJRSE010000035.1 GCA_024278955.1 Planctomycetota bacterium | reverse complement strand
TTCACCGCCAACATCACATGCTCACGCATATCGATCGAATAGGCTTCCATTCCTGAGACTCCACTGAAATTCCCCTCCCTGCAAAACGACTACTAGGATAAACTATTCTTGGCGGAACACGCGAGAGTGATTTGCTCTAAGTTGAGGTGTATCTAACTATGTCAACCGAAACACAACAAGTTGCTACAATACGCAGCCTTACGCTTGCACAATTGGAAACGTTGCGTGCCGATCCGAAGCCGTCGTATTCGATTGATGGCCAACGAGTATCTTGGACCGAGTATATCGAGTCGCTCCAGCAGACCGTTGATTGGTGCGATCGGAAACTGGAAGGCTACGAGCCGTTTGAATATCGATCCCAAGGAGCCACATAATGGCATCGGACATCAATGCGGAATCAGACTTCACTACTTTTTTCGAGGGACTAGAAATCGCTAGTTTACGCCGCAGCCAGAGCCTGGACACGGTGGCAATCAGTGCTGCAAGGAAGCAGGACTCTACCTTGCGCGAAGCAAGTCCAAGCGATGGTTTTGTACAACAAGCCGATGCTGTTTGGCACATCGCGATGCCTTCTGGCGAAACTGCGCCTAGGATTGGCGATATTGTGCTGGACAGTACTGGTGGGTGCTGGACCGTATTGGAGTCCAAAGAACTGCCGCTGTTGGGCAGATGGAAATGTGAGACCCGTAATCTGAGCGTTTCCTATGGGTGCATTGACCGTGTAGACATTGAGCGAGCAGTTTGGGGTCAGGTCCCGAGATTGTCGAATGGAGATATGCTTTTACGGCGATTCCCGTGAAGATTCAGCCAGACAAAATTGTTGTCGAGGATTCGACGACCCCATCCGTGACCAAAGAGTTTTTTCAGATCTTGCTTGGGGAATCGATTTTGCTTGAACCTGACGACAGATTTGTTGCCGAAGACGGCACCATCTATCTTTTGCAATCTTATGAAGGAGCAGAAAGGATCGACCGTTTGCCGCAGGCAAATGTGCTTCTCAAAAACGAATGAGCGTTTTAATTGTAAAGTCAGTCTAGTGTTGTCACCCGACGATACAGCCAGTCGACAAAATCTTGCATTAAATGAGCCTCACTACTTTCAAGGATCACAGCAACTTCGAGCATCAGTTGTCGTTTAGCGTTCATCGCTTTTGCGGCACCGAGCGCACCGGCTTCAGTTAGTTCGCCTCCCACGGCCATGCGACTGAATAGTTCGTTGAAGTCAGCTACGGTCCAGTTCGCAAAAGTTTCAGGATGAGTATCAACCACCTCAGCAACAACAGGGTTTGTCGCTTTGCCGAACGTGGTGAGGCCGCCCTGACGAGGATCTTGGAATAGCTCATCCGTCGAGACACCGAACCCTTCGGCCAGCTTATGCAGCGTGCGGGCATGAGGTCTGGTGATGCCTTGAAGGATGCGCCGTAACGTTCGGTGGTCGAGACCGGTGGCATCGATTACGTCCTGTTGAGTCATATTCAGACGGGCCATTAAACGGCGCACGTTTGCCCCGTGTAGCGGGGTCAGTTCAGACGATTCGTTTGAGGCTCGTGTTGGATGCACGTTGCGAACCACCAAAATTTGCAGGAACCCGAGTGCCTTGATAACGTTGATTTTTTGTTATGGCAAAACACCAGCTGACAGGCAATGGACACATGTATAGTACACAAGCGTTGCCGTCAAGCAACCCGCGAGGCGACCCGAGATTTGAGGTTTAGGTGACGGATCCCTAATTTATGGGCCTAACACTGCAATTCCATGCGATCGACGCCGATTTCAATATGTGGAAATATTTTGCGAGCGGCACCAAGATTTAGTGTTTTGTCGTCGTCCAGCAGCGGGTTGATATGGACCAACACCATGCGGCCTACTTCGGCCTTGGCGGCAACTTGGGCAACTGGTGTGAGGCAACTATGCCCCGTGAGTTCGGCTTGTTCTGGCTGATCGTCGCCGAAATAGCACTCATGAATCAGCAGATCGACGCCGCGAATTTTTTCAACGTAGTCGGCATTTTCAGAAGCCATTGTATCGGTGACGTAGGCGAGCGAGCGGTCAGGCCAGTCGATACGGTAGCCCACGGAACCACCAGGGTGCTTTAGAGGAAAGTGCGTTAGTATCGCCCCGTCGGCAAGGGTAGTTTTAGGTTCCAAGGCCTGCATTTTGAACGGCGGCGCGACGGGGAATAAGAATTCGGAAAACAAATGCTTATCAATGGCATCAAGCTTAGCTGGTTCGCCGTGGACTCGAACTTGTTGCAGCGAGTGCTTATGGAAAATGTCGAACATGTAGGTCAGGCCCACGATATGATCAAGGTGAGCATGCGTCAGAAAGATGTCGAGCGAGTCGGTGGCCAGGTGGTCTGCGACGCGATACATGGCCGATCCGGCATCAAACACCACGCCCAGCTCTGGGAGCATCATGCAGGCCGTTTGTCGACGATCGTTAGGGTGGTAGCCGGTGGTTCCCAGCAGTAACAGTTTCATAGTGGCTCTTGCTCCGGCGGAAAAGTTTCGGTAGATATTGTACCGTGGTTGCTTAAGGAATCACATGACTGGTTTTAGCAAAGAAAAGAAGGCCCGAATTGAGTGAAACGCCTGCAGATTCCGAGAAACGAGGCTTTGAGGTACAGAGAAGCCTTGGCTTGTGGGCTGGCTTGGGGGTTCTGGCCTTGGGGGCATTGTGGCTGTTTGATGTGAGGACCAGCGAGAGTCAGCAGGTGGTTGTTTATACCGCTTTAGACCAAGATTTTTCGCAATCGATCTTCGATGAGTTCACTCGTCAGACGGGCATCGTTGTTCTGGGGAAATTCGATACCGAATCGACAAAGACAGTGGGCCTTACGCAGGCAATTTTTGCTGAGCGCAATCGGCCGCGTTGCGATGTCTTTTGGAATAACGAAATTGTCAATACGCTTCGTTTGCACCAAGCGGGTTTGCTGAGTCCTTATGTGACACAAAGTGCAGCGTCATTCCCCGTTCAGTATCGTTCGCCACAAGGCGTTTGGTATGGCTTTGCTGCCCGCGCTCGCGTGCTGATCATAAACACGGACCTGGTATCGGAAGAAGATACCCCGGGGTCAGTCAGGGATCTCATAGATCCTGTATGGAAAGGAAAAGTTGGAATTGCCAAGCCCCTGGCAGGCACAACCGCAAGTCATGCGGCATGTCTCTTTACTTCATGGGGAGAGGAACGTGCAGCAGAATTCTTTCGTGCGGTTAAAAAGAATGCGCAGGTCATGTCAGGCAACAAGCAAGTCGCGATTGCTGTGGCAAGAGGTGAACTAGCATTTGGTTTGACCGATACGGACGACGCGATCATCGAGCTAGAGCAAGGTCGCCCCGTCAAGATCGTGTACCCCGACCAAGGCTCAGGAGAGCTTGGGACTCTATTCATTCCAAACACGGTGGCGATACTCGAAGACGCGCCCCATCGTAAATCCGCCGAAAGGCTGGTGGATTTTCTTTTGTCGCCACAAGTCGAAGAAATGTTAGCGGCAGGTCCGAGCGCTCAGATCCCATTGAACGAGACAGTCAAGATACAGCCAAGAGTAGAAACGCCAAATAGCGTGAAGGCAATGAAGGTCGATTTTGAGGAAGCTGCCTCACAATGGCAAAAAGTAGCAGCTTTTCTTCGCAACGAATTTGCTGCCGCAGACTAAAGCCCTCGGCGATGCCGACGTCGGGGTCGCTGGCCGGGGGGGGCGGGTTTTTTCGGCTCGTCCTTGGCCTCTTCACTCAAGTCTTGCGGAGGAGCGGCTTGGGCAACGGTCTGAAATCCTTCGATTTCGTCCCGATTGAGCAGCGTGTTGATCAACATTTCAATACGTGTCAGCTCAATGCCCTGCTCGGGCGTGACAAACGAATAGGCCACGCCTTCGCGGCCCATGCGTCCGGTGCGGCCTACGCGATGGACGTAATCGTCGGACGACTGGGGCAGGTCGTAGTTGATGATGTGCGAAATGCTGGTGACATCAATCCCTCGGCCAACCACGTCTGTTGCCACCAGAATGCGTACTTTCCCGTCACGAAACGATCGCATCACCCGATCGCGGGCAGGCTGCTGCATGTCACCATGAATGCAATCGACCCCTTTTACTTTTTTGGACAGTTTGCGCTGCACCCGATCGGTACCTCGCTTGGTGCGGCAAAATACGATTGCTTGTTCAGGTTTTTCTCGATCGATGAGTTTGAGCAGGAGGTCGAACTTGCGCATTTCTTCGACCGTAAAGTAATGCTGCTCGATCGTGTCGGGCGCTTTGGTCGAGGGCGAAAAGTCCATGATCTCGGGATTGACCATGTAGCTTCTGGCAAGCCGTTCAACGCCTTTGTCAACCGTGGCACTTAGCAGCAATGTTTGCCGCTGCTTCGGACAGCGACGAAGAATTTTTTCGATGTCTGGTCGGAATCCGATATCGAGCATACGGTCGGCTTCGTCGAGTACGACGCAGAGAAGATTTTCGAGCCGTAGCGTGCCTCGAGACAGGTGGTCTAGTACTCTGCCTGGGGTGCCGACGACAATATCGCAGCCCCGCTCTAGTTGAGTGATTTGGCTACGAATCGGTTTCCCGCCGTAGGCGGCAAGACATTTTGTTTTTCGGCCATGGGCCAGTTTTGCGATTTCGTCTCGTACTTGAACTGCCAGCTCGCGGGTTGGCACAAGGACAATCGCGCGAGGGCTTTTGTCTTTGGCCGGCGATTTGTCGAGCTGCTCCAGAATTGGAATGGCGAAGGCAGCGGTTTTGCCTGTGCCAGTGCGGGCCTGCCCAAGTACGTCGGTGCCGGCCACAGCATGCGGGATGATTCCGGCTTGAACAGGGCTGGGCGTGTGATACTCGGCCGCAGCAAGCGCCTCGAGCATAACGTCGGAGAGTCCCAGTTGGTCGAAGCCGATTTCCGGGGGAGAATCGGTATTTTCGTCGGGTCGAGCGTTTGCGGTAGTCAAAACGAAGGGGATTCCAGTGGAGACACCATCAGGGGCAGCAGGAGGTAATTTTCAGCAGAGAGCACAGTCTCGCCCAAGCTATCACGTCGTAGGGGGTGGGTCAACGCAGGCTAAGCCGCCGTCAGGCGACGACTTAGGGAAAAGAGAAGGCCAGCTGTGCCAAGAAACAGCACAGCCGGCCCAAATTGGTAGCTTCAGTTGGGTGCTGCCCGTGGGCAACATCCCTCAACCGACTCGAATCAGCCTAGCGTTTCTTGGCCTTCTTACGAGTGGTTTTGCGATTTGTTGCCGCCTTCTTTTTGGTGCTTTTCTTGCTGGCGGCTTTCTTCGTTGCTTTCTTCTTAGTCGACTTTTTCTTGGTCGCAGTCTTCTTTTTGGTCGACCGCTTAGCTGTCTTGCTCTTGGCGGTCTTCTTTTTTGCGGCCTTCTTCTTTGGCGACTTCTTGGCGACCTTGCGTTTCGTTGCCTTCTTCTTAGGCGATTTCTTCGCGGCCTTTTTCGTTGTCGCTTTTTTCTTTGCTGCCATAGTCTTGTGGCTCCTTACCTGGTGGCGCCCTGGTTGTATTGAGGCCCTCTTCCTGGGCGCTAAAAAAGGGAGGAAGAGAAACTACCGAGAACTATTCGAGTTAGTTTCGCCTCGCAGCGAATCAAAGCCAACTCGACACTTCCTATCAATTACGGCCCGAAGTCCTTCGCCGTTAGCTATGGGAGGCAACGGTTGTTTTTCGGGCCGCGTTTCCACTCCTGGGTGATACCGATTTTCGTCTCTGTGAAGCGACGGTTGGTGGTGCCAGTTCCGTTGTCCTGTACCAAAGAATCACAGTCTCTTTGGAAGCCCACCAACCTCTTTGCGCGCATTGAACCAATTTCGCGATCAACTCGTCAAGTCGAATTGTCACAAAATTTGTGTCGCTGAGTCCTTGAGAACCCGAAAGAGTGCGCACGTGTGTCCAATTGAAAGTGTCAATACGCTGCGCATGAGCGATTAGATAGAGTCGACCATGATCGATCAGACGGATTATTTTGCCCAAGCTTCTAGATCGCGAGTTTGGTCAAAAAAGGCTTGATTATCAGTGCCTAACGGGCTTTTAAAGAAGCTGCCGAGGAACGACATGCAGCCGGTTTCTTTGCGATCGAAAGCCACTTGCGCGAAACGTGCCATGTCGAGAACTAGTGGCGCTGCGAGTAGGGAGTCGCATCCTTGCCATGTAAATTGAAGCGTCATGGGAGTATTCAAAAAACCTCGAAAATGTATGTGATCCCATGCCGTTTTCCAATCAGCCAAGCTTTCGATGTGTTCAATCGACACCAGAGTTTGGGGGGCATATCCCAACATGGCTTCCAAGAGATGGTCTTTGCTTTTTACCTTGGAAGCTTTGTTACTCGGATCGTCGAGCACCTTGCCGTCGAGGTTGCCAAAAATGTTGTGGCCTACCCAGCTCATGATGTCGAGATTCCGGGCGGCAAACATAGGTGCTAGCACGCTCTTCATTAGTGTTTCCCCCGTCTTTGCGTCCCGGCCAGCGTGTCGCGTTCCGCGTTCAAGAGCCAACTCGCCAATCCCTGTCGGCGTTGCACCAAGCGAAGGAGTGAAGTTGATGTAGGTCATTCCAAGATCGAGCGCCGCAATCGCATACAGGCTGCTGGCTGGCAGAGGGCAATCGTCCTTGCTGAGCATCGCTTGTGTCTCGGCCCAGGTCTCGGGCCAAGCCGATTCGTCTACCGGGGCCTCGGTCGAAGCCAAATTGATGACGATCACGTTCCGGAGATTGTTTTGTGTTTGGAATTTGCTCAGATCAGACTGGATTTTTTCGATCGCTGCTGCGGGGCCAAGGCTGTCTTCTGCGCCTTTGGGGGCCAGATTGCGAATCGTGGGGCCGACATTGCAGAGAACGCCGGGCCGGATTCTCGACTCAATCTGATTCAAATCTTCTTGGCACGCAATTAAGGTCTCGGCATCGAAAACTCGGCTTTCGCGGTTCAGACGCAGGGCTTCGTCGAAGAGCGTCACCTCGCGAATTTCGTGACCACCGACCAAAAATTCGCCCCATTGGGGCAGGTCAAGGTGCGAGAAACTGGGGAGGGCGCTCACGAGCCCAGTTTCTTTGGTGAGCTGCTTTTGCAAGGCTGCCAGGCCAAGGGCTGTTGAAGTTGCGACACCGCCACGGGCGCCGATTAGCCAGATTCCGATATGAGGTGCGGGCATAGACTTCCTGAGGGGGGGGCGTTCTGAGCGTTATGCGTGCGCCCAGGCCACGTACCACTTGGAACCGTGGGCAGGAGGGTCTACTATTATCGCATGAGTTAACACGTAGCGTCAACGACCAAGGTCTTCCTGAGCCGGCGAACTTTTTTTCCGGTCGGGATGTCTCCCGTGCCGCCGCTTATAACAGAAATTCTACGAGAAATCTGATGCTAGAAACTATCGAAGCTGCACCGCGTGACGCCATTCTTGGGCTTACTGCTGCATTCCGGGAAGATCCTCGAAGCGAGAAAATCAACCTCAGCGTGGGCGTTTATCAGGACGAAAATGGCAAAACGCCGACCCTGGAGTGTGTGAAAATTGCCGAGCAGCGGCTGGCTGAGGCCGCTTCGGTCAAGTCGTATTTGCCGATTCCAGGCGCACCCGAATATGCCGAAGTGGTTCAGCAGCTGGCATTTGGCGCCGATCACGAAGCCGTCGCTTCGGGGCGAATCGCCTCGGCACATACGCCTGGCGGAACGGGCGCGTTGCGGGTCGCTGGCGATTTTATCAATGCAAATTTCCCCAAAGCAACACTCTGGATGAGCGAACCCACGTGGCCAAATCACGGCAACATTTTTGCCGCAGCCAGGGTGCCGACCAAGGGCTACGCCTACTTCGACAAGTCTTCCAATGCGCTTGCCTTTGAGCCAATGCTTGAGGCAATCAAGTCCATGCCTGTCGGCGATGTCATTCTGCTGCACGGATGTTGCCATAACCCCACGGGCATCGATCCCACGCCCGACCAGTGGAAACAAATTGCCGACGCAGTTTACGGCCAAGGTTTGCTGCCGCTATTAGACTTTGCCTATCAGGGTTTCGCCGAGGGAATCGAAGAAGATGCCGCCGGCCTTCGAGCGTTTTGCCGCCCCGAGGCTGAGCTCATGGTTTGCAGCTCGTTCTCTAAGAACTTTGGACTGTACCGTGAACGAGTAGGCGCTCTGTCAATCGTTTGCCCAGCGGCGGACACCGTGCCCGCAGTTCAAAGCCAAGTTAATCGCGTCATTCGCTCGAACTACTCGAATCCGCCAGCTCACGGAGCAGCAATCGTCAATTGCATCCTGCGAGACGAAAGCTTGCGAGCCACCTGGGAAAAAGAAGTCGCCGCCATGCGAAGCCGTATCAACGGCACAAGGCAACAATTTGTCAACGCATTAGCCGCCAAAGGTGTGCCAGGCGACTACTCATTCATCACCCAACAACGGGGCATGTTTTCGTTCACCGGGCTCACCAAAGAACAAGTCGAAACGCTGCGAGAAAAATACGCAATCTATATCGTGGGTTCGGGTCGCATCAACGTGGCTGGGCTAACGCCTGCGAATATTGAGCGAGTGGCGAAGGCGATTAGTGAAGTGGTTTGAAATCGCCACCAAGCGAGGGAGGCAAGCCTTGAATTGCCGGTTGCTATATACTAGCTGGACAACTCGTCTCGATCATGGCTGTGTGTATATTCGTCGCGTGATGACCCACGGGGCGGCTAGGTTTTCGCCGGACGGGTGGCAAGTTTGGCGGCGTCACGCGGCAGCCAAGGCGTGATTCCATTGGACGCTGCTGC
This sequence comes from Planctomycetota bacterium, assembly GCA_024278955.1. Classification (GTDB taxonomy): domain Bacteria; phylum Planctomycetota; class Planctomycetia; order Pirellulales; family Lacipirellulaceae; genus Bythopirellula. The sequence continues at coordinate 2,144 of JAJRSE010000035.1, read as the reverse complement.
CAAATCGATCCTTTTCGAGCTGTGAGTGCCAAGAAATCCGTGCGAAAAGGAAACCGCGCAGCAGCTTCCGAAGATTCAATCCGGCGGCGTCCAAAATGGCGTTGATCGCGTCGCCTGCAAGTCCTTTCAGGAAGTAACGCCCCATTCTCGCGTCCGATTTCAATGCGACCAAAGCACTAGCTTCAGCCTCTCCAATACGAGACAATAAGGGTCCCGCCGGTTGAGCAAAATCTCTCCTCCCCTCGGAATGTGCCCCTCCTAGCATTTCCTAACACCAACTCGCAGATCCCGCAGGTCGAGAATTCTTTGAAACCTCAGCAAGCATTATACGGCGCCCTCTTCGCAACTTTTATATTTGCCAGTGCCCCTTCGTGCATTCGTGCCGTCCAGTTAGACGCGATCTCTCTCGGCATTGTTCGACTCGGCCTCGCAAGCGCAGGCATGACGGTCGTATTGTTACTCAAACGCAAACTTACTCTTGCCGAATTGCGAAGCTGGTCTCGCCAAACATGGAAAGCAATGTTGCTCGTAGGCCTAGCTTTTGGTTGTCACTGGGTGCTGTTTTTCTTGAGCATCAAAATCGGCAATGCTGCCATCGGAGCCATTGGCTTCTCAAGCTACGGAGTCCAGGTCCTACTGCTCGGCTGGCTCTTCGGTTTCAGCCGAGTTACTTCGATCGACTTGGTCGGCCTCTGCCTAGCACTACTCGGTACAATACTTCTCTTCCCCGAGTTCAACCTTCAAAACAGCCAAACTCTCGGCCTAGCGATCGGCATCTTGAGCGGCACCCTCGCGGCCTGCCTTCCCTTGCTGCACCAACACCACGCGACTGTTGATGCCGATCTCCGCACCTGGGGACAATTCGTCATCGGGCTTGTTGTGTTCCTTACCCTCTGGCCATTCGCCAAGTGGGAATTCCGCGCAAGCGACACGGGATTGATCCTCTACTTAGGTCTCTTCATCGCTTGGATAGGGCATGGCCTTTGGGTCCGTGTCTCGACCGTACTTTCGACCACCACAATCAGCATCCTGACCTACCTCTACCTGCCAGCGGCACTAACGATCAGCTTTCTTACCCTCGGTGAAAAGCTCTCCGGACGCATGCTTTTTGGTGCCGTGCTCGTTTTGATTGCCAACGCCTTGGTGCTTTGGAACCAGATCCGCAACCGCACCTTGAAAGCAAGCATGTCGGAACCGACCTAAACTCTTCGGGTTTTTCCAAATACTCCGATTCTACCATTCCGCTTTGGGCTAACGACCTTCCTCTGCCTGTTTATCGCTGCATCAATCACATTGGTGACCGATAATTCAGCATAGGAAAAAAACCATGTCGAGTATCAACAACGCCATCAACGCCGTACTAGCCGCAAAGTCGTCTGCTACCCAACAGCAGATCGGCATCGCGATGCTGGCCAAATCTCAAGCTGCCGTCAAGCAGCAAGGCCAAGCCACGGTTCAACTCCTCGAAGCAACCGCCCAACTCGGCAAAGCCCTCGGCAAGGGCGAACGACTTGATGTTACTGCCTAAATCGGCGAAAACATTCAAAACGACAAAGTGCTCTTACCAAGCGGTTCGCGGAACTCCGGGCGGACTACATACGAAGGCAAACGCCCTCGAAAATCCCCTGCTCTTGGTTTCAACACTCGATCAATTGCTTCACGAATAGTTTCCCCCTGCTCCATACGCAAGTGCATAGGCGCCGAGTGAGTTGATTTTCGCTGCCAGACAATCACTCCTCGAAGCTGCAACTCCAGTTCGTACACTCGGTCAGTCACTTCAATGGTCTCCCCCGACTCGCGAAATGCTCCAAACCGAGTGTAACGAATCTTCTTCGTCTCTCCAGTTTTCGATCTTGCGATTAGCTTAAGATCTGAATCGTCTCTCACTGTCATACCAGCTTCGACGAGCGCCTCGGTCAACGCTTGCCCCACCTCCTTCGCTAGAAAACCATTGCCACGAATCTGCACTTTGATACTAATCGAGTCGCCAGGATTCACGACCAAAAAATGGTTCATCCGACTAAAGCGTACATGGCTTACAAAAAGGTGGACATGCTGTTCCAGTAAGAAGTGATTGAACGACTTCTTCCAGGAAGGTATCAGCATGTCCACACGTTTGTTGTACCACGCATTCGGCTTGCGTG
>JAJRSE010000034.1 GCA_024278955.1 Planctomycetota bacterium | reverse complement strand
CGTTTCACGGTCGCGATACTTATCGTGCCGAAAACCGGCGCTCGGAACGACATCGAGGTTGTACGACGGACGGACGGCATCGGTGAGAATAAAGCTGCCGTACCGTTTGATTCCCAGATGCGCTTCGAGTTGATCGTCGGAGAGTTCCTCGAAACTGCTGGTTCGTCTGGCGGTCACGCCATCGCGAGCGCTGTCTTTCGTAAATCGTTGCAGGAAGCTCATCTCGTGTTCCTTACTCTCTGTCTGCCGCCCGAATTTATGATCGTCTGCGCAAATCGGTCGAGCCGTGCCTTCGGCAAATAGGCTGAATGCCAACCTGGCCGACGGGCGATATTTTTGCTCGACTGTTTTGCGCGGTCATTTCAACAATGGCCCGCTTACAACTTCCGACGACAATGCCACACAGAGCAGGCAGTGTCAGCCGGGAGTCAGGCAACTCTAGCACGCAAATCGCGATGAGAACGGAGTCAATTGCGGCATCAGGGTGAATTGCCCCCTACGCTTTGCGAATGAGAAGAGACGTGCCGCCTACGTGAACATTGGCGAACAGCGAAGCAGGCCGGTTGTGGCAATCGGGCAACGGCAGGTGGCGAGTTGCCGTCGATACAACCGAAAAAAGAGGCGCAGTCCGACAGCTACAACATCCGGTCGAGCAACTTGACCGCGCGACTGCGACAACCGCTATAATACGGCAAGTTCCAGAATTCGCCGTGGCGCACCAACGGGAAGAAGACCATGCAGAGCTTACTAAGTTTGCCCATCAGCTTGAGGCTGTTGCTTGCAACGATGGCTGTTGCCGGTGCGTCGTGCGTTCAAGAGGACCAAGCTCCCGCGCAAGCTGAGACGCGCCCGCCCGCTGCCGTGGACAAGCCGACCGAATCGACCGAATCGAAAACCACGAAAGGGGAGAAGCAGGAAAGCTGGCAGGTGATCTACATCGGCGAGGGACGCATCGGCTACGTGCATTCGGTCATCGAGCCGGTTACCCGCGATGGTCGAACTCTCGAACGGACATCGACCGATACGCACATGACAATCGAGCGGTTTGGTCAGAAGCTCAAGATGCGAATCCTGTTCGAAGATGAGGCAGACGCAGATGGCGAACTCGTTTCGTTCATGCAGGAGACCCGCAATCCCCCCGCCGCTTCCACGCGAGTTGCCGGTGAAGTGCAGGGTGACAAATTGATTCTGACAACGACAATTGCCGGCAAAACCAGCAAACAAGAACGCGACTGGGAAAAAGGCATCAAGTCGCCCACTTACGAAACGCGGCTGCTGGCTGAAAAGAAACTGAAACCGGGCGAAAAGCGGTCGTTCGATGTCTTTCTGCCGGAATTGAAACGGAAAGCGACCGTGACGATGACGGCGGGCGAAATGGAAACGGTCAAACTGTTCGGGGGCGAGTCGCGGAAGCTGTTGCGAATCAACACCACCAACACAATTCTCCCCACCACCACTCGCAGTTGGGTCGATGACAAAGGGAATACGTTGAAGTCGGAGACCGATATTCTGGGCTTGGTGATGACCACCTACGAGGTGACGGAAGTAGTGGCATTGAAGGCGGTTGCCGGCGGCGAACTCGATATCGTGGTCGGCTCGCTGATCAAAGTCGATCCCATCGCGAAAGGGCATCGGTCCCGCAAGGTCGTCTATCGAATCATCACGCCGGGCGAAAACCCGGCCGAGTTCTTCGT
>JAJRSE010000033.1 GCA_024278955.1 Planctomycetota bacterium | reverse complement strand
TTTTATCGATCTTTTTACTGTGTCATGCTTGGATCAGGACGGTATTCGGTAGACGCATCGCCGGTTGACAAGAATTCCAGCGTCTGAGGAGGTGTTACCGACACGGGACCGGGTGGGCAGGACACCGGCAAATTCGAGCTCACACTGAGCAAGAGAGTAAATCAGCAAGCCCTAACTAGCGGGGATTTCCACACTCGGGTGCGTAATCTCTACGCGGTAATACCCTTGCTGAACGACGCGAAGGTATTGTGCATCTGAAGGTAGATGAGAAGGATCGATTGCCATTCTCGCTCTGCCTCTCCGATCCGTTATGGCGACAGCCGGCTGGATAACACCTCCCAAAAATCATTCTGGAACCAATTGAACTTGAGCTCCCGCGAGCGGTTTCCCCTTTTTTGTCACTCGGCAACTGAAAGACGACACGCCGGCCCTCCCGTTTGCCCATTGTGATAACCTTTCGACGAGTTCCTCTCGAGACAATTGGTGGTCTTCGTTCTTATCGATGTTGTATTTCATCGCGTCCTGAAGCGAAGGACAACCGGACAACTCTTCCTGGTTGAGCATGCCATCTGCATTTTTGTCATACTGGGCGAAAACGGTATCGGCAACTTTTTCGCTTTCAATCGGGGGACGGTTAGGGCCGCCGGCCCTTTGGAACACCCTAAGGCCGTGGCAGTCAAGAGTATCATGGGAATCACAAGTTGCGTATTGCGAGAGAAGATCATAAGGGTATCTCTTGGTTTGCGTGAATAGGGACAGCTTAATTTTGGGATGATGAGCCGTAGACGCTAGCCTCGGGCGTATTCGAGAAAGCCCGAGGCTAGCAACTACGGTTCACAACACGAATCCTCATTTTAAGCTGTGACAAAGCACCAGTGCTTTGTCATCAAAACGGCTGATTCAATCATCTCGGAGCGAAACTTCGAGAGGGACAATGGAACATTTAGCATCGAGCGTTCGCAACGTAAGGCCTGTTAGATCTTTTTCTTCTGGTTGCACGAAACGGCTCGCCAGAAATCCCACACCACAACACGACAATGTGCCAATTGGGGCGTAAAGAAAGCCATCAATCGGAGTCCATGTAGAGACAAGCACTAATACAACCACTGCGGAGAAAGCGCCGATAAGTGCTCCCCGTGCATTGGCACTCGGCGCGAAGATCCCAAGGATGAAGATGCCTGCAAGGGGTCCGCCAATGAGGCCGATCGCTGTCAGAAAGAAATCGAAGAGATACTCAATGTTGATCGTTGCGAGTACCATGGCGATGCCCGTTCCCAAGAACCCCAAGACAAGGGTTGCCCATCGCGCGATGCGGAGGCACTGCCGATCGGTGATCGATGTGCGAAATCGTCGGACAAAGTCGGTGACCAATGCCGTGGCGATGCTGTTCATGCTGCTGTCCAGTGAGGACATCGCCGCAGCAAAAATGGCGGCAACAACAATCCCTGCGACACCTGCCGGTAGTTCGTTGACAACAAACCAGGGAACGATTCGGTCTGCGTGTGCCGGGACGGCCAGATCAGGGCGAGTATGGTAAAACGTAAAAAGTGCCGTGCCAAGTCCAAAAAACAGTAGCGCCGTTGGGGTCGTGATCCAGAAATTTGCCCACAAGCTCGCGGCGGCCTGCTTCTCACTTTTGGTGATGAGATAACGCTGAACCACCGCTTGGTCGGTGGTGTACGGAACCAGGTTGGTGAAAAAAGTGCCAAGGATCATGACCCAAAGAACTTTTTGGGTTGGAGCCCAACCTGGGGTGACCATGTTGAATTTATCGTTCGCGGTTGCAATCGAAACGATTTCGCCCAGGCTGCCTACTTCGAGGGCGACAACTCCGATACAAACGATCGCTCCGCCAATCAAAACGAGTACTTGCACAACATCGGTCCAAACCACCGCTTCGATTCCGCCCAGCACTGTATAGGCCGTTGCGAGCATGCCCATCAGAAAGATGCATAAAAAGACATCCATGCCGGTTACGGCCGACAGCGCGATGGCAGGCAGGTAAAGTACAATCCCCATTCGAGCAAGCTGAAAAAGGATGAAGACCGTACTGCCGAAAAGGCGAACCACGACGTCGAAACGTAGCTCCAGATATTCATAAGCCGTCGTGACATGGAGCCGGCGAAAAAAGGGAAGGTACATCCAGATGACCACGGGAATCACGGCCATGATCGTGAAGTTACTTACGATACGCACCCAGTCATTCCCATAGGCAGTGGCTGGGACGGCCATGAACGTGATCGCACTGAGTTGCGTGCCGAAGAGCGACAGCCCAGCCGCCCACCAAGGAATACGCCGTCCTGCGAGAAAAAAATCCTCCGTCGAATTGGTTCGGCGAGAGCAGTAAACGCCGATCCCTAGCATGGCGGCAAGGTAGCCCAAAAGCACGGTCCAATTCGCAGCACCGAAACGTGGTTGGAGCCTCAGCCGCTGTACGCTGGGCGTCCGGACCCCCGGACGAACTTCGCCGCTAGGAATAATGATGTCATCGCCCCATTGCACGGCGGTCGACGTGACCACTCCCTGTAGCATCGGGCTCGCGATTGCCCAGGAGTCGGCAGCCGTGTTGTAGGCTAGCACGTCTTGCGGGAAGGGGAGGCGATCCTCGATGGGCTGAGACGGAAAGCGTCCTGAGTCACCGGAGAAGATAAGCACATGCCGGCCTCCAAATGCGATACCGCTGGCAGCAGCGACCGGGAGCCGCCCGTCGGATACAACCGGCATGTCTGCAATCTGCTTCCACTGTCCCTGCTGACTGCCACTTATTTCATTTTTGGAGAGTGGTAAATAGCGATACGCGTCGGTCAAGAATTCAGCCGTCTTGGTCTCTCTCGCATTTTCAGAACCGAATCGCGGATTGGCACCACTAAAAAGAAAAACACATTGTCGGCCTGCCGCATTTGCTTGCGAGACGAGGACCATTTTGTGACGAGGCGAGCCGGGCCAGATTGGGAGTTCTTGCCAAACTGGCTTGATGTCACTTGAAGTCTTCGCCGATCCGTGCTTTTCTTCGAGCGAGGTTAAATCGAGTGCCCAGAACTTTTTGGTGTGAAGCCGACCCATCCCATCGCTGCTTAGCGAAGCTGCGACGTAAATGGTCGAACCAATTCGTGTGCCCCCAAGGTAGGAGGCCGCCTGGGGAAGGGGCGGCAGTGGGGTGTCGATTTCGATCTTCTCGGCCGACCCATTCCAACGTAGCCGAAAGACATCAGCGAGCGGGGTTCCATCCTCTTCCCCGCCTATCAGAATGACCCCCTCGTCGGTCGAGATCGACGCACCGTAGGCAAGTCGCTTGGGCAATTTCCCTACGCCCAGCCAACGGCTGTTTGGCGATGGCAAAACATAGATGCGGTCGTGCCATTTTTTCTTCCCTGGCTTGTCCCCCGAAGGCGGACCATTCGGGAAATTGGCACCACCTGCGACGATCAACGCACCGTTGTGAACACCTGCGAACGGGCCGCCCAGGCCCAATTTATCCGGTAACGGCGACAACTCATCCCAAGTAAGCACCGGTCGGAGTGGCGGCAATTCAGCAGTACAGCTGTCTGGCAACAACGCGAAGTACGCCACTATGCAAGTAACGACGCGAGCCCAGAGCCAGGAGGTATTGACCATTGTTTTCAAGCTCTCGACTCTCTACGCCGCGGTGGATTCGTCCACCGTGATGTGCGATGAGAAACCGAGTTCTTCCAGGGCCGCGCGAAGCTCGCTCTCTTGTGCAGTTGTCAGATTCACCAAGGGAGGTCGCAGCGGACCACAGTCGATGCCGATCATCTTCATCGCAAATTTGATCGCTGCCGGGGTCGATCCAAAGCTTTGCAGTAGTCGAACCATTTTGACGGCAAGGGCTTGCTCAGCGCGGGCCGTTTTCCAGTCACTTGCTTCGACCGCAGCGATGATTCGCTGATAAAGGGGTGCCGCAAAGTTGTAGGTGCTTCCAACAGCCCCGGTTGCTCCAAATGCAATGCCCGCCAAAAGCGCCTCGTCGCAGCCCCACAAAATATCGTTCGCTCCGTTGTCCACTTGCAGGCACTCTTGCACTTCAAGAAGGTCTGGATTGGTGTATTTGACACCCGCCAGGTTGGGTATTCGCGGCTTGCCTTCGGCCAAAAATTGGGAACTCGACAGCTCAACTCCTGTGATATTCGGAATGTCGTACAGATAAAACGGCAAGGCCGGTGCTACCGCGGCGACGGGCTCACAGAAATCAATCAGCGCGGCCACCGATTGTGGTTTGTAACAGGCAGGGGCATGCATGCTCACGGCATCCGCCCCGGTAGAAGCCGCATGAGACGCCAAGTGACAAGCATCGCGAGCGCAATTGTGGCCAACGTGGACGATCAACTCCAAGTCGTGGCGGACTTCGGTACCGATCCACGCCTCCACGAGCAATTCACGTTCTTCAATCGTGAGCGACTGACCTTCGCCAGTCGAGCCGGCAATGAATGCGCCACGAACTCCGGTCGACACCAAATGTCGAGCTTGATGACGAACCACGGCCAGATTCAGGCTCCCGTCGGCGTACATCGGCGTATGCGGAGCAGCAATGAGGCGAAAGTTTTGAAGGTCCATACCCAGTCTTAACAGTCGGCTCGGAGGAGAGATATCATCAGCAGGTGGCATGGCTTCGTACTTTCTCAATCGGAAAGGGAAGGGGAAGGCAATTCTAATTGGACTGGTATGATTTCATGTCCGATGGACTGAGCATCCTGGACTTGACCTACCAAAAGTCGTGCCAAGTGGCGTCCCTGTTCTTCGCTACTGAATTGCGATCTGGCCCAAGCATAACGGGGCTTCTGCCCCGGTTTGAGATAGTAATCGCAGACTCCGATATCAAAATCTTTTCCAAAAACGAGTCCCTTGAGTTCCCCCGCCTTTTGAACAGCCTCAGCCATCCGAACAGTCCTACATATAAAACCCGTAGGATGCAGTTTTTGGCTTAGCAAGCGGTCCGCCTCTGCAACATACACCTCGTCGAAGGCAGGTAAGAAACGTAAAGTCAAAGCGTCGAGGCCTATTTCTGCCGCGTGAAGCGATGCACGAATGCCATCCATAGTCTGTTGGTCGCCACCGTACGTGAGCTGCCGATTCAAATAGGCGAAGGTCGTGTGGCCTCGCTCCAGGAGATAATTTGCCAGCACTTTGCCGACGCTCTCCATGTCAGACGTGAGCGAGGCAAGTCGATCAATTGACGGATATACAGTGCCGTGGACGACCGCCGGAATTTGACGGTCTGCCAACAGACGTTGCGTTTCGTACGAGGCTCGCACCAGGACAAAACCATCGGTACGTTTCGCATGCAACGACTCGTCGATCAACTCGGCGACGTAACCCGCCTCATTAAAACTGGGCAAAAAACTAATCTGGACCGGAACGCCTGGCAGCTCATGCTCGATCCCGAGCAACACCTCGTCCTGCCCCACCCCTTCGGTACGAAGATATTTTGATGGACTAAAAAGTGGACGCGATGCAGCGCGGAAGTCTCCCGATCTTGGGGCAGATCGGCGATGTACGCCCCGCGACGCTGCTGACGAACAATCAACCGACGGCGTTCCAAGAGTTGGAGCGCACGATTCGCAGTCGTGTTGCCCACGCCGAGCAATTTGGAGGCTTCGACAGTCGTGAGATAACGATCCCCTGGCTTGAGATCACGCGCACCAATATCCTCGACTAGCTTTTCTGCTAACTGCGCGACACGGGGTGTTTTGGTTCTTGTTTCTGACATAGATAATCTATCAGTGATGTTTCCTGCCTTGTGGCATGCAAAAATCGGATGGGAATGGCTGACGGAGAGCCGTGTATCGAGCAAGAAGAGCAGCTGCCAATAAAGCAAGCATGAACGACGAAGGTTCCGGAACCGCAGTAGTAGCAGCGGAGAGGTTATTCGTCATGCCAAACTGCTGTTGCCAAATCAAAAAGTCATTGCCATCTACGTCGAAGTCGCCGTCGGCATCGCCATCCATAGGGGATGCACCGCTTGGTACGCCATAGCCACTTTCCCAGGCGGTCAGGTCATCGCCATCAACAAATCCATCCTCATTAAAATCTCCAGGCAAAGGTTCAACAGTCGAGGCGAAACGTAGATAGTCTACATCAAACACACCGTTATTTGCACCTGTTAGATCACCAAAGCGGATTTGGTCGTTAAGAATGCTCGGGTCGAGCGACTGCGTGAGAATGGGAGTCGAAAAATCACCATTGAGGAACAACGAAGCGATAATCATGCCGTTTTGGTCAACATCTGGGGCAATGACTAGTCGATACTCGTTCCAGTCGAGCGGTGAAAAAGAAGGATCGTCTGTTGCGTCGTAGTTGACTTGCCCACCGTTTCCACCAAGGCCTTCGAGTCCTACGTAGCTGCCTGTTAATTCAAGAGAAATAAAGCCATTGCTACCATCATCCATGGCGATGCTGGCAGCACTAGGTGCGGTTGGATCACCAACACGAGTTCGGACTTCCATCACAAAACCCTGGGCGAAGTCCACTCCGTCCCAGGCTGATTCCTGTGCGCTGCCGGAGAGGGTATAGAACAACTGGTTGGTAGAGCCGCCTAGGGTTTCATACCGAAGAAAGTCCTGACCCTGGTCGGCCGGCAGGCGAAGACTTACTCCACCAATACGAGTCTCCACCCAGGGCTGACCCGAGCTTACCGGTGCCACGTCTCCCTGATACGCGAGATCCCAGTTAAAAGCATCCACGTCTGGTAGCCGCTGCAAGCTCATCCTCAACGCGCGGAGATTTGCCGAATCGTCGTTGTCGTATACATAGCCGGTCGGGCCAGGGTTAGCCGATGGCGGGTAGAAACCGGACTGATCGTACACCAATACGAACTGGTCGCTACCAATGTTGCGCATTTCAACATAGCCGCTCGTAGGCCCGTCGTAGAGTGTGGTTGGAAAGCTCCAACGAGTGCCTGCCTCATCGGCAAACATCATCTGTACGCCGTAGCGGCCATAGGTCATCGCCACCGAACCATCGCTCAGTTTGTTCAGCAGTGGAAACGCGCCACCTACGCCAAGCGATTTTGGTGCGGTCCAGCTAAAGCCGCTATCACTCGAAATACTGAAAAATATAGACGGGTCGGTCGCATTGATGTCGGTACTCGGGAATGGCTGCCCCGTGCGATAGACTGCCAGCAAGTTGCCGTTATCCAATCCAATCAAGGATGCTTCATTCGGACCTTCGCTACCCATCAGGCCATTGTTTAATGAGCTGGTGTAAGTCGCGACAGTCGATCGTCGAGAAAAACTTTCTCCATCGTCGTCACTGACAAAAAGCACAGATTCAAATTTACTAGCACCGGGTCGACGTGCGTATGCCAGCCCATAGATTGAGCCGTCAATCTCGCGGAGGTCGCTAAACGTCTGGGCCATGAGATCGTACGCCTCGGTACCCGTATCAAATGCCACGTTCGTATCGTTCTGCCAATTAGTCCCGCCATTGGTGCTGACAAAACGAGTGTTACTCCAGGACGTAAAACTTGGGGCCTGCCATCCGATCGAAAAAGCACGGCTCTCTTCTCCTACAGTCCGAATCAATTGTGCACTAGCTCGGTCACCTGCCTTCAGAGCTCTTGGAGTCCAAGTCTGGCCGTTATCGGTGCTAATCATCTGCTGGTTGACTGCATTTCCACTTTGAGTCTGCCCTGTTTGGTAATTGACCACCAAATCGCCATTGGCGTGTAGCTTCAGATAAGGGAAATTTAGATGCGCCTTATTGGTGCCACCGCCGACATCCGCACGCGTAATAGAACGGATAATTGTATCGCTTTGGACCGTTACTTCGAACAATGGACTACTGACCGCATAGCAAGGTGAGTCTATCACGGCTAGCAGACTGGCAATGGCCAACAAAGTCGCCTGAACGTCCTTTACGTACATTTTCTTCGCAATTATAGATGCGTCTTGACCTGCCCCATTCATTTTTTCTTTTCGCATTATTGAATGTTCCGACATAAAACTATTGCTATCCAAAGCGTACAAGGCGCTAATCAACTATTGTTGTTTGATGTCGTCATTATTTGTCACCAGCCAAGTTGAAATCAGCATCTGAGCTGCCGGCCTCGGCGACTTTAAATGTAAGTAGAGATGTGGTGGGATCGGTATATTTCTTAGGAATCGCCGGCCCAACTACGTCTTGCCCATCCCAGTCTGGCGAGGCCATTGCTCTCTGAGTATCGAACGCACTCAGGTCTGAAAAATAGACTTTATTTAGCCCAATTGCAGCTCCGTGCGACAGTTTATAGCTGCCATCCTCCGAGGTCCTGGCAACACCTGCCGATGTGATTTCGCCACCTTCTAAGACAAAATGGACCCCTACGTTAGCAAGCGGCTTGCCGTTCAGAATAACCTTTCCGGAAATGTCAGCTCGGTTTGCTTCCTGCCCATCACCACAGCCGAGAAGTAAAAATAATGGAGTAACCACAGGGATAGACAATCTTGCTGCACGTCGCAAAACCGTCTGGTTGTTCGACCCCTTTTCGATGCGATGGTCTCGACCGCTGAATACCTCCAACAGGGTTCTGGGATTAACTCTTAATAGTTGTTTCATGGTTTGTATCAATCAACTGATAACAGTAAGTTGTCCCTGCTAAAGATCCTTCTGATTAACCGCTGCGATGCCTGCTACCTAGAGACAATCTCTTCATCTGCAATGTAGTTCATGCGGAGAAGAACATTGTAGTCCATCGATTCTTGCAGATATTGGACAGACCCATCACACATTGCAAAGTGCGCGCCGCCGGGATGGGAGCTTCCAAAAACTCCCCTAGTCGACCTGTCCGGCAAATTATCATAGGGCCAGTCCGTGTTGATGTGAAATTCGTTAGCGTTTTGAGGATTGACAGTACCATTGACTCGATAAGAGCTATTAGAAAAAACTACTCCATGGCAGCAAGTGTAGGTGCCGGTCAGACCCCAGGGACCGTAGTGGCTGAGTGTCTTTCCACCGATTTGATCACCGCTTACCGCTTCGCCTACAGCAATGGTGTTGCTCGAACCGTCCACAATTTGTCTGAGGCTTGCCGCCCCATTGTTGCCAAATGCTCCTCGGCGGATGTCCGATGATAAACTTTCCCATAGCGCACTTTCTGAGAAAAAAGCGCCTGTGGAAAAAAGGTAACTCGTTCGCACAGCATTTCGGCGTGAGAAAATATGCTCCATCCCTTCTTGGAAACTCGATCGTTCCCCAGCGGTTTCCATGGATGGGCATTCAAGCCAAGGAAGACGGGTTCCACACACTTCTGCATTTATGGTGTCATCACCTGCCACAGAGATTTTAGTCTTGTTATTCGACATGCTCGAAGTAACGCTGAAGTCATACCTGTCGTAAAGGGTCTGTGCTTCAACATACGGCAGCAAATAGGTCCAGCCAGTAATGTTCCGCACCTCATCGTAGTGATCCTCGGTCGCACCAAAGCCAGCATTTCTATTGAGATTTGAATTGTACCGCCCTCCATCGGTTAGCGCTGCGGGAAACCTACTATGAGCGGCATGGTAATTTTGTAGCCCTAGCCCGATCTGCTTCAGGTTATTAAAACATGCAGTTTTACGAGCCGCTTCACGTGCTGCCTGCACTGCCGGTAGCAAGAGCGCAACAAGAACCCCAATGATGGCAATCACAACCAATAGCTCAACGAGCGTAAATCCTCGAAAGCGACTATTCATGACTAATGAGCTGCTCCTTTCCTAGAGGCATCAGGTGGATGCTTGTTATGGACGCCTATAAAGCGAAACTCGCATGGCTTCGCGGCCGAAAAGCCGCGACTCACCTGTTGACAGTAAGCCGCGGCACTTTTCCGATAATCACTTCGCATCAGGTCAATTCACGTCGCCGACGTCCTAATACCATCAGAGCTGCCATCGCCAACATCGATAACGATCCTGGCTCTGGTATGACATACGGACCGGTTGGAGGAGTAAAACTCTGACCGCCGTACAAATCAGTAGCACTGATACGGAAGTCATCGATTTGGCCTTGGAACTCCAGTCCATTCTGGGCAGCGCCAACCTCGAAGTTGGCATCCACGGTACCCGTGTACTCAATCGCAGTAGTTACTCCACTGAAAAAGAGCGAGGATGCCTGAGGCACTCCGTCGAGGTACATCGTCGTAGTATCTGCAACAGAATCCCAAGTCCAAGCCAAATGATACCAGTCACTGCCAAGGTTCAGGACAGGGCCCCACAGATTCCATCCATCCGCACCACTGTCCATATAGGCTTGCAACCTACCGTCATTTCTCTTCCAGAAACGGATATCATTACTGTTATCAATGTAAGCGTTGAAGAACCCGCCCCATTCGGTGTTCCAAGTGTCGGTTCTAATCCACATTTCAATTGTGCCAGCGCTAAGATTGAAGTTGCCGGCAGTTGCGTAGCTGAGGAGCTCTGTTTCCCCAGAAGGGTCAATCGCACCGGCCCCCCACTTGGCCGTGGCACTAATGGCCCCATTGGCCGCAGTGGCAACCGTAGAACCGACTGCGAAGTCGGCATCGAGACCACCGTTTCCCGTGTCTCCATCGTAGTCCGCTAAAAATAGCGTTGCCTGGGCCACAGACGCCGATGTGATGGCCAGGATAAACGCAAGAAAGAAACGCTTCATAAGACAACCCTCCTCAAGTGTGAAAAAACTAGTGCTTAGTGATACCATGCGATCCATGCCGTCCTTACCTTCCATGAGCCATCTCCCAGCCCTGAATTATTCTGCTAATCTTCGCGACATTCCTCCTCCATGTATCTCAGGATTACCTTCAGAAGAAAAACTTGTCGCTCTAACGAAATGCACAGTTAGTTGACGTACGATTTATTGATGACGAGCAGCGGATAGGACGATCGTGCAACCCACTAGAACAAGCAGAAGCGAAGCTGGTTCAGGCACAGCAGCGGTGCCAGCGGAGATGGCAGCAGGCGAACCAAACTGTCTTTGCCAAGCCAGGAAATCAGCGCCATCGACGTCCATGTCGAAGTCCCCGTCGCCATCAGCTTTTACCGCCGTTCCCGAGAGACCGTAGCCTGCCTCCCATATTGCCAAGTCTCCGCCGTTCACAAAAGTGTCTTCATTGAAATCAGCCTCTAGGAGAGATACGGGAGTTTCGAAAGGTGCGGTCGGCGGTGTAAAGACCTCTTCACCGAATACCCCTCCACCGTAGAGATCAACATCACTGAAACGAAATTCGTCAATGAGGCCCTGGAAGGGCAGCCCGTTTTGAACATGTCCGATCTGAAATTCGGGATTTACTGTTCCGTTAAAGCTAATATCCGTTTGCCCAAAGAAAAAAGTTGGCGGGGCATTGACTACTACGCCGTCAATATATAGCGCTGCCTGTTGCGTGGCCGTGTCCCACGTGAGCGCTAAATGGTACCAAGCATCATTAACAAGCGTAAAATTCGACAGGCTCCTCAGGAACCAAATCGGTTCTGGGTCAGGACCCGCGTTCTCCATGTAAGCCTGTAGAGTATCGTCATTTCTTTTCCATATACGAATGTCTCCCGCGAGCGGGTTTCCGTCGCCCCTGAGATTAAAGAACCCTTCAAACGCACCAGACTCCCATTCGCTGGGTCGAATCCACATTTCAACGGTTCCAGCAGTAGTAGATATAGCATTCGTGGAACTGTAGGAGAGGTAGCCAGATTCTCCACTGGGACTAAGCGAACCAGCGCCAAATTTAGCGGGCGTCGTGCTTGTCGGAACAATTGAAGCACCACCCTGGATTGC
Organism: Planctomycetota bacterium; assembly: GCA_024278955.1. Lineage (GTDB taxonomy): Bacteria > Planctomycetota > Planctomycetia > Pirellulales > Lacipirellulaceae > Bythopirellula. Next base: position 66,436 of record JAJRSE010000033.1, on the reverse strand, counting down.
TGCCACTGGACCAAGTGAAAAGTCCGCATCAAGACCGCCATTGCCCGTATCACCATCGAAACTCGCCAGGAATGTCGTCTGGGCGTGGAGCAACGCAACTGGAGTAAACGCAAACACTAAGAAAAGAAAGCCAAAATACCTTTGTGCCATCAGACCAAACTCCTTAAGAGAGACTAGAAAAAAGTGAACTTAACTAACCGCAGAATTTGACTTAGTAGCAAGACTTATCTTTTTCCCCAGCAGCCTTGTCCGCACGCTGCCTTTTCTATGACAGGTCACTATCCCTGCTTTCGCATCACAGCGACCTGCTGTGGTCTTCAAGTGAAAGCACCAAACCCGTTGCTATCGTCCAACTTTCCTGCGTTTCCATGGCACTGAAGCCTTGCTCCGCTCAGGATAACCCATATAATACTTTAAGTCAACAGAATATTACCATCTTCATAGGATTATAAATGCAAGCCCTATTTGCCTGGAAAATAAGCCCCATTGCCGCGAGGACGACTATGCTCGGTGCATTTCTGACGAGAGTTAGCCTCGTCTGCTGCTTGTTACTCACCGTTTGTCCAATGTTGGGACGAGCTGAAGAACCAACTCGCACGGAGCGGTTTATCTACAACTGCGACGCGGGCAATCTGTTTGTCTCTCAGCCGCCGCCCATGCAGCCCGAGGATATCTACGGCGAGATCGACGCCATCGCGGAAGCCGGAGTGACCACATTTTCCATGTGCCCGAACGTCGGCATGGTGATGAATTTTCGTAGCAAACATGCCCGCATGCTTGGCGACGAAGAAGACGCCGCAATCCGGACACAGATCGAAACAGAAGGCGCTAAAAAATCTGGCAACGCTCGGGCGGCGCTCAACTTGCGGTCGCTAGTCGATGCGGGCCACGATCCGTTAGCGTTGGTGCTCGATCGGGCCAAACAAAAAAACATGGAGGTCTTTTTGTCGTTCCGAGTTAATGAAGTGCATGGCGTTGAAAAGCCGGAAACATTTTCTCATCAGTTGATCCTTTCCAAATTTTGGCACAACCATCCCGAGTGGCATGTTGGCAAGCAAGGAGATACGCTCAGTCACTTGCACCTAGATATCTTGGGGCCCCGCACCAATCCCATCGTGGGCAAGTGGCTAGCCGGCGGGCTGGATTTCGCAATACCTGAAGTCCGACAGCGCCGACTCGACCAGCTCCGCGAGTGTTGCGAGCGGTACAACATTGATGGACTGGAACTCGACTTCCAGCGATTTCCCGTGTTTTTCAAATACGGCGAGGAAGGAAAACACCTCCAGACCATGACGGAGTGGATGCGTAAAGTTCGCGCTATGACTCGTGAGGTTGGTGAAAAACGTGGCCGACCGATTCTTCTCTCAGCCCGTATTTTGGCCCGCCCGGAGCAGAACCTCGGAATTGGTCTCGACCCGATGACCTGGGCAAAAGAAGGGCTTCTCGACTTGGTGATCGTTTCGCACTACCTCCATAACAATTTTCCGTTGCCGATCAAGGAATATCGACAGCTTCTTCCCGACGACATGCCACTCTATGCATCCATTGAAGTTGAACGCGAGGCAGATAAATATAGGAGCATTGCTGGTCAGCTGTATGATGAGGGAGTGGATGGAATCCTCATGTTCAATTTTTTCACCAGCCGAGAGCAAGGCCGCAAGCCTCAATTCGAGCTACTCAAAGAACTCGGAAAACGGGAAACCATCCAACCGGTAGTTCCTGACACAGCACGTGGCCAGAACTAAATCCGAAATGAGAAACAAAATCAGATGCTTGAAATCCAAAATTCCAAAAACGAGACAGGGTCGCCTGTGACAACCGCCAGCGAAACCCTCTTGGTGGATCGCTTCACCGACGGCGTGCTCGATCCGGCTCAACCGATGCTAGGGCCGATAAGAGATGGCGGGCACATCCTTGCCAACACCGCGCCCGGATGCTGGGGCCCGATGCTCACGCCGTGCTTGCGCGGTGGACACGAAGTCACGGTGCCTGTGGCGGTTGAGGGCGCGGAAGTCGGCGATGCGATCGTGATTCGCATTCGAGAGATTACGGTCACTTCGTTGGCAGCGGCCTCGGGAACCGATGCGCCGCAAGAAGGTCGCTTTCATGGCGATCCGTTTGTCGCCGCACTTTGCCCGCAGTGTGGAACGAAAAACCCGAAAACGGTGCTGGAAGGGATTGGACCCGAGGCGGTCCGTTGTGCGAACTGCGGTGCGGAAGCCGCTCCGTTTAAGATCGGCTGTGGGTACACCATCGCCTTTGACGCGGACCGATGTGTTGGTGTCACGCTCGGCGAGCAAGGTGCCGAAGCGGTCGCTCACGAGGCTCGACATTACGCAGCGATGCCTACGAACTCCGTCCAGAATTCGGTACTGACGTTGGCACCGCACCATCTGGTCGGATTGATGGCTCGTCTTCGCCCGTTTCTGGGACAACTCGGCACGACTCCCGCCATTGCCATGCCCGATAGTCACAATGCGGGCGATTTCGGCCAATTTCTCATCGGTGCTCCCCATGAACTTGCAATTACCGAGGAGCAGTTGAAGCTGCGTACCGACGGCCACATGGACATCAACGCAGTCCGAACCGGAGCCATCTTGATCTGCCCAGTAAAAGTGCCCGGCGGAGGAATCTATCTCGGCGACATGCACGCCCTGCAAGGTGATGGCGAGATCGCCGGACATACGTGCGATGTTGCCGGCACAGTCACGCTTCAAGTCCAAGTATTAAAAGGGCTTTGCATCGACGGACCTGTGCTGCTACCGGTGCCAGAAGATCTTCCTTTTTTAGCGAAGCCATTTTCTTCGGAAGAAAGAAGTCGGGCCCTAGCGATTGCCCGCCGTCATGGTTTGAGTAAGATCGAACGAACGGCTCCGATTTCGGTGGTCGGCACGGGCCGCGACTTGAACGTCGCCACCGAGAACGGCCTGGAGCGAGCAGCCAAGCTCTTGGCCATGAGTGTCGAAGAAGTCAAAAATCTCGCGACAATCAACGGGGCGATCGAAATCGGCCGTCATCCGGGGGTGGTTCAAGTCACGTTCCAGGCACCGCTGGAGCGATTAGAAAGCTGCGGGCTGCTCCCCTTCGTTTTAGAACAATACTCTCTCGATCAAGAACAGGAAACAACAGCATGACTGCTCCCTCTAATTTGTTTCGCTTACTGCTATGCCTCGCGGCGGCGGTTGCCAATCCCCTATCGGTCTTGGCCGAGGGGAATCCGAGCTATGCGGAAGAGCCGATCGTTGTTGAGTACGACGTAATCCCTTCCTGGCCAAATCGCCCTGACGACGTGAGCCCCTTTGGCTGGGTTTCGGGCATCGCCATCGACGGGGAGAAACAAGTCTGGATTTTCAATCGGGGTCCCGATCCGGTCCAAGTTTATACGACCGAAGGCAAGTTCGTACGGACTTGGGGGAAAGATCGCTTTAAGGATGCGCACCAACTACGTGTCGGCCCAGAAGGGAACATTTGGGTTGCCGACTTTGGGCTACACATTGTCCAGAAATACACACCCGAAGGGGAGCTACTGCTTACCTTAGGCGTTCGTGGAGAAAGGGCGAAGACCAATCGCATTTCAACATGCCGACCGACATGGCGATCACCCCGGAAGGCGACATTTTTGTCACCGATGGCTACGGCAACCGGAGGATCGTTCATTTCGACAAGGACGGAAACTTTATCAAAACCTGGGGCGAGTACGGATCGGCACCAGGCCAATTTGTTCTGCCCCATGCGATCGTGGTCGACTCGAAGGGGCTTTTGTATGTTGCAGACCGGAATAGTGGGCGGATTCAGGTTTTCAATCAGGAAGGCAAATTTCTAAACCAGTGGGCGAACATGATCATGCCTTGGGGACTTTCCGTTACCGAGGACGATCAACTCTGGGTCTGTGGTTCGTCGCCCCATTGGTGGGTTCGCGACGGGAAAGCACTCGAGTTCAAGGACCAGCTTTTCATGCGATTCACTGCGGAGGGGATCATTCAGCAAGTCTGGTCGATTCCACTCGGGGATGTGGGGCCAGATAAAGAGAACCCGGATACTTCGAAGCTCAAGCCAGGAGAAGCGGTCGGTATTCACTGCATCGTCCAAGACGCCGAGGGCAATCTCTACGTCGGCGATATTTATGGTGAGCGCGCACAAAAATTCCGCCCGGTCAGGCAGCGTCAAACAACCGAGGCGATTCCCGATGAATTGCCCAAATAAGGGTGCGTCTCTTCGCGTGATGTGCATGCGCCAAGCGGTCTGTCCCAACTCCAACAGAGAAGGGTTAGGTTCAATGGAAATACAAGAATCACACGTTAACGACCTATCCTCCGTCCGGAAAGCTCCAATCGCTCCTGCCGTTGTCGTTTCGACGACGGAGGAATCATTACGAAGGAGCAATACCGAAACTACCAACCACACACACCATTGTTAGAGCAGTTCCTTTAATTGTGTAGCCACAGAGTTCCCAACGCGGTCGCCGGCCACAACCAAAAGCAGTAGCCACAAAAAACACGAAAAGGATAAGAAATAGGGTTCATCCGGATTAAGCGTACTTTTCCGTAAGTTGTTCCTGACAAACAGTTTGCCTATACAACTCGTAACCATAACGTGTTTGACTCGGTTTGAGGTGCGTTTTCAGAACAAAGGGGATTCGGTTACAATCGCCGTCCAATCGGGCTCTGCTGGCGAGCAACCCGATCGAACGAAGGGAAGAGCCGTGCTTTTCGGGAGACCACCTTCAAGTTTCAACAATCATTGGGACGCTTCCTTTCGGCAAGACTGTGACAATGATAGCCTACTTTCCTCTTCCATTCGCCTTCGCCCTACCAGACGGATGAAATTCCGAATAGCAAAGGGCAAAAATACTTCTAACGTTGAGCCATACCAATCACCGCTGAGTAGTTACGCCTAAAGCCTGCAACCTAACTCATGAATTTTCACAGGATCAGATACTCATGAAAGCACCATGCGATTTTACTTCTAGGCAGCAACCGCGTCGGGAAGCAGTGAGGGCCTGGCCCCTTGGTCGCTCCAGCGACGCAGAGCCACTGCTGCCAAGTGGCCTCCAAAGGCGATCGACAATTTGAGAGCGTGCTCGAATTCCTGTCGCCTGCCAACCAAGGGCAGACAATCAAGATCGCACAGCGGGTCGGGCTGGGTCAGATTCACCGTGGGAGGTGCAAAACCATCACGTAAGGCTAGCGTCGAAATGGCAAGTTCAACAGCTCCCGCCGCATTGACCAAATGTCCCAACATCGATTTTGTAGAACTCATGCACACCTGCTCAGCAGCTTTCCCAAAGGAATTTCTAATGCCGCGAGTCTCCGTCACATCGTTTTGCAAGGTGCCTGTCCCGTGGGCGTTAATATACGAAATATCCGTCGGATCCAATCGCGAAGTTTTTAGCGTATCGGAGATCAACCGAGTTAGCCCAGCACTATCTTCGCTTAACCCTGTGATGTGATGCGCATCGCAACAGATACGCCCGCCGACCACTTCGGCATAGATCGGAGCACGCCTCGCCACAGCATGGCTAAGTCGTTCGAGTACCAGCATCGCAGAGCCTTCCCCCATGACAAAGCCAGTGCGATTAGAATCGAATGGTCGACAAGCCAGTTCGGGTTGGTCGTGATAAGCAAGCACTCGCATGTTGTGAAAGCCAGCAGCGATCAGCGGATGGATCGTTTGCACTCCACCTGCCAAAACCAAATCGCACTGATCCTCCTTAATAGCTCGCACTGCTTGAAGCATCGAAACGGTACTGCTAGCACACGCGGCCGAATTACTAAGTCTTGGTCCTTCAATGCGAAAGTGGTTGGCCACGTTCGCACAAACGGTATTAGGGAGCCACTCATGCCACCATGTCGACGCCGTGCCAGAACGCGACTCGTTCGCTCTCAATTCTGAATAACCGGGAGTATCGCCCATTTGAGCGGTGAGGGCACAACCAAACCGCGAACGTTCGAGAGGCTGGTCGTAAAGCTGGCTGTCCTCGAGAGCCTCGTTGGCCGCTTGCAGCGCCATGGGGAGGTTCCGCGTACCGTAGTCGTCCGCAGGAGGGCTCCCGACAGTTGCGCCAAGCATTTCAATGCCAGACAGCCCCGGGATACCCTGCAGCCGCCGTATTCCGCTTCGCCCTGCTCGAACGGCACTCCAAGTGGAATCTCGATCTTCGCCAACAGACGTGACCATGCCTATTCCGGTGATAACGACACGGTTGAACATAACTTTCGCCGGTCCTCGGTGGATGTCGATTCGGGAGCGTAAAAGGCCTAAAAAGTGGAAGCCCATCAATACAAAATACTCCGGGAGTACGCCACACCGATATGAGAGCAAGTCTTTTGCGATTCCTGGGGACAAACTCGCCGTTTTCCGAGGTTTTTCGACGTTTGTTAGCCAAAGACTTGCACAACTAGAAGCCTTCGCTAGAATGCTTAACTGTGGGTATGCGGCCCATTTTATTAGATAAATGGAATTATTTTCGGGGATTTCAGCCCCTGTAGTGTTCATGGAGGATTTGAATTAGGTCAAGCTGCTTGAAAAGCGATCAATGCCACAAAATCACGAGCCGATTTGCGATGCCCCTAACAATGAGGGCCTCTACCTTGGCGAGTGGAGCCGGTCGATCGACGAGCGATTCCGGGTTTCCTTGCCTCTTGAATGGGCGAGTGGGCTGGCTGCGAGTTCTGGGGGGTGCGTCCTTGCTAAGGAGCGGCCCGGTTGTGTGAGCGTCTGGAATAGCAAGCAATGGGAGTCTTGGTTGGCAGATGGGGTGAGCTTGGTGAAAAGCAAGATTCAAAGTGGTCGGCTGGCCGGTCGGTTGGATCAGGTTCAGAAGCTTGGCCGATTGCTTTCGACACGCCACCGGACGGTGCCGATTGCTGGCCGTGGTCGGCTGGCAATTCCTGATAGCTTTCGCGAATTTTTGGAGATTGAAGCGGGGGAAAACGTCATGGTAGTTGGCGCCGCGGTTTGCGTCGAGATTTGGCATCCGCGCCGCTGGAGCGAACATATCGGCGAACATATGCCCGGGTTTCGAGATTTGTTCAACCAACTGGCCAACTAACAAACTAAACCAAAACAAAAAGTAATACAAAGCCGCCATGCCTGGTTGGCACAATAGCCTGTTTTACCCGTCCGTTGTCACCCGGATCGGGATGCAAGTCGAAATTAAAGGGTTATTGGGTCATTGGCGTCTCATTGACGTCAACCAGGCATGGTGTTTTTTAACCTTCCAGTTGAATGCTTGGCGTATCTTCCGGAGGGGATTGCGACGCTACGAAGAGCATTCTAAGTTGATGCAAAAGGTCTTCGAGCATTTTGGCTTCATTCGGATCGAGGTTCCCCTTGGTCTTCTCTTGTAGCATCTGGAGCATGTCGATCGCATAGCGTGCGTGATCAAGGCTGATCGATAGTTGGCCCGTTGCCGGATTGGGCAATTGCCCCAGGGCCATCATTGCTTCACTGGCGAACATGGTCACAAGCATTTCTAGCGAAGCGGGGGGCACTTCTCCCTGCTGTGGCTCTGGCGACTCGGTCTGTTCTTCGGCCTCGCGCTGAAGTTCTTCTTTCTCAGCTGCGATTTGGCTTTTCCAATCTTCGTCGATAAAAATCTTTTTTTCTTCGCTCATAATTTTGGAAACTCTATGCTAGTGAGTGATAGGTGAACAGGAGGAGTCGGCGTCAGCGGCCGACTTGCCGTGTTTGGCCTTGTGATGGCCGATGGCCGCGTCGACGAAGCCCTTGAATAGCGGATGGGCAGAGGTGGGCTTCGATTTGAATTCGGGGTGGTACTGCACAGCAACGAACCAGCGGTGGTCGGGCAATTCGATGATTTCGACGAGCGAGCCATCGGGGCTGGTGCCTGTGATTTGCAGTCCGTGGGCTTCGAGTTGCTGTCGATAGACGTTGTTTACTTCAAACCGGTGACGATGCCGTTCAGAGACTTCGGTCGTCGCGTAACACTCAGCTGCGTGGCTGCCTTCGGCGAGTTTTGCTGGCTGTGCCCCGAGTCGCATGGTGCCGCCTTTGTCAGTAATCGATTGCTGCTCGTCTAGCATGCAGATGACTGGGTTGTTGGTTTCTTTGTCGAATTCCGTGGAATGTGCGTCTTTGAGGTCACAAACGTTCCGCGCGAATTCGACCACGGCACACTGCATTCCGAGGCAAATTCCGAAAAATGGAATGCCTTTTTCGCGTGCATATCGCACGGTAGCGACTTTGCCTTCGATGCCACGTTCGCCAAAACCTCCGGGGACGAGGATTCCATCGAATCCGGCTAGGAGTCGTTCGGGGCCTTTGGATTCGACATCTTCGCTACGAATTCGTGCCAGGCGAATCTGGGTAGTATTGGCCATGCCGGCGTGGTCGAGCGCTTCGTAAATCGATTTGTAGGCATCGCGATGGTCGGCGTATTTCCCCACCACGGCGATGCTTACTTCATGCTTTGGGTTGCGCAAGCGTTGGAGCAAATCTCGCCACATATCGAGATCGGGTTCTTGTGTTTGCAGGCCCAGTTTTTGGCAGACGAGAGCGTCGAGGCGATGTTCATAGAGACTCAGAGGGACTTCGTAGATCGAGAAATCTTTGTCTCGTTCTTCGATTACCGCTTCTAGTTCGAGATTGCAAAACAGCGAAATTTTTTCGCACTCTTCGCGACTCATTGGCTGTTCGGTACGACAGACGAGAATGTCGGGTTGGATGCCGATTTCTCGTAACTGGCCGACCGAATGTTGGGTTGGCTTGGTTTTCAGCTCGCGGGCCGCCTTGAGGTAAGGCACCAAGGTGAGGTGGAGATAGAGACAGTTGCCTTTGCCGACGTCGTTCGAGAATTGGCGGATGGCTTCGAGGTAGGGCAGGCTTTCGATATCGCCAACGGTGCCGCCGATTTCGGTAATCACGACGTCGACTGATTCGTCGGCCAGTTTGTGGATGACTGACTTGATTTCGTTGGTGATGTGGGGGATTACCTGAACGGTTTTTCCGAGAAACTCGCCGCGGCGTTCTTTATTGATGACGGACTGGTAAATCTGGCCGGTGGTGTAATTGGAATCGCGGGTTAACGGCGAATTGGTAAATCGCTCGTAGTGGCCCAGGTCGAGGTCGGTTTCGCTGCCATCGTCGAGGACATAAACTTCGCCGTGCTGGTAGGGGCTCATCGTGCCGGGGTCGACGTTGATATAGGGGTCGAGCTTCTGCATGCGAACGGTCAGGCCGCGTTGTTCGAGCAGCATGCCCACCGAAGCGCTGGTAAGCCCTTTGCCGAGCGAGCTGACGACGCCGCCGGTTACGAATAAATGTTTGGTCATGGTTGCGATTTACCTTCCTTGCTAATCTTTATTCTCTAGCCCAAGTTCCCCCAGGTAGGGCAGGGCGGTTGGTGCGTGAGGCCAATTTTCTATTCCAACCCCTCATTGTAACGCGCTGGACGTCTCAGGAGGAAGGGCTTGGAATGGATGTTCGGCTGTGCGTTTTAGGCTCTGTTTTCTTTGGTGACCGTTGATTTCTTGCCTCCACCTATTTCTTCTGCACCCCCTCTGTCGGGGTTTTGTCCCATGGGTAGGGGTCCCATGTTTTGGGACAAAATTCGGGGTTTCTGTCCCTTGGGATTTTCGATTGGTTCGAGGATTCCAGGGTTTCCTACATGGCGACTGGGACAATATTGGTTGAATTTAGGATTTTTGGAGTCTCCTCTTGGGACAATATTATTGGTGATGCTTCAAATGAATTTTTTACGCAGAGTTCGGAGAGGACCGCGGAGGTGGTGCTGGGAAATTTTCTCCGCGGGCTCTGCGTTAAAACTTTTTGTCGTTGGTCTTTTCAGAAATTGTTGCCACGGTGATTATCGCATTTTGAGGAAGGGAATGCGAAGGTTGTTTTTGGCCGGGTTCGGAATAGATGAAGAGGGAACCACGACGACACGGCGGGCACGACGAGTTTTTTTGAGCTGCGAGGATGTCCAGGAAAAGTGCTCTCGCAGGGGCGCAGAGTTGGTGTTGTGAGTCATCAAACAATGTCGCGATTCACTCCGTGAATCGAATTTGGTTTCACGGAGTGAAACCCGACTATGTGAGGGTGGCCCAGACGGAGGTCGGGTGCGTGGTAGTCACTTAATTTGGTGCGTTCCAAGGGAGTAGTGCGTCCATGCTAGTACCAACTTACATCGCGAAACGAACGCACCGTTTTTTGACAATCACGCACCCTACGGACTAAAGAGGGAGTAAATTCGATTCGTCCATGGCCCGTGGGCGAAAGCCGCAACATGCACTCGCCAAGGGAAACTAAATCGAATTCACACTCGTCGGCGGATCTTACTTTCAAACCCATATCGGCTGCTTTCCCTTGGAGTGGCACTGTTTTTTGGAGCCACTCATCTTAGGGTTTTTTGAGCCCGTTGGGAAGTTGCCGATTGAGAGAGGCAGGACGATCTGCCAAGGAATAAAAACACTTTCCAGCATAAAAATCCAGAGGCACCCCAACCGAAAAATCAGTAACCTCTTTACGGCAAGGTGTTTGTGGGTGTAGGAGAAGTTGCTAGAATATTGGATTGCACCAAGGTAGAATCGATCTGCTTCTTGTTATGTGCCTCCTCGCAATACCGATTTCGTCACGTCCGATCACTGGGCTCCCCCGTCGTAAGGCCCCAAGAACTTCTCGCCATTAAAGTGAATCATGTGACCGGGATTCTCTGCGATCCACACTTCTGTTTCCCATGCGATTTCGCCCGCATATTTGCGAAATTCAGCCCGTGTCATGAACGCGGTTACGTAAACGCGACCAACTGGTGAGTTAGCCAGCATCGACTCAAGCTCGGCATGTCGTTTTTCACTTACGGGACCATGTGATGTAACAGCTTCGATCAGAAACAACCAGTTCTTGCTTTTCCAAAACAGGACTACATCTGGCAGCTTGTCATGCAGGTTGATTGGGACGCCCGCTTTCTTCAAACCACCCTTGTCAAGAACCAAGTGTTTTGACGCCGTATCGCCGACGTAAAGCACTTGTGCGCCGGGTGAAAACCGAGGGCCCATTTGTTCAATCACGGCTGCTTGAAGCTGGTTGTGTTCCCCCGGTGAAAGCCGGAACGTCTTGCCATTTGGCAAAACAAGCGGGACTTCCTTCGAGGTTCTCGTGCGTTTATACGCCTCACGCAGGGACCCCATTCTTCGGATAAACTGGCTTCGTTCCTTTGCGAATGATCGTGTGCCGAAAGTCTTGAGCACTTTCAATGCTTCATCGGAGATCGCATAGCAATTCTTGCCGCTGTTTGTCGGACGTGACGGATCGTCTGGATTTCGATTTGCGATTCTTGCTTGCTCAAACTGGTGCAGCGTTTGTCTGCGAATGGTTTCTCGTGAATTTGGTTTGTAGTCTTTGTTGTACTTCTCACGCATGAACTGCATGATGTCGACCGTCCGAAGCAGCGATTGTTTCGCGTGCTTCCACTGGTTTTTCGGATTGATCCCCGCAAGCGCGAGCAAGGTCAGGGCAGAACGTTCATTTTATTGTGCTTTCGGAAGCCCTAACTCCTTCAGTATTTCAATTGCTTCGTCAATGCGTTTCAAAGAATCAATCCCTCCAAATAGCGTCTCGTGTCACCGCGAATCGCTAAGGCATCGAGTACAACATGCTCTCTTGCCGAGCACGACGTAATATTTGCCTCTCGAATCAAGTCTCCGATCGACGCGATCGTTTCCATGTCAGGAAACTTCATTGACCGAACTTCAGTTGCATTCACTTGAGTATTCCCGCTAAAGCTGCGGAAATAGCGGTCGAGAATCACAGAATTAAAAACTGCTTCCAAACCACAAAGTTCCGATAGTGACAGGCTACGTTCCGCGTGCCTGACGTAGTTGATATGATTCTCAAATGCGACGTATTCACTTGAAACGGTGTCGGAAAAAATCGCGGACGCCGTCAAACGGCGTCGCTCTTCTTTGGAGGTAAATCGCTTTACTAAAAGATAGTTGTCTCGGGGCACAAGGTGTTTTCTCGAATCGCGAGTCGCTGCAAACGCTTCGGGCCATTTTGGTTTCTGGTTTGGCCAATACAACCCGGTTCGTTTTATGTGATGTGATGCGAACAACGGCACCGTTGCTTTGACACCAAGTTTGTCAACGTGAAATTGTCGCGTTCGAAACATCACAACTGGGCCGGTCGAAATACGCAATCCCATATCGGCAAAACGTTGACTCCAGCTCTCCGCAACCTCTACTACCGCTGAATCCTCTCTTGTCTCTGGAATGCAAATCAGGTTGTCACCACATGAATTGTCAATTATGCGGTTACGTCCAACCTGTTGCGTTTCGACTGACGAAAAATCTCGACCAAAACTGCGCGTGATTTTTACGGTCTCTGTCGGGTAGAGTGTTTTTCTGAAACGTGTAATGATGCTTTCCTGCAAGACTTGCGATTCCTTGAATGTTTCAGTTCGCGATGCGAAGGAATGCACTTGTTCCAACGACACTCTTTGAAACAGCCACTGCCGAAAGGGGCGGAAGTATCTGCCATTGCAGTAGCTTCGAGGCGTGATGGCAACGAGTTCACCGTTTGGCCGCAGGCATTCGACAGCCATTGCCAAAAACAAGCTGTAGATATTCGGCTGAACAACACCAAGTTGTGAAGCTGCTCGCGCATGCTCAGAATCCGCCCCGATCTTGAAATACGGCGGATTCATGATCGCCAGATCATACTGAACCGGTTCGTCTTCATCGGTGAACAGGGGCAAGGATTGGCGAGTTGTCGCAAACGCAAAGTCCTTGTCAAGAATCGAGTAAGAAAAGTTGTGGCCGTGTGTCACAAGAGCATCGCTACACGCATCAAGCACATGTCGTAGGCGCGGTATTGATTCCACGTCGGTCTCATACAAGTCAGCATGAAAAATCCGACGGCACGGTTCATTCATAATTCGTTCGCAAACTGCTGCTGTCAACGTCCCAACGCCGGCACCCGCGTCCAACATTCGAAATTCCGTGGGAATGTCGCAAAACATGTTGGCCATAAATTCGGCGACGACAGAGGGAGTAAAGAACTGCCCTTTGGCTTTTCTGGACTCTGGAGTCGTTGCCGATTCGTGGTAGGATACAGCGGTCTGGGCCTCGGTAAGCATTTCGCACGCCTTTGCGATATCAAGTCTAGGTCGAGTAGATTCTACCATTTCCTGTTACGTGACGCCAGAAGCCGATGGTGACGCCTCGTGGGAACGGCAGAGAGCAAACGGATGTACAGGAGCGGCGAAGTCAGACGGAATCGAAGTGGACAATCAATCGTCGCCCCGTGATCGGTGACGTTACCGCGACGCGGCCGCTAACGCTTGCTAACCGGACGGCGACGCGAAAACCTCGCCGAATTCAAAAAGGTTTGAACCCTCAGCCTTTGACTCTTTTCATCGCGAGCCGAAGCAAAGTGCGTACCGCTCCGAAAATTTCGCTCGTGCTGATTTTCGATTCTCCTTCGCGGCGGTCGGTAAAGACGATCGGCACTTCGACGAAGGTGCCGCCAAGGAGATGCAGGTGCCAGAGGATTTCTTCCATGTAGCCGTAGCCGGTGTCCTGGACTTCGGGCCAACGGATTTTTCGGAGCAGCGTGGTATGGTAGGCCCGGTAGTTTCCGCTGCAATCTCGAACAGGAATGCCAAGCGCGAGGCGGGTTAGGCGGTTAATTATTCGGCTGGCAAGTCGCCGTCGCAAGGGCCAACCTTCGATGCCACCGCCGGCGCAATAGCGTGAACCAACAACAACTTCGGCGTTGTCTGCCGCGGCAAGGATTCGCGGCAGGGCATCGGGGGGATGGCTCCAGTCGGCGTCGAGGGTGATGAGAAGATCGTAATTTTTTTCGACCGCATACTCCTTGGCGGCACGCAGCGCAGAACCTAGGCCAAGTTTACCAGAACGGTGCAAGCAGGTGAGCCAAGGTGCCTGGGCGGCAAACTGGTCGCACCATTGGCCGGTGCCATCGGGAGAGTTGTCGTCGACAACCAGCAAGTCGGCGTCGGGTAACTCGGCATGGATTGCCTCAACGAGCGAGGGGAGATTTTCTTTCTCGTTGTAGGTGGCCAGCGCGACAAGAACGGACTTGTCGTTGGCCATAGCGAAATCTTCCGGTAGGGAGTTAAAGGACAAACGACGCCGTTTGAAATTGCGAGTTGCCTGAGTAGGTTATCTGAGTAGCCGGAGGCACACTTGCCTCCGGGCCGCCCCAGACCACAAAAGAAGTGTATCGAGACACTAGCTCCCCATGCAAGGGACGTTGCTGCCAGACTCTAGGCTACTGAAGAGGTGACGAAATTTGTCGCCGGGCACGACCGTGATGTTGGAACGGTCTTGGTCTTCGACAACCAAGAGACTCCCGGGTTCGCTGGGCGAGGGAACGTTTGCCGCATCGAGCGAGTCAGAAATCATGGTGCCGACGGCGAGGGCCGATTCTTCAAGTGGCGCCGACACGACGGGCCCGATCGGCTGAGGGGCCGTGTCGAGCGTTGTCAAAGGTTTTTCAGGGCAGCTCGTAACAACCGGCGTCTCGATGACTTCGCAGTGGCTGAGTTGCTGAGAAAAGGCGGTATCGACTTGATTGACAACACGCTGGGCGGTTGCGAGCAAATGGGTTTCAAAGGTGGCGTATCGGTCGAGAACCACTTCTTCGGTTTCAAACGATTCTTGGAACGGATTCTGAGAAAGCTCAGGCTCGGCAGCCTTCTGCGGAATCGAGACTCTGCCGTTCGATTCAATTTCTTGAAGCTGTTCCATCAGCTGCTGGGTGGCGTCGAAAGTTTCGACGAAATGCTCTTCGGTTTTTTGGGGGACAAATTCTTGAGGGGCGAACGAGGCCAGTTGCTGAGGGGCATGAATAGGAATCGAGGCGGGTAGGTCGTCTTCGAGTTCGTCGACAAAAATATCTTCGAGAGAATCTTCAGTTTCCGACGTAAGGTCGTCAAAGACCGTCGCGGCATCACTCGGGATATTCGCGGGAGTCGAATTCCAGGGGGCTGGCAATTGTTGCAGCTCAGACCAAGCTTGCTGGACAATGGTGCCGTCGAGCGGAGCATAGCCAGTTTCCTGAGTCATCCACATGAGCTGGTCGCCCAGTTGGTTGAGCAAACGAGGCACACCATCGGTGGTGGCAAACATGGCTTCGAGCCCATCGACAGAGAAGAGCTGGTCTGGGTCGCTGCCGATTGCAGCAACCTGTGCGCGAATGTATTGAAACGACTCTTCCCGACCGAATGCAGAAAGATAGCATCGAGTCGAGATACGCTGGCTCAGGGCTTCCATTCTTGGTTCGGCGAATCGTTCTTCTAAAGTCGAGCTGCCTGCGAGGACCAAACTGACAAGCTGTTGGCCCCGGTCGGCAACATTGGTCAGCACGCGGACTTCTTCAAGGAGTCGAGAAGGCAGCGAGTCGGCTTCGTCGACAAGTAGTAGCATCCGTCGGGCGGGGCCATCTTGGGGCCTCAAGTAGCTAAGCAGAGAAACTCGCAGTTCGCCTTCTTCGATGCCCTGATAGGGGAGTCCCGCCTGGAAAAGAATCATTTGCAGCAGTGCTCGGCGAGAGCATAGCTGGGAGCCAGGTAAAGAGACGATCGTGAGTTGACCACGAAACTGCTCAGCCAGCACTTCCAAGAGCATTGTTTTACCGATGCCCGGGGCGCCAACGATCATTGCCGGCCCTTCTCCCCGCTCGATACTTCGAGCGACTTTTTGCCGGGCTTCCTCAATCACAGCAGCAGGGAAGTAACGATTCGGATCGGGCACCGCGGTAAAAGCACGAGGAGCAAGGTTTTGGGGGCATGGGTCGTTCATGGGCACGACATCCTCTGGCGACTCTATAGTGTAGTAGTATTCTATTCAAATCAGGGCTGCGCAGACGCTCAGCCTCTGCGAAGTCTTCTGCTTCTACCGACAACCATCGGCAAACAGGGGCTGAAGGCTTTAGGCTAGAGGCCGGAGGGGTTAGTCTGTAGGTTCTAGGCTTGGGAGATTTCGACTTTGTACGGGTAGCTATCGTGTTTCGAATCAAGATTTGTGGAATTACCTCGGTAGACGATGCCTTGCTGGCAGTCGACGCGGGTGCCGATGCGCTGGGGTTGAATTTTTATGAGAAAAGTTCGCGGTATCTTTCCACGGGGCCAGCCAAAGAAATTGCTACGGCCATTGCCAGTCGAGTTCAAAGCGTGGGAGTGTTCGTCAATTGCGATCAAGAGGAGATAGAACGTATCTGTGTCGAGGTTGGCCTCCAGGGCGTTCAACTCCACGGAGACGAGCCTCCGGATTTCATTTCCCGGATACCGAGTCGACCAGTAATCCGCGCGCGCCGGGTGGATGATCGAGGAGCTGCGGCTGTGGCCGAAGACCTTGTTGCCTGTGAAGCGGCGGGGCGGCTTCCCGATGCATTGCTAGTCGACGCGATATCGGCGGGGCAGTATGGCGGCACGGGCGAAACTGTTTCGTGGGCCGGATTGGTGGATCACACAAAGTGGCTTCGCGGTGTTCCGCTGATCCTTGCAGGTGGCCTGACGCCCGAGAATGTCACGGAGGCCATTCGTACGGTTCGCCCCTATGGGGTGGACGTGGCGAGCGGGGTCGAAAGCTCGCCGGGGGTTAAGGACCCAGAAAAAGTGCGATTGTTCGTCGCGGCTGCCAAAGCGGCCTTCGGCGAAATCGTTTCCTAAGCCGTGCCGTATTGCCACCCAACACCCTTCCAGGCTAGAATCGTCACAGCCGTTAGAACCCGAAAAACCGGAAGCCGACCTCCTGGCCGGCGAGTCCTTACCTTGAATCAAACATCTCACATCAAACATCCCCCTAAGGAGTCCTGCCGTGGCCCAAGTCGAAACCGAGTTGCCGTATAAAGTTGTCGATTGTTCCCCCGAAGAGTTTGAGCGTTTGGCCGCTTGGGGTCGCAAAGAAATTACGCTGGCCGAGAACGAAATGCCGGGTTTGATGGCGTTGCGTGAAAAGCACGGCAAGGACAAGCCGCTCGCCGGTGCCCGAGTTGCCGGTTGCCTGCACATGACCATCCAGACGGCTGTGCTGATTGAGACGTTGGTTGAGCTAGGGGCTGAGGTTACCTGGAGTAGCTGCAACATTTTCTCGACTCAAGATCATGCCGCTTGTGCAATGGCCCAGGCAGGCATTCCCGTTTATGCTTGGAAGGGCATGAGCGAAGAAGATTTCAATTGGTGCATCGAGCAGACGTTGATGTTCCCCTCGGGCAAGCCGCTGAATCTAATTCTCGACGACGGTGGCGATCTGACCGCCATGGTCCACGACAAGACGCCTGAGTACTTGGAAGACATCCGAGGTCTTTCGGAAGAGACTACCACCGGAGTCCACCGCCTCTACCAGATGCACGAGCAGGGCAAGCTCAAAGTGCCTGCGATCAATGTTAACGACTCGGTAACGAAGAGCAAGTTCGACAACCTCTATGGCTGTCGCGAATCGTTGGCCGACGGTATCAAGCGTGCGACCGACATTATGATCGCCGGCAAAGTCATCGTCATTGCCGGTTACGGCGACGTCGGCAAGGGCTGTGCTCACTCGATGAGCGGACTGGGGGCTCGCGTGATTGTGACCGAGATCGACCCGATCAACGCGCTTCAAGCCGCGATGGAAGGCTACGAAGTGATGACCATGGAAGACGCCGCGCTCGAGGGCAATATCTTTGTCACGACCACCGGCAACCGTGACATCGTCACGGGTGAGCACATGTCGAAGATGCAGGACGATTCGATTGTCTGTAACATTGGACATTTTGATCTTGAGATCGACATGGCCTGGCTCGAAGGCGAAGTCGCCGCAGGCCGGGCGTCGGTCGATCGTATCAAACCAGCCGAAGTCGGAGCGGTCGATAAGTACACGCTCAAGAGTGGTCGTTCGATTTTGATTCTGGCCGAAGGCCGATTGGTCAACCTGGGCTGTGCGACAGGACACCCTTCGTTTGTGATGAGCAACTCGTTTACCAATCAGGTGCTCGCTCAACTGGCTCTTTGGAACGAGACTGACAGCTATCCGCTAGGCGTCCATGTGTTGCCTAAGCTGCTCGACGAGGAGGTCGCTCGCCTGCATCTCGAGAAGCTGGGCGTCCGGCTTACCACGATGACCGAGACCCAAAGCGACTACATTGGCATCCCGGTCGAAGGCCCCTACAAGCCTGACTACTATCGATATTGATTCGGTGAAGGTCAGAGGCGAGAGGTCAGGGAAAAGAAGCCATCTTAGCCGCCGGCGGAAGCCGGCGGTTTTTTTCTGCGCTGATATCGCGTAGACTTGGCTCCTTGAACTCTGACTCCACCTCCGCCCTCTCACCTCCCACCTCTCCTATGCCCCATATCTCAGCCTTTCGCGGTATCCGTTACGACCTTGGCCATGTTGGCTCGCTTAGCGAAGTGATCGCTCCGCCTTACGACGTCATCGACGCGAAGTTGCAGCAGCAGCTTTACGATCTGAACGAGGCCAACTGTGTACGGCTCATTCTTGGACGCGATGAGCCCGGCGACGACGACTATAACAACCGCTATTCGCGGGCAGCGAAATTCATGAAACGATGGCTGCACGATGGGGTGCTGTTCACGGAGTCTGATCCGGCCATCTATGTTTACCATCAGGAATTTGAAGAAGCGGGCCAAAAGTTTACGCGTCGAGGTTTCATGAGCCGTGTGCAGCTCGAACCCTTTGGCGAGGGAAACATCCATCCCCACGAAGAAACCCATGGCGGAGCCAAGGCCGACCGCTTGAAACTATGGAAGAACTGCAAGGCAAACCTGAGCCAGATCTTTGGCCTCTATCCCGACCCCGAGAACGTCGCCCAGGACGTGCTTGAAAAAGCGATTGTTGGGCAGACGCCCCTCGAAGCGACCGACCACATTGGCGTTTTGCATCGGCTTTGGCCTGTGACCGACGTGGCAGTGATTACCAAGGCGATCGCTGCCATGGGAGGCAAGCCGGTTTATATCGCCGACGGCCACCACCGTTATGAGACGGCTTGCAACTACCGTGACGAGCTCAAGGCAGAGACCGAAGCCAAAGGCGAAAAATTCGACGAACAACATCCGGCCAACTTCGTACTGATGATGTGCGTCTCGATGAGCGACCCGGGCATGATCGTTCTGCCGACGCATCGGTTGTTCCGTGATCTTCCGGCCATGACAGCCGCCGAGCTTTGCGAGAAGCTGGGCGATTGTTTTGAGACGAAACCGGCCGGCGAAGGCCCCGCCCGAGCGCCTGAGCTATGGGAGGAAATCGAGACCGAAGACAGCCAAAGCACCTTGGCTCTGTACACCGCGGAGGATCAGCAGTGGACAATGGTTCGACTTTCTGAAGCTGGACAGAGGAAGATGGCCGAAGTGTCGGACGACCATTGCGACGACTGGCAAGGGCTCGGCGTGAGCATCTTGCAACGATTGATCGTCGAGACCTTACTCGACCGCCCCAACCTGACGGCCCCAAAATACGTTCGCGCCATCGAAGAAGTCGTCGAAGGTCTGACGCACGGCGACTCGGTTGGCCGCGACCATACGGGGCAAGAGGCCAGCGGCGGTCGCTTCGAGTTGGCCGCGATGGTGATGCCGGCGACGCTGGAGCACATCCGCGCGATCAGCAATGCCGCCGAGCGCATGCCAGCAAAGAGCACGTATTTCTACCCGAAGCTACTGAGCGGGTTGGTGATCAATCCGCTGGAATGAGCCAATGCGGAATTTGGATTTCGGATTGCTGGTTCCTTGCTCTCGCTGTTTCACGTGAAACTGAGTCACGTCAGACGGACAAACAAGACCAACCACGAATGTTACGAATACCACGAATCCTTTAAGGATTTTACGATCCAGTAAGGCCAAGTGCCATTACGGGCATCGATGTTTTTGGGTGGCACCAACAATCGTTCGAGTCAGTTTGCTCGTGGGCGAAGAGCTTCAGCGGGTGGTAATTCATTCGTGGCATTCGTCTAATTCGTGGTTCTCTCTTTCCAGTTTGAGTAAGCAAGCCTGGTAGCTAGGGTTATTCGGGAAGCTTGCGTGTTTCACGTGAAACAGAAAGACTCTAGCGATTGTTTCACGTGAAACGATTTCTAGGTGCCAAGGTGGACGATAACTTTCTCGTGGCAGTTCACTGCATGGCAGCCCGGCTGGGCTATTCCAAATTCCGCAATCCACAATCCGAATTCATCTATGGGTCGAGTTATTTGTGTTGCGAATCAGAAGGGGGGCGTTGGTAAAACGACGACCGCGTTGAACCTTGCGTGCACGCTGGCGAAGACTCGCCAGCGGGTGCTGTTGGTTGATCTCGACCCGCAGTGCAACGCCACGACGGGCCTAGGTCAGAGTCCGTCAGAACGACACGCGTTGGTCGACAGTCGACCGCTAAGAGAGTCGTTTAGCGAGACCTACTTGACG
The DNA here is from genome assembly GCA_024278955.1 of Planctomycetota bacterium. Taxonomy (GTDB): domain Bacteria; phylum Planctomycetota; class Planctomycetia; order Pirellulales; family Lacipirellulaceae; genus Bythopirellula. The sequence continues at coordinate 46,068 of JAJRSE010000033.1, read as the reverse complement.
GGGCTGTCGTTGCTGCCCGGCTCACGCAGTTTTCAGGATGTCGATGTGTTGGCCAATTCGTCCGACTCGCACTCGACGATGCTAGCAACTCATCTGTCGGGCAGCCTTGGCTCGTTCGACACGGTGCTGATCGATTGCCCTCCGTCGCTTGGGCCGTTGACGCGTACCGCACTTACGAGTGCTAGCGAAGTGCTGATGCCAATCCAATGCGAATATTTTGCGATGGAGGGGCTGACGCAAATGATTGAAGTAATACGCCAAACGATCGACCGACCAGAAAGCCGATTAAAATTCGGGGGCATCCTGCTCACGATGTTTGATGCTAGCGTGGAACTCACGGGCGAAGTTGCCCGTGAGGTTCGCGAGTTTTTTGGTGAGATCGTTTTTCAAAATGTAATTCCACGAGACGTAGCCGTTTCGGAAGCGCCGAGCCATGGACGGTCGGTGGTCGATTATGCTCCCCGTTCGCGGGGGGCACGAGGCTACGTCGAGCTTTGCCAGGAGGTGCTGGAACGTGTCTGAAGCCAATGTAACAAGAGAACGGCGTTTAGGTCGAGGATTGGAAGCACTCTTAGGGCGATCGCCCGAGGTGCCCGCCGCGTCGCCACAGGATATTGTCCCCTTGGGTATCGCTCGTACCGACGATCCTGAATCGATCTCTCGAGATGAAGACGGCCAGAAATGGCTCGATATTGGTTCGATTGTTGCGAACCCGTATCAGCCTCGCAAGCAATTCGACGAAGCCGAGATTGCCGATCTGTGTGACAGCATCCGCACCCACGGATTTTTGCAGCCGATTGTCGTACGGCAGGTCGAAGGACAATTTCAGATCATCGCTGGCGAGCGGCGTTTTCGTGCTGCCCAACTTGCCAACATGCAAAGCGTACCGATCCAACTTCGCGAAGTCGAAGATCGCGAAATGGCGGAGTTGGCCATCGTTGAAAACGTTCAGCGGAAAGATCTGAACGCGCTCGAAAAGGCAGCTTCGTTCCAACGCTATCTTCAAGAGTACGGATGCACCCAAGAAGAGCTAGCCGCCCGGGTAAGTGTTGACCGGTCGACCATCGCCAATCTCATCCGCCTACTTGAGCTGCCCGAGCAGGTAAAGCAAATGTTAGCGAGTGGCGATTTGACGCAAGGCCATGCTCGGGCCTTGTTGCCCCTAGGCGACGAGGACGAGCAGCGGCAATTTGCGAAGCAGATTAAGAGCGAATCGCTTTCGGTTCGAGCGACCGAGCAGCTGGTGCAAGATCACATCCACCGGGCCGATGCCGAGCCCTTTGCCGTCGTCACGGCAGATGGCAAAGCCAAGTCAGCCAAGCCCGGGGCGAGCGAGCACTTACTCCAAATCGAAGAGCAGCTACGGTTGGCCGTAGGGGCCAAAGTCGACCTTCGTCAGACGGCAAAAGGCCGGGGCCGAATTACGCTCCACTTTAAGAACCACCAGGAATTCGAGCGGCTCAAGGCGATTCTCTGTGGCGAGGGCGAGTTGCTCCGCGATGCGGGGTAGTAGCCTCGGTGCAGGAACAGGCTTCTTCTCAGGCAGCGATTGCTAGCTTTGCTAGCAGGCTTTGACGTTGGAGTGGAAGGGATATCCGGGACGGTTGCAGGGGAATTCGCTGAGCCGATCATTGTCGCATAACGGGCGGCCCGGATTTGGAGGACCGCTTCCTCGCTAAAGGTTCTCCTTATGCCCAAATGCAACGACTGCTAGAAGCCGGCAGGTTCGGGAATTTCGCGAGCTACGCCTTCCTCACGAGGGTAGCACCGACACGAGTCCGAACGGATGTTTCTCTCCAAGGCACAAAAAGCCTAGCGAGTCCGGCTCCGCACCCCCCGAAATGAGGGGGTGCCTCTGGAGTGGCCTAGCACTCAGGTCGGCGTTTTGCTAAATATCGCCCCCTCGACATCCTCCGCAGGGTCGCTCGTAGTCTTTTAAGTCGGAACACACATCGGTAGAACCGGGGTTTTTCCATGGAAAATAAAGTATCAGTTCGTCAGTCACGTTCGCTTACACGCCGCGTTGCTGTTCCGTTATGCTTTTCAGTCGCTACGCTCGCCGGCGCAGGCTGGGGCGTTCATCACTATGTCACAGGCACTCAAATCGAAGAAACCGCAGCGCCCAGCGAAATCGCGCACAGCGCTCCGATCGATAGCGATCGCCTAAAGAACATGTTCGCTGAGGAAACGCCTAAGCTACCTGCCGACAAAGTAGAGGCCGACAAGCCAAAGCAAGCTCGCTATTCATTGACCGCTGAAGAGCCCTCCGCAACCCTTGCTGCTGAGCCTAAGGTTTCCTTGAAAACCTCCAGCACGTCTCTCTTAGGCGATCGTTATGCTTCGGTTGCCGCCAACCCGTTCGGCACTTCTGAATTGAAAACCGAAGCCAATGTCGCTCAAACAGAAGAGAGTCTCCTCGAAGAACCGTCGGCACCCTCGGAGCCTGTCGGTAGCCCCAATGTGGCCCGTGGACAAGGACCTAGTGCAAATCCCCTTCGAGCAGGCAAGCAGCAAACCAAAGAAGCCGACGCTTTTGAAGCCAAGCCTCTTAACGCAACCACTGCCCCAGCTTCTCCGCTTCCAGTCGCATCCAACCCGCCAAACAACAACACTGCCGAAGCCGCCTCCGAGGCGATGTTCAACCCACGTCCTTTGCCGCAAAAAGCTGCCAACCAGCCAAGCAGCCGCTACGAGCAATCCCCACCCGAGCTGGGAGCCCCCCCGGTAGGATTCGGTGCGTCTGCTCGCCCCAAAACCGTTACGCAACGTCCGGCACCTGCCTTTGGCATCGACCAACCGCTTAACGTCAAACAACCACCAACACGAACCCCCATCGCGCCCCTCACGGCACAACGAGAAACCGCCAGCGAGAGAATCACCCCCACGCCTGGAATCACCAATCGCCCCGGCACGGGTCGCCCTGGCGAGCAGCTGCTCGAGGGCGAGCAGACCCCTTCGATTACGATCTTAAAACTTGCTCCCGAGGAAATTCAAGTCGGTAAACGCTGCACCATAGCAATTCGAGTCCAAAACACGGGCCAACGCACCGCCCAGAACGTGCAAGTTTACGACGAAGTGCCACTCGGTACCGAGCTTGTCGGCACCGCGCCCCGGGCTGCGGTTTCGGGCACCAAAGTCGTCTGGGACCTAGGCACTCTCTCTGTTGGCGAAGAGCGCACCGTCGAGATGGAGCTGATTCCCGTCGAAGAAGGCGAACTCGGCAGTGTCGCAACCGTCACGATGGCAGCCCAAGCTTCTGCCAAGTCTCTCTGCACCCGTCCTGAACTGGCACTCCGACTTACCAGCGGTCCCCAGGTGCTCGAAGGAGAGCAACATATCGTACAAATCGAAATCTCAAACCCCGGCAGCGGCGACGCGACCGGAGTTATGCTTATCGAGAATTTACCCCAAGGCGTTAGCCACGAAGCAGGGCCTGCCCTCGAATACGAGATCGGAACACTCCGACCGGGCGAATCGCGCCGGATGGATTTGATTCTGACTGCAGAACAAGCAGGAAAAATCAACAACGTCATGACCGCACGGGCCGATGCCAACTTACGAGTCGAAGCTAGTTGCGAATTCGAGGTCATCGCTCCCGAGTTACTTCTGACTATTGAAGGCCCACAGCGCCGCTATCTTGAACGCCCGGCCACCTATCGTATCAGCGTCGACAACCCTGGCACCGCAACCGCCCAAGAGGTACAGCTTGTAACCAAGCTTCCCAAGGGCTTGCAATTTGTTAGTGCCAACAATCTGGGCGAATACGATGCCTCTGACCACAGCGTACGCTGGAGCCTTGCCGAGTTGCCAGCCAACGAGCGTGGAACGGTCGAATTGGTCGCCCTTCCCGTCGAGGCAGGCGAACAAATTATTCAGGCTTCGACCAGCGCAGGGCAGACTTTAGAAGATCGAGCCGAAAAGGCCGTCCAGGTGGAAGGCCTCGCAGCTCTCACTTTTGAAGTCACCGACCGACAAGGCCTCATCGAAGTGGGCGGCGAAACAACCTACGAAATCGTCGTCGCAAACCAAGGCTCCAAAGCAGCCACCAACGTAGAAGTCGTCGTCGTCATGCCGCCAGGAATGCGAGCCCTCTCCGGCCAAGGCGAAACCCGTCACACCATCCAAGGCGAGCGGGTTACCTTCGCGCCGCTTCCCCAGCTAGCACCCAAGGCCGAGACCACTTTGCGTGTCCAAGCCCAAGGCGTCCGCCCAGGCGACCAACGCGTCCGCGTACACGTCAAAACCGACGGGCTCCAGCAGCCAATCACCAAAGAAGTCAACACCCGGGTCTACGCGGACGAGTAGCTGGCCCCTATCGAAGCATTTCTGCATACCCGCAATCGACTCCGACAGTCGCGATCTAGCAGATCGTCGGAGTCCCCTCATTATTCCCTTGCGTTTCCGGCCCTATCGGTCCACCCAGAGCCTCTCCCAGCTTGACATCTGGGGTCTTGGGTGAGTACTGTAAAGTAAGGGATTTGAGGCTCCCAAGCCTTTTCAGAGCAAGGGGTTGGGTCTTTTCAAGGGTTCTCCCGCTCGGAGAAGCGACGACTCGCGCGGTTTTACGCCGGCCCACCGAGATGCGTACAATACGATGCGCTCAGGGTGCCCCCAGAATTATTGGCAAACAAAATAGGAACAGGGCCATGTCTGTACAACTGAATCGATCTCTCTTCTCGGCGGAAAAAACAGGCCCGCGATTCGCTGGCGCAATCGTCTTGATTTTTCTTCTCGGCACTTCAGCCGTTTCGACTGCCCAGCAGTTCGAGACCCTCAAGCCAGAAGTGACGGTAAGAGAATCCAAACCAATGCGTGGGCCAGCAGCCCAAGCACTTCGCGATCCCGCAGCTTTTCAATCAAAAAAACAAGCCCTCGACGATTACTTCAAGAAATTTTATTTCCCGCAGATGACCCTACCTGCCCAATTCGGCCTGCTCGAAAAGCTGCGAGAAGGTCTCTTCAAACAGTACATCCGTCCAGCAAAGGTTCCTGCCGCTCAGAAGTATCTCACCAACCTTACACTTACAGAAATGCGCAGGATTGCCCAAGGTAACTTCTATCCTCAGGCGCGATACAACGCCGTTTTGGTTCTTGGAATGTTAGACGAAAAAGTAGCCGGCTCAGGTGCTGCCGCGTCGAAGCCTGTGCCACTGCCTGCTGCAACTATCGAGCTCATCGAGATTTTAGAGAAGGACGAAATCAACAACGTCAAAGTACCTGCGTCGCTCAAGCTTGGAGCACTTGTTGGCCTCGAACGTCACACGCGGTTTGGCCTCGACCCCAAACTTGCCGACCGGCTGACAAAAGCGGCCTTGGCAACCATTGCCCAAGAAGAGCCGCCCGCCGATTTGGACCCCGACGTACACCATTGGATCCGATGCCAAGCCGCTCGGGTCCTCTCTCGCCAATTCGCCGGCGGACCCAACGCCGAAGTTCAAGCAGCTTTCGCGAGTATGATCGCCGATGCCAATATGGGCCTCGAAGATCGCTGCTGTGTGGCGGGGCTACTCGGAAAAATCAAGTACGATGCCGCCTCAGGCGTCGAATTGGCCTCTTCGGTCAGCGCCTTCGGCAACCTGATGAAGTCGGTCGTCAGGGACGAAGCCGAAAAGGCAGAGGAGTTTCAAAAGCAAATGCTTCAAGGCGGTAATGTTCGCCAGTTTGGTAAGAGCCCAGTCACCTACCAACGTAGCCAGCTCGTGGCCCGCCTAGAGGCAATCCTCACAGGTGCCAGCTCGCTTCGGAGTGGCCTGCAAGATGCCGAGCAAACTCAAATCTCAAATCTGCTCGCAACCGCCGTCCAAGTCATGGAAGTTGCTCACGACAAAAATTCAGAAGACCTAGATATCACTCCGAAAGTAATCGAGCTAGAAAGCCAAGTTCGCGCCGTTGTCGACAGTTGGGAAAAAGCCGAAACATCACCCGACGGGGCCGAAGATGCCGCCGCCGAAGCCGACTTCTCCTAAGGAACAGGTCAAAAACAACTCCCCCCGTTTTATGATCATCACAGAGTCCGGGACGACCGAGTTGAATTTCAACGCTGTTTTTCCTATGGCAACAGCGGAAGTGACGTCGACAACTTGAATCGACTCGATATGCTGCTAGTAGGTAAGCCGATCTATGGCGGGCATTTCCTTTTCTTTGAACTTACGACACATCTGAGTGAACCAACCAAACCATGAGGTTCAGTAGAATGTTTTTGTGGTTTCACGGTCACGTAATCGCACAATTATCAGCCAGTTGTCGGTTTGCGTTTTGTCTTCGAAGAACATCACCAATGGCAGTGTTGCTAATTGCCTACAGCGTCGTTGCTGTCTCGGCCACCGAGCCGATCACGCCGAGCGATGGCTCCTCCACTTCGGCCATGCCGACAGTTCCCGAGGGGTTTATTATCGAGGTCGTTGCGAAGCCTCCTCATGTCTCGCATCCAACAATGGCTTGCTTTGACGATACGGGTCGGCTTTTTGTTGCCGAGAGCGGTGGAGAAAACCTGAAACGCAAGGCCCTTGAAGAAAAACTGCCTGGTTCAATCCGGATTCTTGAAGATACCAATGGCGATGGCCATTACGACAAGAGCATGGTTTTTGCCGACGAACTTACGTTGCCACAAGGTGTTCTATGGCACAATGGCGCTATCTATGCCGCCTCACCGCCGTTTATCTGGCGACTCGAAGATACCGATGGCGATGGGGTTGCCGACCGGCGTGACCAGCTCGTCGGTCAATTTGGTTACACCGGAAATGCAGCAAGTATCCACGGTTGTTTTCTTGGCCCCGCAGGGCGTATCTATTGGTGCGATGGTCGTCATGGATACAAACTTCAAGACAAAGACGGAGGCGTTACAGAGCAAGGCAAGGCGGCCCGTATTTTCTCCTGCAAGCCAGATGGAAGCGATGTTCGAGTCCACTGTGGCGGGGGGATGGACAACCCCGTCGAGGTTGATTTTACTTCCGAAGGCGAAATGCTTGGCACGGTCAATCTCATGTACAGCCAACGGGGCGACTGCCTAGTCCATTGGATGCACGGCGGCGTCTATCCAAAATTCAACCTGGAAAAATACACGGACGAGTTTCCCAAGACCGGGGATTTCTTACCAGAAGTCCACAATTTTGGCCATGTGGGGGTCTCCGGTGTAACAAGATATCGTAGTGGCGGTTTTGGCGACGACTTTCGCGACAACTGGTTTGCTGTCCACTTCAACTCCCATCGCGTGGATCGCGTGCAGTTGGATCGAGTCGGATCGACCTTTCAAGCTCAAGTAGAAAAATTCCTTGTCTCGGAAAACACCTACTTCCATCCGACCGATATTCTGGAAGATGCTGATGGCAGCCTCCTCGTCGTTGATACGGGAGGTTGGTTCCTCCTCGGATGTCCCACGTCTCAGGTCGCACATCCAGAAAGGTTGGGAACCATCTACCGCATCCGCCGCACGGACGCCGCAAGACCAGACGACCCTTGGGGCAATGCCATCAACTGGGCTAACGCTTCCCCCGAAGATCTCATCAAGCTACTCGCGGACAGCCGTTTTGTCGTTCAAAAGCGAGCACTCGGAGAATTGGTGACTCGCGGCGAAGAAGCAATACCGGCGCTAACGGAAACAGTTTTGAACAACGCCCGTAAAGAGGATGAAGTTACTAGACGTGCTGTTTGGGCACTCGCACGCATCGGTTCTCCGTCAGCCCAGAAAATTCTTCGACAGGCGCTCTCGGAGGTATCTGAATCGGTACGCAATGCAGCCGTTTACGCATGTGGAATAAATCGCGACCGAGCGGCTGTCGAGAAGCTCTGTCAACTCGTGGAATCAGACTCGCTGCCTATCCGACGTCAAGCCGCTACAGCGTTAGGGCAGATTGGCGATGCTGCGGCCATACCCTCCTTGTTAGCGGCCCTCCGTACAGATCTTGATCGGGTTCTTGAGCATGCATTGATCTATGCACTAATCGAAATCGAAGCTCCCCAAGAATTGACGCATGCTCTTTCAGACGTCAGCCCCCAGGTTCGTCGTAGTGCTTTAATTGCTCTCGACCAAATGCCTGGCTACCCGATTCTTCGAGAGCAGGTGCTTCCGTTGCTGCACTCCGATGATTTTGAACTGAGTTCTGCAGCACTACGAGTTGTCACCAAGCATCCAGACTGGGCAAGCGATGTTGATGAAATCCTCAACGACTTACTTACTCGGCCGCTCGACGAGGAAGGTCGCTCCCTCTTCGCGGGAGCAATTATTGCGTTTAGCGATAACGATAAAATCCGGCACCGTGTCGTCGGTGTCTTAGTAAGCAATGCTTTTGATCCAGCAACGAAACGGCTCGTTCTTGAGTCAATCGGCCGAACCGGATTGAAGTCCCTTCCGACTACCTGGTCCAAAGCAGTAGCCCAATGCCTAGTCGATAAGGACGACTCCGTGGTACGACAAGCTGTGGCAATCCTCGGCGTCGAAGGCAACGACCGACTACGAGAACCGCTTTTATTACTTGCTCGAGATACCACGCGCCCCACGGATATTCGAGTCCAAGCCATGTCTGTTCTACCAATGAGGTGTCCGCTTGAAGATGCATTGCTAGCTCTCTTGACCGTCCAGCTCCGAAACGGGGAACCAATCCAACGACTCACGGCAGCAAGGGCGATTGGGAAGGCAAAACTTACACGACCGCAATTGCTTCGAGTTCTCGAATTGATTGCCGAAGTAGGCCCTCTCGAACTAGCACCTCTTCTCGCCTCGTTCGAAGAGGTAAACGATACCCAACTCGGCGAGAAATTATTGCAATCGCTCATGGCATCGCCTGGTCGGTCCAATGTAGGAGCAAACCAAATCTCATTGCTGTTCAAATCGTTCTCTCCTGAAGTCCAGCAAGCAGCCGCCGCGCTGATCAGCAAGTTGCATCCCAACCGTGAGGCACAAGCAAAGCGAATTGCGAAACTAGAACATCGCGCGACCAAGGGCCAGGCTAAACTCGGGAAGAAGGTCTTTTTCAGCCGCCGGACGAGTTGTTATGTTTGCCATCGCATTGGAAACGAAGGGGGGTTGGTTGGCCCCGATCTCACGCAAGTTGGCCAGCGACGATCGAGTCGCGACTTAGCTGAGGCAATTCTCTACCCGAGCGTCTCGATCGTGCGAGGCTTCGAATCAATGACGGTCGTTACAGACAGCGGTAAGGCTCATACCGGTATGATTGTTCGGCAATCCAGCGACGCAATTCACATGCGTACTTCAGATCAACAAGAACTCCGTATCTTACGACAGGAGATCGAAGAAATGGTCCCCAGCGACACCTCCATCATGCCTAACGGTTTGGACCAATCTATGACCGAGAATGAACTGGCCGACTTGCTAGCCTATTTGCAAACATTGCGATAGTTTTTTTCGCACCAGCGCCTGCCACGGACTTTCGTAAGCTGCGATAGTGATCAGGGCTAACGATCGATCATGCGATCGAGAATATTGCGTGTGATCTGTTGGATTTGAGGGTTCGGACCTTGGGGGTTCGTATAGACTTTGGGCCGGATGTAACCGGGCGGTTCGCTCAGTCCGTCGGCCCACCAGCATGTCGCCGCGTTGAAGACAAAGTTATCTTTGGGCCCCGGATAAACGGTGGCCGTATATTGCCCGCCGTTCGGCTTACCAGGGCCGCTTTGTGTTGGTCCTGTTGCCACGATCTGCAGACCCTCTTTCGGCGCGGGGTCGCCATGCCATTCCCAGCCTATAATTCCTGGAATCGTATCCCCTTTTTTCATGCCGGTTTGCTGATAGATCCAGTGATCTGGCTCGACACAGATCCAGTCGGCCCCGCCCGTGACAGGCCCCGTACTGTGGGCACCAATCAGTTCGTTGGCATAGGGTCGCTGGTGGGGCAAAGTCGACATGGAAGCGAATTCTTGTGTGCCCCCCGGTGGTCCGAAAACACCAACCCGCTCAAAGCCACGCACCTCGGGATCGTATTTAATCCGACCATAAACCGCGTTTCCGGAGAAAAACCCGACATTGACGCCATCCGCGATCGCTTTCTGGAGGTTGCGGAACATTTCGATAGTCCAGTACTCGTCATGCCCCACACTTAAGAATCCGCGTGCCCGCCTGAGGCCTGCTGGATCGCGGTGCGTATCCAAGTTGGAGATATAGCTGACGTCGTAACCTTGGGATTCCAGCCAATAGACAAAAGGGAACTCCCACAAGAAAAAATCGCCTGAACCAATTGAGAGGGGCTGATCCATGATCTGGCAGTACTTGCCATAAGGGCGGTTAAAGCTGACCTGCACGTCCGAACCCCAGTACCACGGGTTCTTGCCATCATCGTACAAAGAAAATTGGGAAGGCCAGCGGTTGTATGCTTGCCAAGTGTTATCGCTGCACTGAAACAGCAAATCGGCCTGACGATCGTCCCGAACGATAAAAATGACATAGCTTTGCAACCCCTCGTTTTGGGCGGTAAGTTTGCCAACGTAGACGCCGCTCAGCCAATTGTCGGGAATGGTCAATTCCACACTTGGCTGCCAGCGACAGTTGCGGAGACGTTTGGGGCCGACTTTTGGATCAGGCATCGTCTTGGAAGGGAGCGGACCGATTTGCTTCATCAGCCGGCCGCCCTTCCCGCCATAGTAACCGAGGCGAAAAATTTCGAGCGTAAATGACGAAGCAGGATTCGTGCTCACAAAGAACTGCAGCGTCTCTCCAGCATGGATACTGTTATGCGAGCAGTAGCCTTCGATCCACGGGCAACGGTAGCGAGTGGCCGGATCGATCTGCGTATTCGAGAGTTGCCACTCATGTGTGCCGGGGAGTTCATTCTCCTTGGCGATCACACCTGCTCGGGCAGGGATAGCGGCAGCCAACGAGGGCATGGCCAGAGAGCCGGCAATAGCACCCCTTAACAACGAACGACGGGTCAGCGGTTTTGAAGCCATTGGTGGGTTATTCCTTCGAGTACGCGAGCAGTGGTCATTTGTCCCGAATTTTCTCCAGCTGGCCTTCCTGCGGCCCCGACGCAAAGTCTGCCCGACGCAAAGTCTGTTAGCACGATGATACCATGAGACGATTCCTACTTGCAAGATAACGCCTATCAATAGTGCTCGCATTAATTTGGGCAGCTGTCCCTCCCGAAAGCTTCATCCAAAAGTTGAACGGTGAGTATTGACCGGTGAATTGAGTAAGCGGGCTGCTGGTCGTGAATATCAATTGAATTGGCCGACGCGGGTTGAACGTGAACCGTTACTCGGGTACATACACCACTTCTCCCGTCTTGAGGCGATACGCCGTGCCGAGTTTTTCTCCTTCGCCGCCCAAGGTCTGCTTGGTCATTCGGTAGTGTTCCAGTTTCTTGCCTTTACGGTGGATAATTTCCATGTTCGCCGTTCCCGGATTCTTCAGGATGGTGGTCTCTTGATGCCCGGAGAGGAGTTCTGGCAATTGAAGCATTTCCGGTAGCTGAAAGTGCGTGACCAGCGCCAGCAGCAGCGCGACGGCGAAGACCATCGCCACGTCGAACAGATTGGCGACGCTGGCGAGCGGGTCGTCGTCGTGGCTAGCAAGCAAGCGCCGATGCGCGGAGAGATTAGTGTTGTGGTTGCGAGTTGCCCGAGGCATGGGTCTGTTCTCCTTCTGCTGCGTACAAACACTGGGTAATGTGTTCGATGTGGGCCAAATCACGGGCATACCACTGCCGACGGGTTAGCCAGAGGCCGTAGCACACTCCACCCACAAATAACCCCAACACCGTTGTACTAAACGCAACGACGAGGTGTTGGGCCATATCTTCGATGTTTCCTGTCGAGAGGCCAATCAGAGCAGGGCCTAGCGGAATGAGGGTTCCCATCAGCCCCAGCATCGGTCCGATACGCACACCGAGGCTCATCCGCGCCAACCGACCGGCAGCTTCGACCTCCAAATCCGAAACCAGCTTGCTCAAATGCAACTCGCTGCCACAGATTTCGCGTCCTCGTGCGGAGAAAGAACCCAGTAGTCCCGAATAGACGTTGTGCTGGAAAAATGTTGTTGCCGCTGATTGACAGGGCAGATTGGGCCGGTCGTGAAGCTCCTTCAAGAAAGATTGCCAAGCTGAATTCTGTTGGTGTCGCTCTCGTGCTTCGCTCACGAACCCGCCGATCTCTAGTAGTACCCACGCCACAAACACCAGCAGCACGCCGATAACTGGAACCAACAGCGCGGTCGAAAGAAAGAAGAGGATTTCAACGAGTGAACCCATTGGAGTACCATTTCTGTGGTGTTGGCCTGTGCTGAGGGCTCTGTCGTATCGGCTATTGACGCGGTACGCCTCGGCGGAAGCGATACCCGAGTAAAATCAGAACGAGACATCCGGTGGCTATTGCGATTCCGAGAAGGTGCCAAGCTTCCGAATCTTCTGAATGATTTTGTGAGGTCGACTTGGGGACTAGCTGGCGTCCCTCGATTTCTTCGGTCGGCTTGGTTTCGATGATTTTAGTTTTAGCCTCGGCGGGAGTAGGCGGCTCGGGTGTCGACGACTCAAGTCCTCTTTCTTGGAATTGGGCCAGTAGTGTATCCAGCTCCCGACTGCCCGGGGCGCTGAGGACTTTTTCGAGGAAGGCTTCCAGCTTCTTGTTGCCACCGCCGCGTAGTCCGCCCCCTTCGCCGTGGCGTGCAACCGAACGGGCGTATTCGGTCGTAATTTCGCGGAGCATCAACTCGCTTGGTTCCCAGTATCCTTTGCGAACCGTTTCTAGCAAAATTTCAGTAACCTCCTGAAAGGCAAACGGATTTTCAGCCTCGAACCAATCGCGGATGTTGAGGTTCCGCTTGTCACGAATGAAAATATCGACGATCTCTTCCCAGATGTCGTCCGAGACGCTGCCCTCGCGCATAATTTTCCAACCCATTGTATTCGAGACGTGGACGGCAACTTGATCGGCCCCTGCATAGCCTTCCTTCATCATGCCTTCGATCCACTTGCGGTTGAACAGCCGCACGCGGTAGTCCTTGCGCAAGGCGTCTTCCGCTCGGACCATCGATGCGCGGTCGGGGTCTCGGACGTCCGAAAGAAACCACTCGGGCTCCTTGCCCGTGAGATGCTTGATTGCCAGCGACAGGCTACCTCCTTTGTACCAAGTGTATTTGTTGGAGAGCGGGCTGCGGGTGCGGTCCGACCAGCTTCGCAGCAGTACGTCGGTTCCCTGGATGTGACGGTTGTAGGTTTCTGGTGCGTCTTCTCCCCAGAGGCCTTCGGTGTAGACATGCCGAGCGAAACTGAGGTAGGTGCCCATCAACTCTTCGCGGCTATCCCATTCGCCCGATTTTTCAACGAGATAATAGTACCCCGCGCTGCCAAACTGCCCCGGCGGGCCGCCGAAGATGCGTGCCTGCGATAGAGTCGCCGCCTTCTGAGGGGCGATGCCTTGTTTCTCTAGCTCCTCTTTAACGCGTCGACTGTTTTCGTAGACAAGGTTGTGCTCTTCCTGGTGTTCCGCGACCAAGCGGACTGCTTTATCCAGCAGCCTCATGCGGGTCGGCAGCATGTCGCGGTAATATCCGAGCGACGAAATGAAGACGTCAATCCGAGGTCGCCCAAGTTCGGCTGCTGAGATCAATTCCAGATCCGCCACCAAATTCCGTTCGTCCCATACCGGGCGGACACCCATCAGATACAAAATCTGCGATTCCATCACGCCGTAATCCTGAAACGTGGCAAAGGAATTTAGCGTGAACGCGACTTTTCTGGGATAATGGCCGTTTGCTTTCAATTGCCCAGCAAGCAGTTGATCGACGAGTTGCTTGCCGATTTCCCACGACGGCCGCGTAGGAACTTCCTCAGGATTCATGACCACCATATTGCGGCCAGTAGGAACAACTGCCGGGTTGCGGTCGGGACTGTTGCCTGGTCCTGGGGGGATAAACTTTCCGTCGAGTGCGGCCAGTAGGTTGTCGACTTCGTTGTGCGTCTGAGCAAAATTTTCTTTTAGACAGTGGGCCAATTCGACCCCTTTTTGCACCGGTTCAGGCAGTCCCTCGGGGGGGAGATTTCCGCCGAGGGATTGAAGAGCGTCTTCGGCGCTGAATCCTTGCCGAAGAACCAGTGTGACGATCTCTTCAGCTTTTCGCCGCAGGTATTTCTGCCGATCGCCAGGGTTGAGCGCCTCTTCTGGCGGAACTTCGAGGACTTCTCCCAGTCCGTCGCGAAACTGTTTGCGAAGGCAGGTAACAATCCAGGGAACCAGTAAATCGTCTCGCGGCGGCTCTCCAAACACGTGCAAGCTTACGGGTGTCGTCTCGTTGTGGATATCGTGCAAGTATTCCAAGAGTTGTTCGACTTCCTGCGGCGTCAACAATCGCCCATCAGCTAGGTTGAGGTGAAGATCCTGTCCCAGCCCCTCTGCCTGAAACTGTTTGGTAATCGACTCCCGAAACTTTTTCCTGAGCGCGCCAGGTTCTAGCACAACCCATTTGTCGATGTCGTTATGCAGATTCAGTAGTTCGTCGGAAAGTTCGGCGTTGACCGACGGCGGGACGAGATGATCGATCAGCACGGCATACGCCCGCCGTCGAGCCGGCGACGACTCGCCCAGATTGTTGATGATCCATGGATTGATGTTGGGCATGGTTCCCATCGCGATGTCAGGCCAATCGGCGCGAGAGAGGCCCGCTGCTTTACCTGGCAGCATGAACTCGGTGCCGTGCGTGCCGAAGTGGACCATGGCATCGGCTCCAAACTCTTCCTGCAACCAAAAGTAGGTCGCCAGATAATTATGCGGCGGCGGAACGAGTTTGTCATGCACCAGAGACGTATCGTGCGCCTCGCCACGCAACGGCTGAGGCAAGAGAATCACATTCCCTAGGTCGATACGGGGAATCACAATGAATTTATCCTTGTCGTTTTCCCAGACAAGAAATTTCCCTGGCGGTGGGCCCCATCGCTGGATGAGCGATTCACGTTGCTTTTCAGGGACTTTTGTTTCGAACCACTTCCTGTAGGTCTCTTCCGGAATCAAAACGGCATTGCCGCTACGGGCGAGTCGGTCCAATACGCCCGGTGCCCATATGCCTATTTGCCGACCGCGACGCATCATCCAGCCGACCAATTCGTCTTCGTCAGCCGGCACGCGAGCCATCGAGTAACTCGCCTTTTGCATCTGGCTCAGCACTTTCACCAGACTTCGTGGGCCATTCATGAACATGCCAGTCGCACTGCCGCGCATCAGCTCCGCCTTGCCCATTTCGCGATCGTAATAGACCATGGCAATTTTCTTTTTGCTGTTCGGAGTGCGAGCCAGCTTCATCCACGCGACCGTTCGGCTGACCAAGTGCTCAATTCGTTCGGGAATTGGCGTAAAAGCTTCGGAGCTTCCGCCTCCGGTTAGCGTACCCGAGCCGATTTGCGGTTCGATCGCCCCGCGTAGTTCCTGGCCGACGATATGAAAGGCCATTTCGCTAGACGAAATTCCCAGCAAATTATTCTGCCACTCGTCGATCGATTGCTTGCGGAAGAAAATCGAATGCAAATGCGGGACGCCGGCCTTCTCCCGAAACGACACTCTCTCGCGGCTGTGACAGGTATGAATGATCGCCAGCGGTTTGAATTCCAGTACGCTCTGCTGGTAGCCGGGGCCAAGATCGATCATCGCGACCGCGAGCACACCTTGCTTCTCAAATGCGCGGATCAATGCCTCAATAACTTTGGGCTGTTGAAAGAGGAGGTGTGTCGAGTGTACGGCGATGACGACTCGCGCAGCGTCCTCGGTCTTGCGTCCCTGGTCACGTGCCCAGCGCAAAAACTGTCCAGAGTTCTCGAACAAGCCCTCGTGGTCAGGATGAAACAATCCGCTAACTTGTTTACTCTCTACCGGAGGCAAGATGTTGCCCAAGCGTTTTAGGTACGTTACGTTTGCGTAAATCAAAAACCGTTTGAGATTTTCCGGCGACGATCCGTAATACGCCGTCAGTTTGGAATCGTTTTCGATAACCCCCTGCTTGGTCAGCTTGGGTAGATGTCGCTCGGCCAACCCTGAAATCGAAAAAATCCGAAGAGTGGGATTGCGTTTCCTGGCCGAGGCGATCAGTCGGCGGTATTGCTCGCGATCTTCCGCGCGGAGATGTTGTAGAAAAACGAGCCGATACACGGCAAGATCGACTTGCTCCTTTGAAAGTTGCTCGTCGGTGAGATAATCAATTTGTAGTCCTACCTCGGTTTCAAAACGCTTGAAGCCCTTGAAGAGACCGCCGTGAAGGCCTACAAAAGCAATTTTATCTCGACTAGAAGCATTGGTGCTATCCGTCGATTGGCTTTCCAAGACAGGTTCCAGCTCTTGCGGTTTGGGAGCGGTCTGTCCCTTCGCTGCCTGACTCAGAGCGCAGCACATCGCCAATCCAACAGCCCACCGAGCAATTCTATTTTTCCCTTTAGCGCGATTTTCTTGACCGACAATGTTGTGCTGGCTCCCAGGATCAAAATTCACCGACGATCTCCTCGCCGTTTCGAGTGCCCAAAGCCTGCATAACGGCAACGTCGATACTGTCGGTAATGAATTGGACCGAGGCATCGCACATCCCGATATTCACCCCACCAGCGTGGGCGCTACGTGCAGCGAAGTTGACACAACCATTGTTTGGGGCAATGCAGTCGAACCGTCCGTCGTTCGGCGCACGATCAGTGCTGAACATGTTGTGTTGGGGGTTTCCGCCGAGCCAAACGGTGGCGCGATCGGACCTACTGAGAGTCCCGCCCTGACAAGTGTCGATGTCTTGAGCGTTTCCTCCAGAGGGTCGATAAAAGTAGTTGTCTTGCAGGGTGTTTACATCGAGATCGCCCTTCAGTGTCTCGCCGACAGCGATGGTGTTTGAGGTGCCGTCGGTGATCTCCCGAAATCGCATCCAGGTATCGTGCCCAAAAATTCCGACGCAATCTTTCCCGCGGCACCTGCAAAGGGGCCCTTGATTTCCCAGGTAGTTTGTGGGTGCCCAGACCTCATCCACTCGACCGATCGGATCACTGGGGCAAACGTAACTGCTGATCCCGACCCCTCCAGCTGCGTGAAATGCAGGATTGTTGGTCAC
This sequence comes from Planctomycetota bacterium, assembly GCA_024278955.1. Taxonomy (GTDB): domain Bacteria; phylum Planctomycetota; class Planctomycetia; order Pirellulales; family Lacipirellulaceae; genus Bythopirellula. Next base: position 29,054 of record JAJRSE010000033.1, on the reverse strand, counting down.
CGATCCGTTAGGATTCGGGCTGTCGTTGCTGGGACCGATCTGAGTGAGGTCGACCAAACTATCTACGGCCGTTTGTTCGACATACGGCAGCAAGTATGTCAACCAGCCCACTTGGTGTCGATAAGCCGGGCCGATAGTTCCCGTATCCATGTGCCCTGGCGGAAACGATTTTCTCGAATCGTGAAAGTTGTGAAGCGCGATGCCAAGCTGTTTGAAGTTATTCGTACATTGGGTCCGTCTTGCCGCAGCTCTGGCCGCCTGCACTGCTGGCAGCAACAGCGAGACCAAAACGCCAATAATCGCAATCACGACCAATAATTCTACGAGAGTGAAACCATCCTGTCTTTTCACGGGGAGATTTTCCTTTGTGGCGGGGAAGGGGGGAGCTATTACTACTGCTTGGCGAGCCATTCTTTCAAACCAGTCACACACTTTTCGTCGCAGACCGTATGCTGATTTCCGCGAACGGTGGTGAGGTGTTCCCTGGTAACGCTTTCGATTTTCTTCTCGCAGTGTTCACAGACGCTCGGGCGTCCCACGGGACTGGTCACTGTTGTCGTATCCAACTCCGGTGCCTTTTCACCGCAACCTGTAGACAACAAGCACATTGCGGGTAGGGCCACTGCGAGGACTGGACGGACAGACCCAAAAAAACGAGCGTTTCGCATAGTTGAGATTTACCTCCTTGTTTGAATTTACGCGCAACGTCAGCGCGAGAAGCGGGATTTCTTAGCAAATGGCATACCGCAGAGGATTGGCATTCGCAAAACAAGAAAACACCTTGATAACGGCAGGTATCAGGCGCATTGCCGCAGCAAAGGGTGGCGAGAGTGGCGATCCTTCCGACACCCGTGGCGAAACAAACGACGCCTCGCCTTCGGTGCGACTGCCAGGGGCGGCCCGATCGGCTGTTGATTGCACCGTTGAACGCGTCCTTCACGGTCCCTATGATGAAGTCAAATCAAGGAATTTCCGTACCTGAAAGTTCAGAATGCGATGGCCGCTTCGAAACCAAATTATGCTGCCGATGATCGGCGTAATGCTTGCTGCGCTCGTTGGCGTTAGCACGCTGAATGCGTATCTCTCTGGCCGCAGGGTGAAGCAACAGATAGAGAATCAGTTGCAGGAGGTAACGGGCACTCTGTTAGAGTCCAGCTTCCCTCTGACCAGCACAATCCTACGTCAGATGAGCGGACTCACTGGGGCGGAGTTCATCTTAGTCAACGATTCCGAGGCCAACCGCTCTGGAGAAAAGATTGCGTCGACTTTGAGTGCCGAGGCCCCTTCTTTTGCAAATTCGTCTTTTGTAAACCCATCTCCTCTACAAGCTCAACCTTCGCCAACTGAAAAGCTGACCCTTGGCGAATCCATCGACGTTGGCGGCCAGTGGTATTTTCACACTGCTATTCAACTATGGCGCCCTAACGCACGGGAACAAACCGTTCGACTTCACATCCTCTATCCAGAGAAAAATTACCGCGAAGTGTGGCGACAGGCGGTCTACCCCCCTCTGGTGATCGGAGCGGTTGCCCTTCTGCTCGTGGTCGCGTTTGCAGCCGCGATTGCGTCACGAGTCGTGCGCCCAATGCTTCGGCTCCAAAGCTTAGTCGGGCAGATTGCTGAGGGCGATTTTCGTCGCATTGAGTTACCACCTCTCGACGACGAAGTTCGGGATTTAAGCGTCTCGATCAGTCGCATGGCGGAGTTATTGAGTCGTTACGAAGACGAAGTGCGGCGGAGTGAGCGGCTTCGTACGCTAGGGCAACTTGGCAGCGGCATCGCGCACCAGATGCGCAACTCGGCAACCGGGTGCCGGCTTGCCATTGAGCTGCATCAACGCGAGTGCCCGTCCGATAACGATTGTAATGACGCTTGCGACTGTCTGGATGTTGCCAATCGGCAGATAACCCTCATGGAAAAACAACTGAAGCGTTTTCTGTCGCTTGGAAAACCGAGCACGAAGCCCATGGCAACAGTCGATCTTACCACGCTGATTGAAAACATCCTGCCGCTGCTGCAACCGATCGCACGCCATCTTCATGTTAAAATCGAGTGGAACCGGCCTGCCAATGCATTCACAACACTTGGCGACATACTTGGCGATTACGACGCCTTGGAGCAAATGTTGATGAACCTGCTGCTCAATGCGATTGAAGCAGCTTCTCGATGCGGTGGAGAATCGTTACCTCTCACGGGACAAGCAACGGTGGCCATTCAGCTTGGCCAGCACAACCATGGCCGGGTTGTACTAGAAGTGATAGACTCAGGAGCAGGGCCCTCTTGTTGCATGCAAGAAAAACTGTTCGAGCCCTTTGCCACGGATAAGCCCGAGGGAACCGGCCTAGGCTTGTCGGTCGCGCGGGAAATCGTCGAACAGCATGGCGGCGAAATACGATGGTGTCGCCGTGACAACACGACTTGCTTTACTGTTGAGCTACTGGTTCAAAAAGAACCAGTACACCCCCGTGGAGAATCAGCGTGTCAAAGTTACTCGTAGTTGACGATGAAGAAAGTATCTGCTGGGGATTAAGACGGCTTGGGGAAAGCATTGGCCATGAGGTGGTTACAGCTTCCTCGGCTGAGCAAGCTCTGGAGGCAGTCGAAGAGGTGCGACCCGACGTGATTGTGCTCGACGTGCGTTTGCCTGGCATGGACGGGCTAACAGCGATGGACCAGTTTCGCGAGCGTGTGGGGCAGGTGCCGATTATCGTCATTACCGCCTATGGCGACTTAAAAACGGCTGTCGAAGCGGTTCGCTTCGGAGCATTTGAATACCTCGTCAAGCCCTTCGACCTGGAAAAGGTTCAACACGCCTTGATACGTGCGCTCGCAAGTGGGCACCCTGTTCCCAGCCGGCCACAGGGTGCCCACGTAGGTGCGCTCGTCGGCCAGTCCGTGGTGATGCAAGAGATGTTCAACCACATCGCCCTAGCGGCCGCTTCGGACGCAAGTGTGTTGCTGTGTGGTGAGAGCGGCACGGGTAAAGAATTGGTTGCTCGTGCCATCCATCAATATAGCCACCGAGCCGATGGGCCATTCGTGGCCGTAAACGTTGCGTCGCTCAGCCCGTCGCTTGCCGAGAGCGAACTTTTTGGACATATGCGGGGGGCATTTACCGGCGCGGACCAGGATCGCATTGGTCTGTTGGTTCAGGCCGATGGCGGCACTCTGTTCTTGGACGAAGTCGCCGATATCCCGCTGAGTGCTCAGGTAAAGCTACTGCGTGCATTGGACCTTGGCGAAGTGGTTCCTGTTGGCTCAAGCCAAGCGGTAAAGACAGCTTTTCGCGTAGTTTCCGCTACACATCAAGATCTTTCGGCAAAGGTAAAGGACGGTTCGTTTCGCCACGACCTTTACTTTCGGCTCGGCGCGTTTCGCATCGATATTCCATCACTTCGCGAGCGTCGTGACGATATAGGCGAATTGGCTGAACACTTTCTTGGGACGAGGCTCAAAGCAATGCGAAGAGAAAAGGCTTCGTCACCATCGCTTTCCGAGGCAGCGATTGAAGAGTTGCAACGAAGACCGTGGTACGGAAACGTCCGCGAATTGCACAATGCTCTGGAACACGCAGTCATCGTGGCACGCGGAGGTGTGATTGAACCAGAACATCTGCCCCAACCCGCAGCCGCTTCCTTGCTTGACGCCCATGACCGTAAGGCACCCGTTGAGGAATCTATTGTCTCTCTGATTGCCCGCTGGGCGGAAGCTAAACACGCAGATGCGGACGAAACCGACGACTTATACGAGCAACTATTACGTCTGATCGAGCCCCCTTTGTTTCAGGCCATACTCGAAAAACATCACGGGCAATGTGCATCGGCCGCCCGTCGTCTTGGACTTCATCGCACGACGCTCAGGAAAAAAATAGATGAATACGGAATCCAGTGACCAGCAGTGCTGACAAATACCAGGCCTACCAAACTCAACTACCAATGGCTGAAGCCGGTAGTAGTTGAGTTTGATCCAAGCCGTTCGGCACCGATCGAATCGAGAAAGAATTCATCATTACGTCTTGTCTCGATATCTTGCAAGCAGGTTCCGCACACAGCCCGTTCCGCCTGCTTTCTCAGCTAACTCGTAACGCAGGTTGGCTCCGGCGAGCATCGGTCTCCCTCGATCGTGGCGAGCCGAATCTTCTAATCGCTTGCCGATTCACCGTTTGCGTTGTCGGAGAAGTTCTGGTCTAATCGCCTTCACTCGAAATCTCCTTCGCAGGTTAAGCCGGGAATCGTTGGACTGCTTCAAAAAGACCAACGCTCTCTAGGGCGTTTCGAGTTTTTTATGCGCAAATCCTACGCCTGGCAAGGGCCTTATGCTTGCTTAAGGACTAGTACTTTGACAACTCTTAGAATTGGGGTGCTGGCTGACAGAATTTGCTATCCAGTAGGTTGTTCTGACGGCCAGCACCCCAATTTTTAGCTATGACAAAGCACTCGTGCTTTCGATGGAGTTCTTTTTTGGTGAGGTTTGCTCTGATGAGTGAAACGACAAGCTACGAACTCTCAATTCCTGACGGCGCGTCTTGGATTCACATTGAAATATGCGATTCCATATCTGCCGAGATAGGGAGAGCTATGCTCATCGAAACCGTCGAGCTTGCCAATAGCCACGGCATCCATGGAATCCTGCTCGATGTTTTGAGGGCGCCAAGCGTCAAGAGTGTTGTCGATCAGTACCAGCTCGTAAACAACGAGCTTGGGAAATTCGGTTTCGACCGCTTTGCTAGAATCGCAATCCTTGTAAGAGGCGAAGACTCTTCACGCACTTTTCTCGAAACCACGCTTCGCAATGCCGGCTACAGTTGCTCTCTATTTACCGACAGAGATCTCGCGGAAGATTGGCTAGAAAAGCCCACCGTTCACAGGAAATGAATCTCTTACGCCGCATGCGACGACTCGAAACCTGGTAGCTGCATTTGTCGTGGCGGGTCGCGCCGCTCGAAGTAGCGCAGCCGATAGCCATCTGCCAGGTGGCCCATCATTTCAAGTACCAGCAGATCGGCACGATTCATCACATGCCTCGCACTACGGGTGCCTAGGCCTTGTACAAGCTCTTCGAGGACAAGCACGTGCAATTGCAGCGCACGCTGGGCCGAGACGCCCGACATGGCTAGCAGCTCGGCTAGTTCGGCCATTTCTTTCGCAAGGTTTCCCATACCCATAATGACGTAGGTCCGAAGCAGTTCGCGGTAGTGCGCGATCAAAGGGGTTGGCAAGTTGAGCGGAGAGTCGTCTCCCGTCGTCGCTGAGAGGGCAAGACACCCTTCCACGCTGGCAGGTTCTCTGGAGCCGGGAGTGGTTCCGCCTTCGCTCAGAACTCTCAGGTCTGTTATCAAGGCCCGTTGTTGATCGAGTAGCCGTTCTGCTTCTCGGTGTTCTTGTTGTAAGCGTTGCCGCTCGGCTTGCACCAGCCGTCGATTTTCGCGTTTCAACTGAAGCTGTTGAATTGCACGCGCAAATTTCCAGAGCAGTCCACGAACCGTTGTCTCGGCTACGCAACAATAGTCGTCCGCGCCAACTTCATAACACAGCGCATCGATCTGCTGCGGAGGTTGGCGGCCCAAAATGATCATCGGTTCTTCGTTGCCGCCCGCCCGCAGGCCTTCAACCAGATCTAAAGCGTCAAGTTCCCCCGGTTCGTGACTCAGCAGAACGGCGTCGAATATCTCGTCGCGTAATCGGGCCAAACCCTCTGCCTCGCCCACCACCTCTTTCAGAAAAATCCGCGAGGCACTGTCCGTGGCAAATGCCTCGGCCAACCAATCGCCGGTTCGCCTCGGCGTCGTGATATACAAGACCTTCATCCGCATCGGCAGCCCGCCAATGGGAGATTTTGCAGCAGGCTTGCATAGGACCGACATGATATCACTCAGGGAAGCGATTAGGGAAAGAGCGGCCAACTGTATCAATCCTCACCAGAGAGGTCAACATTGCTAGCGATCTCTGTCCCATTTTGAACCGCCAAGGAGAAGAAGAAAGAGACCGCCAAAACAGGCATATTAGTGCGTGTCGCACGGACGTGCTCCGGCCACCGCACTGGGCATTTCAGCGTCCGGGCGGTTTTTTTGACCTGGCAGTCGCCTGATGGGGGCAGCCTGCACTTCGCGTATTGTTGAAGTTCTCCTGATTCCCGACAGAAGCCCAACATGGGCTACGTCGAGATCGCCTAGAAACACTGGCAAGGCAGAGAGAAATAACAGAGTACGCCCGGAGGGACTCGAACCCCCGACCAAGAAATTATGAGTTTCCTGCTCTAACCAACTGAGCTACGGGCGCTAAAAAATCTTGCCCCCAAAACGGGGTCAGATTGGGTCTTCTTCTGACTATAGCTGAATTTCACCACTGATTATAGCCTCTACGAATACCGTAGTGCTTTCTCAGAAATTCCGAGTAGCTTACGTCGATAGGGGGGAGGTTCGACTTTCCGCTGCGCCGGGGTCCGAGGGGTGTGATCCACGGTCTATCGCATTTTTAGCCTTCGTCGCTTTGTAGGCTTGCTAGGACGGTGTAGTCTTCTAATGTCGAGGTGTCGCCGACCGTTTCTTTTCCCGAGGCGACTTCTTTTAGCAGGCGTCGCATAATTTTTCCGCTACGGGTTTTGGGTAGCGACGAGGTAAAGCGAATATCGTCGGGTTGAGCAAGGGCGCCGATCTCTTTGCGGACATGTAGCTTGAGGCTCTTACGGAGCTCTTCGCTGGGCTCGGCGTCGCGGAGTACGACAAAGACGGCGATCGCTTCGCCTTTGAGGTCGTGGGGCCGACCGACGGCTGCCGCTTCGGCGACGTTGGGATGGGAGACCAGCGCGCTTTCGATTTCGATCGTACTAAGCCTATGGCCAGAGACGTTGAGTACGTCGTCAATGCGGCCCATGATCCAGTAGTAGCCATCGGCGTCGCAACGGGCGTTGTCGCCGGCGAGGTATTTGCCGGGAACGGTGCTCCAGTAGACTTCCTGGTAGCGCGCGTCGTCGCCCCAGATGCCACGCAACATGCCGGGCCAAGGATGGGTGATGGTGAGCATACCGCCTTGGTTGACGCCGACCGGTTTGCCGCTTTCGTCGACGATCGCCGGGATGATGCCGGGGAGTGGTTTGGTGCAACTGCCGGGCTTGGTGGCGATGGCGCCGGGGAGGGGGCTCATCATGATGCCGCCGGTTTCGGTCTGCCACCAGGTGTCGACAATGGGGCAACGCTCGCCGCCGATTTTTTTGTGGTACCACATCCAAGCTTCAGGGTTGATGCCTTCGCCAACGGTGCCAAGCACACGTAGGCTCGAGAGGTCGTGTTTGTCGACGTGGTGGTCGCCCCATTTAATGAAGGCGCGGATTGCTGTGGGGGCGGTGTAAAAAATCGTGACTTTGTATTTTTCAATAATCTCCCAGAAGCGAGCTTCGTCAGGGTGGTTTGGCGCGCCTTCGTACATGACACAAGTGGCACCGGCTGAGAGCGGACCATAGACGATGTAGCTGTGGCCTGTGATCCAGCCGCAGTCGGCGGTACACCAATAGACATCGTCGTCGCGATGGTCGAAAACCCACTGAAAGGTTTTTTTTGCGTAAAGGTTGTAGCCGGCGGTGGTGTGGCGGATACCTTTGGGTTTTCCGGTCGAGCCGCTGGTGTAGAGAATGAAGAGCGAGGCTTCGCTGTCGAGCGGTTCGGCAGGGCAGTCGTCCGAAGCTTCGGCCATAAGCTCATGCCACCAGTGGTCGCGACCTTCTTTCATCTCGACCGGTTCGTTTACGCGGTCGAGGACGATGCAGTTTTCAACAGTGGGTGATTTGGCTAGGGCTTCGTCGACGGTTTTTTTGAGCGGCAAGGCCTTGCCTCGGCGCCAACCGGCGTCGGCGGTGATTTGTAACTTTGCTTTGGCGTCGTTGTTACGGTCGGCAATCGCCTCGGCCGAGAAGCCGGCGAAGATGACGGAGTGGACTGCGCCAATGCGTGCGCAGGCGAGCATGGCAATTGCCAGCTCAGGGACCATCGGCATGTAGATCGAGACGACGTCGCCTTGGCCGACACCTAGCTTCTTGAAGCAGTTGGCCGCTTTGCAGACTTCGCGGTGCAGCTCGGAGTAAGTGAGCGTGCGGCTGTCGCCCGGTTCGCCTTCCCAGATAATGGCAATTCGGTCGCCATGGCCTGCGTCGATATTTCGGTCGAGGCAGTTGAAGCTGACATTGGTCTTGCCGCCGACAAACCACTCGGCATTCGGCTCGTTCCAAACCATGGCTTCGGTGAAGGGCTCGAACCAATGAAGCTCATCACGGGCGAGATCGGCCCAAAACTTGGGCGGATCGGCCTTGGCCTGATCCCAAAGGGCTTGATACTCTTCAAGAGATTTGATGCGTGCCTGGGAGGAGAATTCCTCGCTGGGGGGAAATAGCCGCGATTCGTTCATCACGGTATCAATCTGTCCGCCGCTGTCGCTCATCAAATTTGCTCCTTGCCCTGGAAATACGCTATTATTACGCTTACCGCGATTTTACTAGACTGAGTTGGAAGGGCAAGCAGTTAGACAGCCGATTTGAGAAACTTTGCGAGAGAGATAATGTTGCAATATGTGTTTCAATTTGCTCGCACTCTTTTGATGGGAACAATCGGCATTTTTTTCGTTTCGATACCTTTCAAAGTTCCTCAAACATCCGGGTGGTTTGAAACGATATTCCCAGTTTTACTTGGTGCAATGATTTTGTACGTGGAAGTGTATTCGTGGAGGCGATTGTTGCACGATGTCAGGAGTCGAGAGTCTTGACTCTCGGCTTCCTAACTCTGGCTGAGTCGTTTTTTTGGTGCTTCGTAGAGTTGGGTATGGGTGTCGGCGAGCCAGGTGGGGATTTGCTCGGCGAAAGGGGAGCTTTTCAGGGCGTCCGAAAAATCGAGCTTATCGACATGGGCCGCGTTGAGACCGGGAAACCAGTGGCCGCCGTTGCCGAGCAGGTTGTAACGCATTTTGCCGTACTCTTGCATGTCGTAGGCCTCGACTAAAGTGCGAAGCCAAAGCATGATCGGTAGATTCATGTAGCCTGGGGCGTTCTCCCAAGTGGGAAGGCCTTCTAAGTGTTGATCGGTGAACTGCTCGCCGACGGCGTCAACCATTGCTTGGCGGAGTCGATCGAGGATCGGGGGCAACAGCTCGTCGGCTTTTTCGAGAAAGGGCAGGGCGGTGAGCTGCAAATCGAAATCGCTGGGGCAACTGGCGCCAAGGCTTAGCGTATGAATTTCTGCCCGCGATAAACAGAAGAGACAATTGAATACCAGCGGATGCAGCGGTTGGCATAGCTCGACGAGTTTTTCTGACGGCTTGTAGAGCATGCCCCCTTTATCGGCAGGGCTAATGATAAAGAGCCCCATGTCTCGCTCGGTCGCGGCTTGGACTGCGGCCCAATTTCGCTGGTAAATGTAGTACCAGTGAAGATTGACGTAGTCGAATCCGCCATCGGCCTCATGGCAGATCGCGGAGAGAATCACATCGGTCGACCCATGGGTTGAGAACCCTATGTGGCGGACCAGCCCCTCGGCTTGCAGCTGGCGGGCAACCGACAGGCAGCCGCCTTTGCGTACCGAGTGCCAAAGCAGCTCGTGGTTATTGATGCCGTGGATTCCGAGTAGATCGACGTAGTCGAGTTGCAGTCGCTTGAGAGAATCGTAAAACTGCCGCTTGAACTCTTGTGAGTCGGCTTGCGGCTCGAGCTTGGTTTGGACGATCATCTCCTCCCGCGGCAGCTTGGGCAGCACGAGGCCTAGTTGCCTTTCAGAGGAACCATAGCCGCGAGCGGTCTCGATATGGCTGATGCCAAGCTCAAGCGAGCGGCGGATGGTGGCTTCGAGGTTGGCTTGGTTCTCAGGGGGAACTTCCCCGAGCGGAACATCCTGCCATTTATACTGATAGCGCATGCCGCCGCAACTAAAGACGGGCATCTCAATTTCAGTGCGTCCAAATCGACGGGTAATCATGAGGCTAGGTAAAGGGAAGGTTGCCGTTACAAGTTACTTTCCATAGTGATACCGACAAGCAACGATCACGAGATCCGAATTTTGGACAAAGTAGATGAGCCTGTGTTTCTCGTTAATTCGCCGTGACCAGAGACCAGAAAGATCGGCCTTGAGCCGCTCAGGCTTGCCGGTTCCTTCTTGAGGTGATCGCAAGGTTTCCTTGATCAGGGTATTGATTTTTTTGATTAGCTTGCGGTCATGGTTTTGAAACCACACATAGTCTTGCCAAGCAGATTCGGTAAAGACCAGCCTCATTACTCGCTCAGTTTGTGAGGAGAAACCTTGCCAGCTTCAGCTTCTGTGATCGACTTCCGAAGATGCTCGGCGTTCGCAGGATTTTTTAGTAGGTAAGCCGTTTCTTGCCAAGCATTAAAGTCACTGAACGGCATGAGTACGACACGGTCGCCCGATCCCAGGTCAATGATGGTTGGCTCTGCATTGGCGATTACTTGGGTGGCAAGCTGCTGAAGATCCTGCTTCGAGTTGGTAAGATTGATGGTATTCATTGGATTACCTCGGTCGCGCTGGGCGTGGGCTGATCTCTCTAGAATTGTACCCGCGACAGCCGCTCCATGGTACAGCCTTTTTCTCTGCAAATCTTCTGTACCAACCGGGGCTAGCGTTAAAACAGCTCTTACTGGAATTCTGATTTGACAGACATTTAGCTTACTTTGAGTCGGAAGCGTTGTCGCGAACGAATTTTTTGGAGAAGGCCTCGCACTCGTCTACCGTTGTTTCGCCTTCTTGAATCAATAGACGGTAACGAACGGTGAGCGGTTTTTCTGGGGTTATTTCATGCACGAAATACGAACCAAAGCGGCCGTAGTCGCGTTCGCTGTAGCAAGCCGGCTTGGGATTATTGGGGTGATCTAGGTAAATGGCCGTAAATCGCTTTCCACCGACAACAAAACTAAGGGCATTCCAAGGGCGATTTGTGCATTCGGGATTGATCGGATCGTCGAGGTCCCTGTGGTTCCAATTGCGAATTTCGCCCAATTTTCCTTTGCCGTCGGTGCGGAGGTAGTAGGTTTGCTTCGCCGTTTTTTTTGCTACTTCATCGATAGCTCGAAACTGGACTCCGGCATGTTGCGGGTCGCCATCGAGATGGATGACGCCGTCGGTGGCAGAAGTGAGCGTCGATACGAAGTCGATTTGTGTGCAATTGGAAAGTAGCCTTGCGGAAACTTCTCGAATTTCCTTGGCAAAGACTTTGCTATCGCGGCCGTGCCAGTCGATGGCGAGTCGGTGTCGGCCAAAATCGGCCCCGACTTCTTCGTCAAGAATCTCGACGTGTTGCTGCGATTCGCCCTTGCCACAATGCCATGTGTCGGCCTCAAGGCCCTCGCCGTAGGTAATATGGTTGAAGCCGTAGTAGAGACCTCGGTGGTGAGGGTAGAGGACGTCTTTCGAGTAAGGCATGTCGCCTGTGGGGCCGTTCGTAAGCAGCTGTTCGCCCGAAGGCGAGTAGATATGGTGGAAAACCTTTTTGGTTTCGTACTTAGCCTGCTCGGTCGACTCGTCTCGGGTGAGGTGCATGTAACGAAGGATGGGGCGCTCGCCAAGTCGCAGCTCGGTGTACTTGCCTGGCACATTGTGCCAGGCCATAGAAGAGACTTCCTTGTCCGCGGCAATTGCATAGTTCGCAGAGACGACTACGAGCAGAAGCAGATGTAAGTAGATACCCCAGCAGGAAAATTTCATAGCGTTCGACGTCCCTAAGTTCTCGCGAAAAAAACAAAAAACGATTAAGAAGCATCTTAGCCGCTCGGAACGACGGACTCAACCATTGAAAAATGGACCCTAATCGAGGGGGAAACAAAACCCTCGAAAAAGAAAAAGCCACAGAGTTCACCGAAAACTCAGCTCGCAGCCACTGGCCACCACCTCTGAGTCCTCAGATCTCTCTGTGGCTTGTTTTTAGTTCTTCAGACCTAAGACATGGCTTCTTCAGCAGCTGCTTCGGCCAGGTCGAGTACGAATTCGGCATCGACTTCGACGTCTTTGGCTGTGGCGGCTTCGGTAGCAGTTGATTGGACGGCGAAAACGCTTTCGTCGGACGTGTGATCGCCAAAGCTAACGCCTAATGCCCGCGCGGCTTGAACGGCAGAGCCATTTGGTTCGACCTGACGCAGTTGATTGACGGCTTCGATGATCGGAACACTTTCGATCTCGGGCGGATGATAGCAAACCATTTCGCCAAAGCGTCCTTCGAGGACGAGTCGTACCGCGTGGGCTCCGTATTGCGTAGCAAGCACGCGGTCGAAAGTCGTCGGGGCTCCGCCGCGTTGCAGATGGCCTAGTACCGAGGTGCGAGTTTCGCGATGGAGACGGCGTTCGATTTCTTCGGCAACAATTTGCCCGATGCCGCCGAGTCGTTCTTGGGCGCCGCTTTGTGCTTCGCCTACGCGACCCCCCTGAGGGAGTTCGGCTCCTTCTGCTACGACAACTAGAGAGAATCGCTTCCCTTTGCTTTCGCGATCAAGGATTTTGTGGCAGACGTCTTCGTAGGTCCAGGGGATTTCTGGAATAAGGATCACGTCGCCGCCGCCGGCGATTCCGGCGTGTAGCGCGATCCAGCCAGCGTGTCGGCCCATGACTTCCAAAACCATGATGCGCTCGTGGCTTGCTGCGGTGGTGTGAAGGCGGTCGAGTGCGTTGGTGGCACAATCGATTGCGCTGTCAAAACCAAACGTAAAGGCGGTTGCCGACAGATCGTTGTCGATTGTTTTGGGAACGCCCACGACCGGAATGCCGAATTCGTGAAACTGCTGGGCAACGGCTAGCGAGCCATCGCCGCCGACGCAAACCAGGCCTTCGATACCGAGCTGGTTGATTGTGGTTTTTACTCCGTCGAGAAGTTCAGGATCTAGCTCAACTCGATCGGCAACGCCCACGGTAGCGGCAAAGCGTCCTTTGTTGGTCGAACCCAATATCGTGCCGCCCTGGTTCAGGATGCCGGCCGTGTTTTTTTGTGTGAGGTTGATGTAACGGACCGGGTCGTACAGCCCTTCGTAACCTTTAAGAAAGCCAATACACTCGTAGCCCAGCTGCTCCGAAGTTTTGACGGCTCCGCGAATCACGGCGTTGAGTCCAGGACAATCACCACCGCTTGTAAGAATACCAATACGCTTTTTCGACATGGCGAAAATTCCTATGAGATAGGTTCCGAATGGATTGAAGAGAAGAGTGTCTGTAGCAACCCTAGGGCGCAGAACGGCGAGGGGGAGAAAGATTAGCGAAGATTCCCTTAGCCTTGGCTACAAATAGGAGTATTTTGAGTTGACTTACGGATGGTAAGACGCTATCTTACTAGGTATGAAGACCACGGTATCATCTAAAGGGCAGATTGTTTTGCCGGTTGAGCTGCGCGATCAGGATCATATCCTGCCTGGGCAAGAGTTTACCGTAGAGCGAATCGAGACGGGCGAATATCTGCTCAAGGCGTTGCCCAGCAAACATTCTCGCGGGCTAGTGGATTGGTTATTGGGTTGCCCCGAGACGGGCTGGTTTGAGCCGATCGCCTCGGAGTCGACCGATTCCCTCTCGACGGCAGTGCCCCTTGATGAAGCGGACCCTTGATGAAGTATCTCGTCGATACGAATGTGATGAGCGAACCGACAAAGTTGCAGCCGTCCTCTGCGGTGATCAGGTGGCTCAAAAGCCACGAGTCGGAGTTAATCCTCAGCCCAATCGTTCTGGGCGAACTGCAATATGGAATTCTGCTTCTTCCCGACGGACAGAAACGGGCACGACTTCTCAAGTGGTTTGCTGCAGGGGTCCCTCGGTTTCCGGTATTAGATTTCGACTCTGCGACAGCCGAGGCTTGGGCACAATTGCTAGCCCAATTGAAACGCAACGGCAAGGCGATGCCGATAAAAGACAGCCTAATCGCTGCCACTGCGAAACAACATCACCTAGCGATCGCAACACGCAATACGAACGATTTCGAGGGGTGTGGTATCCCTATGGTTAATCCTTGGGATACCGATGCGGGGTAATCCCGTGGCACCCGTGAAACCGTTTTTTAGCTTTGCGAATCGGTCGCTCACAATGAAGTACGATCAACGAATGATACGGGCCGAGCCGCCGCCGGCTACATGCTGTAGCTCTTCAAGGGTGATTTGGCTCGTGTCGCCGCGGGTGCTCATCAACATGGCCCCGTGGGCGACGCCCAGGTTGACACATTGCTGCGGTTCCATGCCGGCGAGGAAGCCATAGGTAAAGCCGGAAGCAAAACCGTCGCCGCCGCCAACGCGGTCTTCGATTTCTAGGTTGGGGTAAGATGGCCCATCGTAGAAGGTGCCGTCGTGCCACATAATGGCCGACCAGTCGTTTACCAAAGCCGTTTTGACGCCTCGAAGCGTGGTGCCGACGACTTGGATGTTGGAATGGTCTTTCACCACGCGATTGACCATCGCGCGGAAAGCGTTGTTGTCGATCTCGCCCTTTTCGACATCCACTCCTTCGACTTCGTAGCCGAGCACTTGCTGGAAATCTTCTTCGTTACCGATCAGACAATCGATGAACGGAACGAGCGGCTTTGTGGTGGCAATCGCTTCTTCGGAAGTCCAAAGCTTGGAGCGGAAATTCAGATCGTAGCTGACAATCGTGCCCGCTTCGTGCGCCGCTTTGACCGCCTCGGCAGCAACGGCACGGGTGTTTTCGGAGAGCGCGGCGAAGATGCCGCCGGTGTGGAGCCAGCGCACCCCCCGTTTGCTGAACAGAGTGTGCCAATCGATTTCGCCGGGCTTGATGCCAGCGGTGGCGGAATGCCCTCGGTCGTAGAGCGTGGTTGAGCCGCGTTTCGAGGTGCCGACCTCGGTGAAGTTCAGACCGATTCGATCAACGGCGCCGAGCCCGTCGTAATCGCGGGTGATCGCATGAGAGATATCGACGCCAGCCGATCGAGCATGATTGGCAATCATCCGACCCATGGGCGAGGTGTTGAGTCCCCCAACCCAGCCGGTTCGGAGCCCTAAACGGGAAAGCGCGTAGGCCACGTTGTATTCACCGCCACCCACCCAAACTTCTAAAGAAGGAGCAAATTCGATTCGTCCATGGCCTGTGGGCGAAAGCCGCAACATGCACTCGCCAAGGGAAACTAAATCGAATTCACACTCGTCGGCGGATCTTACTTTCAAACTCATATCAGCTGCTTTCCCTTGGAGTGGCACGGTTTTTTGGAACCACTCATCTTAGGGTTTTTTGAGCCCGTTGGGAAGTTGCCGATTGAGAGAGGCAGAACGATCTGCCAAGTCGCGTAATTGAAGAAAATAGTAGCCGCAGAGTTCCCAGAAAACACCGAGAGAAGGTGGTTCACTTCCATATTTCCTCTGCGTGCTCGGTGGCTACGTTTTTTAAGGAAGTGCTCTAATCGGTGCTGCTCCGCGTCCTTCTTGCGAAAGATAACTGAAGGTTCCATCAAAGCTACGTGCGTGACCGGCGGCGATACTCTCGGGGCGTCTCTCCGGTCGACTTGTGGAACACGGTCGTCATGTACTGCACTGAACTAAAACCGGCTTGTGCAGCGACCTGTTTGAGTGGCAGGTCCGTCGTCGCCGCCAGTTGCATCGCCCGTTGAAGTTGCACCCGCTGGATTTCTTCGCGAATCGTTCGCTGCATCACGTCCTTGAATTTCACCTCCAGTGTCGATCGGGAGACGTCGACCGACGCAACGACATCAGGAACACTGATGCCATCACAGGCTTTTTCTTGGATGTATTGCACCGCCACTTTCACATCATCATCCGCGATTGCCAAAATATCGCTCGAACGGCGCGTGACCACTCCTTCCGGCTCCACAAGAAAACGAATTTGTACCGGCTTCTCACCAGCCATCATTCGATCCAGAAGCTCGGCGGCCCGATAACCGAGGTTTCTGGTTCCCTGTTCGACGCTGCTCAGCGACGGCGTGGTCAACTCGCACATCATTTCGTCGTTGTCCACGCCAATCACGCTTACATCTTCTGGCACTCGAACGCCGAGTTCTCGGCAGGCTTCAAGCACGTGCCGAGCGCGAATATCATTGCAAGCCATCAGACCGACCGGCTTCTCGAGCGTTGCAAGCCACTTGGTCAGCTCCCGCTGCACCTCCGACCATTCCCGAGCGGTCGAGTACCGGCCTATGAACGAAGAGCAAGGAATCTCGGCTTCGCGGGCGGCTTGCTCAAATGCGGATGCTCGCTCGTGCGACCAGCCGGTCGTTCGTTTCGAGGGGATCCCGCAGAAAGCAAGTTGGCGAAACCCTCGCTCGATCAGGTCTTGGGCACCCATACGGCCAATTGCCCCGTTGTCGGTGGCAAAATAAGGAATGCGAGACTCCTCGTCGCGCCAGCCGTAGTCTCCTTCGATTCCTACGACTGGAATCTTCAGCCGACTAACCGTTGCCGAGATCTTCTGATCGTGGAACGTGGAGATCACGCCATCGGCTCGACAATCACGAAAGTCGGGCAGCCTCTCATGCGGATCTTCTTCGACATAGAGACTCCAGCCGTCCATGGCGTGCAAGTAAGAAGCAACGCCCACGACGATTTTTCGATGGTAATGTCTTGCCGTGTCGACGATCAACACGACTCGTCGCAATTTAGACATCCGCGTTGGTTCCCATGTCTCGGCGAGTGGTGAATGAAAAACTACCGATCCTAACAACGAACTCCTAGAGGAAGAAACCCCCGCACGACATCTTCCCAAGACACCAGCTTCTGTCAACAAAGATGTTTGCCGTTGTGTATCCTCATAAATCTTTTGGGCCATCTTACAAAGCTTTCTCGCGCCGAGTTTTGCATAACTGGTTTAGAATGCAATCCGTTAGGGAGGCTGTGCGAAACGGAGGCCTGCTTCCTCTTAGCTAAGTGCTCTACCCCTGCCGACCAAGCTAAAGATCGCGTTAAAACAACCTGGCCGGGGAAATACGAAACGCTTCTGGGGAATATTGCAACTAATTTTTTTAGATTTCCCCTACGAGGGCAACATAATGAGGGGTGGTGAGGTGCGATTTCTGAAACAGGCGAATTGGCAGTGCCTCTTGTGAGGTTCGCACTAACATGATTGTGCCGTCTTTTTGAGAACGGCTTTTGGGAAAGGAGTGCTGCTGCATCAGAGATACTTGCACTACCGACGGAAGCGGGTGGCACTTTGCGTCATCCGCCACAAGAGAGAAGAAGCTTGTGTACTGAAACTCATCTGTTTTGAAACCTAAAGGGAGAAATGAAATGAGAATTGTCTTACTAACATCTGCGATCGTGATGTTCGCAGCAACGCAGGCATCGGCGGCGCTGGTGCTACAGAACGGGAGTTTTGAGCTTCCCGTGGGGACCACTGAAATAACGCAGGGGAATACGGCAGGCAATTGGACTGCTTCTGGTCCTGGCCCGTCCGCGTTCATAGCCACCGCAGCCACGTTTGGCGGTACACTGGCTGCCCTCGATGGCGGTCAGTATATTCAGGTGAATGCTAATGGAGGCGGTAGGATTTCCCAGTTGGTGGGAGCCACAGATGCGGGGCCGGCGAGCGACATCACGTTGTCGGCGGGCTTTTCTGCGAGAACCGGTTTCGAAACTGGTTTAACGTACTCTTTCGGCCTTTATAGCGACGCGGATGGCCTCGTTCCACTGGCGGAGTCGACCGGCCTAACACCCCCGGTTGGGAGTTGGGACGTGCAGTCTGTTACCGCAACAGGCGTCGCCGGAGGGACCGATGTCTACGTGTTTTTTTCCGCACCTGATCTTGCGCCGTTAACACGGCTACTCTGGGTCGACGACGTGACGCTTAGCGTAACCCAGATTCCCGAACCGAGTTCGATGTTGTTGGTCGGCCTTGGCGTTTTAGGGATGGGTGTCGTAAGACGCCGACGCCAGCGCTAAGCGTTTTGAATGCAGTAATTGATGGTTTGGCCCCAGGTTTTGCCTGGGGCCAACCATCGATTTTTTTCTCACTTCTTTGGTTCTCCAGTGCTTTTAGTGCTTGGCTATTGTAACCAACCTTTCCGCATGAGTGAGCCCTGGGACACACACGAGAGAGGAACCAAGCCCTGAAAGGGCGGCATAGGAGCAGCCGTGGTATGCCACCCCTTCAGGGTTTGATTCACAACGCGGAAAAGCGACCCAGGGCTCGCGCCCTGGGCTGTCGTAATATGCCCTTTCAGGGCATGCATGTTGGCCGCATTTGGCATTTTCGAAGTCACTAAAATCACTGAAGAACCCACTTTTTTTGACCCGGCAGACAGTTGCCACCGCTCGCCTAATACGAGTTCCTGGAAAACCGAACTTTGTTTTCGGCATCCCTTTGGCCTTTAGAAACAAGGACAGACGCTGTGCCTGGGTTACTTAAATCCTGCTGCCGATCCATTTTCATGAGATCGCTTTTCCTCGCACCACTCCTGGTGTTGATGGTCTTCGCCTTCGCTACCGCGGTCGCAGCGGCGAATGAAGAAGTGCGTACGGAAAGTACGTCTTCCGAGCCAAACGCTCCGCAAATTTCCGATCGCGTGCTTTATGCGCCTGGCCATTTTGGGAACAGTTACGAAGTGATGGGCCAGCGCGAAATGCGGGCCATGATCGACGAGGCCAAACATTGGGGGTTCAACCGCTACGCCGACTGGTTCGACACCATCGATTGTGCCGACCCGTCTGCCAATTCGGGCTTTCGACTGGCCAATGCGATCTGGAAAAGAAAAAAAGAAAACTTCCTGTCGGCTCAAGCAGCCGGGATGAAGTGCGATATGGTGCTCACGCCCAACCATGTGTTTCTCGACCAGTGCCTCCCGAAGGTTCGGGCAAAAATGGGAGGGAGTGTGTTTGGGCAGTTGGTATGTCCTTCGATTCCCGAGGGGCGCGAGATCATTCTGAAAAACTACGAGCGGTGGTTTTCCGATTTAGCGAAATCGGGGGTTCGCCTCTCGGCTATCTGCCCCGCCCCTTACGATTACGGAGGGTGTAACTGCAAACAATGCGATCCTTGGATTCTCACTTTTGCTCAGCTCAGCAAAGAGATTCACACGCTCTGCGAAAAACATCATCCGGGCGTGGAAGTACACATGATCGGTTGGTGGTGGGAGAAGTCGGAACACGAAGCGCTTGCCGCATGGGCCGACGAACATGCCCCTGGATGGATCGACCGAATCTACATGCACATTCCCTATAACAAAACCGCCGTGGCCGAAGTCTCGCTTCCCAAGGACTGCGCACTCGCCGCCTTCGTGCATATCGGTTATGCAGGGAAAACAGGGCCACGCGATGTGTATGGACACCTCGGCCCGGTAGCGGCCCCGGAACGTATGGAGCAAACCATTCGAGATCTGAAGAAACAGGGAGTGACCAGTATCATGGCCTACTCGGAAGGGTTGTTCGACGATGTCAACAAGGCCTTGTGTGCCGGCTTGGCCTCGCAACAGTACACCACTTCCAACGAAATTCTAGCGGCATATGCCCAGCGATATTTCGGGACGAGCGAAGAGGTCTCCAACGAGTGGGCTCGCTGGATCGCCCTGTGGGAGATGCCCTACGACGTGGACACCGTGGCCTCTGGAAACAGACTCCAATCGCTGCTCGCGGCAACGCCAGCCGCAACACCGACAGGCAACTGGCGACGACAGCAACTGGAGTTCAAGCAAAAGATGCTCCACCTGAACCACCAAATTATGCAACACACGTCGTGGACTCCCGAACGAATGGAACTGGCCGAGGAGTTTTGGGCCACCCGAGAACGATTACAACGTCAGGTTTTGGGGCTGGGCCCGGCGCGACACGTGATGAATGTTCGCTCCTCGACAATCCCCTGGCTACGCGAGTGGCAATCAGAAAGAAAAGGCGAATAACAATGAACAAGAGTAAAAAGCTTAGATTTGCAGCGATCTGCGCCACGTCAGTACTGGGCCTTGTCCTCAGCAGCAGTCCCGTAGCGGCGCAGACCTACACGTTCGGAGATTACACCGTTGTTGAGGCCGACCCGTTTGCTAATGGCGGTATGGCTGGGAACACCACGACCGTCGGAGGCGGGTTTTTCTCCGATTTTGCTTTCAATAGTGCGACTTGGCAGCAGCGACTGAGCAGCGCACCTTTCGATACGGGCTATCAAAATGTGCCTGGAGCTTCGGACCGGCTGTTTGAAAATTCCAATTCTGCTCCCGAGCTGGTAACAACAATTTCCGGCCTAGCGCCCAGTACGTATGATGTCTCGGTTGTCTACCTCTACCGTCAAGACAGCGACACGGCGGCCGGCTTGCTCGCGAACCTGTATGGCAGCACCAACCCTGCCTACAGTAGGCAGCTCTACGATCGAAGTGAGGTCGAAGCAACGATAGGTACGCCTGGGGGATCTACGTGGGCCGTCGGCCTTGCTTCCCTCGGTACGACTGCGGCCAGCTCTACAAGTTTCACCGTCAACATCGATGAATTTGATACCATAGGAGGCGCAGCGGGGATCTATACTAATGGGGGGTACTTCGGCGTAGCCTACAAAGCCGTTCCTGATCTGCCATCCTTACCCACCCCGACAGGTTTCATCAATGCGGCTGACGTGATTTACGGTGGCCCTTTCAATGCGGCCGATTCGACCGAAAAGCTACGGGCAGCCCTCGCCACTGGCCTCGACGTCTTTGTTCCCAACATGGGCGCGGAGATGGACTGGATTACCGAGGGACTCTTCCTGACAAATGATAATCAAACTATTCGCTTCGAGGAGGGAGTCGTGATTGAGGCCAAAGCAGGAGCATTTGGCAACGCTAATAACAGTCTTTTTGAAGCTGAAGCAGTTACGGGTGTGCGTCTGGAAGGTTACGGCGCAACGCTCAGCATGGGCAACATTGACTCTGCGGCGTTAGGCGGTGATTGGCGACATGCAATCGATCTGACGAGCGTCACTAATTTTGAAATCGCCGGGTTGACGATCAATAATGCCGCAGGAGACGGGATTTACGTGGGCTCGACATTTGGCATGAACAGTGAATTTAGCGATACGGTGACCATTGAAGACGTCGTCATCGATGGTGCCTATCGCAATGGTATTTCCGTGATCAGTGCCCAAGATCTGACGATCGACAATGCCGTGATTATCAACACCGATGGAACGCCCCCTCAGACAGGGATCGATTTTGAACCTAACTCTCCAGACCAAAGGATAGTGAACGCGATTGTCCGCAACAGTACTATTGTGGGAAACACTGGCGATGGGATTGATATGGCTGTCAGTGATGCCGCGCAGACGTTGCCCGTTAGCATCCTCATCGAAAACAACACGATCGCTGGCAATGCCGATGATGGCGTGACGTTCGGGAAAGACGCGATCGCGGGCGTGGTGCTTCTGGACAATATCGTGGTGAACAATGGCGGCATCGGCCTCAGAAACGTGACCGGGGTTGGCACCGTAACGATGACAAACAGTGCATTCTCAGGCAACGGCGCGGATATTTCTTCCGGGGCGACCATTCCAGGGGCCGTCACGAACGTGCCGATCTTTGTCGACAACACCGACCCTACGAACCCGCTTTACTACTATCTCGACCCGAGCACTTCGACACTCATCAGCCTGGGAGCGTCGGATGGCAGCTTCATGGGCGCTCG
Source organism: Planctomycetota bacterium (assembly GCA_024278955.1). Taxonomy (GTDB): domain Bacteria; phylum Planctomycetota; class Planctomycetia; order Pirellulales; family Lacipirellulaceae; genus Bythopirellula. Next base: position 7,505 of record JAJRSE010000033.1, on the reverse strand, counting down.
AGGTGTCGCTGGCGATTTCGATGCCGATGCCGGTATCGACGGGTTCGACTTCCTCAGCTGGCAACAAGGCGAGTCGCCCAATCAAGGGAGCGCGGGCGACTTGGCCGCCTGGGAAACGTATTTTGGCGCAGTCGGTGCGCCGCTATCTGGTTTAGCTGCCGGCGTAGACGCCGTGCCCGAACCTTCCACTTCCTTGCTCATGCTTGGTGGACTCGTATGCGGTTCGTTGCTGGGAAGAAAGCGGAAATTTGGCTTGGCATAGCGAAAAAGTAAGCGATCTATTCAGACCTGATTTAGATACCTAGGAGTTATTATGGCACCACCAATTTTGATCTCCAATCTTCGACCGCGACGCTCGGCATTTACGCTTGTAGAACTTTTGGTGGTGATTGCCATCATCGGTGTCTTGGTGGCGCTGTTGCTGCCTGCCGTGCAGGCGGCGCGCGAGGCAGCGCGGCGGATGCAATGCAGCAACAACACCAAGCAAATCGCGTTGGCCCTGCACGGCTATCATGGCGATCACGGATCGTTCCCGCCCGGTTATGGGATGTTCAGGACGGGCACGACGATTAATTCCGAGTGGCCGTGGGTACCTCGCATCTTTCCGTACGTGGAACAGCAGGCACTTTCCGACTTGATCGATTGGGGAGTGCACATCGGTAGTACAAGCTTGAATCCTCCCCTCGACCAGGTTACGCGAGCGCAGATCAGCAGCTTCCTTTGTCCGTCCGACCCGAGTGCCCTTGTGCCCTTTGATCATTCGGTCGTTGCAAGAACGTACGGTAGGATTTCCTATGCAGGAAATTTTGGCCAAGGGCCGATGGGGCAGCCCATATCCATTGATCTAACGGAGGTGCCTCTTCGCATGGAGGGAATCTTCGGCAGGTTCAAGGGGGCAAGCTTCAAGCATATCACCGACGGCTCGTCGAACACGTTGCTGGTGTCGGAGTTAATCTCAGGAGGCCCTACGACCATCAGGACCACTCACTGCTACGACGAAGGGCCTGTCTTCATGCAAAACTATACGCCCAACGATCCCACGCCCGATCTGACTCGCTGGTGCGATCCGGAGGATGCCAACCAAGGGGCGTCGCCTTGTGCTCCTGGCCCCGGCTTAGGTGGAGGGATTATGGGTAGTCAATTTGACATGATCATCCATACCTCCCGCAGCTTGCACCCGGGCGGAGTGACGGTTGCTCTCTGTGATGGTAGTGTGCGATTTATTGGGGATTCGATCTCGATCGAAGTTTGGCAAGCCCTTGGCACTCCTGCGGGAGGGGAAACCCTCTCCGAATCGTTTTAGATCCAAACCATTTTACGCCTCACTCCTACCGAAATATCAAATCACATGAGCCAACGTGATGCCAGTCTAGTGCGTCAACACAACTGGATTGACAGGTGCCACTGCTGGCTTGTCCAACAGTGGAAACCTGTACTCGCTTCGCACTGCTGGGCAAGCCAGCAGTGGCACCCAACATGGCAATTCAAGCGTGTGGGTCCACTAGGCCTTTTCTATTGCGTTTGCATCGTCGTAGCGATTGGCTGCGGCCCAGCCGATCGGCGACAGGCCGTGACTGGCTCGGTCACACTCGACGGCAAGGCTCTGTCGAGAGCAATCATCAACTTCCGACCCGCTCCAGGCAATCAATCCAACAGCGCTGGGGCCGGACTCGAAGACGGGGAATTCAAAATCGCCGCCAACCAGGGGCTGTTGCCGGGCGACTACAAGGTAATCATCCAGGCATTTGAAGAGACTGGGCGCATGATTATAGACCCTCAGTTCGGCAAAGTGCCCGAGACCCTGATGATCCGATTTCAAGAAGAAAAAACGCTTGAAGCAACCGTGAGTGAAGAAGGCGAAAACCGTTTCGATTTTGAGTTAACCCGGACGCGCCCTGCTCGATAGAGCAACGGGGAAGTATCGCTCAGAACGTACTCTTTTGATTTGAGCACTACCGACATCGCGGTATCGACGACGCTCTTTGCTACGAGTTTCACGAGCAACGCCGACATCGGCCTTGTTCTGTTTGCCGACGACCCAACTTTTGCCTTTCCGAATACAGGCCTCTATGTGGCCGACTTCAAGCCGAATGGTAACATGTGCGCCCCGGGTCCCGGCGCTGTTGTTACCATGGTCTCAGCACCTTCTGGTACGTTCACGTTTGACACATCCAAGATGTACAAGTTAACGGTCGAGTCAACACGATTGCGTAACATAAACGGCACGCCCATCCTGTTTTATCCTGTCAAACTCAACCCGCTTTAGGTAATTGTTCGACAAAGCAGTCGGGTGTCGTACCCGAAGAGCAGCCGGTAAAATACAGGTTAGCAAATTAGCAACACCGTCGCAGGCGGCACCGGGTAAGACAAAGTACTCGGGCATTTTATAGAAAAGGGAGGTTTGCTTTGAATGACACAAAGCATCAGCTATGGGGACGAGGCGGTTGGCAAAGCGTGAGGCGGGGGGCAACCAAGTTTCTGGCGTCCTTGCTGATCGTCTTGGCAATTTGTGGATCTGCTTTTGCACAAACGCAGCGCGGAACTTGGATGTGGGGGAGTGCTTCGCACCCTTATGGCGCTTCGAATGTTATCGGCGATCTGCCGCTAGAGGACGAATTGGTCTCGTACTTCGGAGCTTGGGGAGTCGACCGAGTTTATGCCAGTGTCGGCAGCCTGGGGATTAGCGATCCGACTTCGATGGCACGTTGGAATGCGGCGCTAGACGATATGGGCGTCGAATCGCAGAAGCTACATGGCATTGTGACCCCCAATCCGGTTAGCTTAGCAAACAAAATTCAAACTCAGTTGATCGATTTCAACGTCTCGCGGGCTGATCCGCGAGAGCGATTCGATGCGGTCCATTTAGACATCGAACCCCATGCCTCGGCTGCTTGGGACTCGGGCACACCAGCTGACCGGCGTAACTTGTTATTCGATTTGCGTGACACTTATGTGGCGGCCCGAGCGCAGCTCGACGACAACGGTGCGTCGGAGGTCAGGATCTATGCCGACCTGCCTGTTTGGTATGACAGCTCGGCTAGTATCGGGTGGCTTGATACGGCCGATCGCGATCAGTGGTTCGACGACATCGGGGTGCCGCTTGACGGCATCACGATGATGGCTTTCGAGAGAGACACGTTGTCAAAAATCACGAGCGGTGTTGGCTGGGAAGTTGCAAATTTCGACGGTGAAGTTCGCATTGGGCTCAACGTCAATGAAGTTGGACCAGGCGAAACTTTTGAAGACTTCGCAGCCATGCTTACGATGGCAGACGATCTTGAAGCTTTTTACGGGGCGAGTATCACAGGCATCGACTTTCAGCCAATGACGACTTACACCGACCTTTCGCCTACGCCTACTTTCTCTGCCGATTTTACGTCTGACGGCAACATCGACGGGGCGGACTTCTTAGCTTGGCAGAAAGGGTATGGTTTGGAGGTTGGTGCTACGCTGGCCGATGGGGACGCGAATGGTAGTAGCTCGGTCAATGTTTTTGATCTCGCAGTTTGGAAGCAGCAGTTTGGCACGCCTGCATTGCTAGGCGTTACGGCGATTCCAGAGCCAAATTCTTGGGTGCTCGTAGTTGTTGGTTTATGCTGCTGGCCTTCAGGCCGGGGATTACTGAGTCGAGAGTCGGTTCTTGCCGCTCAAGAAAAAAGTACGTGCGGTGTGAACAAGCTTCAGAAGCTGTTTGTCGACCACAAAAAGGCCGGGCCCATCCACGGACCCGGCCTTCAAAAAATCCACAGCCACTATGTTCGCCGTTATTGCAACTTGCTCAGGATGTCGCCGCAATAGCTGACGATGCTTGAGGCCACGTCGACCGATCCTGCCGAAGCTTCGTGCACGCCCTCGAAATCGGGTGCCGAATTTACTTCGCAAAGAATCGGGCCCTCGCCGCCGAACAGCAAATCGACACCGGCGATTTCGAGCCCCAGCACCTGAGCCGCATCCACGGCCAGCCGCTCGATCTCTGGCGTCACATTGCCGTAGAGACTCAGCCGACCGCCGAGCGAAATGTTCGCCTTCCAGGTGTTGGTTTGCGACTGCCGCTCCATGCAGCCGATGACCTTGCCTCCGATCACGATCACCCGCAAATCGCGGCCGCAGCTTTCGGCTACATACTGCTGGGCAATCATAGGTGGCCGTTGACCCATATTGGCGATCATCTGAAGCATCTCTTCCAGCGCGTTTGCATTTCGACAAATCGCAACTCCCTCGCCTCGGGTCGAAGCTGCGTACTTGACGACCAGCGGAGTGCCCAATTGCCGTGCAATAAACTGCGGGTCGACCTTCTCGCGAAGGCTGATGGTCGTCGGGATTGGCAGCCCGGCGGCCGAAAGCATCTGGGCCGATCGAAACTTGCAACGCGAGTCGGCAATGCTGGCCGTCGAATTAACGACCCGCGAGCCGAGCGATTCGAGATGATGCAACACCGAAAACCCGAGCGGCGAAGTTTCGGCGCCTGTCCGAGCCAAGACAATCGCTGGCGGTGCCACTCGCTTTCCGCAGAGGAAAAGCGAGTTTTGGTGATTGCTCACCAACTGAAAATCGTCGACCGAGTGGGTCTTGATATTCAGACCACACTCGGATGCCGTTTCTCGCAGTTTTTTCGATTCAAACGCTTCGCTTGTATCACCTTCGTTTTGAAGGATCCACGTATCGGGCACCGTGGCGGCATGGCCATTCTGGAGGTCTCGTAGTAACGAACCGACGGTTTCTTGTGTAGTCGAGATTGGAATCATGATATCTGCTCCTTGAACCAAGGTAGTTGTAGTAAAACCGCTAAGCTGGCTCGCTCAGCCGGCCGCTTCGCCACTATCGAGAGCGACGCGTCGTGCCTCGGCATAGGCGATCCAAGCCGACCACGCTGGATCGCCGTTTGGCAGCGAGAGGACGCGCTCGGGTAGCAAGGGCATGCCGTGCTTCCTGATTCGCTGCTTGCGTAAGACAGTGCGTGAATTAGTTATTGATGCGAGATTGGTTCGCATGGGTGGGACCCTCCAGAAGAATTGGACCATGAAAGGACGAGCACCATTGCTCGCCTGACGAGTCCATCATTTCGAGTCCGCGCAGCAAAAAAAACCGGTAACAATCCTTGGTTATCGGTAGGTTACCGGAGAAGTTATCGGTAGTTATCGAAAGAGTTACCGTCCCAACGGAAAAAAAATTTCAGCCGTCGTTGGACAGTTTGCTGTTCCGAAGCTTGGGGAGGTAGTAATAAACTTTTTCTGATGTCTTTCCTGATTTCTTGCGCCACACGCGGCCAGCTTTATCGATTCCAAAGGTCTTATCTTTATTTTTTTGAGCAAGCTCGATATCGCCTCGCATTGCTTTTAGACTATCTAGTGTTACATCGTCTATTTTGGCAGCCTCGCGCGAAGGTACCCAATCTTGAGAATTCACGTCAAGTCGCGGATAATCCTCACCAATCGCATCAATGTCTTTCCGATCTGTCTCTGCATCGCCCGGGTTCGCCTCTTCCTTCCCATCTCCAGACCCAGCCACTTCAGACGCCTGCTCCGCATCGCTCACCCCAGTCTCTACTCCCCCAGCATCAGAACCAGCGGCCCACGATCTCGATGCAGCCGCAGCCTCCCAATCGGGCTCTTGCTTGCTATCCGCCTCGCCAACGCGGGTAGAGTGCTCAAGGTCACGGCAGAGGTCGCGCCAAAGGTCTTGACGATCTTTTGAAGTTCCGCCGTGGAGGATGATTTTGACGGCATCTTCTTCGGGAGCAGCAATCACCGTTGCTTGCGCATCGTCTTCGGTTGCTTCTTCTTCATGTGAAACCACCATTCCTGTATGCCACCGCTTTTTGTCAACGATCTTGTCCCACCAGTAAACCATCAATCGGTGAAAGCGGCTGAGCGGCATGAACGACCACTGAATTTTTCCTTGGTCCGATTCTCGATAGCTTGGCTCGCGTGATTTTGACCAAGCTGGGAGTTGATTGGTCTCCTCGTGTGGCAAACCACACGGAAAGAAAAAACAACTATTACCACGCTCGACACAGCACTCGGTATATTTAAGGAACCCAAGGGCAAATTCGTATTCTAGGCTATCGGTGTCTTCTCCCTGCCGAACACACGCTTCAATATCTTCTGCGCTCAAGTCTCCTTGCTTCTCCTTACTTCCTGCCTTCCTAAGAATTTGGTAGACAGGCCGTTTAAGCCAAGTAGGATTTGCTGCGTATTTTTGCAACACATCAGGCACCGAGCGTTCTGGTCGACCGAAGCCAAAAAGGTCTTTCGCAGACATGCCAAGCATTCTTTGCTGCTGCTGTCGTTCTGCCGGGCTACGACCAAAATAAAAAACGATCCCAAGATTGTGTAGCACTCTTAGATCGCCGACGACTTTCTCGATATCTGGTTCCTCGAATCCCGCCTCTCGATACCAACCTTGAAAATCCTTGAGAGAAACAAGAGTCTGGTTCTCGATTTTCTTCGTCACAAAAGATGCCAAGTCGCGCAAGTGTTTTGAAAATCGCCTTTCACCTTGCAAGCTGCTGAGCGTTCCAATCGCAGTGGAAATCGCAGTACGCAGCTCCTCAGTTTTCTCGGTGCTCTGCGACCGCGAATCAAAACCATCGAGAATCAAGGTTACTGCGTTTTGGTTGACTCCCTCAGAAGTCTTACCATCGACGGTTTGATTACTAAGCTCATCGGACGAAACTTCTCGCAGCGACTTGTCGCCATAGCGATTCATTTCGTCATCGATAGGTCGTGGCTCACTCGCGTTTGCGTATTGATTGCACTGCGAAATGACCACGACGACCGGTGCTTGACTGCCGGCAAACCGTTGAATCGTTCGTAGCCAATAGTGCAACCGATTTCCGTTTTCGGCATCCCCATCAGGCTGCCGATGCGCTGCAACGACCATCAAGTAGAGGGTTCGCCGGTCGTCTCGCTCCATGAATTCGTGATGCAAATTCCTGAGGATCCATTGCCCTCCAAAGTCCCAAACAAATGGTTCGACCGTCAGTTGGCTGGCGCCTCCTGAAACTGGATTCGCGCCACGGGCCGCGATCTGAGGTTTCCATTGAATTTTGTCCCCGCTAAGAATGTCGATATCGTCGGTTTCTTCATGCTCCTTCTGTTCTGGGGTCGTATCGAGAAAAATTCGTTCGGCGAGAAATGTTTTGCCGACAGTTCCTTCGCCGACAATCGCCACGCGGGCCATTAGCAACGTGACCCCTGCCAGAACAGCCGCAAGCACTTCTTTGGCGCTGCCATCAAACACGGCTTCATCAACAAGCGTAATTCCACAGCTTTTGAGATAGAGTTTCTTGAGCGTCTCGCTTTCTTTGAAATGTTCCTGTCGATACTGCGCAAAATCTCGCAGGCTATCATCGTCAACAAGTTGCGGACAATTCACCAAATAAAGCTCGTTCAACGAGTGGCCTTGCAGGTCGGTCAAGCTGCCGGTCACCTTACCGCAGTTATGTAGCCCAAGCTGGTTCAACGAGTGGCCTTGCAGGTCGGTCAAGCTGCCGGTCACCTCAC
>JAJRSE010000032.1 GCA_024278955.1 Planctomycetota bacterium | reverse complement strand
CCGCGACGTTAAAAACGAGCGGCGTGTAACAGCGCCATCCTAACATTCCCGTCAATCTGCGCTGGTTATTGCAAGCAGCTACGCGCGCTTTGCGAGAACACGTACGGCCACTGATTGTGCTTAGGCGACCGGCAGAAATCACATTACCTTTATCAGTATCCTCTCAAGTGCCAGCATTGACCGCATTAGCCTGCTGGAGAATGGCTTGTGCGAGTGAGGGCATCTCGCAGACGCCACTGAGGCGGTCGCGAAAATAGGCGAAGGCACTGACGCCCAGCTTCTTGGATGTTTGCACTAGCGTGGTAAAAGTATCCATCGCACGTACGCCTCGCGTACTGCGGCTATGCAAACTCACGTCTCGACGACGCGCACTGACGCGCGCACCGAGTTCCGATGCGTTGTTGTGCAACGGCACTTCCGGGACCGATAATACGGTTAACAACTCGTCTTGCTTTGCCGCCGTTTTGGCGATGCGAGCGTCTAAATCTGCGTATCCAGTTCGAGTCGAGAATAGCTCGTCAAATTCCAGTCGCAACTGGGCGGCCCGTTCCTTCGTCGGGCTGCCTCGATAGTCTTGCAACGATTTGTAGTAAACCCAGTAACGAGTGCGAAAGTCATCCAGCGATTTCGTGTGACGGCCAACGATCGGCGAGAGCTTCTCGTAGTGCCGACCAGCGTGAATCCAACACAACGACAATTTGTCTGTGAGTAACTTGAACTGGCCCGCGTCGTCGCAGACCAACGTTTGTACTACCGGGACCGAATCCTGCTGGCGGTAAAAGGCAATCGCCGCAGCATGCTCAATGATCGTGCGGACCTGCTTGTTCCGCTCGCCGAACCAGCCGTCGAGCAACAGCCTCAAGGTCGTCTCACCAACTTCGACTTCTCCCAGTGATGCGATTTCATCCGACCATTTGTCGGGAATCGAGAACTCGTCTTGTAACAGTCGGCGCGTTGCTTCGCCAAAGGAAAACCGCAATTCGTCCGTGTTTTGCAGCACTTTGAGCACCGTCAAGCGATCCTTGCCTGGCCGAGTCGAGTAAAACGTGTAAAACGGATTGCAGAGAATATGGGTATTCCAGAACTCGCCTTTCACGCGAGCCGACGTATCATCCGTTTGTTGATAAGATGTCGACGACAATCCTGCCATGAACAGATCGTCATAGTCTTGCTCGAACTGCTTGGCTGAATTCGTCAGAATATTCGAGAGACTTCCGCTGGACACTTGGACATCGAAGTTTTCCAGGAACTCGCCGATCTTCGGCTCGCTCATGTTGCCGCTGTATTTTAGCGAAATGATCAGAGCTCGCAGGCTTGGGCCGAAGTGACCATGGTCGCAACCGGCAGGCAACGCTCCTTTGTAGTACTTGCCGTTTGCCTGCGAGTAGAAAACGTGTCGTTCGAAGCGAGTATTCTTGGGCTTGATTTCGATATCCTGCACGATCACGATTTCATCTGGGCAACGCACGGCATCGGCAGGCAAGGTGTCGGGGTCCACAGGACATTCGACCGTGTCATGAATGGTGAGATCTTTGAACGAACGGCGATCGTTTGCCTTTGGTTTTTTGCTAGATTTGCGCCGTTTTTCGGACGAGTGGTCGTTGTCGTCACCGGAGTCTTGCTTTTCATTCTCACGACTGCTGGTGTTTTTGGCTTTCTTTTTCTGGTCGAGTTGTTTCCGCAAGCGAGCGACTTCGTCAGCAAGCGAATTCTTATCCGAACAGAGAGCCTCGACCACGTTGAGCAATTCTTGAATCGCCAACTCAGCGTTTGCCGACAGTTCTTCCTCGGCCAAAAGCTGCTCCACCTTCTCGATTATCGATTTTACTTTCGATGTGATCATGCCCTTATTTATGCACCATCTCCGAAAAAATCAAGTAGATGCAATGCTGGCAGTTGAGAAGATACGTATTTTCCCCTTCCGTCATTTCCGCGCAGGTGGGAATCCAGATGGCCAGCGTAAGCACTGCCCCTTCCCTGGAGCAACGGGCCGCCTGCGCGGGAATGACATTGTGGCGCGCTGAAACGACGTTGTGGCATCTTAATGATTGGCTTTGACAAACCACTAGCCAACCGAGTCACTCTCGTTTGCCAAACCGGAAGAGACGCGATAGCATGGTCCGTCACGGATGAATTTCACAACCGGTGACGTAGAGAAGGCCTGCTAT
>JAJRSE010000031.1 GCA_024278955.1 Planctomycetota bacterium | reverse complement strand
GGGGTTGTTACACCCTTTATACACCGAAGATCACGCAATGGTTCTATCTGTTGGCAATGTACCTCGTGAATAATCCGGGCTCAAACCCCTGGAATACCTGATCGCACTCGCTGCCTGAGTGCGAAAGTCGAACTTAGGCAGCAGCGGGTAAATGGTCTACCTGCAACCTGTGGAGTTTGCTATACGCTTAGTATTTTATTTTCAGATGGTATCTCAAGGACGAGATGATGGACAGTCAACTCACGGAATCGGTCCTGGTAACAATCAAGTCCGCAGCGGCGAAGTTGACTGGAATTAAGCGTCGCGAGTATATGGCCGAGGTGGCTTTGCAGTATTGTGATGGCTCACCACGCAAGGCCGAACGCTGGTTTGGCTGGGGACGTGATGCCGTACAAACCGGTCTGAATGAAAAGAGGACGGGGATTCGATGCGTCGACAACGTCAAGGCACGGGGACGCAAGAGGACCGAAGAGAGAATCCCGAAGATTGCTGAAGAAATCGAGCGGATCGTTGCCCCTCACGCGCAGGCCGATCCGAAATTCCAGACACCTTTTGCCTACACACGGATCACGGCCGAAGCGGTTCGCAAGGAGTTGCTGAAGAACGACGCATTGAAAGATGCTGTGCCTTGTCGTCAGACGGTTGGCGAAATCCTCAATCGTATGGACTATCGGCTTCGCCGCGTGGTGAAGACGGTTCCCCAAAAAAGATTCCCGAGACCGACGCGATCTTTGCCAACGTCCACGCTCGCCGCGAAGCCGCTCGTGAGGACAACCATTGCCTGAGAATTTCGCTTGATTCCAAGGCGAAAGTGAAGGTAGGTCCATTCAGTCGACGTGGCGTTAGTCGCGGGGCCGAGGCGACCAAAGCCTTCGATCATGACATGGGGCACGATGCGTTGCTTGTCCCCTTTGGCATCCTGGAGATTGCTCGTGGTCAGGCACCGATCGACCAATTGTGGCTTGCGTTCGGCACATCCCGAGAGACGAGCGACTTCATTGCCGACGCCCTGGAGGGTTGGTGGCAACAGCGAGGCTCGTGTTACCCAGGCGTGACTCGGTTGCAAATCGAACTCGATAACGGGCCTGAAATCAACAGTTCACGAACGCAGTTCATGAAACGTTTGGTCGACTTTGCCGATCGCACAGGCTTGGAAATCGAGCTGGTTTATCTTCCGCCGTACCACAGCAAATACAATCTGATCGAGCGTTGCTGGGGTGTTCTAGAGAATCACTGGAATGGTGCCTTACTGTCGTCGATCGAGTTGGTACTGAATTGGGCTGGCACCATGAAATGGCGAGGCGTTGCTCCCCTCGTCAATCTCGTTGACCAAGTCTACAAAACGGGGGTCCGACTCACCAAAGCAACTTTCCGTCCCATCGCAGAACGTCTGAATCGATCTGCTGACATTCCAAAATGGAGCCTCACGATCAGCCCACTATCTGGGTAGATTATCAGACGGCACTTGCCTTAGTAGTACAGATAAACACCGATTTCCTGGAGGGATTCGGAGCTTTACCGCTATTTCTTCTTCCCTATTTTTTTTCAGCAATCG
>JAJRSE010000030.1 GCA_024278955.1 Planctomycetota bacterium | reverse complement strand
GTTACCCGAACACGATGCCCGCTTGGCTACATGGTCAACAGGTAATTACCATGATTAGCTCCTTTCAACTAACAAGAACAATTAAACTTACTTGGCACACCAGATGACACGGATAAGAAGAAAAAAGGGAGACCCGGTTGAAAATAGCAGTGCCCCTCCCCCCTCTCTCCTTTTTCTATCCTTGACCTTGATCCGTGTTATCCGGTGTGCCAAGTAAGTTTAATTGTTCTTGTTAGTTGAAAGGAGCTAATCATGGTAATTACCTGTTGACCATGTAGCCAAGCGGGCATCGTGTTCGGGTAACCGGCAAGGTGAAGCCTCGCTTTGGCGAAGACGTCAGCCGTAACGTAAGTGAACCTGATTCAGCCTCGTGACACAATTTGGTCGTGGTCAACCTCTCGGATTTGGCGAAGCCTCGAACTGGCGGTGAAGCAACAGGTATGTGCAGCCGTCGGGCGGCCCGGGGTGACTGAGGGCAGCGGGCGTCGACAGAACAGTTAGGAACTTGGGAGACCCGGCAGGGTGAGGATGCGGCAGGGTGTGCCGCATGCTCAACGGTCGGCGGGAAAACATAACCGTTGGTTGGCCGTGTCGGGAGTCGGAGGGGGCCATAGTAGTGATGACGCCGGGCAACGCCGGTCGAGCGAAGGGCCTCTGCCACAAACGTGTTTTCACAAGATACAAGGAGAACCGCTTGGACAAACATCCCACTACGGAACGCAAGCTGCCGAAGGCCGACGAGCCACCGGTCCGTCCGGAGGTGAAGTCGGGCGTGAAGTTGCCTGCAAAAGTCTCTGAGTTGAGGTGGAAGCTGGGTCGCAAGGCCAAGCAGGAGCCGCGATTTCGGTTTTACGCATTGTACGACCGAGTCTACCGGCGAGACGTGCTGACGGCGGCATGGCACTTGGTGCTGAAGAACAACGGCGCACCCGGCGTGGACGGCATGTCGTGTCAGGACATCATCAATGGCCCTGGCGCGGCGACGTTCCTCGACGAGTTGCACGAGGAACTTCGCACCAAGAGTTATAAGCCGCAGCCAGTAAAACGCGTCTACATTCCCAAACCGGATGGGCGGACTCGACCGTTGGGCATTCCAACGGTCAAAGATCGCATCGTCCAAATGGCCGTGATGTTGGTGATCGAGCCGATCTTCGAGGCAGACTTTCTGGACTGTTCGTTCGGATTTAGGCCCGGAAAGAATGCTCATCAAGCAATCGACACGATTGCTGGTCACCTGAAAGAGGGCTTTCGGGATGTGTATGACGCGGATTTGAAAGGGTATTTCGATACGATTCCTCACGACAAGTTGATGCAGTGCCTGAAGATGCGGATCGTGGATCGCCAAGTGCTGAAGCTGATTCGGATGTGGCTCGAATCTCCCGTCATCGAACGGGACGACGAAGGTCGCACGAAAGGGACTCGACCCAAACAGGGAACGCCGCAAGGAGGGGTAATCTCCCCACTCTTGGCGAACGTCTACCTGCACTGGTTTGAGAAAGCCTTTCACGCTCCGGACGGCCCAGCCAATTGGGCGAAGGCAAAGATCGTTCGCTATGCGGACGATTTTGTTATCTTGGCCCGTTATCAAGGCAATCATCTCATCGACTGGGTGGAGAACCAACTCGAAGGCCGCTTCCAATTGACGATCAATCGCGAGAAAACTCGCGTGGTAAACCTGAACCAGCCGACGGCAAGCGTCGACTTCCTGGGATTTACATTCCGGTACGACCGTGACCTCTATGGAGGTCCGCATCGCTACTTGAACATATTTCCCTCGAAGAAAACACAAGCCCGTGCGCGGGACAAAATCCGGGAATTGACCAGCAGTCGCCGCTGCTTCATGCCGATCACTCGTATGATCGGAGAAACGAATGGCTGGCTGCAAAGCTGGGCGAAATATTTTCGTCATGGCTACCCCCGGGGAGCGTTTCGCGGCGTCAATCGGTTTACAAGGGAACGCTTGATTCGTCATCTGAAACGTCGCAGTCAACGCCCCTCCCGGCCTCCGGAAGGGACGACGTACTACGCCCACCTTCAGACCCTTGGTCTGAAGAATTTGTGAACGTCGTGTGATTGACTGGCTGTGTATGCTTGTGATTGATAGTTTATGGGTAAGCCGGATGTGGGAAATCCACAAGTCCGGTTTGATGAGGGCGAAGGTCACGGCTTAGCCGGGCCTTCGCTACTCGACTGCAATCCGTGGCTCTTTTTTCACTTTGAGTCACTTATGCTTAATCACGATGGCCTAGAACTTGTTAAATAAAAATCCATTTTTCGCTCCACTCTCCTCCGCGTCTCTGCGTGAGGTAAAAAGACAACCCTAAAAGACCAAGCATGGCCAAAAAACGCCCCACTCCTACCACTCGCAAACCCAAAGTCAAACTCACCCCGCGTGACAAGAAAACGATGGCCCGGCTTACCGGCTTGGCCGATCGTGTCGTCAAGGCGGCTAGCGCCAATCGCGATCCGTATGTCGATATCCCGTCGCGGACGCTATCAAATATCCGCTACAGCCCTCGCAAGCGGATTCTCGAAATGGGCAACAACAAAAACCGCCGGCAGCTTTTCGATCTCTCGCAGGCGAAGGCCTACATGCGCACGGTGCTGGTCGCCAGTGGCTGCAAGCAACTGCTTGACCAAGGCAAGACGACCAGTCTTCGAGGCTTGTACTACATGCTCAAACACACGATCGAAGGGGCCAAAGAAAACACTTTTGAGGAGCAAGGCGAGAGTGACACAATTATCGAGGATGTCGAAGTCCTGCTCGGTAGCATTCGAGAAGAGTTACACCTGTACGCTAAAGCAGCGGGAAACTTAGTTGGAAATATCGTGCTTTTGGACAAAGGTGACACGATTGATTGCGCTCGCATGGGTTCTGGCGGCTACGGCATACCGTCCATCGTTGAGCCAAACGTCATCGAACTCGACCGCAAAAAATGCGGTGCAAAATTTATCTTGCATGTCGAAAAAGACACCGTCTGGCAACGATTTAACGAAGACCGCTTTTGGGAAAAGCATGACTGCCTGTTAACCCACGGCGGTGGACAACCGCCTCGGGGCGTTCGTCG
>JAJRSE010000029.1 GCA_024278955.1 Planctomycetota bacterium | reverse complement strand
GGTCTACTTCGGTCGCAATCCGCCCGGCTTTGACACGAGAAAACGCGACGGCTTCAAGAACTGGCTGGGCAAACAGTTCACTGAAAACGTCCCCTACAACAAGTGGGCAGGGGATATTCTGCGAGCCGATGGCAACACCGTCGAGCAAGGCGCTCCGATGTTCTACGTGCAATACAAGAACGCGCCGGAAGACGCGACGGTTGCCATCACGCAAAAATTCCTGGGCGTGCAGCTACAGTGTGCCCGCTGTCACGATCACCCCTTCGACCAGTGGTCGCAGTTGGATTTCTACGGCGTCGCCTCCTTCTTGGCACGGCTGCAAGTGGTCGGTGTCGGCAAGAAGGACAAGCAGAACGCCTACGCCATCGGCGAGAAAAACCTGGGCGACGTCTTGTTCACCGGCCCCGTTCAGCAGGACGAAGTCGGTAAGAAAGGGAAGCCGGTCAAGCCGAAATTCCTCGGCGGCGATCCGCTGGCTGAACCCGAATTGGATAAAGATGTGAAAGACCCGCGGAATTTCCCCAACGGGAAGATGCCGCCCAAACCAAAGTTCTCGCGAAAAGACGCGCTGGCAACGTGGATCACCGCCGCCGAGAACCCTTACTTTTCTCGCGCCGTCGCCAATCGCATCTGGGCGCAGTTCATGGGCAAGGGAATCGTGCATCCGGTTGATAACCTCAGCCCCGAGAACCCGCCCAGCCATCCCGAATTGCTCGACACGCTCGCCAAGTCGCTGGTGGAACACAAATTCGATCTCAAATGGTTCATCGGCGAGGTCGTCAACAGTAAGACGTATCAACTGGCCGCCAGTGGAGCGAACGAAGAGGCAAAGCCGCTCTGGTACGAACGCGCCCGTTACCGGCCGCTTTCAGCCGAAGAACTGATGGAATCGTGGATGCTCGTCAGCGGATACGACAAGGTGTTGGAAGCGAATAAGCAGAAACCGGAAAAGCGGCTCAACGTTCGCGGCGTCACGTGGGACTACATGCGTCAATCTTTCGGCTCCCCGAACGACGGCGTGGGGGACTTTCAGGGCGGTATGAAGGAGCACCTCTATTTGAACAACGGGCAGATTCGGGAACTCATCTCAGATCGCACCGGCAGCTTGCGCAAGAAACTGATGGAATCGGAAGCTCCGTGGAATGAACGAGTCGAACGGCTCTATATCCAAGTCCTCTCGCGGCGTCCGACGCCAGCAGAGACCGAAAAGTTCGTCGAGTCCCTGTCGAACGCAGACGACACACGCGGACGTCTACACGACGCAATTTGGACACTGATGACTTGCAGCGAGTTTCGATTCAATCACTAATTGGGACAGTGCCGCTTAGCACACACCAGCGAGCCGTGGGGTTTATCCCCTCGGTCGAACGCATAGCGGGTTGATCCCACAGTTGAACAACACTGACGCCTGCGGCTAGCCGTTAAACGATTCAGCAGCAACGACAAGACGAAGAAACCACAATGAACAACCTCTGCCCACAACACGAACATCTCAACCGCCGCTCCTTATTAAAGGGATCGCTCGCCACAGCCGCCGGCGCCACGGTGATGAACTGGGGCGGCCTGTTCAACTCCGACGCATCGGCAGCCGAGGTGAAGAAGAAGGGCAAGCGCTGCATTCTCATCTGGCTCAACGGCGGATGCAGTCAGTTCGAAACGTTCGACATGAAAATCGGCCGCCCCACCGGCGGTCTGTTTCGCGAGACATCGACGAACGTAGCGGGCAGTCGCGTTTGCGAGTTGATGCCGAAAATTTCGCAGCAAATGGATAAGTTGACCGTTATTCGTTCGATGCGCACCTCGCAAATCGACCATCCGGGCGGCATCTATTTGATGCATACCGGCTGGTCGCGTGCGGCCAACACGCGCTTCCCGGAAATCGGCGCAATCGTCGCCAAGTATTGCGGCAATGTCGAATCCGACCTGCCAAACTTCGTGAAGATTTCGTCGAACG
>JAJRSE010000028.1 GCA_024278955.1 Planctomycetota bacterium | reverse complement strand
TCACTACCTTGCCGTGGTGAGCCGCCAGCAAAAGCAGGCGTATCAAACGGTGTAAGTAGGTCGTCTGTGTGAAATTCTGTCCTTCAATCCAGGTTGTAAACACATCCTGGATCCAACTGGCCCGTCTTTCGTCGATGAATTCGACGAAATCACGAGGAGTGGCGTACTTGTTGGCCATGTAATCAATGATCTCGTGATCGAGAACGTCCCATCCGAGCTTTTCGCCAACCAATCGAGCTATTTCGCTGCCTCCAGCGCCGGTCTCGCGAGAGATGACAATAAACGGACCGATGTTCTTCTCGACCTTGACTTTCGTGAGACGCTCTTGCACATGCGCAGCCAACACCCATTTTCGGATGTTGCGATCAGCGAATTCGTCGATCCCAGAAATGTGATTGCTCATCTTCGATCTCCTATGTATCTAAAACCATTTGGGTGTAACTCGCATCCCTCGCGTGCTAGCACGTTCTGTCGCAAGGGGTTAGGAGAATCGCTAGCTTACCAATAAGCGGACCTCCCGTGGTAGAACGGATGGTTGAAATGTTCACACCATTCCACCCAAGGAGGTCCGACGATGATCATGGCCCAAGAGAAGTATTTTATCAAGGCGCAGAAAGAGTTCGATGGCTTGCTGAGTTGGATCGGCCAAGCCGATGAGGAGGGGTTGCGTATCGACCAAGTCGAGCGTGGTCTGTTTTCCCGGTTGCTGGCGATCGGTTTTGTTCTGCTGGAGGCGTTTGTCGCGAAGTTTGGTCCTGGCGATGCGGGCGAGACGGTCGAGCGAGAAGGTCGCACGTTGCGTCGTTCAACCGAACCGCACAGTCGCCGGTATTTGTCGATTTTTGGAGAACTGATGCTCGATCGATTTGTCTACGCCATTCGTCCGAAACAGAAAATCGAGTACGTTGCGGTCGATGAACAACTGGGCCTGCCTCAGGGCGAGTGTTCGTACGCCTTGGAAGACTGGTTGCAAAAGTTGTGCGTGAAAGATTCGTTCGACGAGGGAGTTCAGACGCTTTACGATTGGCTGGGAGTGAAGCTGAATGTCCGCAGCGCCGAATCGATCAATCGTCGTATGGCGAAGTATTCGGAGTCGTACCGTGAGTCGCAACCGCCGCCACCTGCCGACGGAGAGGGCCAGATCCTCGTCTTGGCCGGTGACGGCAAAGGGGTGCCGATGCGGCGTCCCCTGGAAGCACGTATTGGCCAGTCAAAGCGTCGCGGCAAGGGCGAAAAGAAGAACAAGAAGCAGATGTCCTATGTCGGAGCGGTTTACACGATCGACCCTTTTTGTCGTACGCCGGACGATGTGATCGACGAAGTCCACCGAAAAGCGTGCTCCAAGGACCGGCCTCAACCAAAACACAAACGGGTATGGGTAGAAATGACCCAGCAGCGCGAGGATGCGCCAGCCAACGGAAAGACACGGTTATTTGCCCAACTAGGTGTCGAAGTGGAAAGCCGCGATCGCTGTGAAGACAAGCCCATCGTCTGTCTGATGGATGGCGAACGCGCTCTCTGGGCAGCGATGCGACAATGGCTGCCCGAACGGACGGTTGGGATTTTGGATCTTTACCATGTGATGGAGTACCTTTGGAAGGCGGCCCATTGTTTTCATGCGGAAAAGAGCGACGAAGCGGAGGATTTTGTGACAGACCGCCTTCGCATGTTGCTCGAAGGCAAAGTCGGCTACCTGATCGGCGGCTTGCGTCGCAAAGCGGCCAACCTGCGCGGTGTAAAACGAAAGAGGCTTCTGACGGTGATCGGCTACTTGGAGAACAACCGCCAGCATATGCGTTACGATGAATACTTGTCCGCCGGCTACCCCATCGGCAGCGGCGTGATCGAGGGCGCTTGCCGTCACGTCGTCAAGGACCGCATGGAACTGAGCGGGATGCGATGGACCGTTGAGGGCGCCCAATCGATGCTTCACCTCCGTTCAATCTACCTCAACGGCGACTGGAAAGAATTCGACCAATACCGCATCCAAACTGAGCAAAACACGCTATACAGGAAGGCTGCATAGGAGCGGGATGCGAGTTACACCCAAATCAATTCGATTGGCCACCGGCCAGATGCTATGCCTCGCGACGATTCAGTTGCACGGTGATTTACGACAGCCCCCTTGTTTTTGTTGTCACCGCGCATCCAGCTTGTGGAGAGAAGAATGGTTGGGTCGGGATGCACAGAATGATTTCCATTGAAATTCAACCCGAGAAAAACAGGGACGGCTTCCTTGGCACCTGCCGGCAAATGAATGAGAAGGTCCATCTTCGGGCCTTCTTTTTTGCCCGTAAAATAGACAGTGACTTCTTTCCGCAGCGCCTTTCCCCCGAGTGCGTCCTGCGTCACGCGAGTGACTTCAAAAGTCATTTCCTCAAGAAATTTTGGAGTCGCCCCTTTTGGGACGTGGCCGTAAATATGGGTTCTGAACAGATCCAAGATCTCGGGGCGTCGTTTTTCTTGCCAATCGGAAAGATTCAGCACTTTCTTCCCGTCAGTCATGACGAGTACATGAGGAAGCGTGTACTCGGGAACCTTGGTTTCGTCATAATTTACCTCTAGTGGTTGGGCCAGCGTGCGGGAGGCAACTCGATCCCCAAGATCTAATGAGCCGAGGGCCGTTCTATAATCGTCCATGCCCAGCGAATCGGGGGCAGCCGATTTCAGTCCTTTGAGGACCGAACGGGTGAACAAGCCCGAAGTCACATGCAGTTTTTTGCCGGATGCGTGAACAGCGTCTGCTACCTTATCAGCAATCGACAAAGGGACGCCGATTCTCCTGAAGTGAGGATTGTTCAAAGCCGCAGTGACAGCATCGACCTTATTGCTCCAAAAAACAACCTGGACGCGCGCGTCGCGCGTTTTGAGTTCGTTCCCTACGGCCGTCGAGGCGACTTCGATATTGGCCTCGTTCCAGAGATCGTGATTGCCAATTAGCTCGAGAAGCCGGTCAAAG
>JAJRSE010000027.1 GCA_024278955.1 Planctomycetota bacterium | reverse complement strand
TGGCAGTAGTTGTGACTGACCAGACGGTGGGTGGGTTATACGGTTCAGGCGTTGGGGCATCGCTGGTCGGGGCTGCTTGGCAGCCACTGAGTTTTACGGTTTCGCCGGGTGAGCAATCCAAGCGACTCACGACGGCCGGGGGGATTTATCAGTTTCTTTCGGACAACCGGGTGGGACGCGATTCGGTCATCGTAGCCCTCGGTGGCGGCGTTGTCAGCGATCTGGCGGGATTTGTTGCAGCGACGTGGATGCGGGGCGTGGATTTTGCGATCTGTCCGACCTCGCTGGAATCGTGCGTCGATGCGTCGATTGGTGGGAAGACGGCGGTCAATATTCCGGGCGGGAAGAATCTGGTCGGCGCGTTTCATCAGCCCAAGCTTGTCGCGATTGATCCGCGGGTTTTGAGCACGCTTCCGCCGCGCGACATTTGTGCGGGGCTTGCTGAGTCTATCAAGCATGGGCTTTTATTCTCGGAAGAGTTTCTTTTGTGGCACGAACAGAATGCCTCGGCGGTCTTGTCGCTGGCGGGGTCGTTTGTTGGCGAGTTGATCGAGCGGAATGTTGCGTTCAAAGGGGACATTGTTTCGCGCGACGTCAGAGAGCAAAGCGGCGATCGGATTCTACTGAACTTTGGTCATACGATTGGCCACGCGATCGAGGCGTGCTGCGGGTTCTCCTTGCGCCACGGCGAGTGTGTTTCGCTGGGAATTGTGGCGGCGTGTCGTTTGTCGCAGTCTATAGGTTTGCTCGGCGAAGGGGACGTTCGTCGCGTGGAGTCGGTTCTCTCGCTATACGAATTGCCGGTGTGTTTGCCCGAGGCGTTTCCGTGGTCGCGGATTTCCGAGGCGATGTTGCGTGACAAGAAGGCGACCGCTTCCTCATTGAGGTTCGTTCTTCTTGAGGGGATTGGTCGTCCTGTGGTTCGTGATGACGTCGGCGAAGCCGATGTGCGGGCTGCGTATGAGTCGCTGATTTAGGCGGTATTTGTAGCGTCTAGAGCACTTAACACCCAAGCGACGGGGCCAACCCCCCTTGGTAAATGGGGGACGGAAGAACAGGCCCGTTAAAGCTGACTGTTAGTTGCTCTAGCCCGTGTCCTTCGTCCACTCGTCCAACATTTCCTTAAGCATTTCGATGGGAAGTCCGACGACGTTGGTGAAGCTGCCAACGATTTTCTGAACGAACGCGTCGCCGTGATCCTGGATGCCGTAGGCGCCCGCTTTTCCCTGCCATGCGCCCGTGTCCAGGTAGTCAACCAGCTCTGTGTCTGTCAGTGTTCGCATGACGATGGCGGTGGTGTCATGGCGTGTCATTGTTCGGCCGGTCTCTGCATCCATGAGCGTCAGCGCGGTGATGACTTCATGGGTTGTGCCCGTGATAGCGCGGAGGATGCTCTCGGCGTCGTTGCGGTCTGTGGGTTTTCCGAAAATCTCATTGCCCAAGGCGGCGACTGTATCTCCCGCGAGGAGTAAGCCTTCGCTGAGTGTTCTTGCTATGGCGGTTGCTTTCTGGATGGACAGGGATTCGGCGAACTTTGCGGGGGGAAGATTG
>JAJRSE010000026.1 GCA_024278955.1 Planctomycetota bacterium | reverse complement strand
CCCCGCTGCGGCGATGGTCGAATTCCAGGGAATTCCGTAGGCGACAAAATTACCTGTCGACGCATCAATCACATAGACGACCGAAAATCCAGGACGCTGCCCGGCCGCTCCACGAAATTCGGCCGCACCGGTCACCATCAAGTAATCAGGTTTGACGGCGCCGATCCCCAAGTCTTTGACGATATTCGTTTTGAAAATGCCACTGAAGCGGCGGGTCCGCTGGCCGCGAACGGCGATCACGGTGCATTGCAGGTCGCCGGTCAAGAAGTCGAGCGTAAACAGCCCCTCAACGTCGGAATCGACCAAGCCCGTCGCCACCGCCATTGTTTTGCCCGCTAGACTTGCCGAAGCATGAATGGCCGTCTCCGGAAAAATAAGCTGTGATCTGTTTCCTTGTCCGCCAGCCACCAACGCGCCCAGGGCGACGCCAACCACGACAAGCAGGCCACAGGCCAGTCCGGCAAGAAATCCCCAACTAACTTTGCTCCCGATCTTCATATTCATCGATCCTTTCACGGTGTTATCGTCCAGCAGCCCAAGTTCCTTGGATGCCTCCATGTTTCATGGTAACCGGCTCCGATAAGCCAAACCAGCCTTTTTGTTGGCACTAATTGGCAGAATCGGTGCCAAAAAGGCAAATGCTTGAAAGCTGATTCCCAGCTAGGGAACGCAATTACACGGCAACTGCAAGAGCTTGTGCAAGCTGGCTCCGAGGGGTCGCGACGCCATTAGGGAACTCCTCAATTCTGGTCTCCCTGTTTCTTCTTAGAGTTGCTATTCTCGCCATTTCCCCACAATCCAAGGAAGGGTGTCATGAGCGAGTTGACGGAACAAATGGTCGAAACACTGATACAGGCTGCCAAGAGCATGACTGGCGCTAAGCGGCGGAGATTCGAAGCGCAAGTTGCGTTGGACTACCTCTGCGGCGATTGTCGACTGACGGAAACGGTTTTCGGCTGGTCACGCCATACGATCGCAAAAGGACTTCACGAATTGCGGACCGGTCAGACGATCCCCGACAAGCCACGCGATGGCGATCGCAAGACCGAAGAGAAAAATCCCCAACTGGCTCAGGATATTCGCGATCTGGTGGAGCCGGAATCTCAAACGGATCCAAAATTCCAGGGTTCGTTCAAGTACACGCGGATGACGGCCAAAGCGGTTCGGAAAGCATTGGTCGAGCAAAAGAATTACTCCGACGATGAGCTTCCTCACGAGACCACGATCGGTTCGATGCTCAACCGGATGGGCTACAAACTGCGTCGCGTTCAGAAGGTCAAACCGCTGAAAAAGATCAAAGAAACGGATGCCATCTTCGAGAACGTGAAGAAGATCAACGCAGAGTCGGATGCCTGCGAGAGTTCGTTGCGGATCTCAATCGATGCCAAAGCTGTTTTGAAGCTGGGTGAATTATCAAGACGCGGTATGTCACGAGGAAAAGAGGCCGAAAAAGCTCAAGATAAAGACATGGCGATCTCCGGCAAGCTGGTTCCGTTTGGGATTCTGGAAGTCCTCAGCGGCGTGTTCACGATCCTCTTCGGCAAGTCGCGTGAGACGAGTGATTTCGTGATGGACTGCCTCGAACAGTGGTGGGAAGAACGCAAAGAGAACTATCCGCACATCAAGGAACTCGTGATCAATCTGGACAATGGTCCGTCGCTCAGCGGCATGCGAACTCAATTCCTCAAGCGTCTTGTGGAGTTTGCCGATCGGCACGGCCTGACGATCCACCTGGTCTACTATCCTCCTTATCACAGCAAGTACAACTCGGTGGAACGAGGCTGGGGAATTCTGGAAATGCACTGGAACGGCGCGTTGCTGACCGATGCCCAGACGGCGATCGAGTGGGCAAAGACGATGACCTGGAAAGGTATTTCACCGATTGTCAAAGTTATCGAGGGTGTCTATGAAACGGGTGTCAAGGTCGCGAAGAAAGCCTTTCGAGTCATCCAAAAGCGACTGTCACGCCACCATGATCTCGGAAAGTGGGACGTCGTTATCCAACCAGGTAACTCTCCAAACGGAGAGATTTGTTGAAATGAGTAGATCCCGGGATTTTACAAACCGGGAGTTCCCTAAGTGCGCGGTCTCCGCCTTTGAACCGTACAGTCGCAACGACTCTGTTATTGTTGTTTCTGTAGTTGGTCTGGCTAAGCATTCATCGAAAAAAAATCGAATTGATGTCACGCAGCAGTGGGTGGCTTTAAGTAATCAAAGAATTCAACAGCTAGTTCTACATCCTTAGGATCTACGCCGTAAATAACCGCCGTATTCTGGATAGAGCCTTCCGCAATGTACGCATCAAAAAGAGTCCGAGCCGTGTAGCCGCACGATTCCATAAAGGGCTCGCCAAACCGCAATAGAGGGTCCATGATGACCTCTCCAGAGTCCTTG
>JAJRSE010000025.1 GCA_024278955.1 Planctomycetota bacterium | reverse complement strand
TACAACAAACGTGTGGACATGCTGATACCTTCCTGGAAGAAGTCGTTCAATCACTTCTTACTGGAACAGCATGTCCACCTTTTTGTAAGCCATGTACGCTTTAGTCGGATGAACCCGAATTTTGTCCCAAAACATGGGACCCCTACTCATGGGACAAAACCCCATTCGGGGGGCAAGAGAACCGGCCACCATCACTTCCGCTTTCAAAAAACCACCCACAACACCGCCCAACCAAACCCTGCCGCAACAAAGTCATCTGCCATTATCCCCAGCCCGCCCGGCAGTCGCTCGAACTGCTTCACCGGTGGCGGCTTCGTAATATCGAACAATCGAAAAAACACCCAACCGGCCAGCCACGTCACACAAGTCATCTCGCCCACGCCCAAATACACAATCGGCAGCGCCACAATTTCGTCCAACACAATCGCACCCGGGTCTTTGCTGCCCCCCATCGCCCGAGCCGCGCGCGAACAAATCGCCACGCTCACGAGTCCCAATAGAAGAATCACCGCCACTTGCATGCCCGTCGACGGCAAAAGCCCCACCGCCCAAGCCAACGGCAAACCCCACAATCCACCCACCGTCCCCGGAGCAGGGCTCACCAGCCCCACCCCCAGCCCAGTAGCCACCCAAACCGACGCTCGATCCCAAAAATCACTCATATAAAGAGCCTACCACCCCCATCCCCGAACCGCGACCGTAACGAAGCCGCCTCACACATCAAAAATCAAACATCTCACACCAAACATCTCCACGTCCCCCATCATTCTATGGCCCCAACCATCCAATCTGGCTATCATAGCCTCTTGGCCATTTAACCGTTTTAGGCAAGCTGGATACACTCGAAAGACGACATGACCGAAGATACCAAAAAAAAAACCGAAAAACCTAGTGCCGTCGAAGTCTTCAAGCAGGACAGCAACTACCTGCTCGAACCCATTCCTCAGGAACTCGCCGACGACAACCCCTTCTTCGGCAAAGCGAGCATGCAGCTGCTCAAACACCACGGCACCTACCAGCAAGACAACCGCGACGACCGCAAGGTCAAAGGCAAGACCTTCAGCTTCATGGTCCGCACGGCCATTCCCGGCGGCAAACTCAACAGCGCCCAATTGCTCGCTGAACTCGACCTTTGCGACCAAGTCGGAAACACCACTCTGCGCATTACCACCCGCCAAGGGCTCCAGCTCCACGGCATCCTCAAGTCGAACCTCAAAGAAACCATTCGCCGCATTAACGAAACCCAGCTTACCACCCTCGCCGCCTGCGGCGACGTCGAACGCAACGTTATGTGTTCGCCTCAACCTTTCAAAAACGACCCCGTTTACGATCAGATGCAAACCTTGGCCGACGAAATCGCCTTGCATCTCCAACCCAAAACCACCGCCTACCACCAGCTTTGGCTCACCGACCTCGAGACGGGCGAAAAACAACTCGCCGGCGGCCCCAGCGACCAAGAAGCCGAACCCATCTACGGCCCAACCTACCTCCCTCGTAAATTCAAAACCGGCATCGCCCTCCCCGGCGACAACAGCGCCGACATCTACTCCCAAGACCTCGGCCTGTTAGCCGTCTGCGAAAACTTCAAGGTCGTCGGCTACAACATGATCGTCGGCGGCGGGTTCGGCACCACGCCCAGCGCAAAAAAAACTTTCCCCGCCGTTGGCGCTGCCATGTGTTACGTCGACACCGACCAAGTCATCGACGTCACCACTGCGATCGTCAAAGTACAACGCGACTTCGGCAATCGATCCGATCGAAAAGTCGCCCGACTCAAATACCTCATCCACAATTGGGGACTCGATCGATTCAAACAAAAAGTCGAAGAGTACTACGGCAACCAGCTTCAATCGCCCAAGCCAATGCAAGTCGAAAACTACATCGACGGCATGGGCTGGCACCCCCAAGGCGACGGCCTCTGGTTCTACGGACTCAACGTCGAAAATGGCCGCATCAAAGACGACGGCTCTTACCGACTCAAATCGGCCCTGCGAGAAATCTGCGGTACCCTCCAACCACCGCTCCGGCTCACGGCCCACCAGAGTATCCTGTTCTGCGATCTCCAAGAGTCTGACCGCGACAAGCTCGAAGCCATCCTTCGCGACCACGGCGTTCCCCTCTCCGAAGATTTTTCCAATGCCCGGCGTTGGTCGATGGCCTGCCCCGCGTTACCAACCTGCGGACTAGCGGTCACCGAAAGCGAACGCCTGTTGCCCGCCCTGATCGATCAGCTCGAAAAAGAGCTCGACGCCCTTGGACTCGCCGACGAGGTTTTCACCACCCGAATGACCGGCTGCCCCAACGGCTGTGCCCGGCCCTACAATTCCGACATCGGCTTGGTCGGAAAATCGAAAGACAAATACACCATTCTCCTCGGAGGCCGCATCCAAGGCGATCGCCTCAATTTCATCTACAAAGACAAAGTCCCCGAGGCCGAAGTTATCCCCTCGCTGGTCTCGGTTTTCCAGTATTTCAAGCAACAACGGCAGGAAAACGAGAGCTTCGGCGACTTCTGCCACCGATTGGGCCTAGAAAACCTACTCGCCGCCTGCGACGCCTAGCCCTTCGCCAACAGCCCCGAAGGCCCTTCGCTGATAACCTCGAAGCCAACAATTTACCGCAACCCGCCCTCCCTGAAAAAGAAACAGGGGCAAATGCCCTGAGATTTAAGCACAATTTGTTTGCCACTCGCCACGCCTTGCTGCTAAACTGAAAAGTCGACCTCTTGCCATGACTCCCCATCCTGCGGGGGAAATGACAAAATCAAACAACCGAGCACGACCTACTGAAGAGCCCCGCATTCTGAATTCTCTTGAATCAACTTAACGGTTGGCACGGGAGGTTCGTATACAGGGCTCTTTCTTCGTAGACACCAATCCAGCCCATTGACACCAAACAAGTAGAGCCCTGGCTCGCACTTTGGGGAGAACCTCACATGACACGCACTTCGCTTTTGATCGCGGCCGTCGCCGTCGCTGCCCTTACCACCTCAGCCCATGCTGCCGTGTTATTCACACGCACGCTAACCGTCAGCAGCAGTGTCAACAACTTCGACAACGACCAGCTCGACGTGGACCTCGTTTTTGCCGACGACCAGCTCAACCCCACCAACCTCATTCGCCTCTTTGACGACCTGGTCATCAGCCCGGCAAGCCTCAACCAAGAATTCATAAAAACCCCGAGCGACCCCGGCTTCGACGAAGTCGTCGCCCGCCTGACCGACGCCTCTCAAGAATTCATCCGCATTTTCCTCACCGAAGATGAGCCCGGCGGAGTCAGCGAAAAACGCGGATGGTCCGAGTCCGACTTCTTCCTCCATGGCACGCCAGCAAACGCGCCCGATTTAGTCAACTCGACCATCGAATCGATCAGCCTCCGAGTCGACCAATTCACTTTAGCCCCCAGCGGACCCACCGCCCCCCTTTCGGTCGGCGACCCCCTCAATGTTCAGCTCTTCTTTACCATCAACGGCACAAGCATCCCCGAACCCACAGCCATCTGGCTTTTGGGCTGCGGAATCGCTACCCTAAGCTTACTGCTTTTCACTCGCCGCCGTCCTCAATTGGCGAAAGCAACCCTACCTCTGCGAAAACGATAGAAGATAATTTCATGGACTGGCTTTTTGAGCGAACCATTGAACTTGCGGCATGGGTCGCATTCATCCTCTGCCTTCTCTTCTTCTGCGATGCAGTCTGGATGCTCCTCCAGTGGGGCATTTCTGGCGCCGAAGGCAGTGCCGCCAACTACTTTGCCCAGAGTAGCCAAGCCGCCATCAAATTTGTCGGCTCCGCCCTCGCCCTCGGCTTCCTCGCATGTATCGACCGCTACGTCTTCGATTTGCCTGAGGAAAGTGAGTAACTAGTGCTTTTGCATTTTGGGATATCAAGATCATTTTCATTACCGCATCAGCTAGCAAGTACTAGATGTGGTATTGCTTGCATAGGATTTGTTAGATGATGTTGGGTTTGTCTGAAAAATCGACGAATTGCTGTTCTGCTGGAGCATGGCTCACCAGCACCCAGCGAGTTTTTGCCATGCCTGCAATTGTTGAATTTCCGCACATCGTTGCTGACGCGATCGAACATTTTGCCGATCTGTTTCCCAACCAGCACGCAACGCCACACGAACGTACGATTGTCGCAGTACGATGCCACGCCGCTTTGCTCAGCTTGAGATCGAGGCTTCATACGTGTCTCATATTGCAAGGTTTCGAGGGATAAGGAACCAGTACCTTGCAAATCTTACCAGCTACCAGAGCAAGCTCTATCCCAATATCGTAACCCGATGTGACTTTTCCAGGGACGACGGAGTAGAAAATTGTTACGTAAAAGGTGTGCGACGAAAATTCAATCTGACTAAGGATGATGGCGTTAGCGACGAAGAATTTTTTGGCCGCGCGTAACGAATCGAAGTTGCCACTGAGCCGACTTTTTTCGAGAGATTGTCGGTGTTAACCGATTGGAAACCCCAGGGATTGCAATCCCTGGGCTTACGCGTTTTTTGTTAGCTTCTGTTTTTCTTTGCTCGACGCCAGAGGGCTGTTAGGACTTGGGGCAGGGAGTCGGCGCTGCATTTTCGGTAGGGGGAATCTTCGGGCAGGTCTTGCATGAGGCGGTGGTGGGCGGTGGCGAGGGCGTGGTAGGGCATCGTCGGAAAAATGTGGTGGAGGGCGTGGAAGCGGAGGCCGATGGGGGCCCACATGGCGCCGGTGATGGGGTGTTTTGGGTAATCGACCGAGTCGAGCAATTGGTCGACGAAGGTCATTTCTTCGCCCGTGCTGACCCAGCGGTGGGCGCCGAGGGTGCGGAGGTTGTTGACCGTGACGATGAAGACGCCGGTTAGGTAGACGTGCAATAGGAACCAAGGGGAGAGCGTGCCGGGGATGAGGCCCATGGGGGCGAACATGCGCACGGCAATAAAGAGAATCCAGAGGAAGCAGCCAAGTTCTTGCAGGCGGATGATGCGCAGCGTACGTGGCGTGGGTTGGGGGCGGAGATAGGCAGGGTTCATGACCATCGACGAGACGTGACGGTGGACCCAGTTGCGTAGGGTGGGGCTGATCCAGGTAAGGGGGGTTAGCAGGCCAAAGCGAACGACGGCGACCAGCGGGATGACGAACACCTGCGACATGTAGAATAAGATTTTCCAGGCCGGCATGTGTGCGAGGGCGATGTATTCGCCGTCCTGCTTGGTGCCGTAGTGTTTGCGGCGATGGTGGTCGACATGGGTGTAGTAGACAAACGTGGGGATAAGAAAGGGGATGCCGCAGAGCAGGTTCCAGACCAGCCGGAAAGCGTTGAAGCGTCCTTCGCGAATGTGCATGAGTTCGTGAATGAAAAGCGCGCAGCGGTAGTAGAGGAGCGAGGAGACAATAAACCCGACAATTCGTATCGGCCAATGCCAGGCGGTGTCGGAGGTGAGCAGCGTGGGGGTATCGACAAGCATGAACGCGGCGATGCCAAGGGTCCAGCTGATGAGGAAATCGGTCCAGTAGATCCACGGATTCGGAGTGAAGAACTCGCCAACGATCGTACGAGCCTGAGAAAGCGAGAATTCAGCGGTGGGGGTTGTCGTTTCGGACACTTGGTTGGCACTCGTTTGCTAAAGGTGGGCCAGCAGGGAGTTGAGACGGCTGTTGTCATAAGCCGTGAATGCGAGTTTATCTCGGTTCCGCAAAGCTGGCTAGGCGATCTTGGGGTTTGATGGCTGGTTGTTGGGGAGAAGCGGTCGGGATAAACTGTTTAGCAGTCCCGCGCGTTCCTTGTTTTTTTATTGTTTTTACTAGGTTAAACCCCAGCTCGTGCAAGAAGTCGTCATCACAGGTATTGGAATCGCTTGCCCGCTGGGTATCGGCCGCGAAGCGGTTTGGTCGGCGGTGGAGGATCGTCGTAGCGGGGTGCGTCAGATCGATCGGTTGGCAGGGACGAGTTTTCCTGTGCCGATCGGCGGGGAGGTGCGAGATTTTGAGCCCAAGCAATATGTGAAGCCACGTAAAAGCTTGAAGGTGATGTCGCGAGAGACGCAGCTTGGGTTTACGGCTTCGGAGCTGGCTTGGGCTGATGCAACGCTCGACGAGGCGCCGCTTGATCCCGAGCGATTGGGCGTGGTGATTGGAGCGAGCAATTTTCGTTCGCGCATTGAGGAGCTTGCCGATCTCTATCGGGCGGCGAGCGAAAATGGGCAGCTTGATATGGCTCGTTGGGGCGAAGGCATGCGGGAGATGTATCCGTTGTGGATGCTCAAGTATCTTCCGAATATGGCGTGCTGCCATGTGGGGATTGCTCACGATGCTCGGGGACCGATCAATACGATTGTTCAGGGCGACGTTTCGGGGCTGATGGCGATTATCGAAGCAGCCGACGTGATTGCTCGCGGTCATGCTGATGTGATGCTTGCTGGGGGTGCGAGTTCGATGCTTTCGATGATTGATGTTGCATGGCAAGGTGGGATCGATCTTTCGAAGAACATTGCGAACCCGGGCGAGGCGTGTCGACCTTTCGACGCGGGGCGCGATGGGGGCGTGGCAAGCGAGGGAGCGGCGATGTTTGTTCTTGAAAGTCGAGCGCATGCGAGTCGACGGGGCGTAGCCGTGCAGGCGCAAGTGTTGGGGCATGGGCGGCGATGCGAGCCGTGTGCAACCACTCAGCAGCCGTCGGGGCAGGCAATTCGTCAGGCGATTGAAGCGGCGCTGGCGATGGGCGACGTGTCAGTGGAGGAGATTGGACATGTGAATGCTCATGGCGTGGGGACGATTGCCGACGACGCAATGGAAGCCCGTGTGATCGATCAAGTTTTGGGCGAGGTGCCGGTGACGGCCCCGAAAAGCTTTTTTGGAAATCTTGGGGCGGGCAGCGGGGCTGCTGAATTGGCGATTAGCCTGATGGGGGCACGGCAAGGGGTGGTGCCGCCGACGTTGAACTACGAACAACCCGACAAGGCTTGCCCGGTGAATGTGGTGAGCGGATCGCAGATTGCGAGGTCGCCTTTGGTGTTGGCTTTGAACCACAAGCGGACGGGGCAGGCGGTTTCGCTTTTGGTGCGAGCCGAGCGAGGTTGAGGCGGGAGTGAATTCGCTTAGGCGATCGGTGTTTGCGACTCGGCCGTTTTAGCCACGTCTTGCGGCTCGGTCCATGTCGCGTTGCATGTCTTTCTTTTTTAGCGACTCGCGTTTGTCGTAGAGTTTCTTGCCACGGCCGATGCCCATGAGGACTTTGGCTCGTCCGCGGACGAAATACATTTTGAGCGGGACGAGCGTAAGGTTTTTTTCGTAGGCTTGGGCGGCGAATTTGAGAATTTCGCGGCGATGCATCAGCAGCTTGCGGGGCCGCTTGGGGGCGTGGTTGAGCTGGTGGGCGAAGTTGTATTCTTGGATATCGCATCCGACAAGCCAGACTTCATCTTTGAGGACTCGTCCGTAGGCTTCTTCCAAGGAGATTTGGCCATTGCGCAGGCTTTTTACTTCGCTGCCGGTGAGCACGATGCCGCATTCGAGAGTATCGAGGATGAGGTAATGGTGCCGGGCTTTGCGATTGTTCGCGATGGCGCGTTCGTTTTTCGCGTCGTCTTTGGAAGCCTTTTTTTTGCTGCTTTTATTGGCCGTGGCTTGGGTCTCCTTGGTTTCGCAGGGAGTGAGGTCCCTGGGTTTGTTGGCTGTTCTTGCTTAATGTAAGGATAGCTTGCCGTGGCGGTAAAATAAACCGGGTTGGTGTTGCCAGCAGGTCGAAAAGCTTGTTTTTGGCCGGATACGCGCGGGCATCGAGATTTGTTAGGATGTTGGCCGAGGTCCCGCCTGAAGAAATTTGACAGAATTTGGAGATGAAAGATGATGAAGCTAAGCATCGCGATTGTTGTGGGTTCGTTCTTGTGTGCAGCAGCGACCTGGGCCGGAGCCGAGGAAGACTTGCCCGCTGGGAAGGCCCCGGGAGGACTTACGTCGGATTCGCCGGAGGTTCAGCAGTATAGCTACGCGATAGGGATGGACATTGGAAGCAACTTTCATGCGAACGAGACGCCTCTTCACCTAGAGAGCCTGCTAGCGGGTTTGAAAGCGGCGCTCGAAGGATCGAAACCAAAATACGACAAGAAAGTTCTAGGCGAAGCAATTCAGCATTTACAACAACACATGGCAGAGAAAGAAGGGGCCCGTGGACGGGCGGTAGGTATGAATAACCGAGTCGAAGGGGAAGAGTTTTTGGCGTCGAACCGCAAGCAAAAGGGCGTGAAGGCGACCAAGAGCGGGTTACAGTACAAGGTAATCGAGTCGGGCGATGGCGAGGCGCCGGGCCTGACGGATGTGGTGAGTTGCCATTATCGGGGCACCTTGATCGATGGCACCGAGTTTGACAGCTCGTATGCTCGCAATGCTCCGGCAGAGTTCCCCGTGAATCGGGTGATTCCTGGCTGGACCGAGGCGCTGCAGATGATGAAGGTCGGCGACAAATGGCAGCTTTATATTCCGGCAGATCTTGCCTACGGCGACCGTCCGCCAGGGCCTCCGATCGAGGCGGGAAGCGTCTTGGTGTTTGATATCGAGCTGCTGGGCATCGTCGGGAAATAACCCTAGACGAGACGACTGCCTGTTTTGGCCACGAGCGAGTGCGGATGCCCGCAGTCGTCGGATCGTCAATTTCTAGAGTTGCGCACTCATTCAAAACCACTCCACAAGCCCAGGGATTGTAATCCCTGGGCTTGTTTTGTAGAAAATCGCTCTAAGAAAAAGGGGTTGGGTTAGCTTGATTGTAGGGTTCGAGTTGACTTGCTCGCGGGACCTCGCCGTTTGTGGGAATGCGGTGGGTTTCCACCTTTTTCGAAGAAAAGGACTTCCTGGCCCGTTAATACGAACTACTCTTGAGATCTTATGGACCTTTAAGCAGAGGGAGGAGAGGATGCAGCCTCTGAAAAGCCTCTCGATTTTTGGAAGAATAATCCTGAAAACCTTTGCAAACCCAAAAGGTCACGCTAGAATCGCTGGAATACCTATTCCTCTCATTTCATGCAGATGGACTTATCAGCCGCAATTGTTTTGCGGCTTGCAAGGTATTTCTCAGTTCCCATTGTTTTTTGTCTTTTAGTTGGAGGGTACCCCCGTATGTTACGTCACGTAATGTGCTTGTTGCCAGCACTTGGTTTGCTGGTAGCAACGGCCTCGGACGATGCGTCCGCAGGTTTGTTTAGGAAGAAATGTTGTCAGAGTAGTTGTTGTGAAACTGCTCCTGCTTGTGGTGGCTGCGAAGCTGCTGCTTGCGATTCTTGTAGTGGAGGCTGTGGCGAAGCTGCTGCCTCGTGTTGTGGCACACAGACCGTAACTCGCACCGTGATGGTGCCGACTTATGTTACCGAGATGCGTACCGTAACTTCGACCGAGTACAAGAAAGAAGAGCGAACTCGCACCTACACCGTGAACAAGCGAGTTGCAATTCAAGAAGAGAAGACTCAGGAATATACCGTCATGGTTCCTGAGACCTTGACCAAGACCGTGAACTACACCGTATCGAAGCCAGTTTGGGAAACCAAGACTTCGGAGTACACCGTTCAAGTTCCTTACACCGAGAACGTTACTCAGACTTACACGGTGAATGTTCCTAAGTACGAAGAGAAGACACGCGAGTACACCGTGAATGTTCCTTACACCGAGCAAGTCGAGCAGACTTACACGGTTCAGGTACCGAGCTATTCGGAAAAGACCGTTAGCTACACCGTTCAAGTTCCTTACACCGAGAACGTTGAGCAGTCTTACACGGTTAACGTGCCTTACACCGAAGCACGTCAAGGTTCGCGCACTGTGACCAAGCGGGTTCCAGTCACGACGATGAAGACCATTACGGTTCGTGGTGGTAGCTGGCAAACCCAGACGTCAGAAGTTGCTTGTGGCGCTAGCAGTGGTTGCGGAAGCAATGCATGTGGCGGCGGCTGTGGCAACTCCTGTGGTAGCTGTGGCAGTTGTGGAGACGCCTGTGGTTGTGCTCCAGCAACTCGCACCGTATGCAAGCGAGTTTGGGTTCCAACTTGCGAGCAAAAGCAAGTGCCTTGCACGACTTACCAGTGCGTAAGCGAAGAAGTTCCTTACACCTACAATGTTTGTCTTACGCGTCAAGAAGATCGCACTCGCACCGTCTGCGTTCGCAAGTGCCGAACCGAGACTCGCGAGAAGACCGTTAAGGTTTGCAAGATGGTTTCGGAAGATCGTACTCGTACCGTTTGTGTACGTAAGTGCCGTCCCGAGACTCGTACTTCCACCTACAAAGTATGCACGATGGTTCCCGAAGAGCGCACTCGCACAATCTGCGTGAGAAAGTGCCGTACTGAGAATCGCACGCGTGAATACAAGGTTTGCAAGATGGTTTGCGAGCAGAAGTCGAAGGAAGTGCAGTACACTGTCTGCAAGCCTGAGACACGTACTCGCACTTATACGGTTACCCGTTATGAGTGTGTGCCAGAAGAGAAGACCCAGACTTACACCGTTTGTGTGCCAGTCCAGGTTGAGAAGCAGGTCGAAGTGAAGGTCTGCAAGATGGTTGCTCAGGAAGTGCAGTCCGAAGTTTCCACCGGTTGTGGTGGTAGCGGATGCGGTTCCTGTGGCGGCAGCAGTGCTTGTGGTGGCGGATGTGCCGCTGCTCCTGCTAGCAGCTGTGGCTGCAACTAAGTGTTGCTAAGCACAATTGACGAGAATTAACACCAGGGGTTGGGTCTTGCTTTGAGGCCCAACCCCTGATTTATGCGCTAGTGCTTTGCCAGCTCGTAGGATTTTTTTTGGGGGGGGGTGCTACGGCCTTCCCTATTGCAAGCATTCTTTGGGGTAGCTATACCCTCCACCCGGTTGGGGTAGGTGATGTCGGAAGGTTTTCCGGCTAGTGCTTTGACAACTCTTAGAATTGGGATGCTGTCTGACAGAAGTTATTTGCCAGTAAGTAGTTCTGTCAGACAGCATCCCAACTTTTAGTTACGACAAAGCACCAGTGCTTGCTTGTCAGGAAGAAGAATGGAGCCAAAGCTTGATGGCTAAGAAATTTGTGAACAAGGTTTTTCTTTTGATGTTGTGGGCATGCCTGCTCGTAGGGTTCGATTTCTCTGAAGCCTTGGGGCAGTCGGGCGTGTTGCCTCCTCCAAGTCTGGGGGAGCCGTCTCAGGTGCTTTCGCCGCTTCCCGCGTTGACAACGCCGGCGGAACCCGTGACTTCGGTTTTGGAGGCGGTCGAGGTGGCTCCTCAGCCGGTGGCGACATGGTATCAGGCGAGCTATTGGTTTGGCCCAGCTCCTTGGGATATCGGTTTTGAACTGGGCCTCAACGGCTCGGACGGGAATAACCGATCGCTGAGTCTTCGTACCGGCGGACATTTGAAGCGAGAAACAGAGCATTGGAAATTTGACACCAGCTTGGTTTACAACAAGAACTCGGCGAACGATGTCGAGACCCAAAACAATGCGCTGCTCGACGTGCGAGTTGATCGCTTGCTCGGGGAATCGCCCTGGACGCTCTTCTTTATTAACCAGGAACTGTACGACGAGTTTCAAGCCTTTGATCTGCGGGTTTCGTTGAATTCGGGTCTAGGTTATCGGGTTATCGATACCGAAACGATTGATTTGTTAACCCGCTTTGGTGCAGGTGCCTCCCGAGAATTCGGAGGACCAGACGATCGTTGGGCTCAGGAAGCATTGTTTGGGGTCGATTATGAGCATCAGCTGACCCCAGCTCAACGGCTTACGAGCAAGGTCGATTATTATCCGGAGTGGGAAGATTTTAATAAGTATCGTGTCGTGACCGATGTCGGGTGGGAGATCGATTTAGATAAGCCGAAGAATGTGAGTTTGAAGCTTTCGGTACTCAACCGATACGACAGCACACCCAATGGCTCGGATCCGAGCCAGCTGAACTACTCCGTTCTTCTGATCTGGGGCCTCTAGGATTGCGGCTGGTGGGGCCTAGTTGCTTTAGGTAGCATGGGAAGGAACCTATTCGAGCCCCCTGCTGTCGCTTCCGCCCATGGATGAATTACTGCTGTCGAAATTGGGCGAGACGCTCGATCGGGAAATGCCTCTCACTCGCGCCATGGAGGTGAAAACCGTTTCTTGGGAGTGCGAGCGGCTCGCGATGCAGATGCCGCTTGAGCCGAATCGCAATCATCAGTACTCCGCATTTGCTGGCAGCCTGAATGCGCTTTGTACCGTGGTTGGGTGGGGAACGGTATTTCTGCTGCTGGGAGGCCGCCGCTTGGAAGGCAACATCGTAATTCGTCGTGGGACGATACGGTATCTGCGGCCAGTCCGGACCCCTGAGATTATCGCGACCAGCGCAGCCCTTGATGCCGAGGAGCTGGCTTTTTTCTTCGAGCTACTGCAAGGTAAAGGGAAATCGAAGCTCAACGTCGCGGTCGACATTTCTGACGAACAAGGGCCGTATGTTTCGTTTACGGGCTCCTATGTCGTGCATAGTTGACCCGGGGGGTTGGTTAAGCGGTCAAGAGTCGGCCTAGTTGCAATCCTCCGTAGACGGCCGCCAGGCCGAGGAGCATGTTGCATGCGATGTTGAGGAGGCCGAGGCCGTGTTGTGCGTTTTCAAAATGTTGGGCGGTTTGAAAGCCGAAGGTCGAGAACGTGGTGAGTGCCCCGAGGAAGCCTATGGTAAGGGCCGAGTGGGTAACCGCTCCCCAGCGAGGGAATTCGGCAGTGCCGATTGGTATGAGCATGCCGATCAGGAAGCAGCCCAGGAGGTTGACCGCGAGGGTGCCGAAAGCGAAATCGGTGCCGAAAAGGCGTGAACTAATAAGGTTCACTAGGTGTCGGCAAACTGCCCCGGCAGCGCCTCCCACGGCGATCGCGACAACGTGATGGAAAGGGTTGGGTTCGGTCATAGGTCTATTGAACTGTAATCAGGGGGGGAGAACAAGGCTTTAGGTGTTAGGCTGTAGGCGTTAGGCTGTAGGACGACGCAAACACTTTTTCTGGCTCTGGACTCCCACCCCTCGACTCCCCCCTCCCCCCATGATTCAGATTGTCGACAATTACGATTCGTTTACCTACAACTTGGTACAACGGTTGGGCGAGATCGATGCGGGGCTTGATATTCGGGTCGACCGTAATGATGAGATCAGCGTGGAGGAAATTCTTCGGCGGAAGCCCGATCGGCTGATTATATCGCCGGGTCCTTGCACGCCGACCGAGGCGGGGATTTCGGTTGAGGTGGTTGAGAAGTTGGCCGGCAAGTTGCCGATTTTGGGAGTTTGCTTGGGACATCAATCGATTGCCCAGGCGATGGGGGCGAAGATCGTTCGTGCCGATCGACTGATGCATGGTAAGACCGACATGATTCATCATGCTGAAAGCCGATTGCTAGGGGACCTGGACAATCCGTTTCAGGCGACGCGGTATCATAGCCTCGTGATTCAGTCTGACACACTTCCCGACGAACTTGTGATGACCGCTTGGAGCGAAGAGCCGGATGGGAGTCGGGAGATTATGGCGATCGAGCATCGCGAGTTTCCGCTGTTTGGATTGCAGTTTCACCCGGAGAGTTTTTTGACGCATGTGGGCGCGGATATTTTGAAGCGATTTTTGCAAGTTAGTTGAACCACGGTGAAACTACGATACGGCGAAAGAAGAAGACTAGAGATGATTACGGTAGAAGAAGCACTAGGGCATGTGGGGCGTTGTTCTCGGTCGATACCCGAACGCCGGGTTCCGATTGGCCAGTCGTTGGGTCTTCTCTTGGCCGAGCCGGTGGTGAGCGGAGTGGATTCGCCGCCGTTTGATAAGTCGATGCTTGATGGGTACGCGGTCGTGGCGAGCGATCGTTCGTCAACGCGCCGCGTGCTCGAACAAGTCATGGCCGGCGGAGTGCCCGAGCTCGCGGTCGAGCTAGGGGCGACGATCAACGTGATGACAGGGGCGCCGATTCCCGTGGGGGCGGATGCGATTGTCAAGGTAGAAGACGTTCGTCAGCTTGACGGTGCGACGATTCAGATGCCGGAGTCGGGAGTTGCGTCGGGGCGGGGCGTGTTGCCGCGAGGCGCGGCTTTTTGCCGGGGGCAGGAAGTTCTGGCTGCGGGGCGACATTTGTCGGCGGTTGATATTGCGTTGATGGCAGAAATTGGCCAGGCCGAAGTGCAAGTGGTTCCGCGACCGCGAGTGGCAGTACTCGCGACCGGTAACGAGCTGGTGGAAGCGGGCCAGACCGTGGGGCCGGGGCAAATTTGTAATAGCAATGGCCCGATGCTTTTGGCGCTATTGGAGTCGGTACGGGCAACGTCGATTGACTTGGGCATAGGGCGCGACGACCCTGCGGAGCTGCGCCGGTTGATGGGCGAGGGGCTGAATGCGGATGTGCTGATCGTGACGGGCGGGGTTTCGGCGGGGGTGCTCGATTTGGTGCCGGGCTTGTTTCAAGAGATGGGGGTCGAGCAGGTGTTTCACAAGATCCGGATGAAGCCGGGCAAGCCGCTATGGTTTGGTCAGCACGAGCAAGACGGACAGAGGACTTTGGTGTTCGGGCTGCCGGGCAATCCGGTGAGTACCCTGGTTTCGTTCGAGGTGTTTGTGAAGCCTGCGCTTCGGGCGCTTGCGGGCGAAAAGTTTTGTCCGGCTTCGACTCTGCGAGGCGCGTTGACCGAGCCGGTTGCCCATCGAGGGAAGCGACCTACGTATCACCCGTGTCAGATTGATTTTGGCAACCGGCAGCAGGGGCTGCTGATGGTGGAGCCGTTGCGTTGGAGCGGGTCGGCCGACTTGGCGGCGCTAACGCATGCGAATGCGCTGGTCGTGTTGCCCGAAGGGGATTATGAGCTTGAGGTAGGCGCAGAGGTGGATATGGTGCTGTTGTAAGTGTTTGCTCTAACTTTTTCGTTCGAGCCGAAACCGCCAATGCCCACGTTGGTCGCGTGTGCGGCTTAGCCGGTAACCGCAGTTAAGAACCGCCGAATGCTGATAGCCCTCCTCATCTTTTACCATTGGCTCGAAGCGATTTTTGTCTCGGCAGTGCATTTGGAAGATGAGTTCTTCGCCACGCGCATCGGCTAGCCAATACTCGCTAACGCCGGCTGCGAAATATGCCTTGGGTAGGTCTTTGGTATCTTTGGCGACCGAGCTGTCGCTGACGATTTCGACAATTAAGTCGGGGCCGCCTTCGATTTCAACGAAATCTTCGGGATCCTGCTTCGAGGGAATTAGTTTTGCTTTTCCCGAATCGAGTGAATCATAAGCGACAAATACCAAGTCGGGCTCTGAGGACACCTGGCCTCTACTGCTAGTCACTCGCGTGCTGTCGGCAACCAGGTAGCCGAGCGATTGTTCGTCGATCAGTTCTTCGAGCGACCGGATCATCGCCGTTTTAAGACGCCCATGAGAGATGAACTTTTCGGGCGACATATCAACTTCGATCTTTCCGGCGACGAAATCGATTCGCCCCGTCTCGGGGAAACCATCAGACAAAGCCCATTCGCGGAACGATGCTAAAGTCTGCACCGCGAGCGGCATTTCAAATTGACCGTCGAAATGAAGAGTGGTAGCCACGGCGGTTGTCTCGTAGAGTGTAGTCGATGCTCAGTTCAATCTTAACGCACGGAGGACCGTCTGGCAAATTTTCCAGCCGTTTCATTTTTGCGTCTCTCCGTGTTGCTGACGGTAAAAATTTGCGCAGCGTGCGCAAGTTTTCCTCACGAATCCCCTTCCCTAAAAGAGGGAAGGGGATAATTTGGTTGTGGCCGCACGCTTTAGATGTTGCGAGGGATGATTCCGAAATCGAGGCCGAGGACGAAGAGCATCAGCGAGATGATGCAGACGAAGCCGATGGTGTGGAGAGCGACGACAAACTTTTCGCTGGCGGGCCGGCCTCGGATGCCTTCGTAGGTAAGAAAGACGATGTGGCCGCCGTCGAGCAACGGAATGGGCAGGAAGTTGATAACAGCCAGGTTGGCACTGAGCATCGTCAGGAAGACGAGCAGTTTGCCAACGCCTTCAAAGGCCGAATAGCCAGCCGCTTTGGCGATCGTAACGGGTCCGCCGAGGGCTGAGAACGGTATTTGAGTGCCGATTTTGCTGAGGAAGCGGAAGACCATGCCGAGCGAATTGGCGGTTTCGCGATAGCCGAGGCTCATCTGTTCGCTGAGCGATTGGGCTTGGCGGATACGCTGAACCTGACGGAAGTTGAAACCTCGTCGGGCGAGAAAATATCCTTCGGCGTCGACCGGTTCGAGGGTCGCGTCTTGGAGTTTTTCATCACGCATGAAAAAGAGTTTGATTTGCGTGCCTTCGGGCAAGTTTTGGAGAGCCGAGACGAAGACGGGCCAGTTTTGTTGGAGCTTTTCGTCGAACTCGAATGTGGGAGTCGCTTTCTTTTTCGCTTTGGAATCTTTGGGCAAGATAAACTCAGCCTTGGTAATGGTGTCGCCGCTTTGGAGTCCGGCTTTGGCCGCGGGGCTGTCGGGCTGGACGTTGGCGACTCGGTTGAGCACACGATAAGCAAGGCCCAGGGCAGGGACAGCGAGTGGGTCGTTTTTTGCGAGCAGATCAGAAGGGCTGGTGACGTCTTGCAGCGGGAGGTCGATGTCTTCGGTGGCTTGGCGACCATTGCCACCTGCGGCCGAGCGGCGGAGAGTGAGCCGGATGGTGCGATTTTCGGCGGCAAGCCGGCGGAGTTGTTCGGGGATAGCGATCGGATCGTCCATTGTGATGGGGGTGTCGGAGCCGTCAGCTAGTGTGATTTTGTCGATGAAGTCGCCGGGTTGAATTTTTTTGTCGGCGGCAGAACTGCCTTGTTGGATGGCGGCGATCTTGCCCATTTCCATGACGAGGCCGAGACGCTGCATCGACCTGGGGCCGACCGCAATCGTTACTTCTTCGCCTCCCGAGAGTGGGCCAAAGCGATCGCCTTCGGGCGGTTTGCCGCCTCGTCGGACGGTGATGTCGAGGGTCTGGGAGGGGTATTTTACCAGCTTGGCGACCAACTGGTGGTAGGCCGAGACAGGCTCGCCGTCGACGGCGATGATTTCGTCTCCGCCAAGGAAGGGCGAGTCCGACTCGCCTGCGGGTGTGCCTTTGATTGCGGGGGCCTCTTCGACGAG
The DNA here is from genome assembly GCA_024278955.1 of Planctomycetota bacterium. GTDB lineage: Bacteria > Planctomycetota > Planctomycetia > Pirellulales > Lacipirellulaceae > Bythopirellula. The sequence goes on along the minus strand of JAJRSE010000025.1, from coordinate 95,344 downwards.
TTGCAAGGACATGGGCGAAATGATTCCGACGCGTGCGAGCCCTGGGCCTTGTTCGGGTTTGATGAGGAGGGTCTCGACTTGTTCGCTGCCTGCGCGGCGGACGGTGAATTCGATTCCTTCGTCCAAATCGCCGAGTGTGACTCCGCTACGGAGTTCGGTGAAGGAAGGATTTTCGGTATCGCCAAGTTGAATGATTTCGTCGCCGGTGCGAATGCCGGCTTGCCAGGCGGGCGAGCCGGGGGTGGTTTGGGAAACAATGCACGGAATGTAGGGAACGCCAATTCGGAAGGCGATCGTTGCGAAGATGAACGCAAAAATGACATTCATGATGACGCCAGCCGAAATGATGGCGATGCGCTGCGGTACGCTTTTGGCGAGGTAGCTGCGGCTGTCGACGACGAATTTTTCGCCGTCAGGGCCGGTGATTTCTTTGGTGTCGGGAGCTTCGGTGCCGCTTGCTTCCGATTCTCGGACTTGTTCGGCAATGTTAGCCGGGTTGTCGTCTTGGCCGAGCATTTTGACGTAGCCGCCCATGGGGAGGATGCCAATGCCGTATTCGGTTTCGCCCCATTTTCGGCTAATTTTGTAGCCGCCGATGTCGAAGCCGATGAAGAACTTATCGCATTTGACGCCGCACATTTTTGCGACGGCGAAGTGCCCCAGTTCATGGACAAAGATGACGGTCCCCAAACCGAGGCTGACTTGTAAGACGACGATGAGCCATTCGAGGGGCGAAGTGGCGAGAATCAAGGACATACCCAACTTAAAATCTCCTGGCGAGCCCAACGGTCGAGCTCAATCAGTTGATCGAGCGAGGGTTGGGCTTCAAATGAATGGGAATCAAGGACGCTCCGGCAAGCCGGAACGATCTCGGTAAAGTGTAACTCACCAGCTAGGAAAGCCCCAACGGCAGCTTCGTTGGCGGCATTGAGGACGGCCCCAGCGGTTCCTCCAGCCTCGGCACAGTCGAATCCCAGCTTGAGGGCCGGGAATTGGTCGGTGTCGGCTGGTTCAAATTCGAGCGAAAAAGCACGATCCCAGTCGAGCCGCTCGGCGACGCCAGCAACTCGATCGGGATAATAAAAGGCGTATTGAATGGGTAGCCGCATGTCGGGAGGACTGAGTTGGGCGATCACCGACCCGTCGACAAATTCGACCATCGAGTGGACGATCGACTGGGGGTGGATCACGACCGAAATCTGGTCGGCTGGGATGCCAAAGAGCCAGCGGGCTTCGATAATTTCAAGGGCTTTATTCATCATGGTTGCCGAGTCGACGGTAATTTTGGGGCCCATATCCCAAACGGGGTGTTCCAGGGCCTCGGCCACCGTGACTTGCTTGAGTTGGAACGGCGAAAAATCTTTGAAAGGCCCGCCGCTAGCAGTGAGCACCAGGCGATCGACTTCCGAGGACTTGCCTGCCTGGAGGGCCTGGAAGATCGCACTATGCTCGCTGTCGACGGGCAGCAGCAAGGCCTGCCGCTGTTCCGCTAGTTGGGTAACCAGGGGGCCGGCGACGACCAACGCCTCTTTATTCGCCAGGGCGACGGTTTTCTTGTGATCTAAAGCGGCCCAGGTGCTTTCGAGACCCGCGATGCCGACGATTGCGGCAAGAACAAGGTCGACCTCGTCGCGGGCGACGACTTCGGCGAGGGCAGCGGGGCCCGTCAGAAGCTCGGTTTCGGAGGGGAGGGCCGACCAATCGAAAGCTTTTGCGGCTTTGGGGTCGGTGGCGATTATCCAGCGAGGCTTGTGTCGTTTGGCTTGGGCGAGAAGTTGGTCGAGTTTGGAGTGGGCCGAGAGAGCGATGGCCTGCAGGCGACCGCCTGAGGCCTCAATCACTTCCAGAGCATTGGTGCCGATGCTGCCTGTCGAGCCCAGGACGGCGATCATTTTGGAGGATAGATTCATAAAGCACATGCGATGGGGGCTCGGGACGAACAGTCGCTGACGCTACGAAACTGATCCGCACTTTCGGGTCGTGAGTTGCGTAACGATAGTGTGGACTATGCCAGAAGCGGCAACTGGCGACCCGACTTGCCGCCGAAGGTCTTATTTTAGGGGTCTTGGCAAGGTGCGACAACCCGCCTCGACCGATACGGCAGCCCTGATAAATCGAGAGCATTCGTTGTCATTTTGCTGGGGCTGACTTAGGATGGAGTAGTAAGGATAAGGGTAAGACGGCTTCAAGGTAAGGATCCCTGGAGCCAACGCCATTTTTTTGGCTTGAAGACGAAACAGTAAAACTGGTTTGCTGTTGCGACCTCCTCGCTACGCCGATCAAGCACCCCCTCTCTAGCAGATAAGAGACTATGGAAGATTCAAAAGAGAAGCCTAAGGACTCACCCGAGAAAAAGCCGGCTCCCCAGGCGAGCAATCTGGTGTGGTACGTACTGGGCCTGATGGTGCTGCTGTTGCTGGTGGGAACGGTTTGGAGTGGCAAGACGCATCAGAAGCTCAAGTGGAGCGAGCTGGAAAAGTTGATCGCCGTAAGCAATCCGGAATCGGAAACCCCAGACAAAAATTATATTATCGTCGAGGACACGACGACCAAACCTTCCAAGTGGTACCAAATCAATGGACCGACCGATATCAAAATCGGTACCCATGAGGTCGTTGGCCAACTTACCCGAGTCGAAGTTCGCCCAGGCGTGTTGGGCGATGAGGGGTCGAAGGCTGTGGGCGTTGAGTTGTCTGGGCAATCTGAGAAGGTCGCGTTTCTTGTGAACCGCGATCATAACGAAGAGTCGCTTGACGATTTGCTCAAAGCGGCTGGCATTCCATTTGAAATTGCGGGGCAGCCGAGCCCGCTGCTGGGCTACCTGATGCCGTTGATGTTGTTTGGCATGTTGCTGCTTCTGATGATCGTGATGTTGCGCCGGATGGGCGGGGCAGGCTCGCCGATGGCGTTTGGTCGTAGTCGGGGTAAACTTGCCGCTCAGGAAGATATCGACGTCACATTCGACGTGGTCGCCGGCGTCGACGAAGCAGTCGACGAGCTTCGCGAGGTGGTCGACTTTTTGAAGACGCCCGATCGCTACCAGCGACTTGGGGGGCGGATTCCCAAGGGCGTGCTCTTGGTTGGCCCTCCCGGGACGGGAAAAACGTTATTGGCCAAGGCCGTAGCTTGCGAGGCAGAGGTTCCGTTTTACAGTTTGAGTGGCTCCGACTTTGTCGAGATGTTTGTCGGCGTGGGTGCAGCGCGGGTGCGTGATATGTTCCAGCAAGCCGAGCAGCGTTCGCCTTGCATTATCTTTATCGACGAGTTGGATGCCTTAGGCAAAACTCGCGGCAGCGGCCAGATTGGTGGCCACGACGAGCGAGAGCAGACGCTCAATGCGTTGTTGGTCGAGATGGACGGTTTTGGCTCGAACAGCGGGGTAATCGTCATGGCGGCGACCAACCGGCCTGAGACGCTCGACCCGGCGCTGCTTCGCCCGGGGCGTTTTGATCGCCACGTGTTGGTCGATCGTCCTGATGTTGCGGGCCGAGAAGATATTCTGAACGTGCATATGAAGAACATTCGCGTTGGCGAGGATGTCGACGTGAAAAATGTCGCACAAATCACGAGCGGTTTTGTGGGCGCCGACCTTGCGAATATCGTCAACGAAGCTGCCTTGCTAGCCGCTCGCAATGGTAAGAAGACGGTCGGAACCGAGGAATTCGACGAAGCGGTCGAGCGAAGCAGCGCCGGCCTGGTGAAAAAGCAGCGGATCATGCAGGACGACGAGAAACTGCGGGTCGCTTACCACGAAAGTGGCCACGCGCTGGTTGCCTGTTCGCTACCCAATACCGACCCGGTACACAAAGTGTCGATTATTCCCCGAGGTTTGGCGGCGCTTGGCTACACGATGCAGCGTCCTGAGCAGGATCGATTTCTGATGACCCAAGGCGAGCTGGAAAGTCGCATTCAAGTGTTGCTCGCCGGAACCGTGGCCGAGGAGATGGTGTTCGAGGATATTTCGTCGGGTGCTCAGAACGACTTGGAGCGTGCGACCGAAATTGCTCGCAGCATGATCATGGACTTTGGCATGAGCCGTTTGGGCCGCGTGAATTTCCGAGCGAGCAATCGCAGCCCGTTTCTTGCCGGTGGCGACATGGGACAAATGGCGACGCATAGCGAGCATACGGCACGCGAAATTGACGAAGAAGTAAAACGAATAGTCGACGAAGCGCTTGACCGGGTGCGCCGAATTCTGGCGAAGCGTCGGGCAGCGCTTGAGGCAACTTCGCTGGCGCTGATCGAGCAAGAGGTGATCGATTCGGAAGAGCTGAAACGTATCATCGCAGAGAATTCGCCCAGCCCGTTGATTGTCCCGGGGACCGATGCCGAGCCAAAGCGAGCGGATGTCGCCGAGGGGAAGAGCGATTCGGGGGCAGGTTCAGCTAAGGATAAGGCGTAAGATGTTCCTCTCTTTTTCACCACCACATTGCGATACAAGCATTCTGATCTCTTGCCCACTCCGCCGAGGCCAACCATGTCTGCAGTACAATTTGACAGGGACTCAATGGCGCATTGGTACGCCAAACAGCATCTAAAGACCGATCCAGGAATTCGCTCGGTTTACTACCTACCGACCAATGCCCCTGATCGAGAGATTCGGTTTGTCGAAATCAACGAATTGGTCGCTGACCGAAGGGACGACGCGCTTGAACCGATTGATTTTGGCGTCGATACCGGAATGGAATCTGAACACAAACTGTTTGTGCTGGATGTCACGCCCAGCCAATGGGATCGGATCAGCGACTCTTCCTTAGAGTTACCGTCGGGTTGGTCGTTCGATGACGCCGTTTCTTTCCCAAAAAAATGAAATGAACGAATTTCAACAATGCTGGTGGGAACAGGCACGATCAGATCATGCGGTGTTGGTTCTACTTCGTCGTCAAGGCGTCGCTCCATGCCACCAACTTCATTACCTGCAAATGGTCACTGAGAAAATCAGCAAGGCTTATTTCTGGCAATCAGGTGCCCCACCCAAAAAGAGCCACGCTGGTTTTGGCTTGTTTATGCGACTGCTGCTGCAAGTGCCACGAGCCCAACGTCAGCAAATCGCTGATACATTCAAATTTAGACGATTTGAAGATTTCCAAAACTGGACTCGTACGGCGTTGCCGTTGGTCTACGAGTTGGAGCGATTAGCACCAGCTCTCGCACACGATGGCCCAAATCCGGAGTATCCTTGGCCTCAAAACACACCGAAAAACGTGCCAGCGAAATTCGACTTCGGTGTGTGGCGGCAAGTCGTTGATACTGGGCGCGGTCGTCAACTTGTTCGAGTCATAGAGGCTGCGGTGGAGCAATTCCCCGTTTACGGTTGATTACGGACACAGCGGAAACGTAGACCAGCTTTCCTCACGGGTATGGACGTCACCGGAGACGGCGACATGGGTTGCTCTTGTTGACTAAATAGCCTCGTGGTGCTGATTGTAGCAAATTTGCGGTGCTAGGCGCAGCCGAAGGGTGCAATCAGAATAGGGGGATGACCCAACGCGATCTGATGCATGAATTTGTAAACAACGGCCCGGCGATGATTGTTGCTGGATTGGCGGTTGTGTTTGCTGCGATGGCTTGGCCCGGAATTCCGATCGCCGCGGCGATCATGCTGATCGGCTACGGCGCAATGGTTGCCGTGCTTGCGCGGCCTGTTCGGCAAGAACTGTTGGGCGTGCTTAGCCTGGCCGTTTATGCGTCGCTCGGCTGCTTGGCGGTTGCAGCACAAACCCATGCGGCCGTGAATGGCTCGACGGGACGCGTTGGGGTTTTTGTCTTAGCCGACCATTTCGCAGCAGCCACGTTGTTGGCCTTGCTTGTCAGAATGGTCTTACGCCGATCAAGTTTTTTCTCGGCGTGAACGCGGCGAGAAGCCCAGGGATTGCAATCCCTGGGCTTGCGAGATCTCTTGGCTTTACCGCAGGATGGAGTTTTTCGACTTCTTGGTCGTAGGAGATCGCCAAGCGGTGCGCTCGGGATGTGCCGGACCGAGGGCGAGGCCGATCCAACCGTCGTCGATGACCAACTGGGTGACCATCAGACCGGCGAGGCGAGGATCGTTTCGCAAGTCGCCTGCGAGGACGCGGACTTCTTGGTCTTTGGGAAAGAGCTTTCCAATAATGCTGTGCAAGACGATGCGGGGGCCGGTCTTGAGGCGACGGCCAGAGAACTGCAACGAACCATTGCGAATCAAGCGAACGTCGAGTCCTTCGAGGGTTGGTTGGAATTGGACGTGGACTTTGAAATTCTTGATTTTATCGCGTCCATGTGCCAGTTCGCGGATATTGAGGATAAGATTCAGGTGGTCGTCGTCGCAGTGGACGAGGAGGGCGTCGCGAGTGGCGAATTCGATGAGTGCGCGAGTTGGCATATTCTCGGGAATCGCGGGATTGATGTAACCGAGTTTCTTGGCAAGGAAGCGGAAGAGTTCGTCGATTTTCATTCGGCGACCTTCCAGCTCGAGGCCGGCAAGGGCGTTGTTGAGAGCGGTTTCGTGCAACTGGATGCTTGCGAAGCTATCGGCAGGGGCTAGCGGGCGCGGGGTATGGGCGCCGAGTTGTCCCTCGTTGGCAAGGCGGAGCTGCATGACGGCTCGGTTCTGGGTGGTGTACATGGCCATGGGGTCGGCGATCAAGGCAAGCTGTCCCATGGGCGCCAAAACATTGTCGCGGAATTTTTTTTCCAAATTGCTAAACTTGGGGTCGGCCTCTCGATCCATTTGCGTACGCACTTGTTGGGCGACTTTGGATTTGACTTGCGACATGGCCTTGGGACGCGCTTTGCGGTTTTTGTTGCGAGCGATTTCTCGAACCAAGGAACCAAGCAGCGGAACGCCATCGAGTTGCGAATCGACACCGATCAGGTCGTGGCGGCCTTTGGCAGTTGCTTGAGTAGGAGAAATTTTGAGGCCTTCGTGGTTGATGACGATGGTCTTTTTTGCATCGAAATACATTCTTGCGGCATTACGCACTCGGGCGGGCCAAGTTTGCGACTGAGTGTTGGAGTAGACCTTGCCGCGGGCTTCGAGATCGAAGTGCCAGCTGTTGGGGTCGGGTTGCAGGCGGATACTTAGGTTGGTCGTGGTTCGCGACATGCCGCGGACTTTTGCGCCACCGATGCTTTCTTGAACCGACGTGACGGTTGCGGTTTGTTTTGGAATCATGCGGTTGAGGAGTTTGCTACTGAGAGCAATACGCATGTTGGAGCTGCGGTAGTGTCGGTCGAGATGGTCGGCCAGGGCCAGCCAGTCGGAGTTGCCAGACCAGCTTAGCCGTTGCTGAATGCGGGCGATGGCAACCGCATAGCCGTGTTCTCGTCCCGACTCATAGCGTTCGACCAACGCGGCGAGCCGGTTGAGGTCGATCGACTGAGCCGCCCAAGGCTGCAAGAGTTTTTGTAGGTCGAGCATCGGCGGGGTCGAGAGGAACTTAACCTGGTCGGTGGTGAGTCGCTGGTCGTCGATTCGTCGGAGAATTTCGAGGGCAAGCCGGTTGCGACCTTTCGCATCGATGCTGGCCCCTTCGCTCGAAGCAGCAGCGATGCGGTCGATCATGAGATACTCGCGCCAGTCGTTGCCGTTGGATTCGGTTGCCAGCAGCGCGGCAACTTCGGCCAATAGTGGCATCATGCTTGGCTCGACGGCTGTCGAAGTTTCCAAAGATGCTGGCGCAAGCAGCACTTGCCAAATTCCTAATCGCCGGTCGAGCGATTGAATGGCTTGTTGCCAATTTTGTTGATCGGCATAGTTGGATAGGTTGGGAGCTTGGGAATTTCCTTCGGCGACCGACTGGTGTAGCTGATTGAGTATGTCTGCCGTCCGGGTCTCGGCAGTCGGCGATTGGTCGGTGAGTTGTCGTAAGCTGCTAGCAACTTGTTCGGCCCAGAGCGAGGCTTGGGGAACGCCGCTCAGAGCATGGAGTTCGTCGAAAAGCACATTCGGGCGATGGCGAATGATAGGCGGAGTGGCCTTTCCTTCGACCGGGGCAGAGGCTCGCGTTGGAATAGCGGCTCGCGTGGGAACTGCGGCTAGTGTGGGAACGGGTGCCAAGGTTGGGACCGGGGCTAGTGTCGGGACAGCTGCAAGCGTGGGAACTGGCGCTAACGTGGGAGTGGGTGCTAGCGTAGGGACTGGTGCCAGCGTAGGCGCAAGGGTTGGGGTTTGTTGCGTAGCGGTCGCGGGCGGTCGCGTTGCGAGTCGTGGCTCGCTCTTTTCGCCTGCCTGAAATCTTCGAGCGGCTTCGAGGAGAAGCTCGGCAAAGCGGTCTTTTTTGGCAGCTTTTGGAGTTATTTGATTTGGGATGGGTGCTAGGTCGGGAACTCGCGAGGTAATGCGATCGAGTCTTGGGCGGTCGCTCGTATCGAGCATGGCCAAGCGATCGTTTTCGCTAGAAACCTGCGGCAATGGTTTTCGGAGAGCTGCTTCGGAGGGCTGGGCTTGATTCGGAAGGCGATCGACGAAGCCCCTTAGCAAGTCTCGCATTTGAAGGAGCACGCCGAGATCGAACTCTTGCAGAGTGGGCTCCGGCTTTTCGACAAGTTCGACAAACAACGTGGGTTCGTCGAGCATGGGTTCGAGAGAGACAATGCTCTGCGTAGGGCTCTGCGTAGGTTGCGAGATCTCTATTTCGCGGTCTGCGAGATCTTCAACCGTCGAGCGAGTAAGAGATCGATAGTCGTGCCACCTGCTAGGGGCAGCTACTGCCAACACGAATAAACAGCCCAAGGCGACCGAGATTGGCCACAAGGGTTTTTTGGATGTCCATCGATTCAACGAAACCTCCTGCCCCCGCAAAGAAAAAACTGGTACCGGTCGAGCGATAATCAGCAGCGGTGGATCGTAGGTGAGGGTTTGCCTGTTCTCAACAGACACCGGCCAAATTTACCAACGCCAAAATCACAAACAAATGGCGCTTTCTCTGGTAAGATCGGTATTCTGCCGCTCTCGCTTGCGTAGAGATTTTGTGGATTGGCGAATCGGTGAGAGATATCGCGGGTGTGAATCGCCCAATGCTGTTAAGCTGCGACGGTTGCCTGCTGGCCCTGGCTGTTTGGGTTGACTTTACGGGAGGGTGGGTTGTTGAAGTAGTTATCCGATTTCGAGTCGCATATTGATTGCTAGCAAGGGGACTTAAAAGCGTGAAGCAGAAAAATCAGAAAGAGGATGTCGAAGCCATGCCAGAGGAGCATGCCAATAAGCTGCTGATGCAGTTGCTAGCAATCCGTGGGCCGAGTGGTGGCGAAGGGCCGGTGGTTGATTTTTTATGCAAGCAGCTGACCAAAGCCGGAGTTCCGGCCAGTGCTTTGAAGAACGACAAAGCCCATCGGCGTTCTGCGTTGGGGGGCGAGGTCGGGAACTTGGTGTTGCGGATGCCAGGCACGGTGCGTGGGCCGCGGCGGATGTTTTCGGCGCATATGGATACCGTGCCGATTTGTGTGGGGACGAAACCGATAAGAGAGGGCGACCGGATAGTAGCGGCAGACCCTGACTCTGGGCTCGGGGGCGACGACCGGGCGGGAGTAGCGGTGTTGTTGTCGACGGTGTTGAGTCTTGTTCGCCGTAAGTTGCCGCATCCTCCTTTGACTTTTCTTTGGACCGTCCAGGAAGAAGTCGGATTGCATGGCGCCAAAAATGTCCGGCTCAGTATGCTCGGCAAGCCCAAGCTGGCGTTCAATTGGGATGGTAGCGTGAGCAATCGGCTCACCATTGGTGCGACCGGCGGCTACCGGATGAAGATAAAGATTCGAGGCCTCGCCAGCCATGCGGGAGGCCATCCCGAGCAAGGAGTTAGTGCGATCGCAATCGCTTCGCTTGCCACGGCCGACTTGGTTGAGCGGGGTTGGCATGGCTTGATCGAAAAAGGTCGTAACCGGGGGACGAGCAATATCGGAGTGATCGAAGGCGGTGTGGCAACGAACGTGGTGCCCGATTTGGTGACGATTCGCGCTGAAGCTCGCAGCCATGATCCGGTTTTTCGGAAACGTATCGTGCAAGAAATCGAAAAGGCATTTCAAAAGGCCGTCAAAAAGATACGAAGCAGTGAGGGGCGTCGGGGCGAAGTCACGGTCGAGGGACATCTCGACTACGAGTCTTTCTGTTTGTCGAAAAAAGATCCCTCGGTACTCGCGGCGAAGGCAGCCTTGGAGGCAGCCGGGTGCGAAGTCGAGTATGCGATTGCCAACGGCGGCTTGGACGCCAATTGGCTTTCAGAACACGGTATTCCGACCGTGTCGCTAGGTTGTGGGCAAAACGAGATTCATACCGCGGGCGAATGGCTGGATTTGAAGGAATTCCATCGAGCGCGTCGGGTGGCTTTACATTTGGCGACTTGCGTTTAGCGGCCAAGACGAAGCATGCGTGCTGGGATATAATACGAGACTCTACAGCCCTTGCTCGAATGCGAAAAGAATCGGATGCAACCTGACGAAGAATTGTGCCTTTGTTTTCATGTGACCAAGCGGAAGGTGTCGAACTTTTTGCGGCTAGAGAAGCCGAAAAGGGTAGGACAGCTGGCCGCATGTTTTGGTGCGGGGACCGGTTGCGGGTGGTGTCGGCCTTATTTGCAAAAGATGTTTGAAGCGGCGCAGGAGGGCAACCCGGGCGAGGCCAAGCTGCCGTCGGCTGAGGAGTATGCCGAAAATCGATCGGACTACGTTCGCACGGGTGACAGAACGCCGCCAGGAAATATTCCGGACTAGCGTGCATCGCTCAGACGTGTTGGTTTGTCGCTTGAGTTCGTTAGAACTGCGTTTTTTTGCGTGAATTGCCGCAAGGAAAGAGCATTCTCTTGCTGTTGGCTCTACCGCATGTTATAAGCGATAGAGGGGAATTTTTGTCGTCAATGCTGGAACGGGCGTCGGTCGAGTGATGAGCCAAATTACGTTGAGAGTATTGGATGGCGCCGATCGCGGCCAAGTCTTCGGCAATTTGGCGCCGCCGATTACGATCGGGCGCGAGGAAGGCAATTCGGTTCAGCTCAACGACGAGCGGATTAGCCGCTTTCATATCAAGATCCAGGAAGACCAGGAGAAGCTGGTTCTTACTGACCTGGAAAGTACGAACGGTACCCGAGTTAACGGCGAAGATACGCATCTTCGGATTCTTCGCTTTGGCGACGTTATTTCTGTTGGGCGTTCGGTGTTGCTGTACGGAACACGCAATCAGATTGCAGGTCGACTTGAAGGGCTTCGCAGCGATGGTTTGAGCGAGACGGGCGAGCTGAGGGCTGGCGAGTTGGTCGATCGGGCCGATTCGGGGTCGCTGAGCTTCGAGTTACGGCTCGGGGCTTCGGAAGACTTGCAAAGCACGCTCCATATTCCGTTACCTCCCGACTTGCCTCGTGAGCTAACGGCTGGCCAGGCAGCTCAAATTTCGGAGCTACTCGAGTACTTGCATCTGCGTGCTAGGCAGCTTGTCCAGTCGGCCAAAGTCGACGAGAAAGACGAGCAAGTCAAAATCACGCTGACTCAGTGGCAGGATCTGCTAGATATCCAATCGCAGTTGGCCGAGTATCTTCGCATGATCGGCGATCCAGGTTTGAAAGACGAGTAAGTTTACCGTGCTTCGCAACATATAAATAAGGACTGTTCTATGCTCCGGACGATTTTATCTTTGCTCCTGGTGCTCCTTGCTATTCTTGGGGTTCCGCTGAATGCCGCTGCAGAGCAACAAGTCGTGCTACAGTCGGGCGCAGTGCTGGTAGGCCAATTGACCATGGATGGCGAGAACTTGGTGCTCGAGGTCGACGGAGCAAAACTCCAGGTGCCGCTTAGTAGCGTGGTAACCGTCGCTTTGGTGAAAGCCAACTCGGGCAATCAGGCCCAAGGATTGCTGTTGAAGGGACTTGAGGCACAACTACTTTTCGATGGCGACAAACGGGCATTGGGCCTGCTTGCCGAAGCGTACCGTGTTGCGCCGGAGGACGGTGGCGTGGCATTTTGGTATGCCCGCAGTTTGGTCATGGCCGGTTTTGGCAAAGCTGCTAACGAGGTACTGCAATCGCGACGCGAAGCAATTGCCCTCGCCTATCCTGTCATGGTCGATAAGTTGGCCACGCAGATCGAAAAACGCTTGGTCCTTGAGAAGCTACCTGCCGCATTGATCAAACGCATTGATCAGATCGAAGCCTCAGCCTCCCGCGGCGCATCGCCCAATGCGGAAAGCGATTTTTATGCGACCTACTTTCAGTTGATTGACCAAAACAGCAAGCCAATCGCCAAAAGTGCGTTTCGTGTCCAAGGTAATGGCGGCCAAAACGAGAGCCTGGAGTCGTTTGCCGACGGCTACCATCTCTATACGTTTAACCGTCGACGCTCCTACAACAGCCAGCCGTGTCGAGTGGAAATTTCGCAAGCAGAGTTAGCGAAGGAATCGTTTGAATTCCCGGGTGCTCGGAATGGCGTCGAGAATGCCGGCGTATTCACGGTTCGTCGGTTTACTGAAGAAGACCATCGCAAGGTCAGCGTACTTGTGGTCGACCCCCAAGGGAAACCGTTGGCCGATGCAGTCGTGACGTTCTCTCCGAACAGATCAAGTCGGCGTACTGCCAAGACGCCACCAGTCAAAACCGACGACACGGGGCACGCCTCCGCAAGCCTCTATCCGGGCCACTACAATTGCACGGTAACCAGCAAGGGCTATACCCGTGGAACCAAGCAACTCGAAGTCTTGCATGAGAAGAAGGATCCTCTCTCGATTGAAATAAAAATCTATCACGCTCTTGAGGCAACGGTCAAAGTCGCGTGGCGATTGCGGTCGATACAATTACCTAGGGGAGGAGATCACCCAGCAGAAGCAATCGTCCATGGAGAAACCGAACTACACACAGGCTCTGGCGGACCAAGTATTCCTCACAACAATCGCTACGGAGTAGTTCACTGGTTGCGATTGACCCAGATAAAAGATCGCATGCAACTATCGTTCTATGAGCAGCACACGGGCCATCCGTTTGTTGCCGGTCTCGATTCTGTTTGGTTTGGCCGCTTGGAGAACGTCGTGAAAGCAAGCGAGGGCACTAACAAGGACGCCAAAGAGGACACTGCGACGTCGGCTGCCGAGGAATTCGAGGCGATTAACCTGGAGAGCCTGGATGAACTCAAGAGCAAAGCCACGTTGCCGAGTCCGAATTTAGGCCGTGTGCCACACTCGCAACCGGCAGCCGTTGTGCCCGCTGAAAAAGGGGCCATTTATCTTGGGAGAATCGTCACACGCAACCCGCAGACCGGCCAACCAGCACTCGTAGAGTTCAAAGTGCTGGTTGTTGAAGCCTCCGATCCGCCCAAGAGCGAATAGCCTGGGGCGACAAGATTTCTGCCCCTGTCGCGGGGCTCCCTTGCCACGTTACAATATCGGTCGGTTAGTACGATCATCTTGTTGCCTGGAGGAAGCCGCCTTGTCTTCGCCGTTTGTTCATCTGCATTGCCATAGCCATTTTAGTTTGCTTGATGGGGCGAGCCCAATTAAGAAGCTTGTCAGCCGGGCAAAAGAGCTGGGCATGAATGCGCTGGCGCTGACCGATCACGGCAACTTGTATGGCTCGTTGCAATTCTACGAGGCTTGCAAGGAGGCCGAGATCAATCCGGTGTTGGGTTACGAAGCCTATGTTGCGCCGGGCAGTCGGTTCAATCGGGGCGGCGCCGTGGGTACCCGAGAGTCGGCCTACCATCTGACGTTACTGGCGCAGAATCGTACCGGTTTTCAGAATCTGATGAAGATGGCCAGCAGCGCCTATCTTGAAGGTTTTTATCATAAGCCGCGAATCGATCGCGAGTTGTTGGCGGCACACTCTGAGGGAATTATTTGCCTGAGTGGTTGCGTGTCGGGCGAATTCAGTCGGACACTGCTGAGTGGCAGCGGAGCGGCAACCGAAGATCAGATTGCCCAGGCGATCGAAATCACGGGCTGGTTTCATAACCTCTTTGGCGACCGCTACTACCTCGAAATTCAAGACAACGGCTTGGAGATTCAGAAGCAGGCGCTCGAGGCTGCCGTTGAGGTGGCCAATCGGGTGGGCTTGCCGTTGGTCGCAACCTCTGATGCCCATTATGTGAATCAATCGGATGCCGAGGCTCAGGATGTGCTGCTCTGCATCAACACGGGCAAGTACCGGACCGACACCAACCGGATGAAGATGGAAGGCGACCAGTTCTTTCTTCGTAGCCCTGAGCAAATGTACGAAGCGATGGCCGGCCAAGCCGATGCGGTGCGGCGGTCGCAAGAGATTGCCGACCGGGTTGATATCGATTTGGATTTGGGCAAGCGATATTTCCCCACGTTTCACCCCCCAGAAGGCAAAAATTCAGAAGACTTTCTACGCGAGCTATGCGTGGCGGGGCTCAAGGAGCGTTATGCCGACGAAGCCGACCGCTGGGAAGGCGACGACCTTTCCACCGAGGTTTACGATCGTTTGGCCCGCGAACTAGGAGTGATCAACAAGCTAGGCTTCTGCGACTATTTTCTCATTGTATGGGACTTTGTGCTTTTTGCGGTCGAGCAGAATATCCCATGTACGGCTCGTGGTTCAGGCGTCGGGTCGATTGTTTGTTATGCGCTGAAGATGAGCCACGTTTGTCCATTAAGGTACGACTTGCTGTTTGAGCGATTCCTTGATGAGAGCCGTTTGGAAGCACCGGATATCGATATCGACTTCTGCCGCGATCGCCGGGGCGAAGTCATTCAGTACGTCAAAGACAAATATGGCGAAGCCAATGTGGCTCAGATCGGCACGTTTGGCACGCTTGCAGCAAGGGCGGCGATTCGCGATGTGGGGCGGACGCTAGGGTTGCCGATTTTTCGCGTGGACCAAATCGTCGGCATGGTGCCCGATCAGCTGGGCATTTCTCTGAAATCGGCGCTGGAACAAAGCGATGAACTGAAAAAGACCTACGAGGGCGATCCCGAGATTCGCGAGCTGCTGGACCTCGCGCAAAAGATCGAAGGTCTGGCACGCAACGTGGGGACTCATGCAGCAGCGGTGGTGATCGCCGAGAGGCCGCTTGAGGAGTACGTGCCCTTGCAGCATGTCAAAGGCAAGTCGGAAGTTATCACCCAATGGGCCATGGGCGACGTCGAACGTGCTGGCCTGCTGAAGATGGATTTCCTCGGGCTGCGTAACCTCACCATTCTAGCGCGTAGTATCGAGCTGATCGAAGAGTCGTGTGGCGAGAAGCTTGATCCGTACAAGTTCCCGTTAGACGACCAAGAGACTTATGCGCTGCTTTGCCGAGGCGAGACGAAGGGTATTTTTCAGCTTGAAAGCGGGGGGATTCGCGATTTGTTGCAGCGGATGAAGCCCGACGGTTTTCAGGACATCATCGCGACCGCAGCCCTCTACCGGCCAGGGCCGCTCGAAGGCGGCATGGTCGACGATTACATCGAAGTGAAACATGGACGGAAAGAAGCCGAGTACCCGCACCCAGTACTCGAAGACGTGCTGAAGGAAACCCACGGGGTGATGGTTTACCAAGAACAGGTAATGCGGATTCTCAATCGGTTGGGCGGCATTCCCCTTTCGGATGCGTACACCTGCATTAAGGCAATCAGTAAGAAAAAATTGCCGATGATTGCCCAGTACAAAGAACAGTTTATCGAGGGAGCCAAAGAGCAAGGGTTGGGCGAGAAGAAAGCCCTTGAGATGTTTTCGATGATCGAGAAATTTGCAGGTTATGGATTCAACAAGAGCCATTCGACCGCTTATGCGTTGATTGCATACATGACGGCCTATCTCAAGTCGCACTATTCGGTCGAGTTCATGGCAGCGTTGCTTTCATGCGATATCTCGGGGCGAAATTTCAAGAACAAGGATTCGCTGGTTGAGCATCTAGAAGACTGTGTGCGAATGGAAATCGACGTGGTGCCGCCGAACGTGAACACTTCGGATTTCGACTTCACCGTCGTCGACCGGAAAATCCATTTCGGCCTGAGTGCGATCAAGTCTTGCGGTACCTCGGCCGCCGAAGGGATTTCGGCGGAACGGAATCGTGGGGGGCCCTACAGTAGCTTGTTCGATTTTTGCGAGCGGATCGACTCGCAAGTTTGCAATAGGTCGTCGATCGAATCGCTTATCAAAGCCGGAGCCTTCGACACACTCGGAGGGCATCGAGCCCAGTACATGGCTGCGCTAGATCGCGCCTTGCAGTCGGGAGCGGCGGCGGCGAAGGATCGGCGGAGCGGGCAAAAGGGGCTTTTTGAAGCTTTCGAGGAAGAAGACGAAGAGGATACCGCGGCCTTCGATTTGCCGAACGTCCCTCCTTTTGAAGAGAAGGAGATACTAAAGCTAGAGAAAGAAGTACTCGGCTATTACCTCACCAGCCACCCGCTTGCCGAATTCGAAACCACGTTGCGCACTTATTGTACGCATACGAGCCAATCGATGGCAAAGCTAAAGCATCGGGAGGAGGTCGTACTTGGGGGGATGTTGTCGGCGATTAAAATGTCGCATACCAAGAACCCGCGTGCTGGCACCGTCAACACGAAGTATGCGATGTGGGATCTCGAAGATCTCGACGGGATCATGCGATGTATTCTATGGCCTGAGCAATTTGCCGAGGTAGGCCACCTGGTGCAGTCGGAAGCGATATTGGGAGTGGTTGGTAAGGTCGACCGCCGGCCTGGTGCCGAGGAAGTGAATTTGATTGTCGATAAGCTGTTACCCATGGAAGAGTTGGCGAAGCAGTTTAGCAGCGGCATGGTGGTACGCGTACAAGAAAACAAGCACGGCGAAAGAGCTTTGCAGCAATTAAGGGAAATTGTGCGAGGGTACCCGGGAAAGAAGCGTTTGCGTTTGCGGCTCGACTTGAACTCAGGTGCCCAGGTTTGGATCGAAAGCGCCAAGCAGGGGGTGGAGCCGAACAACGAGCTGAATGAGCGGATCGATCAACTTTTGGGGGAAGGGAACCGGCTGATCGAGCGAGCCGCTCCGCGCCCGTCGGAGCCGTCTCGGGGCGGATATGGTCGAGCCAGGACGTCTTAGATAAGTACCGATTGGGACGGCGAGACAAATCAGGGTATAATTGAGTGAGGTAGAAAAAGATGCCCACGATACTTATCGAGGATGGCTTTCGACTGTATTTCTTTGCTAACGAAGGGATGGAACCAAAACACGTGCATGTGCAATACGGGGGAGTGACAGCAAAATTTCGGATTGGCCCTGTGGCTTTGGCCAAGAGCAAAGGAATGAATGCTTCGGAGCTGAAACGTGCGGCAAGAATTATTACGAAGCATGAAAAACTAATCGAGGAAAAATGGGATGAGTTTCACTCAAAGAAGAAGCCTTGAATGCCCCGACCTTGATTTTTCGGCACTCGAAGTCAGTTTCACCGAAGACTCGATTTGCTTGAGGCTCTCGGATGGCCGAGAAGTGAAGACACCCCTTGAATTTTATCCAACGCTAAAAAATGCCGACAAAGCGCAGCGAGGAAATTTTCAATTGATCGGCCTAGGAAGTGGGATTCACTGGCCTGATCTCGACGAAGATTTGTCTGTCGAGGGAATTGTGCTTGGCCGCAAAAGCGTGGGCTAGCGATAGGAAATAAACTAGAAAGATTACTAGGAACTTATGTCACAAATTAAGCGTATTCTTGTCACGGGTGGAGCCGGATTTCTTGGCTCGCATTTGTGTGAACGTCTTGTCGAGCAACAGCACGATGTGATTTGTCTGGATAATTTTTTTACCAGCCAGAAAACCAATGTGCAGCATCTGCTCTCGAAGCCAAATTTCGAGTTGATTCGGCACGATATCACGCAGCCGATTTTTCTTGAAGTCGATGAAATCTACAACTTTGCCTGTCCCGCAGCGCCAGGGCATTACCAGTACAATCCGATCAAAACGATGAAGACCTCGGTCATGGGTGCGATTCATGTGTTGGGGTTAGCCAAGCGATGCAAGGCAAAGGTCTTGCAGGCCTCGACGAGCGAAGTTTATGGCGACCCTGAAGTGCACCCTCAGCCTGAAAGCTACCGTGGGTCGGTGAATCCGATTGGCCCTCGTGCTTGCTACGACGAAGGCAAACGGGCGGCAGAGACGCTATTTGTCGATTATCATCGGCAAAACGGGGTCAAGGTGCGACTTGTGCGGATATTTAATACCTATGGTCCGCGGATGCACCCTTACGATGGGCGTGTGGTCTCGAATTTTATTCGCCAGGCGATACAGGATGAAGATATTACGATTTTTGGTGATGGAGCGCAGACGCGTTCTTTTTGTTATCGCGACGATTTGGTCGAAGGCATCATGCGGATGATGAATGGCTCGTCCGATTTTATCGGACCAGTAAACCTTGGGAACCCGGGCGAGTTTACCATTCGCGAGCTAGCCGAGATGGTGATCGAAATAACCGGGGCAAAATCGAAGCTGGTTGAAAAGCCGTTGCCCGAGGACGACCCAACACGACGACGTCCTGATATTTCGCTTGCGAAAGAGAAGCTGAGTTGGGAACCCAAAGTGGCCCTGCGCGAAGGCCTGACCGAGACAATCAACTGGTTTCGCTCGATACGGATGGAAGACTACCGGGCACCTACGCCGCACTATTGATTTTTGGCGACGGTGTAATTTTTGGCGAGGGCGATTTCTGGTTTTGAAAAGAGCCGTTAGAACCAGCGGTACAACAGCGGGCGAAATACGCGGAATAGAGTGAGGCCAACTACTATCCCGAGGATGTCTGCCAGCCAGTCCAATTCGTCGCAGGAGCGGCCTACGGGGATTTGAGTGATCTCGTCGAATGCGCCATAGATGGTTCCGAATAGCCAGACGGTGAAGTAGTGAGTCGGACGCAGGATGCCTATCGAGAATTCCCAGCTTATCAAAACCGAGACCGTAAGGGTCATGTAAGCGGCAAAATGTAGCACCTTGTCAGAGACAGAGAAGCTGGAGAGTCCGTGGCTTGGGATATGTGTACCGACAAACATCGCCATTAGCAAGAAGACGGTGCCATAGCGGGCAATTCGGGCAGCACGCTGAAGCCGTTGGGGGTAGTGGATGGCAGTTTCTTGCATTGTTAAGCTAGGAACGGAGTTGAGCTAGGAATGGAATAGACGGAGATAATCGAGAGAGTATTTAACCGTTCTGATAGGTTGTTGGCGGCGATTCAGTATACTGCTGAACTTCTTCTCTTGGTATCGGAGAAGGCATCGGTCGAGTTGAGACAGCCTACCAGCTTACTGGCTGTGTCATCTGGGACACGGCGTCACCTGAAATACGGAAGACCAAGGTCGATTGTTCGCCGCTAGCTAGTTTACGATAGTTTTGTTGCGTTTGCCAGCAAATAGGCCGCCGTCTCAGGCTGTTTGGAAAGCAAAGTAGGTGATTTTTGCGTTTTTTGAGTGAAGGACCAGGGTGTGGATCACGAGCTTTACATGGAAATGGCCCTTCTCCAGGCTGAAGCGGCCAGGGCGATCGACGAGGTGCCGGTGGGTGCGGTGATCGTTCGAGATGGGGTAGTGCTGGCAGCAGCCCACAACGGACGAGAGCAACTGCGAGACCCGACCGCTCATGCCGAGATGGTGGCAATTACTCAGGCGGCCGCTTCGATTGATTCTTGGAGGTTGGAGCGATGTACCTTGTATGTCACGCTCGAGCCTTGCCCTATGTGTGCGGGAGCAATTCTACAAGCACGTATTAGCCAAGTGGTGTATGGTGCGGATGATCCAAAAGCGGGGGCAGTGTGTAGCCTCTATCAACTTCTTGACGACTCGCGGTTGAACCATCGAGCCGAAGTGGAACGGGGTGTTTTGGCGGACCGCTGCGGCCAGCTACTTACCGATTTTTTTCGGCAGAAAAGGTTGCTGAAGAAAAAGTGATTGATGTGCAACAGGTTGTCGGTTGCCTTGGGGAATGTTGTATTTCCGAGGAGAATGCAAGAAGGTAAATAGCATGAACCAAGATTCGACGGTAATAGTCACTGGAGGTGCTGGCTTTATTGGTAGCACATTGGTGCGACAGTGTTTGGCAGTCGGGTCGTGGTCGGTTGTTACGATCGACAAGCTGACTTATGCCGGGAATCGTTGCAGCCTGACTGAAGTGCTGGACAATCCGCGGCATGAGTTGGTCGAAGGAGACGTTGCCGATGCCGCGTTGGTTGCGGAGCTGTTGAAGAGGCATCGGCCTCAGGCGGTGATTCATCTGGCGGCGGAGTCGCATGTTGATCGGTCGATTGCGGGGCCGCCTCAGTTTGCTACGACCAATGCGTTGGGGACTTGCGTGCTGCTTGACGAGGTTACCCGGTATTGGCAACAGTTAAAAGAAGCCGAGCAGCAAGCCTTTCGCTGTTTGTTGGTTTCTACGGACGAGGTTTTTGGTTCTGCGAACCCCGACGAGAGTTTCGATGAGCAAAGTCCTTTTGCGCCAAACTCTCCTTACGCTGCTTCCAAAGCGGCTGGTGAGCATTTTGCGAGGGCGTTTTCTCAGACCTATGGTTTGCCGGTGGTGGTTGCGAATTCGAGCAACAATTTTGGTCCGCGTCAACATCCCGAGAAGCTGATTCCGAAGATGATTTTGCACGCAGCGGCCGGGCAATCGCTGCCAGTTTATGGCGATGGTTTGCACCAACGAGATTGGCTGCACGTTGAGGATTGCGGGGATGCGCTTCTTGAGATACTGCGAGCAAAGAAACCTTCTTCTCGTTACGTGATTGGAGCAGAAAACTGCTTGACGAATTTGCATGTCGTGGAGTTGATTTGCGATTTTTTGGACGAATTACTAGGGGATGGGAAAAACCGCCGGAAGCTAATCGCCAGTACTGTCGACCGGTTGGGGCATGACCGGCGGTATGCGGTCGACGCCGGTCGACTGCGGAGCGAGACACACTGGCTGCCAAAAATCGGCTTCGAAGGGGGGCTTCGTGAAACGGTGCGTTGGTATTTGGAGAATCCTGGGTGGGTGGCGGAAGTCAGCAGAAGGGAAGAATCGGGTCCTTCGTATTAGTCGTACGGGTTGTTTGGCTTCGGAGTAGGGAAAAAAGGGCACGGAACCGGCGGCTTGGCTTTGGGCACGGAAAATGCTGACTAGTATGGGAGTACCCGCGAAACAGCCGCCCAGTTTATAGGCCATTCGTCCCCTAAGTTGCCTGTCACCAGGGCGGGGGATACAATGGGCGTATTGGGACGCGGTTCTCGAGTGATCCGATTTATGAACATGTGAGGCCATCGCGATGAACTTCCGAAACAAAATGCTAGGCGTTTTCTTGCTTGCAACCTTAGGGTTTGCTTTGACTGGGGATTCTGCTGAGGCTCAGTCAAACTCAAACACTTACGGTGAGAGCCGCTCTAAAGTGTTCGCAAATAATTTTGGCGCTACGCGGTACGGTTCTAAATTCCTCCTAAGCAGATTGAATCCTGTCGGGCGCGATCGCTCAGCCTTTGCAACCATGGGTGCCTTGAATGGCAACAACCGCAGCAGCAGTGCGCCACGATCGAATTTTTCTTCCAAACCATTTTCTAACGTCAGTCGCAGCCCGGCGGTGAGCCCTTATCTTGGGTTGAGTAGCGCGTTTAACCAGGCGAATTCTTATTACAACACGGTACGTCCCCAGCAGGAGCAACGGCGGGTGAATCAGCAGTTACAGCGTCAGGGTAATGCGAATCAAAGTCGTCTCAATCAAATGGCGGCTCAGGGTCCCTACAGCGTGAAAGGCAACGAAAATTCGGCGCCGACAGGGCATGCGGCGGTTTTCCAAAGTATGGGTAACTATCTCAACACGGGTGGTTATTTTGCTGGTGCGACGCAACCAAGACCAAAACCGAAGTCGCGTTAGGTTGGCAAGTTACTCCTTTTCGCGGTTCGAGCGTTTTTGGCGGTGGTACTTCCAGCCGGGGATAAAAAAGCTGGCTGCTGAGGCGAGCCCGTAGAGCGAGATGCCGTAAGGCCATTGTGCGTGTTGCAAGATGGCCATCGCGATGGAAGTGGCGAACATAGCGGCAGCGTAGATGTAGAAAGTCCCGGTTAAGATTCCTGCTTTGACGACAAAGACCATGCCGCTGATGAGGCCGAGGACAGGCGACAGCGTGAGCACGGGGAGTCGGAGTAGTGCCTCGACGACGAACAGCAAAACCACGGCGATGATGCTTCCACCCCAAGCATGGGCCACGTGACGTTCGACGGTGGTAACCGGGCCTGCGCGACGTCGAAGAGACCAAAAGATGGGTGCCCAAACCGCGAGTCCGCCTCCCCAGAGGGTCAGGTAGGGCCATGGGGTTTTCATGGCAGGCCACGTGTCTTGGCGTAAGTGGAGCCAATTGGTTACGAGGCAGAGCAGGAGTAGGACTGCCGAGTGCCAAATCCAGAGAAGGCCCCAGTTTTCTAAGATGCTGGCATTGGGGGTGTCGCGAAAAACGCGAGCGACGATATGCGATAGTTGACCGCTACGAGCCGAGATGGGTTCGCCTGCGAGAAATGCTTGGAGATCGTCGGCGAGCCGCCCAGCCGATTCGTAGCGAAGGTCTCCAGGTTTTTGGAGACAGCGAAGAACAATCATTTCTAAGTCGCGGCTGACGCGAGGATTGAGCAGCCTGGGAGGCAGCGGATCTTGGTCGAGCACCATGAGCACGGTATCGACAGGCGAGATTCCTTGTAAGGGCGGTTTGCCGGTGAGTAGGGCGTAGAGAATGGCGCCAAGGCTATAGACGTCGGACAGAGGGCCGATAAGGCCACGGCGACTTGCGGCTTGCTCAGGTGCCATGTAGGCGGGGGTGCCTAGGATTGCACCGGCTTGTGTCAGGGTTTCTGAAGCCGAAATCTGTTTGGCTAGGCCGAAATCAGAAACGTAGGGACTGTTGTCTTGGTCGAGGAGGATGTTTGCCGGTTTGAGATCGCGGTGGACGACGCCTTGTTGATGCGCGTACTGGATTGCTTGGGCAATGGTGCGAACTATCTGGACCGCGTCGCGTTCTGGCAGCGGGCCTTTGGCGATTCTTCTAGCGAGGGTTTGGCCTTCGACGAGCTTCATGGCAAAGTATTGGTAACCTTCGGAGAAGCCCACTTCGTAGATGGGTACGATGTGGGGATGGTCGAGGGCTGCGGCGGCTGTTACTTCGGCTTGGAAGCGAGCTTGTTCGTTTGGCGAGGCTTGGGTTCCGGCGAGGATGAGCTTTACGGCAACGTCGCGACCTAGGCTTTGTTGTCGGGCGCGGTAGATGACGCCCATTCCGCCGCGACCGATTTCTTCGAGGAGATGGAAGTCGCCCAATTGCTTGGGAAGTTGGATTTCAGCAATGTCCGGCTTGAGATTTTCAAGAGAAACTCGTTGGTGCGACGAGTCTGCCACGGCGTCGACGACCATGGCGGTCCCCCAAAGTTCTCGGAGTTCTTCGGCAAGGTGAGGGTGATCGCGAACAAGTTCTTCGAGATTGGGCCGCGCAGCAGAGCGGGGGGCCGTGAGCTTGGCGAATAGGTCGGCAAGCTGCTGGTCGTGGAGCGAGGCCGTGGTGGAGTCGTCGCTCATGAGGGGTTGCCGTCGGGGTCGATGTCGTTGATGTTTTTTCGCAATCGTCTCATGGCTCGGAGGTATCGCATACTCGTGGCTTGATGGGAGAGGTTCAGTACGATTGCCGTTTCGGCATTGGAGAGGTGCTCGAAGTGTCGCATGAGTACGATTTCTTGGTCTTGGGGATCGAGTTGATTGCAAGCGGCTTCAAAGCGTTGCTGGAGTTCTTGCCAGGTGGCTTCGGCAGCGGGAGTGAGTTGTTGGTCGCGAAGCTGGGCCATGAGATCGAGCGAAGATTCGCCGGTGAAATTCGCGGCGATCGGTTGTTCGCGATCGATCGAGCGTCGGGCAGCGCCCCGATGTCGTCGGTGGGCATCGATAAGACGATCTTTGGCCATTTGACGCAGCCAAAGGTGGAAAGGGAGGACGGGGTCTTGGAGGTACTTTTGTAATCGTCGGTTGGCTTCGATCATTACCTCTTGCACGATATCGCTAGCGTCGACGCGGCGTTTGAGCATTCGGTCCATTCGTAGGTCGATCATTTGTCGTACCGATTCGCGATGTTGTTCTAGCAGTCGATTGACGGCGTCGTCGTTTCCCTGGCGGGCACTTGTTAATAGCTGTTCGGTGTTTTCGGTGTCGGGCCACATGGGCGAATCTCTTGGGGTGGTTTGGGTAAGCCGGGAATGGCGATGCCGGACTTTGATTGTGTGTTTGAAATTTGCGAGTCTCTTTTATGATAGCAGTGTTTGTTGGGGATTTTTTCGGTTGTTTCGGCGTTGCCTTCGACGCTAATATTCAATACGGACAAAGCACTCGGTGCCCCCCTCTTTTGGGGTTTTGTCCCATCGGTAGGGGTCCCATGTTTTGGGACTTAATTCATGGGTTTTGTCCCCTGCTTGCTTTGAATGGTTCGAGAATCGTAGGGGTTTGCGAGGCATGGAGGGGACAAAATGGGTTGAATTTAGGACTTTTGGTGACCCTCGTGGGACATTATTAATGCGTGTCGCACGGACGTGCTCTTGCCACGGCACGGGCATTTCAAGGTACTTCGCATGCTTTCTTACGGGGCGATTCTTTAGAAATCGTTCCTTCAAATTTCGCATAGCGTGCGGCTGATAGCTAGCGGAAACTTGCGGATCGTTTGCCTGGGCGTGGGATGGGCTAGGCGTCAACTTGGTAGCTAGCTAGCAAGTTGGGGCTAGCGGTTTGCTGTTGTCTTCAAGGCTTAGAGAAACTACAAATCGCTGCCCGAATTTGTGGTCTCTCCTGCGCAGGGCGAGCCTGCGTTTTTGCTTTTCGACGATTTCTCAACGAGGGTTGCGATGACTGAGCAGATCATGTTTTTTGCAAATTGGTTTTGCTGTCGAGCGGCTCGACTTGGGCTGGCCACGATTGTGGCAGGAATCTTGAGTTTTGGGGCAGCGCCGGTTGCGGCACAAGGGACGGTCGAGCCAACGCAGAACGAAGGCCGAAAGCTGAGCCTATCGCAACAGCTTCGAGTGGGGCTCCGGGCGAGGACGAAGGGGGACAAGATGTTTATTGCGAAGGTGGTGGCTTTGGTCGAGCAAGGCCAGTTGCCTCGGAGGCTGGTCGACAGCACGTTTTTGTGGGCCCGCGATCGAGCGAGCCGGAAGTCTCGTAGCCGCGAGCTTCGGCCGATGGTTTACTTTCGTCCGGCTTTGGTGCTGAGGGCGAAGCGGATTGGCGTGAAGCTGTAGGTTTCCACATCACGCAGGCACTCTTGAAAAGTGTCTTACCGGGCTCGAGGGTGGGCCTTCTCGTAAGCTGCTCGCAGGTTGCTTGTGCTTACGTGCGTATAGATCTGAGTTGTTTCCAGGCTCTTGTGCCCTAGTAGCTCCTGCACGCTACGGATGTCGGCACCGCGATCGAGCAGATGCGTTGCAAAACTATGTCGCAACGTGTGCGGGCTCGTGCGACGGTCGAGCCCCGACTCGCGAAGATGTTTTTCGAGCATGCGGCCCACGCTACGGGTAGTTAGTCGCGTGCCAAAGCGATTGACAAATACCGGAGCCTCTCGCCCCTGAGGTTCTTTTGCCGAAAGCTGCCGCTTCGCAAGCCACGTTTGAAGGGCTCGCACCGCATACGAGCCTAATGGGGTAATCCGTTCTTTTCGGCCCTTGCCTCGGACGCGGACAATTCCCTGCTCGAAATCGAGGTCGCCCTCATTGAGGCCGACTAGCTCGCTTACCCGAAGCCCGCCCGAGTAAAGCGTCTCAAGCATTGCGCGGTCGCGAAGACCCATTGGGCCGTCGACCGCTGGCGCAGCAAGCAGGCGGCCAATTTCTTCGGTGGTAAGAAAATGCGGCAGCTTGTGGGCCTTGCGCGGATTCCGTAACGCTTTGGCTGGGTTGCTATCGACCCAACCTTCGCGCTGCCCGTGCCGATAAAAGCTTCGTAGCGACGCCAGCTTCCGCGCGATCGAAGTCTTTGCGTACCCGGCTTCGTGCAGCGCCGAGAGATACCCTCGCAGCTCTACCGAGGTCAAACCGGCCGGATCGGGACAGCTGCCGTCTTCTTCACTAAAGTATTCGACCAACGACTCAAGATCTTCTCGATAGCTCTTCAGTGTGTGGGGCGAGGCACCCCGTTCGATATGGAGGTGCTGCAGGAATCGAGCGATCTTGCGTTGCATTGGCTGGGGAGGGAATTGGGGGTCCGAGGTGGGAGGTGAGATTTAGGCTTTGTCTCAAAACTCCTGACAGCCAGCACTCCAATTTTTAGCGTATGACAAAGCAGTAGTGGAAATAGAAAGATAAGAGGCATACGGCCTTGTCGAACCATTGCCTTAAATCGTTTTTTTTGACAGGATAAAACAGGATGGACAGGATTTGAAACACGGAGGCACAGAGGACACGGAGTTTTTCAATCCTTTTTATCGAAAATGAATAAACGAGTACTTTGTCATAAATGAAAATCGAGTTTCAAGACATAGAAACTACTGCTGCAAATAACTTCGAGTGTCTCGGGGCCTGTCTCGCATCTCAATTCTAAGCATTGTCTCAGCATCAGTTTTCTTTCTCTGTGTTTCTGTGTTTCAAATCCTGTCTATCCCGTCAGAAAAGTTCTTTCCAAATGGATTAGTCAACAAGGCCGAGGCATACTACCAATCCCCAACCTCTGGCCCCTAACCTCTCTACGCTACTCTTCCGAATCGGTTTTCTGGGGCAGCGAGATTCGGTCGAGCAAATTCCCCGAGGGTTTCGAGTGCCGGACTTTGCGGCTCAAAACGGCGGCGTCGTACCAGGTAAAGCTGAGATCGGATCGCGAGGCGTACCGACCAAGCATCCGCAAAGCTTCGGCACGTTGTGTGTCGTCGTAGAGGAAAATGTAGCGTTCTCTTCCCTTAACCAACGCCAGTACATTGATGTCATCACTATTCACGGTAGCAGCTCTCCATGCGACAACGCAGCGAAGGGGACAGCCTTGGCATTCATAGAGCGGGTTCTATGGTGTCAAAAGACTGCGGTGGGGTGGGCTGATGCTATCGCTCGGTCGGCTTTCCAAATCGGAAGTACGGCCAAAGCAATCAAGCGGGGGTAGCCCGGGCGAATCCGTTCTGACAAGAATCGCATTCTACTACGATCTATCGGCTATCAGGCCAGCGCCACACCAGACGCGTTTTGTGACTCCCGCCACGCGCAGCAAGCATTTCTGAGATATGCATGTGACAGCAGAAGCGGAGGAAATCGTCGCTCCGCTGAAGGTACGCTTCCCAACCGCCGAAGCGTGCGTCGTCTCGAAAGTAAACATAGCTTTTTAAGGCTTCTGTAAGCTCTGGATCGGTCCCGCGGTAGATGCGCGTATGGCTCAGCACAGGTCCATGGAAGGGCACGCATTGAGGCTTGGTCGCCTGAGGAAAGGCAGGGTCAAAGCAACTTTTGTCCGGCCAATTCGGACCCATTGCGCCGGTTGTGTTGAATAAGTTTTTAGAAACGATCGATTCGTTTGCATCGTTCGATTCGTTTGACGGGCCTGCTGCCTCTACTGGCGT
Source organism: Planctomycetota bacterium (assembly GCA_024278955.1). GTDB lineage: Bacteria > Planctomycetota > Planctomycetia > Pirellulales > Lacipirellulaceae > Bythopirellula. The sequence continues at coordinate 67,926 of JAJRSE010000025.1, read as the reverse complement.
TGGCTCCGCAGTACCTGCCGGCAACTCTTCGGCTTGAGTGAGCCGCACCGCGGACTCCTCAAACGGATCGACTTGCGCTTCCTCACTGCCAGCACTTGCAGGCATCCCCGGCGGAGGCGGCAACGTCTGGGTGCTGTTATCGCAGTCGGGCGATTGCGTCGTCATTTGGGCTCGGGCGAGCGCCATTTGCGATTCGTAAACTAGCGAGTCTGGAATATATTCTTCCTCTGGCGTGTTCCATGGCAGCCCATAGCCGATCGGAATTTCGTGGTAGCCTGGGTTCGCCGTGTACCATTCCACTCGCAATCCACAGCGAGGCGGATAGTAAGCCGTGTAGTCGGTTATCGCGCCGACGACCACGGCGTCGACGCCAAGAATCTCGGCCAGTCGTCGCGCTTCGCCTGGCCCGCTTAGGTTAATTCGATGGGCAATAATCGCTTCTTCTACCACACCGACCGGTACGACCTCGAAGCCGGGCGTCTTCTGTAGTTCGGCAAAATAGGCCATCGCGATTTCGCGACCATCGACTGTCGCTTCGTCGGAATGATTAAAAAACGGAGCGACTGCAACATGGCTAAGCTGGGGAAACGGATTGCGAATCACCGGCTGATGAGAAACTTCAGGCAGCACCAAGCTACAGCCCGAGCAGGCAAGTAGCGAGAAGCAGCAAAGTGTTTTGAAGAGTTTTTCACGCATCGAGGCGTCATATCCAATAAGAAAGGGGCCCCCCTCTCGAATTGGTCGCGCACTACGGTCTCAAACCGGCAGCCGCATCGCGTTGTCGTTACTATCGGCACAGGCGGTAGAGTCGCTTGAGCGAAAGGTGAAATATGAGAGGCCGCTGCTAGCACGACTCAGTACAGGCTTTACAGTCAGCTGCGCCGTCTTTGCTGCTGCTTGAAATATGCACTAACTCGATGGTAAAATGTTGCCACGACGGAACTTTCGCCTATTTCTGTCTTTGGAAGTACTATACGAGGCAAAGTCGCAGAATTCTTGTTCGCCGACTGGAGAATCCATGAGACATTCACCACTGCTAGCCCTTGTGTTTGCAATCTTCACAGTCACTTCGCAGGTACGGGCACAAGAATACAAAATCAACCTTAAAGCCAATGGCGAGGACATAGCCTTTATCGATTTGTCAATCCGTGGCAACACGGCAATCACTAAAGTCGGTGATATGACTGAGCGATTCGACTTGAAAAATCTACGTTGGCAGCATGACGAGTCAAAGCAATGGGTATCATTAGAACACTGTGAGACTTGGGCAAAACAATCCAAAGAAAAAACGAAAAAGAGCACCGTTTCGGTGCCTGACCAAATTCGTCCATTCGTTCTCTGGTCCTTGGCTCCAACTTTCGAAATAGCTGCGACAGATACAATACTTACGCTTACTTCTGGGCAGGTGAACTACAAGATTGTGGTTGAGAAGGCTGACCAAGACTTGTTAGGCTATTTCCGATACGCGAGACTAAACGCTTACAAGAAGGCAATGACAGAAGGAAAACTTCCACCGTTTGCAGAACTGCTGGTTATCGATGAACTGGAACGTCGAAAACTGATGCCGAGATCAATAGAAATTCAAATACCTGGCATTCCCGGGGCACCAACAATAAAAATGCTCATTGCGAACAAGAAACAATGAACCAGATTCAAAAGTTGATACTCGACAATTTGGAACGCATTATGGAGGCCTGGGAAGAGCATTGTGGTTAGTGGCGAGCCCCGAATGATGGCGATGGATATCACCGAAGATTTGATCATCGCAGAGCTAGAAGACTGGCACATCATCAGCGTCCGAGGAATAATGTGATGGATACCGTTTACATAGAAACATCGATCGTTAGTCATGCTACGGCATGGCCGAGTTCTAACATTCAGACAGCTGCAGTACAGCACCTGGCTCGCGAATGGTGGGCGATTGAGCGCCAAAAATTCAACCTCGTCACCTCGCAATTGACGATCACCGAGGCGTCCGATGGCGATCCGTCTGCTGCGGCCGACCGACTCAAGCTCCTTGATGGGATTCCGCTGGTTGCACTCAACTCCGAAGTGGACAATTTGGCGAATCTGATTCTCGCCAATCACTTGATGCCGAAAAAAGCGGCTGCTGATGCAGTTCATGTTGCCGCTGCAGCAATCGCCGGTGTAGACTATCTATTGACGCAAAACTGCAAGCATATAGCGAACGCTCACGAACTGCCTCGTGTCTATCGTTTACTTGAAGACCAAGGTTACGGCCAACTATTGATCTGTACGCCGACGGAGTTTCTCGGTGGGGATGACGATAATGACGACGAAAAATCCAATACTTGATGAACTTCATGCTACCCGTGAACGCCTCTTGGCCGAATCCGGCGGTACGCTTTCCGGTTTAGTCGCGCGGCTTCAAGCCGAACAGGCTGCATCGGATCGACCGCAATACACAGGGTGGATAAAAAAACGATGCGCCGAAACCACGAAGTCGGACGATTTGCCAATAGGAAATCAATCGTCGTCGCCCGGTGAACGGTGACACTATCCTTACCAAGAAGTGAAACGACCAATTTCTCTGAAGAGTTTCCTCCCGCCTCAAAGCAGCCCGGCCATTGTGCCCAGCCCAATCGGTTCGCGGCATGTAAATGGTTCGCCGTATTGGGTGCCGATGGTTTTTCCCCAGTACGCCGCCTCGTCGCGTAGGCTGTCGAGAAATGTTGGGGGGGTGGTCGGGCGGCCTGTTACGAACTGGCTTTCAAAGCAGGCGATTGCTGCGGCTTTTTGCTCCCACTCGGCGCTGATGTCAAGCACAAACGCAGGTTGTACGACCAGCTTCAGGTGGACGCAGTAGTAGTTGTAGATTCGCTCGGGATGATGCGGCTCGCCTGGCATGTCGGTGTTCGAGAGCTTCGCCCAAAAACGGGCCGCCTCGACCAGCTCGGTCGCAGCCACATGGTCGGGATGTGCATCGGTCCAGTACGGCGCAAATAGCCAACGGGGGCGCTGCTGGCGAATCACGCCTGCTAGTTTTTCTCGGGCTGCTAGCGTCGGCTCGAGGCTCCGGTTGGGGAGGCCCAGGTTGTCGCGCCAATCGAGGCCCAAGATCTCGGTCGCGGCAGCCGTTTCTTGGGCACGTATTTTTAGCGAGCCGTGCGGCGTCGGTTCGCCGGAGGTTAAATCTAAGACTCCCACTCGAAGCCCTCCGGCCTTAAGCTGGAGAATCGCTCCGCCCATCCCCAGTTCGGCATCGTCAGGATGCGGGGCAATAACAAGGACATCAAGCATAGTAACGATCCAATCAGAATTCGGGAAAGACGCACGTTAGCGCCGGCTGCCAAGCCGGATATGCTAATAATCTCGACCACGATTCCCCCGACGTCAACTCATCAGCCACAACCGACTCAGCCAAAACCAATACCGCCATGACCGACCACCAAGCAACCTACCAGCGACTCTGCGACCAATTTCAAGAAGCAACCATGCTGGGCACCATTCAGCAGCTATTGGAATGGGACGAACGTACCAAAATGCCGCCCGCCGGCGGGGCTTATCGGGCCGATCAGGCTGCCTACCTCGCGGGAATCATTCACCAGCAAAAGACCGCTCCGGTTGTTGACGAGTGGCTCCAAGAGCTTGCCGAGAGCCCGCTTGCCGCCGATCCGCACAGCGACACGGGCACCGTCATCCGGCAGCTGCGCCGCGACTACGACAAAAAAACCAAGCTACCGAAGTCGCTGGTTGAGGAGCTTACGCGGACCGCCGTCGAAGGACAGCAAGTTTGGTCTGAGGCTCGTGCTGCCGACGACTTTGCCAAGTTTCAACCGATCTTAGAAAAAACCGTCGAGCTAAAACGCCAGGAAGCCGCCGCCCTCGGTTTCGACATCACGCCCTATGATCCGCTGCTCGACGACTACGAACCGGGCGAATCGACGGCCAACGTCGCCCGGGTGCTTGGCGAATTGCGAGATGCGCTCGTCCCGTTGGTCGAGGCAATTGCCGATAGTTCGCAGCGTCCGGACGTTTCGATAGTCTCGCGTGAATTTCCGATCGAAGTCCAAAAAACATTCGGCGCCCAGGTTGTCGCCGCGATTGGTTTTGATTTGGAGGCTGGCCGAATCGACGAAACCGACCATCCTTTTATGGTCGGCCTCGGGCCAGGTGATGTCCGGCTGACGACTCGATTCGACGAGCACAATTTTTGCGACGGGCTTTTCAGCACCATGCACGAAGCTGGCCACGGCATTTACGACCAAGGCCTGCCGCGAGAATTCTACGGCCTGCCAACCGGCGAAGACGTTTCGATGGCCATTCACGAATCGCAATCGCGAATGTGGGAAAACCAAGTCGGACGCAGCCACGCATTTTGGGAACATTTTTATGGCCGCGCACAAAAGGCGTTCCCCGGTGCGCTTGCCGACGTCGAAATGCGCGACTTCTACGGCGCCATCAACGATGTCCGCCCTTCGCTCATTCGAGTCGACGCCGACGAGGTGACTTACAACCTGCACGTCCTCATCCGTTTCGAGCTGGAACAGGCGCTTATCGAAAACGACCTTCAAGTAGCAGACCTGCCGGCAGCTTGGAACGAAAAGTACCGAGACTGCCTTGGTATCGACCCTCCGAACGACGCTGACGGTGTGCTGCAAGATGTCCACTGGAGCGCCGGTTTGTTTGGCTACTTCCCAACCTACGCACTCGGCAATCTTTACTCAGCTCAGTTCTTCGCCCAGGCGGCCGAGGACCTCGGAGATTTGGACGCGCAATTCCGCCGAGGCGAGTTTGCGCCACTCCGAGAATGGTTACGAGCAAACATCCACACCCACGGCCGCCGCTACTCGGCTGCCGAGCTGGTCGAGCGAGTCACCAGCAAGCCGCTTTCTCACAAGCCGTTGATCGACCATCTAACTCAAAAATACGGCGAAATCTACGGGCTTTGAGAAGGAAATGCTAGCGGTCTTGAGATGCCCCGAAGTGCAGCCTCAACCGCCCCGACAATCGCGGCTACTCGTGGTACAATAGAGATAGAAATGGAATGACCAACCGGTTTTAAGGAATCCCTTGCCATGGCGTCTCTCGCCACCTGCCCGCTTTGTGCCAAACAGCTTGCCGTCCCGAAAGAAGCTTCTGCCGACGATCGGGCGCAGTGCCCCGAATGCGACGCCACGTTTCTGCTTAGCAGCACTTTTCAGGTCGCGCTGCCGATGCTTCGTCTCTTGGCTCCCAGCGAAGAAGAAATCGAAGAACCGCCCGAAGAAGCTGCCGCAGCCATTCAGCCCCGTAGCCTCTCCGACTTCTCCCCAGTAAGCGAGAATAAATCGCCAGCCGAAGAGCCTAAGCAATCGTCAAGCGAGACGGCGGCAGTTGAGTCGCTCTCTAGCTGGGAGGCTCGGTTGAAAAAAGCCATCGAGCGAGATTCCTCGGACCTCGCCGGTGAGTTGCCCAGCAAGAAGGAACTCGACGCAAAGGAAGACGCAAAAGAAACAGCCGCGCCTACGCCAGCCCCCGCAGCTTTTATCCCGCAACCAGAATTCGAATTCCAGCTCGACTCTACCCCTGCCGAGATGCCGCACGCAGCAGAAATCGAGTCGGCGAAAGAAGCGGCCCAAGTCAATTTGCTTGCCGCCAGGGATGCCCAGTCGTTTGCCGAAGAACTTGAAATCACTGAAACTGCCGAAATTGCTCCCACCGTCGCCGTAACCAAAAAGCCTGAGCGACATCTCAACACGTCTCCTGCCCGTCCAACTCGCGGTTTTTCGCCCCTCAAGGTCGCCGCCGCGTTGCTAGGCCCTGGCGTCGTTGGGATCTTCTTAGGGCTCTACGCTTTGCTATGGATCAAAGGCCCCGGCGGCGACGTGATGAATTTGGCCCACTACCTGCCCACGTCGATGTTGCCCTATGCCGAGTCCGTAGAGGAAATGCCGGCCAACGAAATGGACGTTGCGGGCGAAATGGAGCAGTTGCTTGCAGACAGCCCGCCCCAAGAAAATTTGAGCGTTCTTTCAGAGCCATTGCCGTCCGAGCCCGAGCCGCAGCCCCAACCGCCCCGCCGCGACGAGACGGTCCAACTCGCAACTGCCGAAGAACCCCTCCCCCCGGCAACGATCTCTCTGCCCGCGTCCTTTAGCCAGCTACTCGCCGCCGCCCAGACGGCTCAGCCGGGGCTGATCGAGGGAGATTTGAGCAACAACGCCGCAGTCGCCCAAAAAGGACAAGCCTACATGGCGGTTTGCCGTTTGGCCCAGGAAATCGAGTGGATCCGCGAGCCAAGCCTTGACGCAAATTCGCAGACCCAAATAGCCGCCGCCCAGGCAATATTCGACGGCATAGCAACCGAGGGTTCCGCACTTCGCGACCTCGCCTCGATTGTTTCTCGCTGGTGGGGGTACGAAGCAAGGCCCAATCAAGGTATCTTCTTGGTAGGCCAAATCCGAAACGTCCAACCTTTGGGAGGTCAAACCCTCTGCTATGTCGCACTCGACGAGCCTTCCACGGCGACCGTCATCCCCGTGCTTCTCGATCGCCCGCCCGCCCAGGGAGCCAGCCGAATACTGGTTGTTGGAAAAATCGTCGCACAGCCACAAAGTAACTTGCAAGGTTTTGCGGTCGACTTACCCCAAGTGGTGGTCGCGCCGTACAGCCGGACGCTTCAGCCCTAAAGCGTGTTTTTGAACTGTGACATTTCAGTCGCAAGAAGCAAAATAGCACGCGTCGGGTTACAGCAGGTACGCAACAGACCCCCCCTACCCCACCCAACACCTTTGACACGCTTGCCAGGATCGCCATGAATGTTGCCGTTGTTCGAGAAACACTCCCCGGGGAACGCCGCGTAGCCTTAGTGCCTGCGGTACTGCCTTTGCTCGCCAAAGCAGGTTGGGATGTTCTGATCGAGTCTGGCGCCGGCGAGCAAGCCGGCTTTGCCGATGCCGATTACGAATCGGCCGGAGCCACTATTGTCGCCGATCGCGGCCAGGCATTTAGTCAGGCAGATGTCGTCCTGCAAGTACGTTGCCTGGGAGCAAACCCCGAAGCAGGTCGTGGCGATCTTGAACTACTTCGCCCCGAACAAGTCGTTATCGGCATGTGCGACCCGCTCGGCAATCCGCAAGCCGTGCAAGAACTGGCCGACACCAAGGCAATCCTGTTTGCCATGGAAATGATTCCCCGTATTACCCGCGCCCAAAGCATGGATGTGCTTTCGTCGATGGCAACGATCGCCGGCTACAAAGCCGTGCTCCAAGCCGCCGACCGCCTGCCCAAGCTCTTCCCCATGCTAATGACTGCCGCCGGCACTCTGGTCGCCGCCAAAGTGCTCGTCATCGGCGCTGGCGTCGCAGGGCTTCAGGCAATCGCTTCCTCGCGTCGACTTGGAGCCATCGTCCACGCTTACGATGTTCGTCCCGTGGTGAAAGAACAAATCGAAAGCCTTGGCGCGCGTTTTGTCGAACTCCAGCTCGACACGGGTGACGCCGAAGACCAGGGCGGCTACGCCAAACAACTCACCGAAGAACAAGTCAAAATGCAGCAACAGCAGCTCGCCGACATCATCGCCGATTGCGACGTCTGTATCACCACCGCTGCCATCCCCGGCCGCCCTTCGCCCCTGCTGGTCACCGCCGACGCGGTCCGGCGAATGCGACGCGGCTCGGTCGTGGTCGACCTGGCAGCCGAACGTGGCGGCAACTGTGAGCTCACCGTTGCCGACGAGGTCGTCGTCGAAAATGGCGTCACGCTTCTTGGCCCAACCAACCTTTCGAGCGAGATTCCGCAACACGCAAGCCAGATGTACGCCAAGAACCTCGTCACGTTTTTGCTGCACATGACCACCGACGGCAAGCTGGACATCGACCTGAAAGACGAAATCGTTTGCGACACTCTGGCCGCCAAAGATGGCCAAGTCCAAAGCGCCCGCCTACGCGACCTCCTCGGCCTCGACCCCCTTGTGCTCCCCGAAGCGACTCCCCCTGCCGACCATCTAGCAAGCAAAGATTAGTCTTCCCCCTTCTCTCTCACCTCGAACCTCTCCCTAAATTATGGACTTAATAACCGCTCTGACTATCTTCGTTCTTGCCGTCTTCGTTGGCATTGAAATTATTTCCAAAGTCCCGCCTACGCTGCACACGCCGCTTATGAGCGGCTCCAACGCGATCAGCGGCATTACTCTGGTCGGTGCCTTGCTAGCTGGCGGAGGATTCTGGGCCGGGTTCTTCGGCTTCTTGGCAATCGTATTCGCCTCGCTCAACGTCGTCGGCGGATTTCTAGTAACCCACCGCATGTTGGCAATGTTTAAGAAAAAGAAATAGTCGCGAGTATTTTCTCACAACTCGCGACCCGCAACTCACAACCCAAGTAGGCCTCAGTCGTTGAAATTTAGTCACTAACGACCAACCACATACTACTTACTACCAGGACCCTCCCCGTGATTGACAACCTGTTCAACATGCTCCTACTGGCAAAGCAAGAGCCACTCGTTGAGTCCGAAACTGTTGCCGAAGTCGTCGACGTGGCGACCGAGGCTGTCTCTTCGTTCTCTGCCGATTCCTGGGCGAATCTCGGCTACTTAGCCGCCGCCATACTCTTCATCCTTGGCATCAAAGGCATGACCCACCCGCGAACCGCGGTCCGCGGGAACATGCTCGGGGCCGTAGGCATGTTGGTTGCCGTGTTGGTCGTTTTGCTCAGCGGAAACGTCGTCAGCTGGCCCGTTGCTTTTGTTGCCATGCTTGCCGGTTCCGCAGGCGGTGTCTGGCTTGCCAATACCGTGCAAATGACGCAAATGCCCCAACTGGTCGCTCTCTTCAACGGTTTCGGTGGCATTGCCTCGGTGCTTGTTGCCGGGGCCGAACTCATTAAAGTCTCCAACCCCGGCGTCGCCGGAGTCGCCGCCGGGCTCACGGGGCTCATCGGCTCGGTCACATTTACCGGCTCGCTCATTGCCGCCGGAAAGCTGCAAGAGCTGCCTCAGTTCAAAAAACCGTGGAGCTTTGGTGGACAGCAGTTCGTCAGCCTGGGTCTGTTGCTTCTCGGCCTACTACTCTCCTGGATGATGGCCGACGGCACCGGTGTTGAATTTGTTTTTCTCGTCCTCGCGTCGCTCGTACTCGGGGCGATGCTCGTGTTGCCGATCGGCGGGGCCGACATGCCGGTCGTCATTGCACTGCTCAACAGCTATTCCGGCCTCGCAGCCGCAGCCGCCGGTTTTGTGATTAGCAACAATGTACTGATCATCGCCGGCTCACTGGTCGGCGCCTCCGGTTTGATCCTGACTCAAATCATGTGCAAGGCCATGAACCGTTCGCTGGCCAACGTGCTCTTTGCCAAGTTTGAAGCAAGTGGTCCTGTCGCTGATGCGGACGATGTCTATGCCGGAAAAATCAAAAGCACTTCGGCAGACGAAGTCGCCATGCTGCTGGAGGGCGGCCAGCGAGTGATTTTCGTGCCCGGCTACGGACTGGCCGTCGCGCAAGCCCAACACGCGGTCCGCGAGCTTGCCGATCTTCTCGAAGCCAGCGGCGTAACCGTCGAATACGCAATCCATCCTGTCGCCGGACGCATGCCTGGGCATATGAACGTCTTGCTCGCCGAAGCTGACGTCCCTTACGATCAACTCAAGGAAATGGACGAAATCAACCCGACGTTTTCACAGTGTGACGTTGCGATCGTGATCGGCGCCAACGATGTCGTCAACCCAGTGGCCAACACCGACCCCACCAGTCCAATCGCCGGCATGCCGATCTTAGAAGTCAGCGAAGCGCGTACCGTTATCATGATCAAACGTAGCCTTAGCCCTGGCTTCGCTGGCATCCCCAATCCGCTGTTCGCCGCGGACAACTGCCTCATGCTCTTCGGCGATGGAAAAAAAGTCCTCGTCGACATCGTCGCAGCATTCAAAGAAGCCTAGTACTACAGCGCTAAATTATTGGAACCACAACGACATGACGAACACCACGGCCTAGTAGGACAAACAATGTTTGTTGCGTCGGCATTTTGCAGGAAACAACAGGTCAGCCTGTTGGCCGAGGCAAAATCATTGAACCGCACGGCAGTTGCGAAAACCTGGCATGTGCCTGCCGCGAAAAAGAAAAACGCCTGAGGAAATTGCCACTTTGTGCAAATTCCTCCTACCTAGGCGGCATCCAAGAAACTTTGTTCGAAACCTTGCTCAGCCTTCAATGGCTTCTTTTACTGGCTGCACAAAGTGCGGAGATTTGCCGCCCTTGCCCAGGTCCGCCGCTTTTTTGTCGGCCAACTTCCGCTCGTTAAACTCGAACAGGGCGACCCGCTTGAGCGACTGATTAAAGACTCCCCAATAGGCCTTCAGGCGAATTTCTTTGACCGCTCGGGCACGGCTCGCCTTTTTCTTCTTCGGAGCGGCCTTCTTTTTCTTGTCCGGTTCGTCTTTCTCGCTCGCAGAGGCTGCTTTTTTAGCAGTTTTTGCCTTTTTAGCCTTTTTAGCGGCAGTTTTCTTTGTCGTGGTAGTGGCCGCTTTTTTGGTCGGCGTCTTCTTTTTTGCTGTCTTTTTGGCCATGGCGTGAATCGAGAAAGAGGGGCCTCAAGGGCCCAAACAAGGGTGGAAAATCTGCTTGCAGGCAAGAATCATAACCGATCGTAGCCCGCCTGGCTACCTAGACAGCACTCGGCTTGTGTTTTCGGGCATTAAAGCGGTCGTAGTCGGAATTTGAGTTCTCAGGGGGATCAAGGGGGCCCGACGTCTAGCCACAAAATGCTGTCTAGGCACAAATCAAGTGGCCTAAGGGAAGCGAGACGCTGTTTTTGTCGCGGCGATCGAGATAGGGGGATTGGCGGCCTACCCTCGGTTCTACGAACCCTCTTGTCGGTGCGACCGTTACGATTGTTTCTTTCTGCCTGCGCTCTTTTGCCACGTGCGGTCGAATTCGTTGACGCGTCACCTCTTGCAACGTACTTTTTTAGCAACAGCCCATGGTCAATTCTCCCCTTCGGTAGAAAAGTCGTCGCGCCGCTCCCCAGCGCACGGTTACCGAAGACTCTTGGGCTCGACCGAGATTGCTTTGCGACAGACTGCGCTGGGGCCCCAACTTTGGGAGACCCAAGCGCCTTACGCCGGGAGAAGTGGCGCGATGATACAGGGTTCCCTTTTGCTAGTCGACGACGATCGACATTTACTAGAATCAATGGCCGACTGGCTTCGCAGCCAAGGCCTCGCGGTCGATACTTCGTCGGGCTGTGCCGATGCATTGGAGCGATTGCGCAAGAAAAGCTACGAGATGTTGCTGGTCGATGTTCGGCTGCAGGATGGCGATGGTTTTGATCTCCTGGAGCAGGTGCGCCGCAGCTATCCCGAGAGTAACGTCGTGTTGATGACCGGTTACGGCGACGCCGATGCGGCGGTCGAAGCGATTCGGGCCGGGGCTACGGACTATTTGACCAAGCCACTGATCGACGACGAGCTATTGATGTGTCTTGAGCGAGCTTTTACTCAGCGTCAGGTGGTCGAAGAAAACACCGAGCTGCGAAAACAGCTTGAAAAGCATAACGCGATGGACAACATCGTCGGGCAAGACCCTCGAATGCTCAAAGTTTTTGACATGGTCGAAAGCATCGCCGACACGAAGGCGACGGTGTTGATTACGGGCGAAAGCGGTACGGGGAAGTCGATGATTGCACGTGCGATCCATCGCCATAGTAGCCGCTCGGCCAAGCCGTTTATCGAAATTGCTTGCGGTGCTTTGCCAGAGAATCTTCTCGAAAGCGAGCTGTTTGGCCACGTTTCTGGTGCATTCACCGGCGCGACGAGCAACAAGATTGGCAAGTTTATGCAAGCCAACGGTGGCACGATTTTTCTTGACGAAATCGGAACTGCTAGCCCCGCGATGCAAGTGAAGCTGCTCCGAGTGCTTCAAGAGCTCGAATTCGAGCAAGTCGGTGGCGATAAAACATTCAAGGTCGATGTGCGTGTGATCCTGGCGACGAACGAAAACCTCGTCGACGAAGTCGCTAAGGGCAACTTCCGCCAAGATCTTTATTATCGGATCAACGTGATCAACATCGAGCTTCCTGGGTTGCGGCAGCGGCCTGCCGATATTCCTTTGCTTGCCCAAAGTTTCTTGGAAGAACTCAAAGAAGACACCAATCGTCCGGTCAATGGTTTTAGTGAAGAAGCCCTGGCTTCGTTAGAAGCTTATCCTTGGCCAGGTAACATTCGCGAGTTGCAAAACGTGGTCGAGCGAGCCGTGCTCTTGGGCAAGGGGAATGTGATTGTCCCGGGCGACTTGCCTCGCGATGTGCTGGGGGGGCCTAGTATCTCGATTCCTCGGATTGGCAACATGACGCTTAAAGAAGCCCTCGAAGAGCCGGAGCGTCAAATTATTCTTGACGTACTGGAATCGAACAACTGGAACCGTAACGCGACGGCAGACTCGTTAGGCGTAAACCGTACGACGCTTTACAAGAAGATGAAAAAGCTTGGGCTGGAAGACGGGAAATACGCACAGCATTAGGAGAAGGGACTGGGGGCTGGGGAGTAGGGGCTGGTGGGTTCGATATGGCGCAGGTCGTCTGCCGTGTATTGCTCGGCGATTGGCTGATCGTTTTCCAGGATTTGGTATCGAATGCCGCGGTGCTTCCCGTCCCAGACCATTTCGCGAATCGTTCCGGTCCGCGGAGTATTGCGTAGGCCACGCGATAAGACTTCGACCCAGTCGCCGATTTCAAAGCCCTCGCTATCGACTTCCTGCCACAGCGAAGGCAGGATGCGAAGTTGTTCGTCGCCGTAGTGGAGGATCTCGTAATCGCCGTCTGCACATTCGCGGCGGTAAATTCGCATGCTTGGGAAGCGATTTCGTGCTAGCTCGACATCCTCGGGATGGAGCCAGTCGTCGCCGTCCTGGGGCCACCAGGGATAATAGCCATAGCGGGGTTCATTCTTCATGGTGTGCCTCAATTTCAAGTCGCCTGCACTTCAAGCAAGCAGCCCCTCTATCCGTAAGGGTACTCACAATCGGCTGTTTAGGCCAGTCGAAGGCAGCAGAGAACGGAGGCCCAGGTCCTAAGCTGTGGCGACGAACTACGCCGTAGCGACCTATACTTTAGGGACCGTTTTCTTACTCGCCCCGTTCACCTGTCTGATGCCCCTCCCGTTATGAAGCTTCACGACCTGCTTACGCACCACGGCATGACGGCCAACCCGTTTGCCGACGAGGATGCTCAGACCGATCCCGTGTTTTTGGGTCGGTGTCGTACGAGTACGTTTCATCCCAACTGGGACAAAGTTTATGGCGACCCGACCAGCCCTGCGACTTCGCTCGTTTTTGGCGAAAAGGGAGCAGGCAAAACGGCCATGCGATTGCAGGTGGCTGCGCAGCTTACCGAACATAACCGTACTCACGATGAGGGGCGTTCGTTTGTTATCGAGTACGACGATTTCAATCCGTTTCTCGACCGATTTGCCGATCGTTTAAGTGGCCGCAAGCGTCGAGATCCGGCGAAGGTGCTGGCGGAATGGAAACTTTGGGATCACATGGATGCGATTCTTTCGCTCGGCATTACGAGCCTGGTCGATCGGCTTTTGGGGTGCGCTCAGCCGAGCGGCTCTGAAGCCAACTCGTTGCCGAGCGATGCGATCAAGCGACTCGATCGTTTTCAGAAACGCGACTTGCTACTGCTTGCCGCGTGCTACGACAATTCGCTGACCGAAGTATTTCAATCGCGTTGGTATCGACTACGGCGCAAGCTGTGGTACATGCCTTGGCGAAACTGGATGACTCGTGGTATTGGCGTCGTGGTGAAGGCGGCGGTGGTTTACTACGTTCTTTGGTGGAAAAAAGATTGGTCGATTTTTCTCACGGTTTGGCCTTGGCTCGTGATGGCCCTAGGCTGGTCGCCTTGGATGGCGCAAGTTTGGCGTTGGTGGACGCAAGCCTATGGCGTCTCGAAGAACCTTCGCTGTGTGAATCGCGATGTGAATCCGCTTCGGCAGGTTTTTATGCAATTCTCGGCTCGCGATATCAACGGTCAACCACTGCCGAACAAAAAGCGGACCGACGACCGGTACGAGCTGCTCTACAAGTTCCAAGGGTTGCTCAAGGCGCTTGGATTCTCGGGGGTTGTGGTTTTGGTCGATCGGGTGGACGAGCCGCATTTGATTAATGGCTCGCTTGAAAACATGCGAGGGCTGGTTTGGTCGATGCTCGACAACAAGTTTCTTAAACAGCCTGGGCTTGGGCTCAAGCTGCTGCTGCCGGCCGAGCTTGCGGAGTTTGTGCAAAACGAAAACCACGATTTTTACCAACGGGCACGGCTTGATAAGCAGAACATGATTCCGTCGCTCGAGTGGACTGGCCAATCGTTGTACGACTTGGCCAATACTCGGGTCGCAGCTTGTGCAGAGCCGGATCATCCCGCGAGGCTTCGCGATTTGTTTGAAGACAGCATCGACGATACCCGACTGATCGAAGCGTTTGCCTCGCTTCGAGTGCCACGACAGCTGTTCAAATTTCTCTACCGCGTGCTTGTGGCTCATTGTCAGGCACACGTCGATACGCAGCCTTCGTGGGAAGTGGATGCCGCGACGTTTGAATCGCAGCTAGCACTGTTTCGTCGTGACGAGCAGGATATGGGCGTCGGGCATATTGCTGGGTAGAGGGAGGGATTGGAGGTGAGAGGTCGGAGGTGAGGGGAGAGGACTTCGGTTTTTGGCCTCAGACTCCTTGGATTTTGCTTCTTTTTCTCTTTGATAGCACTCGGGTTTGGCTTGACCTGGAATCGCCATTTTGCCAGACTTCTGCCCGCGAAACCGCCTGGAGCCGGTTCTAGACATTCGATCGATCTTGCTGGAGTTGCATCAATGCGAAATACCCTTTTGTCTTTCCTGGCGGCCGGCTTACTGATTGGTCTTGGCTGTTCCAAAACCGATTCTTCAGGTGGAGTCGCTTTGGTTTCCGTCGAGCAAGACTCGCCCGCCGAGGTGGTGGTTGAGTTTCTCGATGCGGTTCGACTCGGCAAATCAGAGCAAGCAAGCGCCAAGTTGACGCCTCTGGCGCTGAAGCGAATTGAAGAAGAAGGAATGGACTTCGCACCACCGGCTAGCGAGACGGCCCAGTTTCGAGTCGGCGAGATCGAGATGTTTGAGGAAGACAAGGCGTTTGTCGACTCGGTTTGGATCGAGAAGAATGCCGATGGCAGTCCCTATGAGGAAAATATGACCTGGGGACTACGGCTGACCGAATTGGGTTGGCGCATCTCTGGGATGGCCGCCCACATGGGTCCCGGCCAGCCCCCGGTCCTCGTGAATTTCGAGAACCCCGGGCAGTTGATAGACGCCCTCAGTCCGGTCGGCCCCAGTCAGCAGGACGGTATTCCACGGCAGGCGATGCAGCCTTCCGGAAATCGGATCCGATAGCTTCGCTAGAGAATTAAGGGGGAACCCCGAAATATTCGAAAGATACGAAATTCCGGGGATATTCTCCACGCAAAGGTGTTTTCACTGGCCGCAATAAACTCAAAATTCGCAACAGAACCCGTGTGCCAGCTTTCTTCCCTAAGTGGTTTACTGGCTAAAGCTTAACGCGATTTTTTTGTTTGCCTCATTCTTTGCCGTTCTGCCGCGATAGACGGCTGAATTCTTAATGACTGCGGAATTCGGCAGAGCTTCTTGGCTTTCGCCTTTCCAACCACTTGACACCCCGACCAGCCGTGTTATCGTGGTCGACCTAACTTGGCTAATCGGCAAAGTCGAACAGGCTTTCCTGGAAACCAAGAGAGAGGTTCGCGAGTCGCAAACACTGCAATTTATGTGGTTTTGTGCAGATCGAGCCCGACAATAGATCGTAAACCCCGCTGCTGCCGGCCATCGTGGCGCAAGAGGGGGGAAGGTATTTTGGTGGCCGAGGTTTCACTTCACGTAGCAACGTAAGACGTTTACCACCCATTTTTATTCAGAGGGAGTTACCACTATGAACCGAGTTATTACCTTGGCCGCAGCCTTTATGGTTTTGGTCGCAGGCTTTGCCGTTGTAGGCACAAGCCAAGCCGAAGCAGGTCTGTTTGGCGGCAAGAAGTGCTGCAAGCAAAAGTGCAAGCCACAGCGTTGCCGCACGCAACGTAGCTCGCGTCGCGACAAGTGCTGTGCCCCAGCCCCAAGTTGCGAAGCTGCCCCAGCCCCTTGCTGCGAAGCTGCTCCAGCTCCATGTTGTGAAGCTGCTCCAGTTTCATGCTGCGAAGCTGCCCCAGCTTGTGAAAGCAGCTGCAACACTTGCTGCCAGAGCCGTCGTCAAAAGCGTAAGGCATGCAAGAAATCGTGCGTTCAGACTTGTGGTTACGAGACCCAAGGTTGCAGCGTTCCTGTTTCGTCATGCAGCAGCTGTGGTGTCGAAGCCGCCGCTCCAGCTGGTTGCAGCAGCTGTGGTACCAGCGAAGCAATTGCTCCATCTGGTTGCAGCAGCTGTGGTGCCGGCGAAGTTGCTCCGGCCGCTGCCCCCGCCGCAGCTCCTGAAGCCGCTCCTGAGGCTCCTGAAGCCGATGCCACTACCTGAGCACCAGCTTAGCTAGTAGTAAAAACAAGATGCCGGGGTTCGAGTTATCGAAGCCCGGCATTTTTTATGCGCGGTTGTCTTTGTCCTTTCCGAACGATCCTTTCCGAACACTGATACCCGCTTCACACTGCTGGACAAGCCAGCAGTGGCACCCGAAAACCAAGCAGCGATGGACGACTAGTCGGTAGCTAACGGAAGTTTCAAACGGGCTCTAGGGAGATCGCCCAACCACTGCCCCGTAAAACTTACTTCGGAGTCTGCGATTTCCTCTGGCGTGCCGGTGGCGACGATTTGTCCGCCGGCGATGCCGCCTCCTGGGCCGAGATCGATGACCCAGTCGGCAGATCGGATAACCTCGAGGTTGTGTTCGATCACGAGGACGGTGTGCCCAAGGTCGACCAGTTGTTGCAGGACAATTAGCAGGCGGCCGATGTCGTCGACGTGGAGGCCGGTGGTCGGTTCGTCGAGAATGTAAAGCGTCTTGCCAGGAGAGGGCCTTCCCAGTTCAGCGGCGAGCTTGATCCGTTGGGCTTCGCCTCCCGAGAGAGTCGTCGAACGCTGGCCTAGGGTAAGATACCCTAGTCCTACTTCTTCTAGGCTTGTGAGCATGCGGTGGATTGAGGCGTGGTTTTCGAAAAAATCAGCCGCTTCGTCGATGCTCATTGCGAGGACGTTGGCAATGGATTTTTCGCGATACCGCACGGCAAGTGTTTGCCGGTTGAATTGCCGACCGTGGCAGATTGGGCAGTCGACGAACAAATCGGGCAAGAATCGCATTTCGATTTTCTGGACGCCTTGGCCTTGGCACTGCTCGCAGCGGCCCCCTTTGGTGTTGAAGCTAAAACGGCCCAGTTTGTAGCCAAGCTGCTTGGCATGTTTGGTGCCCGCGAAAACGCGGCGAATTTCGTCGAACACGCCGGTGTAGGTTGCCGGATTCGATCGGGGGGTGCGGCCGATCGGCGATTGGTCGACGTGGATCAATCGGTCGAGTTGGCTGGTGCCACGTAGTGTTCGGTAGGGTCCAGGCTTGGCGGCAGCGCCGTTGAGTTTTCGTGCCAAGGCTCGTGCCAGGGTGTCGACCACCAAGGAGCTTTTGCCAGAGCCGCTGACGCCGGTTACACAAGTGAAAGTGCCAAGCGGAAAGGCGATGTCGATGTTTTGTAGGTTGTTGGTTGTTACTCCTTCGAGCTGCAAGCATCGCGACTTGGCTACGCGCCGGCGTTTTTCGGGCGGCTTGATTTCGAGTCGACCGGACAAGTATCCGCCAGTAATCGAGTTGGGATCTTGAGCAACCTGTTCGGGAGTGCCTTGGCTAACGACTTGGCCTCCCCGCTCTCCGGCACCGGGGCCGATGTCGATGAGCCAATCGGCGGAGCGCATCATCGCTTCGTCGTGCTCGACGACGAGGACGGTATTGCCCTGCTGCTGGAGATCGCGGAGCGACTGGATGAGTCGTTCGTTATCTCGCGGATGAAGACCGATGGAGGGTTCGTCGAGAATGTAGAGCACGCCGACCAGTCCCGAGCCGATGCTTGTGGCGAGCCTCACTCGCTGCATTTCGCCTCCACTGAGTGTGTCTGCCGGCCGATCGAGCGAGAGATAGTCGACGCCTACTTGCCTTAGGAAAGCGAGGCGTTTGACGATTTCAGCGACCAAAGGTTCGCCGATCGGTTGTTCGCAAGGATCGAACTTCAAGGCCAGAAAAAACTCGTGGGCTTGGTCGATGGGCAAGGCGGTAATTTCATGAATCGCGAGCCCCGCCAAGCGGCAAGCACGGGCTTCTGGCTGGAGTCTTGATCCCTCGCAATCGGGGCAAGAGATTTTTGCTCGGAATTGGGCCAGGTGTTGCTGAGTGGTGTCGCTTTTGGCTTTGGCGTAGTCCATTTCTAGATGGACCAACACGCCGAGAAATTTCTTTCCGTCGCCGCTGAGTAGTGTTTGCCGGTTTTTTTCGGACCATTTTTCCAGCGGCGTTTTCCAGTCGAGCTTGGCTTGTTGAAGAAACTGTTCGAGCAAGTTTTTTTGTTTTTTACGGGCTGCACTTGCCGCTCCTCGCCAGGGGGCAAGGGCTCCCTCGGCAAGCGAAAGGCTTAGGTTGGGCAGCACAAGCTCGGCATCGAATCCCTCGCGAGCCGAAAGTCCGTCGCAGGTGCGGCATGCACCGTAAGGGCTGTTGAAGCTAAAGGTACGTGGTTCGACTTCTGCCAAGCTTCGTTTGCAATCGGGACATGCGTATTGAGTGCTGTAGACTCGTTCTTGCCAGACGTTTTCGTCTTCGGAGGAATTGGCGTCGGGAGTGAGGTAGCTGATCCGTAGCGACCCCTCGCCATACTTGAGGGCATGTCGTACCGACTCGGCTAGGCGGTCTTCTAGTCCTGGGCGAATGATCACCCGGTCGACGACCGCCTCGATGTCGTGAGTTTTTCTTGACGAGAGCTCGGGGATGCTTTCTAGCTCGTAGGTCTGTCCGTCGATTCGTACGCGCACAAACCCCTCTCGGCGTATCAGGTCGATCACTTCTTGGTGCTTGCCTTTGCGGCCGCGTACCATGGGGGCAAGGATCAAGACTTTTGTTTTTTCGGGCAGCGTTTCGATCGATTGTTGTATCTCGACGGGGGTCTGCTGCGCGATCGGCGTGTTGCAGTCGGGGCAAGCCACCTCAGCCACCCGAGCCATCAGGACGCGGAGAAAGTCGTAGATTTCGGTAACGGTCGCGACGGTGCTCCTCGGATTGTGGCTGGTCGCGTTCTGGTCGATAGCGATTGTCGGCTGGAGCCCTTCGATGGCATCGACATCGGGGCGTTCGAGCTGGTTGAAAAACTGGCGAGCATAGGCCGAGAGGCTCTCGATGTACTGCCTTTGGCCCTCGGCCAGTAAAGTGTCGAAGGCAAGCGAACTTTTGCCCGACCCGCTGAGTCCTGTCATTACGACCAGCTGGTGCTGGGGAATGTCGAGATCGACATTCTTGAGATTATGGGTTCGTGCTCCCCGGATACGGATTAAGGCCTCGACGGCTGAGGGCGGAGCGTGTTTGGGCAGGGGGGAGGTGGTGCGAGACATCAACCCAAAGAACCGGCAGGGGTGCGAATTCGGTGAAGTAGCCCCCCCTGGTTGTCGCCTTAGGGCTGGGGCAAAGCGGTTCAGCCTAACAGTGCGGCAAAGGGGCGGCAAGCGGTGGAAGGATACTCTCATTTGTGCTCCAGAAAGTCTTGCAGCCCTTGGTCTCCTAGAAATTGCTCATTTCCTTGTCTTTCCCCCGGTTGTCCAGGCCCTTGCTGATGATTATCATTGACAGTTTCGTTTCTACTCGGAGTCGCCCTATTATGCGTCACGTTCTCTCTGCCTTGGTGCAGAACGTGCCTGGAGTGTTGGCCCACGTCGCAGGGATGTTTGCCTCTCGTGGGTACAATATCGATAGTCTTGCCGTGGGCGAGACAGAAGATCCGCATCTATCTCGGATGACGTTTGTCGTCGTCGGCGATGCGCAGGTACTGGATCAGGTTCGTAAACAACTCGAAAAGATCGTGACCGTGGTACGGGTCGACGATGTGAGTGCAAGCGAATTTGTTGAGCGAGATCTTATGCTCATCAAGGTGCAAGCCGATAGCAACAAGCGGCCCGAAATTAGTGAGCTTTGCCACATTTTCCGAGGACGGATTGTTGATGTTGCACCCGACCAAGTGACGGTCGAAATTTCTGGGCAGGAAAAGAAAGTCGAAGCCTTTGTCGATCTCATGCGACCGTATGGAATTGTCGAGCTTGTCCGTACGGGAAGAATCGCCATGGTCCGAGGCATCGATCAATCGGACAAATCTGCCTCTGTTAGCTCGCAAGCAAAAAAACCAACTGCTGCAAAGTAGCACACGAGCGAAGAAAGGCCCGAACAGCAAGACCTGTCCGCCGGCCTCTCTCCTCACAAAACACAACCCCCCACCTACAGGAGTTTACTTTTCATGGCTGCAACGATTTACTACGACAAAGATGCCGATCTCAAAGCACTCGAGGGCAAGACGGTTGCGATCTTGGGTTACGGTTCGCAAGGTCATGCCCATGCGCAGAACCTTCGCGATAGTGGCGTCAAGGTGGTGGTCGGCCAACGGCCCGGAAGCGCTAACTACGATCTCGCGGTTAGCCATGGCTTCGAGCCGATGACGATCGAAGAAGCCACCAAGCAAGGCGACCTCGTCAACCTCCTTCTGCCCGACGAAGTGCAGGGCGATCTTTACCGTAACCAAATTCGCGACAACCTTGTGCCTGGCAACATCCTGATGTGCTCCCACGGGTTTAATGTCCACTTTGGGCAGGTAGAAGCTCCCGAGGGAGTCGATCTACTGCTGGTTGCGCCTAAGGGCCCTGGGCATTTGGTTCGTAGCGAATTTGAAGCGGGTGGTGGTGTTCCTAGCCTTATCGCACTGAGCGACGACGCGAGTGACGACACATTCAAAGCAGGGCTCGCCTACGCCAAAGGCATCGGTGGCACCCGTGGTGGGGTGATTCGCACGACCTTTGCGGAAGAAACCGAGACCGATTTGTTCGGCGAGCAAGCGGTGCTCTGTGGCGGAGCCGCAGCACTTGTGAAAGCCGGTTACGAAACCCTCGTCGAAGCGGGCTATCAACCCGAGATGGCTTATTTTGAATGTATGCACGAGCTCAAGTTGATTGTCGACCTTTTCTATCAGGGCGGCCTCAACTACATGCGATATAGTGTTTCAAACACTGCCGAGTATGGCGACTATGTTAGCGGCCCTCGTATCGTTACCGACGAGACCAAAGCCGAGATGAAGCGAATTTTGACCGAAATTCAAGACGGCACCTTCGCTCGCAATTGGATTCTTGAAAACAAGGCCGGAGCACCGGCATTCAAAGCGACCCGACGCCGCGAGCGCGAGCACGGAGTCGAAAAAATCGGTCGTGAACTTCGCAAGATGATGTCGTGGATCGACGACAAATAGAATCGAAGTTTTGGAAATCACGGCCTCTGTACACGGCACGCTGAGAGCCCAGGGAATGCAATCCCTGGGCTTTTTTCGGGGTGTGGCGATGTTAGTCCTGTTCGCCAGGTAGCGCGGTTGCGTGCAAAAGTTTTTGGGCCATCGGCCAGAGCAGGAGCGCTAAGAATGCGCCCACGCAGCTTGTGGCCGGGCCGCCGATACCTGTGGCCGAACCGACCCAGACGTTGCTCACCATGCCGAGAAGCGCACCAAGAATACCGACCGCTAGGGCGGATCGATCGCTTGCCCGGCAAGACTTATTGAACAGGAGCGATATTCCTCCTGCGACTGCTCCGATGAGCACGCTGATAACAATGTCCACCACTCTCTCCCTGCCCGCTGTAATCTCTTCGCAGTAACCTCAGTAGCTGTTCCCGCCCGAGAGCCGCGTAAAAGTAGGGGCAATTCGAGTGCCAATCGTATAGCGAAACTACACTCTACGACGTAAGTTCTATGGTTTCATGGAGTTACGCCTTGAATTCCTGGAAGTTTGAGGCAGATTTTTTGGTGTAGTTTCTAGTTTGCGCCGCATTTATGACGGCGCCCTGTCTCCAAGATGATTTCAGGTCATGAGCCAACAGAGCGTTGTTTGATGTAGTTTACAGCGGCCCGACGTGCGCGGGCGTCGCCAGCTAGGTAAACAGCCACGCGAGAGCATGCGTGGGTCCAGATTGCTTGCTGTTTTAACCAAAGGAATTTTTCTTGCCCGGTCGCTTGGCAGCAAACTTGAATTGAATCGCCTCGCCAGTTTTTGGGTACGGCAAATCGGACAGTCAACTCATGGACTCCTTCAAGCGAAGATTGTGGCGAACGGTGTAGCTTGAAAAACACGCCGTGTTCGCTGTCGATCGTTCCGCTGGTAACCACGACATGTTTTGGAGCGATTCGTTTTTGAACTTCAGTGACGATCTCGCGGTTGGTTTTTCCGCCGTTGATCGTTGGGGTCACATTGGCCACACCGGTGCCTAAAAACACTGGCACCTCTCCTCCCAGCGCAGCCCGCAGCGAGGCGCCAGTTTCGATGGTTCTGCTCCACTGGATGTCTTCGCTCATGCGGCTTTCTAGTCGAGTATTTGGCTCAAAGCTGTGAACTCGGATTTTCCGGTCGCAATCGACCACTTCGATGCGTAGTTCGTCGACTTTGTCGAGGTCGCCGGCGGTAAGATGGACCGAGATACGTAGCTTCAGCTCCACAATTTTTCCATCAGGGTAAACTCCCGACGGCTCGGCAGAGAGAAGCTCGCGGCACTCTGCGGTGCTTCCGAAATCAAAATCGACAGAGGGCCTTTCCGCCTGCGCCAGCCCGCTGCTGAGGGGTAGCGTAAGACTAAGCAAAAACAGAGGGCGAGATATCCGAATCATGTCCATAGAAAAACCGGTGGTGATAGGTTCCATCCGCGACGTCGGCGCGCCCCCCTAGTGCTTTGTCAAATCCTCATTTGCAATACTGACAAAGCACTAAGTGCGCCGACGCCTGTGTAAAGGTATACGCATCGGAGCCAAAAAGGTTTTCGTCGGTTCAAAAAAATGGGTTCTTGAGTGATTTTAGTGGCTCATCCCGCGATGAGCGACCGGTTGTCCTGGAAGGACTTTTGATAATAGCCACTAAAATTCCTGAAGAACCAAAAAATGAGCACTTGAGACACTACTGGCCCTCACTCCATAAGAAAAAGCCCGGGGATTGTGATCCCCGGGCTTTGTACTTTTGGCAGAATCGATTGAAACCAGTTCTAGTGTTCGTAAACCTCATGAAAGGCGTCGATCGCAGCCTTAAGGGCTTCAGCCGTTGCCGGCTCGGCAGACTGTTTGCACTTCATTGCCGCTACCAGAACGCCGTGGGCAGAAGTCAACTTGCCGACGTAATTATCGCTGGTGGCTTTGATTTTCTGTGTCATGAAATACTGGGCGATTGTGTGCTGGATATTCGTGGCATGGGTTTCTTTGGTGTTGACCCAGCGTATCAACTGGTTGAACCCGTTCGGGTCGTGTTCTTGCGACAGTTCGTGAATGGCATGAATCGCCTTAGCGATGGTAGCCTGATCTTCAAGCATTTGGGTGATGCGTGCCCCGTCGTCGTAGATGCCACAAGGCACTTCACAATGGGCGGCAAGAAAACTCATCGGTACTAGAGTTGCGGCAACCATTGCAGCAGCAGTTAACATACGTTTCATAGGTTTGGTCTCCCTGAATGTGAGATTTCTTAGGATGGGCAGAGAACCCGGGAAGGTAAACACGAAAGTCAATGTAGTCCTCTCGCAAGAGAGCGTCAATCAAGACGAGCCCGACTGGATTTGCACACTTGGTCATTGCAGTTTCTCAATAAGTCGCTCATTATAGCTGGTTTCCCCGTTTGGATTTGTTCAAGATTTCTTCATGAATCAAATTGCCTCGCGACATAACGCTCGGGAAATCCTCGGACAACTTAGTCCTTCCGCTTGGAAATCGTTAGCGATGGTCGCAGTTAGCTTGGCACTTGGCTTGGCAGGGGCCTATCTGCCAACTTACGAAGGCCTCGCCGACGCGCCTCGCTCGGCGCTCTTCATTCTGATTTTTTGCGCATTTCTTTGGATCACCGAAGCGATGCCCGCTTTTGCAGTCAGTCTACTGGTGATTGGGCTCGAGATCGCTATTCTCGGTCGCACAGACGGGCAGTTTACCGAAGCTCCCGAAGATTGGCAGCGGTTCATTGCGACCTGGGGTAGCCCCCTTATTTGGCTTTTCTTCGGTGGATTTGTTCTGGCCCAAGGGGCGGAAAGAACAGGACTCGATCGTTGGCTTGCTTTGAACACGATCGGTAGGTTTGGTAAAAAGCCAGCTTGGGTGCTCCTGGGCGCTATGTTGACCACCGCCACGCTTTCGATGTTCATTTCCAACACGGCCACTACGACCCTTATGCTTGCCGTGTTAGGTCCCGTGTTTGCCATGCGAGATTCTAGCGACCGATTTGCAAAAGCTCTACTGATGGGAATTGCCATCGCGGCTAATATCGGAGGCATGGGCACCGTCATTGGCAGCCCTCCCAATGCCATCGCAGCCGGTGCGCTCCAGGATTTTTCTCCCGTCAACTTTTCGCAGTGGATGATCTACTCTGTCCCGGTTGCAGTCGTCCTGCTAACTCTCGGATGGGTTTATCTTGTCTTACGTTACTTCGGGAAATCAGGATTTACTCCGCTTGAGGAGACTCTCTTTACTACCAACAAACCCGTCGAGGCATCGGTTGCTCAGCAGGCTCTCGTCTTGGCAACCTTTACTGTGACCATCGGGATGTGGCTCACAAGTCCCTGGCACGGCATCCCCTCGACAGTCGTCTCATTTATTCCCATTTGCGTTCTTACGACCACCAAAACTCTTGGCCCCGAGGACATCCGACACTTGCCATGGGACGTGCTGCTGCTAATCGCTGGTGGTCTCTCGCTTGGTGTCGCGATCTCTGATACAGGGCTTTCGACGTGGTTGGTCGAGCAACTGCCCCTTGATCAGTTTTCGTCTTTTGCGGTTGTCCTTTCGTTTTGCTATTTGATGGTTATATTTTCAAATCTACTGAGCAACACAGCTGCCGCCAATATTTTGATTCCCATTGCCATCGTTGCGATTGGCTCAAGCAACCCACAGATGGTGATTCCTATTGCGTTGAGCGCCTCCTGTGCCATGTGCCTTCCCATCTCAACCCCACCCAACGCGATTGTCTTTGGCACTCGACGATTGGCCACAACCGAGCTGCTCGCAGTTGGCTTACTAATGGGGGTGGTCTGTCCGCTGATCGCCATGAGCTGGGCATACTGCGTCCAGCACTCCGGTTGGCTGTCGTAGCCCCTTCCGTTGTGAACGAAACTGTGAACGAAACTTGCTCTCGCTAGATCAGCACGGGCTTGTTCAGTTCTCGGCGCACGGGCACAAGCTGGCCTGCGTGCATCATGCCATGGGTAGCGATGAGCACATAGATGTTGCCCACGGTTGGAAACATTTGGCGAAACTTTTCGGGGCTTTCGGCGTCGAGATCTTCGGCAGAAGTTTTTTGCAGGGCGTCTAAAGTTGCTGCGTGTACCTTCTCGAACAATTCGAGGTACTCGTCCTTTGAGCAGAACTTGCTTGGATCGTCTTCGCCGCAGGTTTCCTTGCTGTGTTTCTCAGCAAATCCCTCAGGCAATTCCGCGGCAGCGCCCGGCTGAATTGACTCGAGCAAGTTGCACTCCGACGAAATGAGGTGCCCTAATTGCCAAGCAATGTGGTTACATCCTTTGCCTGGCCGGCACATCAAATCGGCATCGCTCATATCGCCGAGGTAGCTATTTAAGATCATCGAGCTAGTTTCAAGCGTCGTACGAATTGCATCTTGAGCATTCATCGTTCTCTCTCCTCAAAAAAAGTGGTTACTGAAGAAAGCAGCCCCAACGGCGTCCGACAAAAGAGGGGGGACGCTTTCCAACCATTGGCAGTATAACCGCCTGGGTAGAGCTCCCGCTAGCTAGGCCAAGCTACGTTCGTAGTGCTGATCGAGTCATGCTCGCTAGCAGACCGACGGGATGAATAGAGGTCGAGATTGACGAGGGTCGATGGAGTTGGTAACTACCGGCATTATTCTCGGAGTATGGGTCACCAAAATGCATCGCTGGAAGCCACCAATCTATTTCGTGTTCGTGCTGATCGCATGCCTACTGATCTGTGGCTGCGTTACTGCGCGCCGAATTGGAATCGCCACGGGTAAGGTGGCCCTTGCGGCACCTTTTTTTCTTGCTGAAGGGCTTATCGATGGATTGTTGGATAGCGATGAATCCAACAGCGAGCGTCTCCGCAAGAAGAGAATCGACGAGGATGCAAAGCGATACTGGCTTGCAAACCCGCACTTGAATCCTCAAATGACTGAGGCGATTTCCCAAGAGAATAGCAGCGAGAGATGAATCGGCACCTATCGGTTACCAACCAGAAGTGGGCCCGACTGGAGTCGAACCAGCACGCCCTTGCGGGCACATGCCCCTCAAGCATGCGCGTCTGCCAATTCCGCCACGAGCCCATCTTAGTTTGTCGATTCTACTCGGCGCAGCTTGGACGTCAAGCCGCTTGAAAGTCGCGAGGGACTCCTCGGGGTTTTTCTTCTCAGGCCTCAAAGCGGCTGACGACTGCACAGCCGCATGAGTCGCTCCAGACGTTGACCGAGGTTCGACACATGTCGAGCACCCGGTCGACTGCGATAATGAGCCCTTGGCTCTCGGTCGGTAGCCCGACCGCTTGTAGGATGATGACCATCATCACGAGTCCAGCGTGGGGAATGCCAGCCGCCCCGATGCTTGCTAAAAGGGCCGTGAATGCGACGATAATTTGTTCGGTCAGTGACAAGTCGATGCCGCTTACCTGGGCGATGAACAGCACGGCGACGACTTCGTAGAGGGCCGTGCCATCCATGTTGATGGTCGCACCTAGCGGGAGCACGAACGAGCTGACTCGATTGCTGACTTTTGCCCGCTCTTCGACGCAGGTGAGCGTTAGCGGGAGGGTTCCGTTACTTGAGGCCGAGCTAAATGCCGTTAGCAGGGCAGGGCTCATCGCTTTAGCAAATTCAAGCGGACTTCGCTTGGCAACAAAATGGAGAATCAGCGGCAAAACTACAAGAGCGTGAATCGCTAGAGCGCAAGCAACGCTTAGCATGTACCACCCCAACGTGCCGAAGATACCGGCCCCCTGAGTTGCGGTGACCGAAAGCATAAGAAAGAAGACGCCGATCGGAGCTAGTCGGATGATGAGTGTCGTGAGTTTCATCATTACCTGAAACGCTGCGTCGACTAGCTCGTTTACTTTTTCTGCAACGGTGCCTCCCACCAAGATCGTGCAGACGCCGATTGCGATAGTGAAAGCGATGATCGAAAGGAACTTGCCTTTTGCTAGAGCCTCGAAAGGGTTCGGGGGAATCATGTTCTGGAGTTGCTCGAACAGGACGACCGACAAGTTTTTGCCGTGCTGTTGAGCGACTTCGGCGACCGGGGCAGCGATTTTTTCGGCACCGGCCGTGACGCCCGGGTTGATCAGGTTGACCACGAGCAGACCGGCCACGATCGCCAACATGCTGGTAACTAAATAATAGAGCAGGGTCCGGCCAAACATTTTTCCTAGCCGTTCGGCTCGGCCGAGACCGGTAATACCTGAGAGCAGGGAGGCGACGATCAAGGGGACTGAAATCATCTTGAGCATACGCAAGAACAGATCGCCAAATACTTTGGCAAGATCGCCGATCACTCGGGCCGATGACCGACCATTCTGCATGAAAGCCGCATAGGCGACCGGGTGTTTTGACTTTAATTTCCCTAGCGTTGGGACAACATCGCGAATAATTTTTTTGCCGCCTTCGGTTTCGGGCCAAGGCTCTCCTTGGGCGGCCCGTTGCTTGGCGACGAATCGCTCGTCGCCGACGACCAATCGTTGCGTCGTAGGCTGATCGCTCTCGACCGAGGATTCGAGTTGAATCAGAATTCGCTCGGTCGTATCAAGCGACCATATTTTCCCTGCTTCGACCTGGATGGCGGCACTCATGCCAATCAACTGGACCGATCCGGCTGGGAACTCCGCGGTCTGGCCGGTCTTTTGCCTGCCTGAGGTTGCGTTGAGTGTCAGCCCCAAGGCGGCACCCAGGATCATGGTAATCAGAATTTGCCAGTGCAATGCCAGACGCATGTTGGATGCTCGGGTAGGAGGAGTTAGGCTTTGTCTCAAACTGAAAAGAGGGAACCACGAATTAGACGAATAGCACGAATCAACAAGCAGGAAAGTGACCTGTTAGGGATGCTTCTTTGGCGGAAAATTCTTGTGGGAGAGCATTTGGATTCCCAGGGAATCGCGGTATTCGTAACATTCGTGGTTGGTCTTGTTTTCAGCAGGAGTGAATCGAAAGGAATTGGCTTCTAGAGTTTGCTGTATTTGTGACGGACAAAACAGGGGCAATTTGGGGGTTTGGTGTCATGATCTTGAGAACACAAACTATCGACGGAAGGTGATTCGGGCAAACTCCTGGGCAATGTACGCCTTGTAGGAAGCGAAACTTGCTGGCAATCGACTCGTTCTCAGGCTACGATGTTGTCATGTTTCAGAACCCACTCTCCCGATCGGATAGGCCGTGCATGGCTGGCGCAACGGTGTCCATTGCCTTAGGCCTTTTTCTCTGTACGGCATTTTCTGGATGCCAACCCGCGAATCAATATCAAGAACCGCCACCGCCGCCGGTTACGGTGGCCTATCCTGAATTGAAGACCGTCGTTGCGTCGAAAGATTTTACGGGGACGACCGAGGCGGTGAATATGGTTGCCGTGCGTGCTCGAGTCGAAGGTTTTTTGGAAAGCATCGAGTACGAGGAAGGCGAGGAGGTGAAAGAAGGCGATTTGCTGTTTACGATCGACGCTAGGCCTTTTGAAGCTGAGCTAG
The DNA here is from genome assembly GCA_024278955.1 of Planctomycetota bacterium. Classification (GTDB taxonomy): domain Bacteria; phylum Planctomycetota; class Planctomycetia; order Pirellulales; family Lacipirellulaceae; genus Bythopirellula. The sequence goes on along the minus strand of JAJRSE010000025.1, from coordinate 39,044 downwards.
CCAAAGCCGAAGCAAGCGTTGAGTTGGCGCGAGCCCAAGTTGCCAGTGGCGAAGCCGAAGAAAAACGGGCCGTTGCGGAAGTTGCCAACGCGAATGCCCAACTGGCCCGCTCAGAAAAAGCGGCTGCTAGCGGAGCAATTACGCAGGCCGAAATCGACTTGCTGAAAACGGCGGTCTTGACCGCGCGGGCTGGGGTCGAAGCTGCGCGGGCGGCAATCGCTTCTGCTCAGGCGCAGATTGCTGCCAGTGGGGCGCTTGTCACCCAAGCGAAGTTGAATTTGGATTACACAAAAATACGCTCGCCCATCGAGGGTCGCGCAGGGCGGCGGCTGGTTGATTTGGGCAATCTTGTGGGAGCAGGGGAATCGACTCTGCTAACCAACTTGATTCAGTACGACCCGATTTACGCTTTCTTTGCGATCAACGAAAATGATCTCTTGCAGTTTAATCGGGAGCATCTGGCGAAGGCTAAGGAGGAGGGAAAAGCGGGCAAAAAGGAGATCAAGCTCAACCGGCCCTTGTTTATCGGCTTGGGCGACGAAGAGGGGCATCCCCACGAAGGTCGTGCTGACTTTGCCGATCTGGCTGTTGATGAGAGCACGGGGACCTATCTGATTCGAGCCGTGGTGCCGAATCCTGATCGTTTGATTCCACCGGGGGCGTTCATTCGTGTTCGTGTTCCGACCGAGGAAATCGAAGCCGTGCTTGTCGACGAACGAGCGATCGGCCGCGATCAGGCGGGGTCTTATTTATTAGTCGTCGACAGCAATGACGTAGTCGAGCGGCGAATTGTGACCCTGGGAGCTACCTACGATGGCAAACAAGCCGTAAGCGGGCCGATTGGGCCGGAAGACCGTGTGATTATCAACGGGCTTCAGCGTGCTCGACCTGGTGCCAAAGTGACGCCAAAAATGGCTGCTTCGGAAGAGAAACCGCCTGCGGAAGAGGACTCGACAGCCGAGCCCAAGCCGTCGCCTTCGGAAGGGACGGAGTAATCGCCCATGCTATCGCGTTTCTTTATTCATCGCCCGATTTTTGCCAGCGTGATTTCGATTGTGATCGTGATCGCGGGTTTAGTGTCGCAAGGTTCGTTGCCGATTGCCAAGTTCCCTGAGATCTCGCCCCCGACGGTGCAAGTGACTTGTTTCTACCCGGGAGCCAATGCTGAGGTGGTGGCAGACACGGTCGCAGCACCGATTGAGCAAGAAGTGAACGGCGTCGAGGCGATGATCTATATGTCGTCGACCAGTTCGGATGACGGTAGCTATACGCTGATCGTGACTTTCGAGATTGGCACCGACATGGACATGGCGACCGTGTTGGTGCAGAACCGTGTCTCGATAGCGATGTCGAAGCTTCCCGAGGAAGTTCGTCGGCAGGGAGTGACGACCAAGAAGCAGTCGACCAGTATCATTCAGTTTATCGCCTTCACTTCGGACAACGAAGCTCACGACGCACTTTTCTTAAGCAACTTTGCGACGCTCGCGATCAAAGACGAGATAAGCCGGGTGCATGGCGTTGGTTCGGTGACAATCTTTGGCGCGTCGGAATATGGGATGCGAATTTGGCTCAATCCTGAGCTGCTCAAAGCCCGCAATTTAACGACCGAGGACGTTGTTGCTGCGATTAGCGAACAGAACGTCCAGGTCGCCGCAGGCCGGCTAGGGGAGCCACCGGCGGAGGCCCCGTTTCAGTTGGTCATCAATACGCTGGGGCGGCTGAGCGAGGTCGAGCAGTTTGAGAACCTGATCATCAAGACCGCGGGTCGGCGGATCATACGGGTCAAGGATGTCGCGCGGGTTGAGCTGGGCGCGAAAGACTATAAATATACTTCGTCATTCAACGGAAAATCGTGTGCGACGCTATCGATTTACCAGTTGCCCGGTGCCAATGCTTTGGACGTGGCGAAAAAAATAGAAGAGAAGCTTGAATCGTTGAGCAAGAATTTTCCGCCCGGTTTGAAATACGATATTCCGTTCGATACCACCAAGTTTGTCGAAGCCTCGATCAGCGAAGTTTACTCTACCTTGCTCGTCGCGGTTGTCTTGGTGGTGCTCGTGATTTATATGTTTTTGCAGGACTGGCGGGCGACCATTGTGCCTTGTGCGGCGATTCCGGTGGCGCTCATCGGCACGTTTGCTGCCTTGGGTGTCGCGGGGTTCTCGATCAATATGCTCACGTTGTTTGGCATCGTGCTGGCGATTGGCATCGTGGTGGACGACGCGATTGTGGTTGTTGAAAATACCGATCGTTTTTTGACGGAAGGGTTTTCGCCCAAACAGGCCGCCGAAAAGGCGATGGACGAAATCACGGGGCCGGTGATTGCCACGACCTTGGTGCTTTTGGCCGTTTTTGTCCCGACTGCGTTTATGGGAGGCATCACCGGGCAGTTGTATAAACAGTTTGCGCTGACGATCTCGGCTGCGGTTCTGTTTAGCACGATCAATGCGTTGACTTTGAGTCCGGCGTTGTGCGGTATCTTGATGCGTAAATCGTCGGATAAGAAAAATTGGTTCTTTCGTGCATTCAATCGGATGTTTGATGGCGTGACAAACATTTACGGCGCGGTAATAGGGATTTTTGTTCGACGAGTCGCGATCGTGCTTCTCTTCTTCGTGGGGTTACTCGCCGCCACGGGTTGGGGCTTTATGCAGATACCGACAGGATTTTTGCCAAGCGAAGATCAAGGCTACTGTTTTGCGAATTTGCAACTACCGGATGCCTCGTCGCCTGGGCGGACCCAAGAGGTCCTTACGAAAATGGATAAGATTGTTGCCGAAACTCCCGGCGTGGCCGATTGGATTTCGATTTCAGGCTACTCGTTGCTTAGCGGAACCAACGGTGGGAATTTGGGGCTGATGGCGATTATCTACGAACCGTGGGACGAGCGTTCGGCACCTGAGCTTTCGCAGGCGAGCATCGTGGCCCATTTACGCCGCGAGTTTAGTAAAATTCAAGACGGCATCGCGGTGGCGTTCATTCCTCCGCCGATCGATGGGCTTGGATCGGCGGGTGGTTTTCAGATGCAGTTACAAGACCAAGGAGGCGTCGGGCTTGCCGAGCTTCAGGAAATGGCCAACGAGATCGTGGCCGATGGCAATGCTCAGGGCGGTTTGACCGGGCTTAGCACGTCGATTCGGGCGAACGTACCCCAGCTGTTTGCCGAGGTCAATCGGACCAAGGTCAAAACGCTTGATGTGCCGTTGAGTTCAGTTTTCAACACCTTGCAGTCGTTTCTTGGATCGACTTATGTGAACGACTTCAACAAGCTTGGGCGAACTTATCAAGTACGTATTCAAGCAGACCATGAGTTCCGAACTCAGCCCGAGGACATTCGCAACTTGGACGTACGCAACCGGAATGGCGACATGGTTCCGCTCGGCACTTTTATCGAGGTTCAAGATGCGTTAGGTCCTCAGGTAATTCAGCGTTACTTGCTCTATCCTTGCGCTCAGATTAATGGCGAGCCGGCAGCCGGTTTTAGCTCGGGACAGGCGATGGCACTCATGGAGCAGATGGCTGAAGAAAAGTTACCTTCGACGATGGACTTTCAGTGGACGGGTATGTCGTTTCAGGAGAAAGAATCAAGCGGTGGGCAAGCACTTATTTTTGGTCTTGCTGTGACGTTTGTCTTTTTGGTGTTAGCAGCTCAGTACGAAAGCTGGACAAGCCCGGCGGCAGTCATTGCGGTTGTGCCACTTGCGGTGCTGGGAGTTGTCGTCGCGTTGGCGGTTCGTGGTGCCGATAATAATGTGTATACTCAAATCGGTATTGTTTTGCTCGTTGCTTTGGCTAGCAAGAATGCGATTCTTATTGTCGAGTTCGCCTCGGAACAACGGCGAGCGGGGAAAAGTATCCGCGAGTCGGCTACTCATGCGGCAAAGATGCGTTTCCGTGCAATATTGATGACCGCATTTTCTTCGATTCTTGGTTTCCTGCCGCTGCTGATTGCCAGTGGTGCCGGTGCGGCGAGTCGGCAGGCGGTTGGCAACTCGGTGGTTGGCGGAATGGTTGCCGCGACGGCGTTTTCGCTACTCTTTGTTCCCACGTTTTTCGTGGTATTTTGCGGGCTAAGCGAGTACTTTAGCAAGTCGCCGAAATCGACAGGGTAGGGCGGGCTTGTTTGAACATGGTTCTCTAAGGCTTGGCGGCCCCAGGTCGAGCGGCGGGGGGTGGTCCCTCGTCGGGCGTATCTTCGGTAGGTTCTCCTGCATCAATCAATAGGTAACCGGCCCAAAAGAAAGGGTGGGAGGCAGTCATTGGCGGGTCTTTTACGCTTGTTTTCACACGAGGCTCTAAGCCGGGCCGAATCGGAGTTTCCATCGTAATCTGGACGCTTCGCTGCCAGGCTTCGGCTGCCGAGGTGTGGGGCAGCTCTTGCACAAACTCGCGAACCATGTCGAGTGTGGACTGCCCACCAACGCTCCAGCGACTTATCAAAATTGTTTGAGCACCACTGGACATCAGGCCACAGCTCGACAAAAACAATTCGTAGCCTGGGGTTGTCTGCACGCCACGGCCGCGGCGTTTCGACGACCGACCGCCTCGTTCGGCAATCGTGTGCACGCCCGGCAGAATCACCCGCTGGGGCCCAATTTGAGGTAAGGTCAGCCAATGGCTTAGCGAATCGTTCCGGGACGATCGCCCGGCAGGTATGGGCGACCATCCCATTGGTTGTGCCGGAGTTAAGTCGATCGGGTCGAGCACGATCAACGATTCCAAAAGCGAGGCGACTTGAGGCGAGGGGATTGGCGAAGGCGAAGGCAAGTCGATCGGGTTTTCGACCGTGGAACGTAGCGAACTGAGAATTTCGTCTTGCTCCTCCTCGCTTTCGCCGGGGAGGATTCCTCGCCCTACAATTCCTGACCTCTGTACGCGTCGCCAAGGTAGGGTGTTTCCAAATGCCAGGCCCATCGTCGGCACAACGCGGAGTTTTGCAAGCGAAATCAACGACGTGGTACGATCTTCTAACTTAACTTGTAGCGCCCCCAGAGGGACGTACCAAACTAAGCCGTCAGGGACGATAACCAGCTCTTCGGTCGATTCGAGGTCGATTGACGAACCTTGAAAGAGTGCGCGAAATAACTTTTCGCCTGGTCCGGTCCAATCGGTCGACGTAAGCTCTTTGCTCGTCATGTCGTGGCTGGCGTCGTAATTGCCTAAGGCGCGCAAGAACTCGTTAAGCGGCTTACCCAGCCGGCTTGCCGGCCCACAATTCCAGTGCGTCGAACCCTTGGAAGTCAGGAGAAAACCGAGCAAACCGTTGGAGGTATTGTGAAACACGACAACCGCTTGCCCCGGCTTTAGTTTTGCTTGCAACTCTGCGGTTGTGCTAAGGGGAGGAAACACCGGATCGCTTGCCACACGTTCTAAGCCAATCATGCTGAGCATGTATTCTCGCCGCTTGAGGCTGGCAGACCAATTTCGCCACTTTTTGTTCAAATCGCGTTGGCCACTCTCTTCGATTCCATCAAGCCATTCGGCTTGAATCGCAGCCCGCATTTGTTGGCCCGCTTTGCGTTCAATCGCATATTCGGGAAACTTCAATAACAGGTCGTGGCGGCGACTCAAAACGTATTGCGGTAGGGTATGCACAGGCGATTCCATCGTGTCTCGCAAGGCGGCTTTTCTTCCGCCCCAAGCCAGGGAACCGTGGAATCGACGGCGTTTGGCTAGATCTGCTACTTCGAGTGCGGCGGCCATGTCTTTACTCGAAATCAGCGCCACGATCCACCGATCGAATGCCGCACCGTGCGGAGTTCTTAGAACGGCCATCGTATCTTGGAGACGATAGATCCAATCGGCAGTTGTCGGATCGGACAGTAACGATTGATAAATACCGGCTACGGATCGCGTCCGTAACGATTGCTGGTCGAAGCGGGCGTTGGTAAGGCTGATCTGAAAATTCTTCGTCGACATGGCTGCTTGCTGCTCAAGTGCTTGGCTTAGCATTGCCGGCGCGGTATCGCGTCCCTGTTGGTACAAAAGTCGAGCCGACAAAAACAGCGACTGGCTTCCCAGCAGCCCACTTCTTGCATCGCGCAAACGGGCCTGCCCTTGGCTGAGCGTCGACGCGGCTTCGTTCCAGTTACCAAGCGTCATCAGCTCTTCGGTTATCGCAAAACTTAGTCGCGAATAGATGTGGTCGAGCCTTTTTCTTCGTGCCCAGCCAGCGGCCAAGTTTAGGGCCGGGTTCACCCCTGAAATGCCGCTAGCCAAACGGTTTGCACTTCCAAGCCGAAAAGCCTCATCAATCACGCCATAATCTTCGTAGTAGAAGGCCGAATAGCTTGCCTCGGCAAACAGCCTGCCTGCAATCGCGGTGTTCCCCTTTTCCATTTGAATTCGCCCTTGTTCTAACAAGGCGACGCAGGTGAGCGGGTGGTCGAATTTTCCTAGGAGTCGTTCCGAGTTCATCAAGTGTTTGAGGGCCAGGTCGTACTTTCCCTGTCCTGCCTTGGCGAGGCCCCGTTGTAGTTCAATCCACGCGCCTGACCAATGATTCGGAGGCGCCCCTCCTCGCGTCAGAGCCGTTTGCATTTCTCTCGAGATGGCATCGCGAGGTGCGAGCGGCCCCAAAAGCTCGTTCCGCCTTCGGATTGCGAGTGCCGTACAGCGAACAACCTCAATCACGTTGACTTGCCAAAACTGAGGGGCTTGGACTACGCCCCCTTGCTGGGCAGCGCGAGCACCGCTTTGTAAATCGCCTTGGCCGATTAACATGGAGGTCGGAAGAGAGCCTAGGGTGAACTTCCTTTTACTTGCTCCCCAAGGAGGCACACGCCGTGCGCGGCTGTTATCAATGCGTGGCGACTGCTTGAACTTTACCCGTAGCATCCACTTAGGATTCTGCAAGAACATAGCACATGCCTGATCGAACTGCTCGAGCGCAGGTCCTAGTCGACCTTGGTGGTAGAGCACTTCGCCCCACATTGCGTGGTAACAAATCGAATCGATCCATCGGCCTCCGACTCCAATTTGGACGGCGCTGTTCATCTCGCGGCGAAACAACCGGTCGGCATCTCGGTACTGGCCCTCGTAGATTTCTTCGATGCCGTGATAATAGATTAGCGACGGCGTCGACCGCGAACCCAACTGCGCATAGACCGTAGACGGCTCGAAAGCGACTACCGTGAACGCCCAGACTGCTAGCACAGCCGACCGCCAAAAACCAAAGTAAGTTGCCTGCACGGTTCTGTTCCTCATACGAGTTGGGTGCCACTGCAGGCTTGCCCAGCAGTGGACGCCGGGTACCCGCTTCGCACTGCTGGACGAGCCAGCAGTGGCACCCGAAAACCAAGCTGCGATGGAATACTAGTGCTTTGTCACGCATCCCAATTCTAAGAGTTGTAAAAGCACTAGGGGTGGACGTAGCACATGATTTGGTTCGGCGTTGCCGCCGGCGCTAACGGCCAATCGATCGCTTGTTGTATTCTACCAATTGCCCATGCAAAATACGATTTCCTTCCGGAAACCGCCAAGTGGCGCTAGTTTTTACATTACCTGCGGGAACTCTGCGTGTTTTGCTAGCTTTGCTATCAATGAAAAGCGGCAACTTTCTGTCAGCTTATGTGAAGGTTTGACGGTCGGGGTGACGATAACGGTTGTGTTCACCGGCATATGGGTCGGTCGAGCCAAGGACCCTTGGTCAGGAGTAATGATTGTGAGTAACTCGTCTTCGCAGCCTTCCCGCAGTTGGGCAACCGTGTTCAGTCTACTGATAGCGGTCTCCTCGCTCGCCGCCACAGGCTGCCAATCGGACATCGCAGGCCAAACATTGCCTAGCCCATACTATCTAAGCGACGATGTCCAATACTACGCTCCTGGGCCTGAGTTCAAACTGGCCCGAGAGGCAGCTGCTCTCAAAGAGCAGGCCGCGAAACAAATCAGTGAGCCACAAGAGGCAGCAGGGTTTAGTCGGTAAGGCGCGGGGATGAGACTTCATCCCGTCAGCCTACGGCTTAAATTTTGCAGCCGCACTCTTTTTTGCCGCTTGTCGCTTTCTTCCCGGAGTTGGTAGATCGCGACAGGAAGGGGGGGACGGCGCCCTGCGTGGCAGGCGTCTGAGATGCGTAACGCACAAGCGTTGCGTGTCTCAGACGTCCTCGCCCGAGGGATCTATGCGGATGCTCCTTTCGACGTCTCGGAAGTTTCTTTTGCTTTTCGGTGTGATTTCAGCCAGCGAGTCAGTCGTACTCCCTGCGATCGCCACGAACTCCATGGGTAGCACACAAACCGAGAGCTTGCCTCGACGTCGGTGCGAAACTTTCTCTTGAAATCGTAGTCGCCAGCGCCCAGATCAATGGCCTGGTCGCCTCGCTGGAAACTGTCTTCGATAAATCGCGACATAAGAACTTTGCCTACGCCTTGTTTGGCAAATTCTGGGTCGAATCCCATTCGCAAGCCGTAGACGCTCCCGTGGTAATGGTAGTTGTATTGAAATGCGGCCGGGCGACCGTTGAGTCGAAGAACGGCAACATCGAGCATCCCCACCCTAGCGGCAACTTCATGACAATCGCGTAGAAACGGGCGAACCCGGTTATGACAGAGCGTGTTTCCCGTGGTCGAGCTGCCCTGCCAACTTTTTTGTGAGATGCTAAGACACTCTTCGTAGAGGTCCCAACGAGGTTCGCCACCGCCACTCGTTGTGCTAGCGGGACGATGCCGCTCGAACGACACGTCCCATTCTCTCTCAAGTGTGCGCTGCTGCCGGTGAATTTCGTGACGCCATTTTTTCGGTAGACTCCCCATGTAAGAATCGTGGTCGGTGTTTGCTAGGCGTATGACCGAGTTCTGTTGGTAGGCTAGTTTCTGGGGCTGCCAGCCGAGGGCTCGCATGGTACGTCCGGTCGCATTTTTCTCGTTCAGCCCAGCAGCTGCCCAACGCAAGTCGATCATGTCCCAATCGCGGGGCGTCTCGCGAATGTGTTTGAGTGCCATAAACAAACAGGCCGACTGATCGGGGCCTATCGGACCATACCACATTCCCCAATCGCTGAGCGGATAGGTAAGCACACGCACGTTGCCAATATGGTATCGTTCGCGTGACACGCACAAAGGCACAATGCCGATTGGCTTGCCCATGGATTGGACGATCAGCACACGCATACGCTTTTTCTGACCGAAATGCTTCCAGTAGGTTTGAAACCAATCGAAGCTATGAAAAAACGATGCCCGAGAAGTTTTTGACAACAATGAGTTCCATACCATCCGGTAGGACTCTAGTTCGCTTGGGTCATTAATTTCAATTACATTGGCCATCCGCAGCACCTTCGAGGTTCGCTTCAAGGGAGTTCTCCCTCTACCAAAGCAAGGCTCGTGCCGATTGTTGCCGAACGCTTGAAAGCTGCTAATATGCAGTTAAATTGAGCGATTCCCATGAGTCGCGACCCTTTGCGTTGCCAAGCGGTTGTTGCCCGTAAGCCTCATGTTGCTTTTCGGCAACCTCACGCCCCAATCAGAAAGCCCCCGCGTGTCCCAATCTCCCTGGACATCACTCGTCGAACAAGTTCACGCTAGCGAGCACGAGCTAGTCATCGCGATCACAGGTGGCGGCAGCAAGGCAATTAGTCAGCTGCTTGATATTGCGGGTGCTTCAAATACGATGCTCGAAGCTGTGGTCCCCTACTCGTATGCATCGCTCGAAGCGTGGCTCGGCAGCCCCCCAGAACAATCTTGCAGCGAGCCTACCTCGCGGGCGATGGCGATGGCTTCGTGGATGCGAGCACGGCAGTTAGCTCCCGATACCGATCCGCAACTTCTCGTTGGTATCGGCGCCACGGCTAGCCTTGCCACGAACCGGCCCAAACGAGGTGCCCACCGGGTGCATGTCGCGGTGCAAACGGCTACACATACCGCGTCCTGTACGTTGCACCTTTCCAAGGGCAGCCGCGACCGTAAAAAAGAGCAGTGGGTCGCAGCCAAACTAGTTTTGCTCGTCGTAGGCGAAGCTTGCCAAGTCGATACGTTGGATGCTTGTGAGTCGCTCAACGATCAGCTATTCAAAATTGAACCACTGAAGTCGCTTTCACAAGAAGCAGCTCCGGGTTGGTCTGAAGTGTTGTTAGGCAAGCAAAAGTACCTCGCCCTGCCCGAGCAGTCGCCCGAGTCTCTGCCGCCGCAAGTTATTTTCCCTGGCGCATTCAACCCGCCCCACCTAGGGCATCGTCGCATGGCCGAGGTCGCCGCCGCTAAGTTGGGCCAGCCCGTGGCATTTGAGCTCTCGATTACCAATGTCGATAAACCACCGCTCGACTACATTCGACTTCAGCAGCGAATTGAAAGCTTTCAATCGTGGGACCCTGCGGCTCAGTTGTTTCTGACCGATGCGCCGACGTTCGGAGCCAAGTCGGCTCTCTTTCCGGGTAGCACTTTCGTGGTTGGTGCCGATACGATCGTGCGCATTGCCGACCCTCGTTATTACAACGATCAAGAAGCCGTTCGAGACGCGGTTGTTGAGTCTATTGTAGGCCATCAATGCCGGTTCCTAGTTTTCGGTCGACATGGCAAAGGGGATTTTCGGGTTCTGGCCGATTTGAATCTTCCTCCGTTACTCCAATCGGTTTGCGAAGAAGTTTCGGAAAACGAATTTTGCGAAGAGATCTCTTCGACAAGCTTGCGGCAGGGTGTGTGAAGCGAAGGTGAATTGGAGAAGCCGCGGCTTTCGAGCACTTCTCAAGCTTTACTACTTTTCGGCTCGGGGTTGGAACTTAACAAGACCGAGAGCCAGCGGGTTTCGTCAAAACCTTCCATCACGATTTTCACGATCATCGTTAGCGGTACCGAAAGCAACATGCCGACGGGGCCGAGCAGCCATCCCCAAAAGACTAACGAGATAAAGACCACCAGTGTCGACAGCCCGAGGCCTTTACCCATCATCCGAGGCTCAACGACGTTTCCGATCACAATGTTGATCGCTGCATAGCCAGCGCCTGCGATGAGTGCGGTCGAGAGCCCGTGCTGAAAAATCGCCAAGATCACGGCAGGAACAGCAGCCAGAATCGAACCGATGTTCGGGATGTAATTGAAAAAGAAGGCAAGCATTCCCCAAAGTAACGGGAAGTCGATGCCCAACGCCGAGACGAGTATTCCGACCAGCACTCCTGTTAGCAGGCTCACCGCGGTTTTGAGAGCGACGTAGTGGCCAATGGCTTCGCGGATTTTCGTGGCCTGATCTAAGATTCTTGGATTACCTTGAGAGAGAGCCAAGAGTTTGTTGGGAAATCCTGCGGCTTCCATCAGGATAAACAGCACCGTGAGCAGCACGAGAAACGCATTGTTGAATGCATTTGCAAGCTGTAATAAGACCGAAGTAACATATTGTACAAGAGTGTCCGAATCCAACATTTTTTTTAGCTGTTCGCCAACGTCGACTCCTTTACTTTCGAGCCACTCGATCGCTTTTTCTTTTTCAGCATCGAGTCCCTCGGTGTACTTGTCGGAGTTGCTGATAAAACTGGTGATCGAACCCGTCATAATCGCCGCGACGATAAGCACGACTGCCGAAACCGCGAGGAAGACAAGGAGAATCGCAAGCCAACCCGCGACGCCTTTACGTTGCAGCCATTGCAAGGCCGGCGTGCAGATGACCGCAATGAAAGCAGAAATCAGTAGCGGCACGACCAAAGACTGGGCCGATCGCATACCCGCGATCACGATGACCAGCGCCGCGCACCCTAGCAACCAATAAAACGGCTGTACGCTTCGCGTTTTGGTGTCCATGTTTTCTCCGTTGCTAGTGCCGCCCAAGAGAGTGTCAACAATCTGATGAGTAACGTGCTTTGGGAGATAAGTATGGCTTGCCGAGGCCGGTTTGCAAATCCCGGTACTTGAGAGCGTCAAGTGATAATGATCTACTGGGAGCGTTTCGTGATTGGCATAGAATCGATGGCTCTGGCGATCTGTTAGATCGCCGGCTGTTTATTAATTGCGTGAAACTTACCTTGGAGCTAGGCCGATGCTTGTTGTGTTGCCGACGATTTGTTTTTTAGTGCTGCTATCGGTCGGAGTCCATTACAACGCACTCGTTTGGCTTTCCTCGTTTTTATTGCGGAGAAGCGTCAATGTGCGGCGCTGGGTCGCCGTGAGCATTCTTGGACTGTTGTTGGCCCATGTGATCGAGATCTTCATTTTTTCTGTGGGCTATGAAATGCTCGAGAAATTCGGCCACTACGGAGAACTCACAGGCGAAATTCGTGAACAAACCAGGGACTACTGGTACTTTTCGTTTGTCTCGTATACGTCGTTAGGGTTTGGAGATATCGTTCCGACCGGTTGGTTGCGAATGATGACTGGCATCGAAACTCTGACGGGGCTGATCCTTATCGCCTGGTCGGCTTCGTTCCTGTTTATGCAAATGGAACGTCATTGGGATGATGAGAGCCGATAGTACGCACAAGAGTGCGCGCCGTACGGACGTGTTGTGGTTCCAACGACTTACTCGCTGTCGTATTAGCTCTTGCCAGCAAACTGTTCTCGAAGAGCCAGTTTCTTAAACTTGCCAGTTGCCGTTTTCGGAATCGCTTCGACAAACTCGAATGCGTCGGGGATCCACCATTTGGCGACCAGCGGCAAGAGATACTCTTTCAACTCCGCTTCAGAAACGTGATTTCCTTCGCGCGTGACAACCACAGCCAGGGGGCGTTCGGTCCACTTGACGTGAGGAATCGCGATGACGGCTGCTTCGGCAACAGCCGGGTGCGACATCAGCGTATTTTCAAGGTCAATGGAACTAATCCATTCGCCGCCCGACTTGATGAGGTCTTTCGATCGGTCTTCAATTTTCATGCTGCCCGAGGCATCGATCGTGACAATGTCGCCGGTGCGAAACCAACCATCGTCGGTAAATTGTTCTGCCGCATCGGGCCGTTTGTAGTAGCTGCCGGCGATCCAGGGTCCGCGAACCTCTAGCTCGCCCATGGTCTTGCCATTCCAAGGGACGATGCCCTCGTCGCCGCGAGCGCGAATCTCGACAAAAGGAACTGCGTGGCCTTGCCGAAGGCGAACGGCATGTTGTTGATCTTCAGAGAGCTTGGCATGGCACGGGCGGAGCGTCGCGACGGTGCCGAGGGGTGTGGTTTCGGTCATTCCCCAAGCATGGAGCAAACGAATGTTGTGACGGTCTTCCAGTTCGGTCATGAGGCGTTTGGGCGCAGCCGAGCCGCCGACAATCAGAGTGTGGAGGGCCGACAAATCGTATTGGTCGGGGCACTCGTTAAGCTTGTCGAGGAGAGGAATCCAAATAGTTGGCACGCCGGCCGAGACCGTCACTTTCTCGCGTTCAAAGGCATCGAGCAGGCTTTCTGAATCGAGGTGACGACCGGGAAACACCAGCTTTGCGCCCAGCATCGCACACGTATAAGGGAGCCCCCATGCATTGACGTGAAACATCGGCACGACAGGCAAGATCGAATCCGACTCTTGAACGCTCATAGCGCTAGACAGCGAGGAACCGAAAGTGTGTAAAACAATCGAACGATGCGAGTAGAGCACTCCTTTCGGCCTGCCGGTGGTACCCGAGGTATAGCACATGGCCGCGGCTTGGCGCTCTTCCATCTCAGGAAACTCGTAGTCTTGGGCGTCGGTGCCTTCGACGAGTGTGTCGTAGTCGAGTGTTCCTTCGGGCACGTTGCCCTCGGCGCTAAAGACGATAATGTGTTCGAGCGAAACTCGGTCGAGCACTTTTTCGAGCACCGCGTACATGGTTTGGTCGACAATCACGATACGATCTTCGGCTTCGTTCATAACGTAGACGAGGTCGTCTTCATGAAGGCGAGGGTTGATAGTGTGGAGAACGGCACCGCTACAGGGAATGGCAAAATAGGCTTCGAGATGGGCGTAATGGTTCCAGCAAATGGTGGCAACTCGATCGCCTGGCTCGATGCCAAGCTTTTGAAGCGCCACCGCGAGTTGCCGGGCGCGACGTTCCATGTCGGCGTAGGTGTAGCGATGCCAGGTGCCGTCGTCGCGTTTGGTTACCACTTCGCGTTGACCATGCGTGGCGACTGCGCGTCGAAGAATGACGTCGAGAGTCAACGGAAAATCCATCATCAAACCGTCCACATCATCCCCTGTTTGAATTTATTGAATCGTTATTGGCAAGAATAGGCTGAAGCTTTCTTGCAGGGTCGATCCTACCTTCGCGAGAGCGAGAAGGCAATAAAAGTTAGGAGACAAAAGCACAAGCCTTCCTTTCAGGGGAGCGTCTCCAAGCTTCGGCCCTTACATGGGTCGCATAATGCCACAAAGGGGCGCTTTCCAAGTGAGTTGAGCATGTTGTTCGCAGATCTTCTGAGTAATTTCACGGATGTGCATTGGCATCGGAGCAATGCGTCGCTTCTCTAGATCCATGTGAGCACCAACAAACTCGCAAGTCGACGAAAGGACTTGGTCGTCGTCGTTGATAAGGAAATGCATGAAATGGAACATTCGTTGGGAGGAGCCTACCAATCGTGTGCGAACGCTTATGTTCTTTCCTACCAAGACTTCGGCCAGATACTGAATATGCGATTCCAAGGCAAAGGAGCCCGCCTGGCTTTCTACGAAGTACTCCTTGTCCATGCCCATGAGCTTGAGCGTGCCCATCGTGGAAGCGCTGAACAACTGGGTGTACCACGAAACATTCATGTGCCCCATCATGTCGAGGTACGACTCGGGAATGACTTGGCGATGGGTAACCGGCAGTTGGCCCAGGTCGTTATCAATGGAGAGTGCTTTTGCAATGCGTCGAGGCATGTTTCAGGGGGTCCTTCCTGTTTCTTAGGTCAGCAAACTGAAGAAGATGATTGTTACGATGAGGAGAATACCAAGGAGCAGCCAATTGGTACTTAAAGTGTTATGCGACTTGACGTCCTCGACTGGTGGCATGCTTTGGTTGAGTTGGGCTAAATCCTCTTCGCTAAGCTCCTCGAATCGCTCGCGAATCAATCCTTGGACTGAACGGGCATTAAACGGTCGAAGCTCGGGATCTTTTTCTAGAAGTTGCATAATTAAATCGTCGAACCACTCGGGGCAGTCGATGCCTAGCTCGCGCATGCTTTTGGGTTGGGCGTGAAGGTGCTGATCCCAGATTTGCGCAAAGTTGAGCCCAACAAAAGGCGGTTTTCCGGTCAACATCTCGACGATCACGCAGCCGAGTGAATAGAGGTCGGCTTTGCCCGAGATTTGCTTGTCTGCACAGATCTGCTCCGGCGACATATATGCATAGGTACCGACTGTGATTCCGTCGCCTGTGACGTCGGCTTCGTGTGTGTCGCGGGCAATGCCGAAATCGCCGAGGATAATTTGTCCTTCGTCGCCAAAGAAAAGATTGCTAGATTTCAGATCGCGGTGGATGATACCGTGGTTATGTGCGTGTTGGAGTGCGGCAGCGATTTGGGCAGTAAACGAAGCGGCTTGTTGCCAAGAAAGGGGGCCAGATTTTTTGAGTCGGTCGCGGAGTGTGCCATGCTTGAGCAGCTGCATGGCGTAAAAATATTGGCCATCCATTATGCCGCCGCCGTAGTTGCGGACAATATTGGGATGGCTGAGCCGCTCCATGATCATGATTTCACGTTGAAACCGGTCGACGATCGTTGGGTCATCGGCGATAATGGGGTGGAGGAGCTTGACCGCGATGGGGGCGTCGATGTCGGGGCTTTCGGCCCGGTAGACCGCTCCCACGGTACCGACCCCTAGTGGCTCCATGAGTTTGAAGGTGGCCGCCGTCGGAAGGAATTTCAGCTTGCGATGAGGCGTGGCCGATGAGTCGCTCATTACGGTGGGTCTCGACAGGGGCAAGCAGCGTGCGGTCGCGTGGCTCGGCGTGGGACCCCATGACGCGGGGTAGTGCCATACCCATACCATACACCACCAATGCCACAGTCCGTAGTGCTCAACTGATTAGCAACAAGTGCGTGGTTGGTAGGCAGGGTGAATTTTCTGTCGGGCTTGGTAAAAGACGGTAAACAGTATCGTACAAACTACTTACAACGATTTTTCGTCCCAAGCCAGCAATTGGCACCAAGATTGCATTTGCGGAGTACCTAGCGAGGCGGACGCTAACTTTCTACGATGAGGGCTTGCGCCACGCCCGAGGGCGTAGGTCGATCTGCCGGCAGCCAGGTTTTGGCTTTCGGCATTGAGATAATCACCCAAAACGTAGTCGACTGCGATAGCCGCGAGTGGCTGCCGCGCGAAGGACCGACCACGTTATTTCCTGCAATGGATGCACTTTCCTAGGGATTTTCAGTCAAGAAATTCGAACCACACAAGACTTAAGGAGCGAGCCAAAAGATGAGTTACAAGCTTGAGTACATTTGGTTAGACGGTTACACGCCTGAATCCAGTTTGCGCAGTAAGACAAAAATAGTTGATGGCCAACCAGCCAGCCTCGAAGATTGTCCTAACTGGAACTTTGATGGTAGTAGCACCGAGCAAGCCGAAGGCAACTCTTCGGACTGCCTGTTGAAGCCAGTGAAGATGGTTTTGGATCCAAAACGAATCAATGCTTCGATCGTCATGTGCGAAGTGCTGAACGCCGATGGGTCGATCCACGCCTCGAATGGTCGCGGCAACTTCGAAGACGACAACGACCTTTGGCTCGGTTTCGAGCAAGAGTACACCATCATGGAGAACGGCAAGCCGTTGGGCTTCCCTGAGAACGGTTATCCTGGACCCCAGGGTCCGTATTATTGTTCGGTCGGGATCGACAATTGCGTTGGCCGTGAGGTGGTCGAAGATCACCTCGACACGTGCCTTGCTGCGGGGCTTTCGATCACAGGCATCAACGCCGAAGTCATGAAGGGCCAGTGGGAATACCAATTGTTTGGCAAGGGTGCAAAGAGCACTTGCGACGACCTTTGGATCTCTCGCTTCCTGTTGCATCGCAATGCCGAGCAGTATGGCCTGACCATTGAGCTCCACCCGAAGCCCATCAAGGGCGACTGGAATGGCAGCGGCATGCACACCAACTTCTCGACGACCAAGATTCGCGAAGAAGGCGGCGAGGATTTCATCAAGGGAATTTGCGAGAAGTTCAAGGCTCGCCACGAAGATCACATCGCGGCCTACGGCTCAGACAACGATCAACGTCTGACCGGCTTGCACGAAACGCAGTCGATCGACCAATTTAGCTATGCCGTTAGCGATCGTGGCGCTTCGATTCGTATTCCTGTTGGCACCGTCCAAGATGGTTGGAAGGGCTACCTGGAAGATCGTCGCCCCGCGTCCAACGCCGATCCTTACAAAGTCGTTGGCGAAATCGTCAAAACGCTGAATTTGTAAGACCAAGAGTGCGGAGCCACAGATAAGTTGTGATTTCACAAATACGAAGGGCTCCTCTTCGCCTCTGCTGGCGGAGAGGGGTCTTTTTTTGTATCGTTGGGATTACGGAGCAAGTCCAGCGCGAGCCTTATGGCATTTAACAACACAGAGGAAAAACTGATGACCGTACAAGATGTATTGGCCATGTGTCGCGAACGAGGGGTGAAGGCCATCGATCTGCGGTTTATGGATTTCCCGGGGCTCTGGCAGCATTTCACCATTCCGGTCGACAAGCTCGACGAAGAGGTCTTTGAAGATGGCCTCGGCTTCGATGGTTCAAGCATCCGCGGCTGGCAGGCGATCAACGAGAGCGACATGCTGCTCGTCCCTCAGGCAGAGACCGCCTTTCTCGATCCCTTTACCGAGCTGCCCACGCTCTGCATGATTTGCAACATTCAAGATCCGATCACTCGCGAAGATTACACTCGCGATCCGCGGAATGTTGCTCGCAAGGCGGCAAACTATCTGAGGAGCACCGGGATAGCCGACACCTGTTTCATCGGTCCCGAAGCCGAGTTTTTTATCTTCGACGATATTCGGTTTGATCAAACTCCGAACAGCAGCTTCTTTTTTATCGATAGTGCCGAAGGAGAATGGAATCGTGGCACCGACACGCGTTCGCTAGGCGAGGGTCCAAACCTTGGCCATAAACTGCGGCATAAAGAAGGCTACTTCCCTGTGCCGCCTGCCGACCAGTTGATGGACATTCGCAACGAGATGATGCAGACGATGATCGACTGCGGTTTGGACGTCGAAGCCCAGCATCACGAAGTGGCAACGGCAGGGCAATCAGAAATCGACCTGCGATTTTCCGATCTAGTTTCGATCTCCGACGACATGTGCCTGTTCAAATACATTGTCAAAAATGTTGCGCACAAACATGGCAAGACGGCCACTTTCATGCCGAAACCAATTTTTGGCGACAACGGCTCGGGCATGCACGTTCATATTTCGCTCTGGAAGGGCGATCAGCCGTTGTTCGCGGGCGGTGGGTACGCTGGGATCAGCGATATGGCGATCCACGCGATTGGCGGTATTTTGGCTCACGCCCCGGCTCTATTGGCATTCACAAATCCTACCACCAATAGCTACAAGCGGTTGGTGCCGGGTTACGAAGCGCCGGTGAACCTGGCCTATTCCCAGCGAAACCGCTCGGCCGCCTGTCGCATTCCCATGTACAGCCCTAGCCCCAAAGCCAAGCGGGTAGAATTTCGATGCCCCGACCCGAGTGCAAACCCGTACCTTGCGTTCTCGGCTCTGATGATGGCTGCCTTGGATGGAATTCAAAACAAAATCCACCCCGGCGACCCGCTCGACAAAGACATCTACGACATGGAGCCCGAGGAACTCGCGAAAGTGCCAACCACGCCAGCCTCGCTTGGCCGAGCGCTCGATGCACTAGCCCGCGACCACGAGTTCTTACTCCGCGGCGATGTTTTTACGCAAGACGTGATCAACACTTGGATCTCGTATAAGAAAGAAAACGAAGTCGACGCAATCGCCCTACGGCCCCATCCTTACGAGTTCTGCATGTACTACGATCTGTAAAATGGATCGGCCTGTCTTACTCTTCAGGCATGGTTTTTGCGGCTTTCGTTGATGTTTCATCGTCCCTTTGTCGCAGCCAATGCCAGTGCAACACCGCGGCTAGCGGCACTCCAATGTGTGGGGCGCGTGTGGCGGCGGCAAACCAGGATACTTGCCAGTCGATTGCTGTGATTCTGCTTAGGGTTGTAATAGCCCCCCAGAAGGCCATCCACCAGAGCACACCGCGCATGCGGTTGCTCAGGCACGCAACTGCCACGATCAGATCAATAATCCCCACAACAAAGAGAAGTGCTTCGGCGCTCGCTTGCGAGAGACTCACTCCAAAAAGTCGGTTGCCGGTGCTGATAAGCAAATCGAGAAACACCGGGTTGCGTTGTAAAGATTCGATTCCATGTGCGAAAAAAGTGATTCCCGCCCCTGCGAGCAACAGACTCATGGCAAGGCGTACACGCAACGTTATTCTCGGTTTTTTTGGACGTTCAACACGCCAAGGCACAAGCAGCAGCAAGGCCATCGGGGCAACGATTCTTGCCGACTGCGTAGCAAAGGGAAACAGGGCCGCCCAACTCGGTGAGAGCCACTCGGCGTGTAATGTAAAGCCCGAATTAGTGCGCCACGTTGCCACGGCGATCAGCAATTGAAAAAGGCTGAGTGGGACCAGAACCGCCGCGTAGGGACGCAAAAGCACGACTCCCCCTGCCGCAATCACAAGCCATCCGACGGTTTGCTGAACAGCCAAGCCGGTTGCTTCGCTCCACGCAAGTCCTCCGATGTCGCGAGGGTCGATCAACCAACTCAACAGCGGAGACTCGCCAATTTGAATCAGCCACTGCCAGTTGCCAAGGCATTGCAGAGCGACGGTAATCCTTAGCGACCAAATGATCGCCCGCCAAAGTTTGCCTGATTTGAGGGTTTCGTCAGTTGCCATAGCTAGCATTGTAGGCAATCGGGGCGTCTATCTCCAGTTGCTGGGTGGAACGATTACTCGGGTTTAACAGCACAAATCGATTGCTACCGGTTGCTCTGATTAGCAGGTTGGAGCTCTTGGGAGAAAGATGAAAATGTGGCAAAAATTCAACGTGGCGTTTGCAAAACGCCACGAGCGAGCAATGGTTGAGTGAACAAATCTTGGTTCGCCCAGAGCAACGGGCTCACTCGCTGTTGGCAATAGCCCATCCGGCGGCAAGCCCAAAAAATGGAGCGTCCCCCCCAGCGGGACAAAGTGCTATGAAAAAAACATACTTACTGTTAGCTGTCGCCACGTTGATGATCACCGCAAACGGCTGCGGTTCCTGCCGCGGAATGTTCGGGAAGAAATCGCAAACGGTTGCGACACCCGTTTATTCGCAGTGTGCTCCGACGTGTGGCCCCACATGTGCGCCAAGTTGCAACTCCTGTGAATCGGGTAGCCAGGGCAACGCGGTCACGTACGGCATGCCTGCGGTGACAACTTTCTCGGGACCAGCGATGATGCCTGCGGGCAATGTGCCTTTGGGCAGCGGAAGCTTTTAATCGCCGGCCTGGTGGGAAGAGAAAAGGCTACTTTTTCTCTTCGCCCGTTTCGAGAACTGCCAAAAACGCCTTTTGAGGAATGTCGACGCTGCCAATTGATTTCATGCGTTTTTTGCCAGCCTTTTGTTTTTCCCAAAGCTTGCGTTTGCGGCTAATGTCGCCACCGTAGCACTTGGCGGTTACGTTCTTCCGCATGGCAGAGATTGTTTCGCGAGCAATCACTCGTGTGCCGATGGCCGCCTGTAGGGCCACTTCAAACATGTGGCGAGGAATTTCTTTTTTGAGTTTCTTGATGACAGCGCGACCGCGTACTTCGGCATCGCGTTTGTCGCAGACAATTGACAGCGCGTCGACTCGTTCGTTTTTGACAAGAATATCCATTCGGAGCAACTCGCCCGGCTCGTAGCCCAAAAGCTCGTAATCCATCGTGCCGTAGCCACGGGTTACGGTTTTTAGGTTGTCGTGCATGTCGTAAATAACGTCGGCGAGGGCGATGTCGTAGACGAGCATCGCTCGGGTGGGCGAAAGGTATTCGGTTCGCACGTAGATGCCCCGGCGATCGTTGCTGATTTTCATCACCCCGCCAATGTATTCCGTTGGCAAAACAAAACTGACGCGAACGATAGGCTGGCGAAACTCTTCGACGTCGCCGATATCGGGGACGTCTTGAGGGGTGTGGATCTCCATCTCTTCGCCCAACTTGGTCGTCACTTGATAAGTTACGTTAGGAGCCGTTTGAATCAAATCGACATCGGCTTCTTGCTCTAACCGCTGCTGGACGATTTCCATGTGGAGCATCCCTAGGAAACCGCAGCGGAACCCGAAGCCGAGTGCGTCGCTTGTTTCTGGCGAAAACTCGAAGCTGGGATCGTTGATCGCCAGCTTGTCTAGCGCGTCGCGAAGCTGCTTGAAATCCTGCCCATCGGACGGGTAGAGGCCGCAAAAAACCATTCGTTTTGGCTCTTCGTAGCCCGACAACACTTCGGCGGGCTCGCCAGTAGCAGCAGTCACCGTATCGCCGACGTGTACGTGGCCTAACGATTTGATGTTGCAAATCAGATAGCCAACTTGTCCCGCACTGAGTGTCTTGGCTGCCTTTCGTTGAGGAGCGACATGTCCTAGCTCAACGACCTCATGCGTGGTGTTCTGCTGTAGGAATTTTATTTTCTGCCCTTTGCGTACCGTGCCATTCATCACTCGAATATAAGTAACGGCCCCGCGGAATTCGTCGTAGTGGGCATCGAAAACCATGGCTTGCAGGGTTGCCTCGGGGTCTCCTGCGGGCGCAGGGACTCGGTCGATGATCGCTGCCAAAACTTCTTCGCAACCAACGCCGGTTTTGGCACTGCACCCAAGCACTTCGTCGGGGTCGATGGCTAAAGTCGCTTTCATTTCTTCGCGAACTTCGTCGGGCCGGGCGTGTACTAAGTCGACTTTGTTCATCACCGGAACCACGGTCAACTCGTGCTCCATTGCCGAATAGGCATTGGCAACGGTTTGGGCCTCGACCCCCTGGAAGGCATCGACCAGCAGCACAGCTCCCTCGCAGCAGGCAAGCGATCGGGAAACTTCGTATTGAAAGTCGACATGGCCTGGGGTGTCGATCAAGTTCAGCTCGTAGGTCTGACCTTGGTACTTGTAGCTCATGGTCACGGCACGCGCTTTGATTGTGATGCCGCGTTGCCGTTCGATGTCCATGTCGTCGAGCAGCTGCTGCTTCATCTCCCTTTCGCTCACGGTGCCCGTGCGTTCCATCAGGCGGTCGGCCAAGGTGCTTTTGCCGTGGTCGATATGGGCGATGATGGAGAAGTTACGAATGTATTTAGGTTGGGTCATGAAGTGACAGCTTGCGTGTTGAAAATTTGCCTCCAAAAATCAGAGGGCAGGAAGGATCTCAGATAAAAGTTGATAGAATGACCATCGGTCACTTGTTGTCGGCCTGCATGAACTGCAACCGTGCAAGCCCAGCGGCACCAATGTAGCCTGCGTCGCTGCCTAGTTGGGCGAATTCGATTTTCAAAACCTTTTGCAACGAAAGTAACAGGCGAGGACGAACTTCGTCGCGAATACAACGCAAAAACTCTTCTCCTAGCGGGTGCCCTGCCCCACCAAAGTTCATTGCACCGCCAAGCACAACGCTCGAGGGATCAATCGTGTGTATCAGTGTGACAATACCCAAGGCGAGATAGCGAGCCGTGTCCATCACCACTTCGCGTGCAAGTTCGTCGCCGGCTTCTGCCGCATTCGAGACGTCGAGAGGCGTTATTCCACGGCCTGCACACATCGGGGTCAAGCTGCTTTTGCGACCGGCCTCGATTGCTTCGCTTGCACGATTCACAACACTATAAGCGCCGCAGTAAGCTTCTAACGAACCAGCCTTGTCTAGCGAGTCGCGCCGGGCGTTGGGATTCAGGTCGATTAAGATATGGCCACATTCGCTGCCACAGCCATAGGCGCCCTCGATCAGCGTGTCGCCTACGACAATTCCGCCGCCGATACCCGTGCCAAGCGTTAACAGTACCATGCTGTGAAGACCCGAGGCGGCACCACTCCAATGCTCGCCGAAAGCGGCTGCATTGGCGTCGTTGGCGTAGCGCACCGGTAATTGGCAGTGTTTGCTAACACAATCGCGAATCGGAAAATTCCACCAGTCTGGCAAGTTGCCTGGCGTGAGCAGCATCCCGGTTTCGAGATCCAACGGCCCAGGGGTCGCAAGCCCAACCTGTACGACGTCGTTTTTCTCGACGCCTGCCTGTTGGATAATTTGTGCCAGGCCGTCGGCCATGCGTTCCGAGGCGTCCTCGGGTCCACGATCGGCTTCCGTAGGCAAGGAACGGTAGGCAACCGTGCGACCAAGGTCGTCGACAAGACCTACCTTGATGTTGGTGCCGCCTACGTCGATGCCTGCAAACAATGGAAACTTGGCATCAGCAGCTGATATGATTTGGCTAGAGTCGGGCATCTTTGCTGGGGGGAAGTAGGCGAGGGAAAGTCTACCAGTATAAGAGTCGTAGCGTTCTGCCGCAATTCAAGACCCCGGCACCCTCCTAAGACGCGGCAGATGTGAATAGACCAACCTCTCCAGAGGCTAGGGGGAGCTGGGGGCTAGGATTCAGGGGTCTGGAGACCTTCTTCCTCCTTCAATCCCTAAATCGAGCCCCTATGGATTCGGGTAAGTTTTCATCTGCCGCTCGCCTGGGATTTGCTCTAAGAAGCACAAAGCACTAGGTTTCCAGCCTCTGTCCCGGTAGGCTGGCACATCATGGCAAAGTCGAACCTCGAAATTCTGGCATACGAATCGAGCCCCTTGGGCACCCTCTGCCTGCGGCGAAGGGAGCTCCTCTCCCAGCCAGGCACCCTCGTGACTGAAGTGACGCTGAACCACGAATTTCTGATGAGCAGCCTGTACACCGATTCCGAGCGAGCCTTGGCTCTGACAGCTCTCCAGCTCCACGCTGGCGACAGCTTGCGAGTTTTGGTTGGTGGGCTTGGGTTAGGCTATACGGCCTGGGAAGCCTTGTTGTCGAGCCGTGTCGTCAGCGTCGAAGTGGTCGAACTGCTGCCCCAAGTAATCGGTTGGTTGAAACAAGGGTTGGTTCCGCTCGCAGACCAACTTAACGGCGACTCTCGGCTGATGGTCACCCAAGGCGACGTGTACCGTCGGTTAGCTGCTCCTCCAGAAAAGAAGTTGGATCTCATTCTGATTGATGTCGATCACTCACCGGACGAACGACTGGCTGAGGATGTCGAAGGAGATCTTTCGTTTTACTCCACAGAAGGCTTGCAAGCGGCGAAGCAACATCTGGCCCCTGGCGGAGTTCTAGCGGTCTGGTCGTATGCCGAGAGTTCGCCATTCGCCGATGCCCTTCGCGAAGTCTTTTCGCAGGTACAAGTGGAGCCGGTTACTTACGATAACCGGCTGATCAACGAGCAACGTACCGATTGGCTTTTTTTCGCAATCAAGTAGACCAACGTATCTGGAGTATGGGCGTGAAAGCTCGTTGGTCTATTTCTGATAAACTTCGCAAGGCACTAAGCGGGTGAGGGTTTTTGAGTATCGCCGGTGTGGGGTTGTTAAGCGAGACGTCCTCGATCTGATTCAAACTAGATACGGCCAAGAAGTCGCAAAACCAGACGGTGTTTCTCGTATTGGTTTCCAGGCCATGGGTGGCGTGGTACACTGGTTGAAGGCTTTCTTGGCGGAATTCGAGCATAAATCGTGCCGCAACGAGCTTGCTATTCGACTTGATCATTCTAGAAATGCAGGGGTACTAAAGATGAAGCTTCTTTCACTCGTTCTTTTAACACTGGGGCTTGTCGGCGCACAGCCGCGAGCAGTTTTTTCAGAGCCGTTCGAAAGTTTGCTCACCCGAGTTCCTGCTGGAGCTAATACTTTGGTTCTAATCGACGTCGAAGCGACGTTGGCCGCTCCCGTCGCAAAAGAAAATGGTTGGGGCAAACAATTAGAACTTAGCTACGTCGAACGGCCCATTTTCTTGCCTCCCGAGGCGAGCAAGCTAATCGTCGCGGCATCGCTTCGTTCAAACGACGATTTTTCGCGTCTCTGGGAGCTGGCTGCCATGGAACTTCTTGAGCCCATGTCGATGCGATCGATAGCGAGAAGCGAAGGAGGATATGTTGATGAAATCAATGGCGTGCAAGCTGCTTGGACGCCGAGCGATGCTTACTTTGTGTCGTTCAGCGATCGCGAGTTAGGAGTGATGTTCCCAGCTGAGCGCCAATTTGTTTCGCGCTGGGTTGATTTTACCCAACAAAATAGCATCGTCAAAATTTCGGACTACTTGAAATCAGCAACAAAACTTGCCAGCAAGAAAATCCCTATCCTGCTTGCCATCGATCTCAAAGACGTTGTCCGCCCGCACGAAATCGAGAAAACCTTGCAAGACTCGCCTGTCGTTAAAAAGTCGGGCATTGAGGTCGCAGAAATTGCGAAGGTGATGGTCAGCCTTCAAGGCGCAGTGCTACGAGTGGCTGTCGGCAAAGACGTCCAAGGCCAGCTTCGCATCGATTTTGCCGAGCCGGTTGCTCCGATCAAATCAATTGCCAAAGAGCTCGTCCTCGAGGCTCTCGATAATTTGGGGGCGCACGTCGAAGACCTGACCGACTGGAAACTTGAACTCGAAGAGAAAGCCATCACGATGCGAGGCCCCCTCTCGAAGGATGGCCAGCGGCGAATTTTTAGTGTTATCGAAATTCCTTCGACCAAATTCAGCACACTGAAAAATGCCGATACCGAAGGCGACGGGCAACCCGACAAAAGCTTGATCCGCGAGGCCTCGGTCACCTACTACGCAGCGACCAACGTGCTGATCAAAGACCTTCGCCGCGACCTGAGGGGCAATAAGGCAAGTTCCGCAGTAATGGAACGGTATGCCCGAAAAATCGACCGCATGCCCATTCTGAATGTTGACGACGAGCTGCTCGACTACGGTAGCCAGCTATCAGATACTCTTCGTACGATGGCCCTCTCGAAACGGCAGGGGGGGATTCGATCGGGCTCGCAAACCGCCGGGATGGGCGAAGGCCGCGGCAGCTATGGCAATTACAACAATGGTTATGGAAATGGCTACGGCTATGGAAGCCGTGGAGATTCGCTTTCCTCCGCAAAAGATAGTGCTGCTAGGCGATCGTCGATCAAAGCCAACGCGATGGCACAGTCGAAAAATATGCGAGTCGAGGGCTTTAAGCTAATCGACCAGCACAGCGCATCCATCCGTCGACAGATGACAAAGAAATACGGCGTTGAGTTTTAATAAGAGGACGGCCTCGCCCCCCCCCCCCGACTTCTTTCGATGCAATCCAGCTTTCAAGGACATGGTCATGCCGAGGCTCGCACTCTTGCAATTGCTTTTTGCTCTTTGCACTCCACTAACCGTATGCAGCGGAGCGGCATTCGCCCAGCTCGATCAATTGGCCATTCGAGTGCCGTCCTCAGCGAATGCGATCGTAATCATTAACGCCAAGGCCGCCTACGCGAGTCCCCTAGCCCGAGCGCAAAACTGGACTCAGGGCGACATGCAAGCTCACAACGACGGCATGATGAACCTCCCGACCTCGGTCGAGAGCTTTCTTATGGCTGCTGAAATGGACTTCGAGTTCATGCAGCCTTACTGGGAGATATCAGTTGCCCATGTTCGCCAGATGCCAGCAATGAGCGACATCGCGACTCGCAGCGGCGGTCGGCTCGATCGTTTGGCCGGCTCCCAAGCAGTCGAACGCCCGAACGACAGCTATGTGGTCACTTTGGGGCCGAAGGTCATTGGGGCCATGTCGCCCGCCAATCGGCAACAGGTAACCAGCTGGGTTCGCAAATCGCAAAGGAGAAAGTCTTCGGAGCTATCTCCCTACTTGGCCGAATCGCTTACCGTTGCCGGCAAATCGGGCAGCCACCTTGTTATGGCCTTCGAGTTGGAAGGCATCTTAGCGGCTGCCGAAATTGCTAGTGACTTAGCAAAAAACAAAATATTGATAAACGATATCGAATTGCTCTCCGAAACAATCGCGAGCGTTCGTGGGATTCGCCTCAAAGTAGAACTACAGAATCCACCCCAAGGTCAGCTTTCGATCGACTTGGGAAAGGATGCAACGAACCTCAGCAAGCTAGCCAAGCCGCTGCTGCTTGCCGTGATGGCAAAGCATGGCGTCGCAATCGAAGATTTCCAAGACTGGAAAGTTCGCACCGCCGGCAAATCCATTCTCTTGCAAGGCGAACTTTCGCAGAGCGGCTTACGGCGTGTCCTTTCGGTGCTATCAAGCCCCGTGGGCCCTATGTCGGCTCCTGCTTCGCCGACTGGATCAAGTAACGACGCTGTTGCCGAGGCTTCGCAGCGGTATTTCCAATCGGTTACCAACTACCTAAATGATTTATTTTTCAGCAATCGTCGTCCCCAGAGCCTTTTTCAAGTAAAGACCTGGGTGGAGCGATATGCTCGAAAAATCGAAGACCTCAGCACCAACCAAGTTGACGAAGAGGTCGTTGCCTTTGGACGCGACGTGGTTGCTTCTCTTCATGAAATCGTCAGCGTGGTGAATCGGGCCGAACGACGCACTGATCTACGCGATGCGACTCTGTACGAACCGGGCCGTCGTCGCTACGGTCGTTACGGTTACTTCGAGAAATCGTATGTCGCCCGCGATCGAGAGCTGGTTCAAGCCGACGAGGCCCACCGCGGCCTGCAAGAAGGGCGAGCGATTGTCGAGGAGCTGCGAAATCTTTCGGCTCGAACACGCGAGACCATGACCGAGCGCTACGACCGCCAGTTCTAAGAGCGAAAGCTCGCAAAGAGAACCGCATCGACTCTCTGAGTTAGGAGTCGTTGAAAAAGTTATCGGGGATCGATCTTTCGACAATCCTTCCCACTTCCTCTTGTGTCCGGCGCTGCCCCACGGTGTGCCATGCGGCAACATCAGACAGCTCTGGCATGATCTCGACCAGTTGACTGATCAGCATGTTTGCCAATCGAACGATCGACCGATTGTGCGCTCCTTCTTTGATCGCCTTTGCGGTTTTCATAATCCTCAACATGCTTGCACGTTCGCATACGGGATCAGAAAGAGGCCCTTCAGAATCGATAAGCAAATCGGCCAGGGGCACTTCAAGAACTTCTTGCCACTTGAGTAGCTCAGAAATACTCAAGTCGGAAGTTCCCGCTTCTTGCTCACGAATTTCCTGGACGGTCAAGTTCATCTTACGAGACACCGACCGCAGGGAAGCCCCCTGCTGCATCCTCACTTCACCGATCCGATGGAGCTTTGCCGGTGTGTCTGGCATTGCCGCATCTGGAGCTGCCGGCTCGGATGGAAGGGGCGAACCATTTGTTTCGGGCTGCGCTCCATCGCTAGGCAGCAATTCGTTGCCCGGCAGCTCCCTGTTCGTAGGTAGCCCTCCGTTGGTCGCGGGCAGTTCGGTCGCGTGTCGACGAAGAAATGCCGCCCCCGCCCCATTGGTTTCGGAAAGAGCCGAACCATTTTTGAGGTTAGTAAACTTTGGATTGTTATAATTGACCGTACTCATGCCTAAGGTCTCCGTCGTCGCGGCAGTTACCGTTCTGCCGACGAAATGAGTAGAAGAGATCGACCTAGAGATTTGTTTCAGCGCACTCGCAAAAAAATTAGCGCCGCGGAGCTGGTTCCGTTTCAGCTCCTAAAGCAACAGGCAAACGAAAAACGAAAAGGATAAGACGCAACAAACGGCAATCAGTGCCCATAAGTTGCGATAGTTGGTCGTCGCCGAACTTACCAGCCAGGAAAAGTTCTGCCCCAGCGAAGACCGCAAGTGTAAACTCTGGATGCTCCCCTCAAGTGAAAAGATACCTGAAGAAATGATAAACTCGGTCCAACCCGTTGGCAAGTCCCTTCTTGCTCAAACGGCCTGAATCCTCAAAAAAATGCGGGGATTACGCACGGAAAACCAGCCTTCTGCGCCAGCATCTTCGCCTGACAGCTTGAACAGGTTGCAGGAAATCGCGCAAGTCTTAACGAACTCTGCACAAGGATTTTCTCTTGCTATCGTTCGTTCGACAACCGACTCTGAAGCCACCATTGCAGTTGCCAACGTAGCCCGATCGTCGGTCGTCAAGAAAAAAGTGCGACCTACTTCGCTTTGCGAAAAGCTGCCACGCTACAGCATCGGCGCAATTCCCGAAGACACAACTGTCTGAGGTCCCGAGAAGACAACGGGCAGAGGTTGGCTAGCAACAACGCGACGACGAGGGATCAACGCTTTCTCTAGCTGGACCCACCGGAATCCTGTCACCCCACGATGTGCTTGCTCCATCGATTGGTGAAGGGCTCGCACTGAAGCAAAACGCCGCGATCCCGCCGATTTCACAGATGCGGTTTCCCGTATCGTTGGGGCCTGCGAACCTGACTGTTGCTCGGGGGATGCTTGCAGAAGAGTTTTTAGCTGGCAGATGCTAATCGGAGTCACACCATCGTGAACGACGACCTGGTCGGTGGAGAGTCGCTGTCCAATCATATCTAGAAGAGCATTGAACCCCTGACGATCAGGGCGGCGCAAGACCTTCACCTGAGGATAGACTCGCGACATTTCGCAAGCCGTTTCATAAGTTTCGTCCGTCGATCCGTCATCGACCACCACCACATTGATCATCACATTCGTCGACTGGCAAAATTCCAGAATTTCCAAGACCGACGAACGCAATTGGCGCTCGCAATTGTGCATCGGAAGAACGACCGTCAGAGACTTTTTCAACGCATTGACTCCCATGGCATGACCTCGCCATCAGGCTGTTTGCGTGCGGAGGGAGCACGCAAGGCCGGCGGCAATTGACCCATTCTTTCGACCACACGGCGAGCAACCGCCAGGCGTATCTACCAAACCTAATCGACTAGGTCATCAAGGCTTCTGAAGCAGCTGTCAAAAGCTACCAATTGCTCCGGAGTTGCGTGTCGCTCATGTCATTCCGTTTGAACTGCCTGAGGTAAATGACGAATTCCGAAATACCCCATGACGAAAGAAACTCGAAATCCTGAGACCATGCGATTAGGCAAGGAAACTACCGGTGTTTCGTCATGGGTGCCTTGCCTGAATTCCAAGTCTCAACAAGATACTTTCCGCAAGAAACCACCCCTTGGTAGTCAAGAGGCAGTTGCTTTACTATGCTGAGAAACTGCTCTTGCCAACAAATTTTGCCGATGGGCGCACCCTTGGAAAATATCCCTAATTTTGAATCTGACGAGCACTTGCTACCCGTCGTCGCCCAGGATGCCGTGAGTGGACAGGTTCTCATGCTCGCCTACATGAATCGCGAGGCTTGGGAGCAAACGCTAGCCACCGGCAACGCCGTTTATTTTAGCCGCAGCCGAAAGCGGCTCTGGAAAAAGGGCGAAGAGAGCGGCAACGTCCAGCGCATAAAAGAAATCTACCTCGACTGCGACGAAGACACGATTCTGCTAAAAGTCGAGCAAGCCGGCGGCGCCGCTTGCCACGAAGGCTACCAATCCTGCTTTTTTCGACGCTGGGATGCAGGACAACTTACGATTGTCGGCACCCGAGTTTTCGATCCAACCCAGGTTTACTCCCAAACCAAATCTCACCAGGAAAAACCATCATGAGCGCCGAAGCACGCTTCAAGGAACTCAACCTCGAATTGCCTCCCGCCCCCAAGGCCATGGGACTTTATCGTCCGTTGTTGATCGTCGACAATCTGGCCTATCTTTCGGGGCATGGCCCCTTGCTGCCCGATGGCACCCTCACAACCGGCCGCTTAGGCGACGACCTCGATCTCGACGGCGGCTATCAAGCCGCTCGCCAAACCGGCTTGGCGATGGTCGCCACGCTTCGCTCGCAGCTTGGTTCGCTCGACCGGATTGCGCGGCTGGTGAAAACCCTGGGCCTCGTACTCTCGACTCCCGATTTCGGTGACCAGCCAGCTGTGATTAACGGTTTTAGCGAGCTGATGCGAGATTTGTTTGGCGAAGAAAACGGCGTTGCTGCTCGCAGCGCGTTAGGTACCTCGGCGTTACCAGGCGGGATTGCTGTCGAGATCGAAGCAATTTTTGAGTTGAACCCAGAATCCTAACTCTCGTTTCAGGCGGTTTCTTAGCTGGCCGGTTGCGTGGCAGGTTCTTCTTCGACTGCCTCGGGTTCTTGCTGCATACTTGCCAGTTGGGCGCGAAACGATTCGATGCCGGCCAAAACTTCCTCGCCCTTTGGCAAGGGTTCCTTTCCTGACGATTCCTGTCCCTCGGCGGCAGCTTGTGCGTCTTGCGCGGTTTCCGATGGGGCGTCGCCCTCGGGCTCCACTCCCTGTTTTTTCAACTGATTCTGGAAAGCCGCGATTCCCTCGAGGAACTTCTCGTCTACCTCGCCTTCGCTTGTTGATGCTTGGGCGATATCCTCGGTCTCGGCAAGGGGAGCAGCCGGTTCCTTCGCTTCGACGACAACGGCTTCGACTTCAGCTTCCTTTTCACTCGCGGGCATAGCTGGCTCTACAACTACTTCAGCAGCAGGTGTCTCGCTATCTGCTGCCGCAGCCTTCGGCTCGTCTTTAGCTTCTGCCTGAACGGCGGTCTCGGCCGCTGCATCTACGCTTGGAGCTTTTACCTCGGCAACCACTTTTTCTTCAGGAACCTCAGGCTCAGCCGCAGAAGCATCGGCTACTTCCGTCACCTGAGTTGCAGGCTCGACAAGCGGTTCTGGCTCTTTGACAGCTACTTGCTCGACTTCTGGTTTGGCAGGTGGGGCAACTTCAACAGGTTTTTCTGCCACGACTTGAGGGCTTGGCGCTTGCTCCTCTTCAGCCAAACTTACCGGTTCGTCGACAGTCTCTGCCGCAACTTGGTCATCCGCCGTAGCGGTCTTCGATCGGAAACGAGGAAGCGTTAAGGTGCCAACCGCCCAGGGCAATTGGCCATGGCCTAGATAAACTGCCAGCCCATATCCGAAGGCGATATTCGCCGTTGCAATAAAAGTAATGAAAAGTGTCACTCGTCAGCCTGCCTTGCTTTCGTGGGAGTGAAATCAGCTTGCCAAAACGCTGTGCTCTGGTGCATGCGTCAGAGTAGCCTGCTTGTACCGCCGCACTCTGCGCTAGAAAAGCCTACGTCACAAAGCAGAAGCAAAGGCTTGCGAGGGGGGATCCGCAGCCGCAATACACCTGAAATCGCCCCGTCTAACAGACGCTTGGCCGGACGGTTTGACGGTTTGACGGGTTTTTCGGATTTTCCGGCTTTCGTTGAATCCCACTACGAATCGCGGGAGCATCATCAACCCGAGCTACCTTCGCATAGAATCCTTACGGGCCGACAGCTCGGTCAGACGTCGAACCAGCTGGGGAGAGGCGTTGCTGAGCGAAATAACTTCGCTCTTCCCATCGGCATTTTTAGGGCGAATGATGCAAATCACTTCTGAGTTCTCGCTACGGCGCTGAATCTCTTCAAAGGTCGCTTGCTCCGCAGAGCTGAGCGGAATCGCCGCAGGTTGCGTTGTTGCAAATTGCGAGGGAGCTGCCGCTTCAAGTGGCTGAACCATCGGCGGGACCGTTGTCGGTTCTTGGCCACGGACCGCAAAACTTGGGTCTGCTGCTAGCGATGTTCGAGGCGGCGCTTGTGTATTTTCGGCAAGTTGTCCTACGGGAGCAGACGACTGGTACACCATCGAGAGGCCAAGGCTGTCGAGCTTACTAAGAATCAGAGGCAGCGAAGCGTAGAGTCCTTCGTTGGCCTCTGGGTCGGCAGCAAAACAGACGCCAATCAACTGGCCTGCGGCATTGAACAAGCCACCGCCACTACGTCCTTCGACCGGTGCCCCAGCGACTTCAACATTCGGATGCCCTTGGTAGCGGTTGATCGTCGTGATGCGAGAAGCAATTGCCGTCGGGTTGGCACCCAGGTTACAGCCGACCGTGGTCACGTTTTCGCCTGGCGAGAAAGGCGTTTCTCGCTCGGCGATCGAGATTGGTTCGAGGGGAACTTCGGTCTGAAAGCTGAGCAGCGCCAGATCGCGATCTAAATCAAAATCGATCAACCGTCCCGCTGCCGTGGTGCGAATTTCTGCTCCCGCGGGACCCGCCTGAAACAAAGTGATTGTGATCGGACCTTTACCAGCCGAGCTGCGAAACAAATGGCCACAAGTAAGCACAAGTGCTTCGCCGCTACGAGCGTCAACAATCGTTCCTGTACCGGCAGAAATTCCGGCAGCGTCTTGTACCGAGATTTTGACCGTCGCTTCAATCAGACGTTTATGCGATGCCTGCGAACCCGCAAGCGACGCGGCTGGTCTACTTGGAACTGCGGGAAACTGATTGGTTTGCGGCGGAGCAGGTGCCACCGCCATCAAAGCAGGATTTTGGATGGCCACGATTCGCCCTGCTTGGGGCGTCGACAAATCGTTACTGGTCGCAAACGTGGGCTGAACCCCTGAGGCGACCGGTGTGGCAAATGTGTTGGGAAACTGCGGTTGAGTTCCGCGTTGGTGTTGTGCCGGAGCAGGACGCTGTTGAGTAAGCATCTGACGTAGTTGCTGAAAGCTGGTCAGGCCGACCACGCGGCTTGTTTCGCGGCCATCCACGACGACGATAAACGTCGGTACTCTCGACACTCCAAAGCGAGCGGCGACGTGCGGCTCGGCTTCGATATTGATCTCGCGAACTCGGTAGCCCGACGTAACAAGCCGAGCAACCGTAGGGCGCATCTGTTGGCACGGACCGCAAGACGGAGAACTGAAGTCGAGAAGCACTGTCTCGGCGGCGCCGGGCAGCGCAAGGCAGGCTGCTGTGAGTAGCGATTGTACAAGTACGAAACGAGGCAAGACCATCGATCCCTCCATGGATACTAGCGCTTTGGCAACTTTCTCAGAAAGGTGACAAAGCACTCGGTCGGTTCGTCGGCAATTGCCGACCTAAATACCTAGCCCGACGGGGTGTTTTTTGGCGAAGTTCCTTCTTCGCAATACAAAAAACGGTCGGAACACTTTTGTTGTTTTTTTACGCTCGGCTTGGGAGCCTCGCGTGGGCGAGGCGGGAATAGTCGTGAGATTTCGTAATTCTTACAAGGCCAAAGCTGCGTAGCGATCGCGATCAAGCAAAAATGCGTCCAATCGCGTGCTAGCAACCGAGCCTGTAGGAATTGATCTACAGTGAGCATATGCCGTGCCAATCGAGGATTCCGCCGCTATGCTTGGGGCGTTACAATGGCACAGACTGCCATAGTCGGACCGCCACGCGGTCCGAAGAACACCGGAGGCAAGTGTGCCTCCGTCTCGCCGACATAAAACACTAGCAGTGCCAGCACCGCAACCTGAGATCGAAAGAAACACCCAGCCGATGACACGCCGTATTCTTGTGACAGCCGCCCTGCCCTACGCCAATGGCCATATTCATATTGGCCATCTGATCGAATATTTGCAGACCGACATCTGGGTGCGATTCCAGAAACTCCGCGGCAACGATTGCCGGTTTTTCTGTGCCGACGACACCCATGGCACAGCCATCATGATTCGGGCTCGACAAGAAAATCGCAGCGAAACCGAGCTCATTGCCGAAATGCAAGCTGCCCACGAAAAAGACTTTGCCGATTTCGATATCGAATTTGACAATTACGGCAGCACTCATAGCGACGAAAACCGTATGCTCTGCGCAGAAATCTGGCAATCGATTCGCGACGCAGGCTTAGTCAAAGAAAAAGATGTCGAACAACTGTTTGATCCCGAGGCGGGCACGTTTCTTGCCGACCGCTTCGTTCGAGGCACCTGTCCCAAGTGTGGCGCCACCGATCAGCCCGGCGACAACTGCTCGTCATGCGGCACCACCTATAGCCCTGCCGAACTCACCAATCCGAAGAGTACGCTCAGCGGAGCTACCCCCGAGATCCGCAGCGCAAAACATTTATTCATCGAATTAGAACAACTGCACGAGTTTCTCGACGAGTGGACCCAAAGCGGCAAACACCTACAGCCCGAGATTGCCAATTATCTCAAAGGCCACTTCCTAGGCGACGAACTACGAGACTGGGACATCTCGCGTCCCGAGCCTTACTTCGGTTTTGAAATCCCCGATAGCCCTGGCAACTATTGGTATGTCTGGTTCGACGCGCCGATCGGCTACATGGCTTCGACCCGGCAATGGTGCGATCGGACCGGCGAAAATTTTGACGACTGGTGGCCTCGTGGCTCGGATGGAAATGGCCCCGACTGCGAAATTCACCACTTCATCGGCAAAGATATCACCTACTTCCACACGCTCTTCTGGCCTGGAATGCTCAAAACGGCAGGCTACCGCCTACCGACCAAGGTTCATATTCATGGTTTTCTCACCGTCGGTGGCGAAAAAATGTCTAAGAGTAAAGGCACCTTCGTCAACGCCCGAACCTATCTCGACCATCTCGACCCAAGCTACTTGCGGTATTTCTATGCCTCGAAGCTCACGGCCAAAGTCGACGATATCGACTTGTCGCTCGACGAGTTTATCGTCAAAGTTAATACCGACTTAGTCGGCAAAGTGGTGAACCTCGCAAGCCGGTCGGCCAAGTTTGTCGCCGAAGTTGGCCTCTCGGAAAAATACCCCGACGACGGAGGACTGTTCGAGCATGCAGTCGCCGTGGGCAACGAAATTGCCGACGCCTATGAAGCCTGCGACTACAACCGAGCCATGCGGCTGATCATGGCGCTGGCCGATCGGGCGAATCCGTTTGTCGAAGAAAACAAGCCTTGGGTGCTTCGTAAAGATCCCGAGCAAGCGGGGCGGTTGCAGGATGTTTGCACGATCGCACTGAACCTCTTTCACCAGCTCGCCATTTATCTCGCCCCTGTGCTGCCGAAACTCGCCGAGCAAACGGGCGAGCTACTAGGCAAAAAAATCACCAGCTGGGAACAAGCAAAAACGCCCTTGGTAGGGACCCCCGTCAATAAATTCAAACACATGTTAAAACGAGTTGAAGAAAAGGACGTAAAGAAAATGATCGAAGAAAGCAAAGAAGAGAGTAACGTAGAGCCGCAGGCACCGTTAGCATCATCGGCTGCGTCGGACCCCTATAACGACTCCGCCGCCCCTCTCGAAGCCGAACCCTTGGCCGAAGAATGCACGTTTGACGACTTTATGAAAGTCGATCTTCGTATTGCTCGCATTGTCTCGGCCGAGCATGTTACCGACGCTCGCAAGCTCTTAAAGCTCCAGCTCAGCCTTGGCGGC
Organism: Planctomycetota bacterium; assembly: GCA_024278955.1. Lineage (GTDB taxonomy): Bacteria > Planctomycetota > Planctomycetia > Pirellulales > Lacipirellulaceae > Bythopirellula. The sequence continues at coordinate 3,012 of JAJRSE010000025.1, read as the reverse complement.
GGCGTGACCAAACAGGTCTTCGCCGGGATCAAGGCGGCCTATGACCCCGAAAAACTTGTGGGCAGGCTCGTCGTCTGTGTTGCGAATTTGGCCCCTCGGAAAATGAAATTCGGCCTCAGCGAAGGCATGGTGGTCGCGAGTGGCCCCGGCGGCAGCGAAGTCTATGTCCTCTCGCCCGACGAAGGAGCCCTCCCAGGCCAAAGGGTACATTAGTCGTGTCACCCGCCTGGGACTTGCTTAAAAGGGTCCGCAGCAACCGATTTCCGCCAGTTCACGTTTTTTTCTTGCTATTTGCTAGCCAAACGCAGACGATAAACCAGTTGCTGGCTATTTCGATGCGGCAATGTTATTCAGCAATACCCCTACGAGTTTCCCATGACGCACCTCATGAAAATATTTTCTGCTCTCACGGTTTTTCTTATCGCTGCGTCTTTTGCTCAAGCCAAAGAAAAACCGGTTGAGTTGCAAGTTGGCGACATGGCGCCGCAGTTTGCTGGGCTGAGCGATCAGAATGAAGAGTGGAATTCAAAAGACCATCAAGGAAAGAAAATTTACGTTGTCTACTTTTATCCAGCCGACATGACCCCAGGCTGTACGATTCAGGCTTGCAGCTATCGCGATGCCGTGGCTGGGCTTGAACGCGACGACGTTGAAGTGATCGGCATCAGTGGTGATGCGGTCGAAAATCACCAGCACTTCAAAAACGAGTACCAGCTGAACTTCACTCTGCTAGCCGACCCCGACGGGAAAATCGCCAAGGCATTTGGCGTGAAAACAGGCAGCGGCGGTTCGATCGAGCGAAAGATTCAAGGCAAAAAAATCACCCTCGAACGGGGCGTCACGGCCAAACGCTGGACCTTTGTGATCGATAAAAATTGGAAAATCGCCCACAAAGACACGAAGGTCAATGCATTGAAAGATTCAGAAACTGTTTTGAAAGTTGTCGAAGGACTGAAGTAGCGTTGTCCATTCAACAGTCTTTAGAATTGGGGTGCTCGCTAATCGTCGAGCGGCTTCAGCACTTTCATCGCCCGTGCAAGAATTCGACTGAACAAGCGACTTGGAATGATTGATTTTGCAAATTGAAGTCCGAATGCGTCTAAGCCAACAACGTAGTGAAGTTTTGGCCGCTTGGCTTCGAGTGCTCGAAGCACAGTCGCCGCAACTTTTTCTGGGGAAGTTGACGACCGTATCCCCCGCTCGTTGAACTTGCTGGCTTGCGCGTACATCGCGTCGTAGCCATTTTTTAGCTCGCTGGGAATGTTGGCGCTGCGGCGCTCAAGATCTTCGCGGGCTTTGGCAAATATCGACGTACCAATTTGCCCAGGACGAATCACGCTTACCGGAATTTCCCAGGGTCGTAGCTCGACTCGAAGCGAATCGGAAAGCGCTTCGAGCGCAAACTTGCTTGCCGAGTAAGCCCCAACCATCGGCAAAGCAATCGTCCCATTCATCGACGACATATTAACTACCCGGCCCGGAACAAGCCGCAAGAGAGGCAAGCAAGCCTGTATCATATGCAGCGGTGCAATGGTGTTGACCTCCAGCAGCTGCCGCACTTCGTCCAGGGTCGATAGCTCAACCGCCGCCGGCATGCCTAATCCGGCGTTGTTCACCAGTCCGTAAAGCCCTTGGGGACTTGTTTTTCGGATAAGTTCGACGACACTCGCAATATGATCCTGCTTGGTCACGTCTAAAATGATGGGCTCAAGCGTCGGGAGGTTTGGTTGCGAAAGCTCGGCGGCTTGCTCAGAGCTTCGCACACCAGCAAGGACGCGAAACCCTTTTTCGGCCAGCAGCTTGGCGGTAGCCCGGCCAATACCCGACGAACATCCCGTGACCAACACGGTGCGAGAAGGTTGGCTCATCAATTCACGCCTGCTGTTCCAAGAAAGTGTTTCTTCCAGGCGATGCCAATGCAGTGCCTGAAAGCAGCATAGCAGATCCGAGAGAAACTCGCAGAACTCGTCCTGCCCCGATAACTCGCAATGGACGGATTAGGCCGCCCCTTCGTGGGGAGGTTGCTGGCGTCCCGTGAGGCGGCCACGAATCGCCGCCAGACGGCTCGGCGGGACGCTGCCTTGCGGATGGTGGGGCCCAGCAAGTCCTTCGTCCATTCCGTCGCCAAAGTAGTATTTACGAGCTTCTGGGTTTTGTAGCACAACTTCCCGCGTGCCATGACAAAGCACTTGACCTTCGCGGATGACGTAGCTGCGGTCGGTAATCTGGAGCGTCTCGCGTACTTGATGGTCGGTAATCAAAATCGAGATTCCACGGGAGCGAAGATCGCGAACGATATCCTGAATGCTTGAGATCGTCACGGGATCGATCCCCGTAAATGGTTCGTCGAGCAAGATAATCTTGGGTTCCGAGACTAGGCAGCGGGCAATCTCTAGGCGTCGCCGTTCGCCGCCCGAGAGCGACATGGCTTTGCTGCGGCGGAGCTTCGTGATGCCAAATTGTTCGAGAAGCTCGTCGCAGCGGAGGCGGCGTGCCTTGCGTTTCATGCCCAACATTTCCATCATGCCCAGCAAGTTATTTTGAACCGAAAGCTTGCGAAAGACACTCGATTCTTGCGCCAAATAGCCCATTCCTCCTTCCGAAGCACGGCGATACATGGGCCAAGCGGTCACGTCCTGGCCGGCGAGAGTGACTCGACCGGCATCGGGTTCCGTCATGCCGCAAGTCATACGGAAAGTAGTCGTCTTGCCGGCGCCGTTTGGTCCCAAGAGTCCAACGATTTCACCGCGCTCAACCGAAAAATCCACGCCATCGACGACCCGTCGTCGTCCGTAGTTTTTCACCAGGCCAGATACTTGAAGTAGAGTCATAGGTTTTCGTCCTCCTGACGAAAAAGTCATGAGTCGTTAGTTTCAGTAGTTCCAAAAACGCGTCATTTCAGTAGTTTGCTGTAAGTCGTTTGTATTCTTCGTATTCGATGCCTTGTTTCTCATCAGCGTGGAGAATTTTTCCGATGACTTGACTGATCCACAGCAACATCTCGCGGAAGCG
>JAJRSE010000024.1 GCA_024278955.1 Planctomycetota bacterium | reverse complement strand
GGGATTTAACAACAAAGTAAAACTGACTACCAGAAAATCGTACGGCTTTCGCACCTACGAAGCCGTTGAAACCGCCTTATATCACAACCTTGGAGCCTTACCCGAACCAGAATTTACCCACAGATTCTGGTGAGGAGGCTTAAAAAAAGAGTCCCAACGGGTGCAGTGCGGAAAATCATGATACTCAGTACGCAAAAAAAACAACGTAGCGGTCTTCTTGCTTTTCAGGCGGTTAAATAAGTTATCGCGTCAGAGGCGAGAGTGGGTTACAATCGTAGTCTATCCAAAAACCGTAGACAGGACCTTTCTTGCGCAATCCGGTGGTACCAACCGCCAGACAGAATGAAAAATGCATCAGAAGGCTTGCTGACGAAAGCAATGAAAGGCTTGGTGACGAAAACAATGAAGCGATCTATCTTCCACCTGCTCCTGAGTGTCGTAGCTTATCTGGCCGTTGGTCCAACACTTTGCTTGAGCGCAACACCCGACAAGCCGAACATCATTTACATCCTAGCCGATGACCTCGGTTATGGTGACCTAAGTTGCTATGGCCAGAAGCGGTTTCAAACGCCAAATATCGATCGATTAGCAAACGAAGGAATCCGATTCACCGACCACTACGCCGGCTGCACCGTATGTGCTCCGTCGCGTGCTTCGCTGATGGTCGGCATGCACGTTGGCCATTGTCTCGTCCGAGGAAACTACGAGACTGGCGAGCATGGATTTGGCGGCGAGCTGCCGCTCAAGCCTAGTAGCGTAACCATAGCCGACGTACTCAAGAAGGCCGGATACCGCACGGGTATTTTCGGAAAGTGGGGGATGGGAATGGACGGCACCACGGGCGAGCCGAATAAGCAAGGATTCGACTACGCCTACGGATTTTTGAACCAGGCACACGCCCATCACTACTATCCCGAATACATTTTCCGCAATGGCAAGAAAGAAGCGATCCCCGAGAATGCCGGCGGCAAGCGGAACGTCTACATCTCGGATCGGATTACCGACGAAGGCTTGAAGTTCATCGACCGAAATCACGACCAGCCGTTTTTCGTCTACTGGGCGATGGTCGCGCCTCATGCGGAACTGCTCGTTCCAGAAGACTCGCTTGAGGAGTTTCTTGGCCGCTGGCCGGAGACTCCATTTATAAAAGATGGAAGCGGCGGCCAAGCCAGCGGTTCGCTTGGCGTCTACGCATCGCAACCAGCGCCGCGTGCGGCATACGCCGCCATGATCACGCGCATGGATCGTGACATTGGAAGAATTCTCTCCAAACTTGAAGAAACAGGGCTCGACAAAAATACGATCGTCTTGTTTTCCAGCGACAACGGCCCTGAGCTGATCGGAGGGGGGGACCCCAAATTCTTTAATAGCTCAGGCGGTTTGACTGGCTATAAGCGTGACCTATACGAAGGGGGTATTCGTGTTCCTCTCGTAGCTCGTTGGCCTGGCAAAATTCCAGCGGGAACGGTCACAAATATCCCCTCCGCTTTTTGGGATATCTTGCCGACTTGTGCAGACCTCGCTGACGTTGAGAGTCCTCAAGGAATTGATGGTATTTCGCTCCTGCCAACGCTGCGGGGCAACACCCAACAAGATAACGATCGATTTCTCTACTGGGAGTTCCATGAACGCAGTTTTACTGAGCAAGCGGCCCGCAGAGGAAGATGGAAAGCAATTCGCCACAGCCCACGTCAAGCGTTGGAACTGTACGACTTGGAGGCCGATATCTCCGAGAAAACCAACTTGGCCAAAGCCAAGCCTGAAATCGTGGCAGAGTTCCAGGAGTACCTTAAGACGGCTCGCACACCCTCAGACATCTGGCCACTAGCCTATCGCGAGAGCAAAGAAAAACCGGCCAACTGAAGCCTGATCTAAACGTGAACAAGGAAAACCCAATGGAACGCAAGTTATCTCGACGGACCTTTACCAAGGCTTCGGTAGCCACAGCTCTTGGTGCGACTGTGGCAACTCAAGTAACAAAAGCCTCGTCAAAATCTCAGGGAGCCAACGATCGCATTCGGCTCGGTGTGATTGGAGTGGGAAACCGTGGAGGCCAGCTCATCGCCGCTTTTCAGGAGCACTCAGATATGGAGATCGTAGCGGTCTGCGATGTCTTCCAGCCCTTTCTTGATCGTGCCAAGAAGCGATTGGGCGACGTTGCCACGTATGCCGACTACCGCGATCTGATTGCCCACAAAGGTCTCGACGCTGTCATTATTGCGTCGCCCGATCACTGGCACGCATTGCAGTGTATCGACGCCTGCAACGCGGGCAAGGATGTCTACGTCGAGAAACCGCTCTCCGTAACCGTTTATGAAGGGCGGAAAATGGTCGAGGCCGCACGACGAAACAAGCGGATTGTGCAGGTCGGAACCCATCGCCGCTCTTCCGCGCTCTATCATCGGCTTGCCAAACGGGTGCAAGGAAATGAAATTGGGCATGTCACGGTGAGTCGCGCGTATCGCCTGAGCAACATGGCTCCCAACGGCATCGGGCGTATGCCGATGACCGATCCCCCTGCAGGATTGGATTGGGATATGTGGCTAGGCCCCCGTCCGGCACGTCCTTACCAGGGCAACGTCGTGCCCTACAAGTTCCGTTGGTGGCACCTCTATTCTTCCCAGATGGGCAACTGGGGCGTCCACTATCTGGATGCCATGCGGTGGATGACCGGAGACGAAGCGCCTACTTCGATCTGTGCCATGGGAGGCCGGTTTGTCGTGGATGACGACCGCACGATTCCCGACACGATGGAAGCAACCTTTGAATTTGCCTCGGGGCGACTCGCCATTTTTGGCGTGTACGAAGCGAGCGGTAATCCGGTACTTCGGCAAGGAGAGCTCGAACTGAGAGGAACCGAAGGAACCGTCTACATCAGCGACGATCGCTACAACATTCTCCCCGAGCGAGGCGGCCAATTTCAAGATCACGAGCCTCGCATGAAAGCGATTGAAGACAAGGGAACTGAAGGACACAACGCAGTGACCGCTGCACATGCACGGAATTTCCTCGATTGCGTAAAGTCTCGCGAGTTACCGAATGCCGACATCGAAATCGGCCATCGTTCGACAACGATGAGTTTGCTGGCGAACATCTCTCTCGCGACAAAATCTCGGCTGGAATGGGATGCCGAGCGAGAGGTGATTACCAATAATGACGAAGCGAATAAGTTGCTCCACTACGAGTACCGCGAGCCCTGGAAGCTCGGATCGTAGCGCGTGTTGCAACAACCATTGCAACTCCGCCCTGCGCCCTACCCGTTTCCCCCGTTTCCGAATTGCTCAAACGAGTAGTCGATCTTGGGAGGCTGGTAGTAGACTTGGCGTCGATACTCGTTAGGCGTCTGACCCGTGGCTCCTCGGAAAACCATCGCGAGCTGGTTTGCACATGAAAAACCGGTCTGCTCGGAGATCTTTGAAATGGTCAATTCCGTTTCCGATAGCAATCGTTTGGCGTTCATAATGCGGACTCGCCGGATTTCTTCGGCGACCCCTCGATTCATGTACTGACGGAACTTGCGTTCCAGCATTCGCCTAGCGATTGGCAAGACCTCAACCACGTCCCGGACGCCAATATTCTCCCCCACATTTTCGTTGATAAATTGCAACGCCTTGCAAACGTCTGAATCGTGAATGGCAAGAATGTCGGTCGTTTGCCTAGTAATCACCCCCAGTGGCGGAAACAGTGTCGTCAGGTCCGTAGTTCCACCCTGCAATAGTTGATCTAATTGCTTTGCCGCTTCGAAACCAATCCGATGCGAGGGCAACGAGATGCTAGAAAGAGTCGGGCGGGCCACCGCACAGAGTAGGTCATCGTTGTCGACGCTTAGGATCGCCAGATCCCCGGGAACAATAAGCCCCGCTTGCCGACAAACTTCGGTCAGGTAGAACCCTTGCACATCATTCGAAGTAAGCACCGCCGAAGGCAACTCGAGAGCGGCCAGCCAGGGGCGAATGTCTTGGTTGAGTGGCTCAAACGGCGGCCCCGCAACCTTACGAGGTGAGGTGTCCTGGTAACTGGTCAGCGAGTAGCCCGCAGCTTTGAGGGCCTGCTTGAAACCGGCCTCGCGCTGAAGAGAAAACCGAAGGCCCGCATAACCGACAAAGCCGAAATGGCGGTACCCGCGATCTAGGAAATAGCTTGCTGCCAATTCCCCCACGACGGGGTGATTGATTGCCACCCGCGGCAGCTTGGTTTCGGGCAGCACACCCGAAGTATTGATAACCGGTAGGCCTGAAGCGAGTAATGCGTCTCCCAACTCGACGCTATCGACGTGCCCAATGACTCCCGCGACGCCCTTGAGGAGCCGCTTTGCTGTTAGTTTGCGATCAGGAGGAACGAGGTCCAAAGTCCAATTGGGCTTGATTTGTGCATATTCGACGACACCTCGGGCGATGTCGCGATAAAAACCAAAATCGTGATTCAAAAGCAAACGGATACGTTGAATGTCGGCCATGATAATCCGCTCAGTAATTCGCTAGTTTTCTCTGCGTAAGGCTCGCCAGCAGGTAAGAATACGCCAATTCGGCGTGTCCCTCTCTTGCGCATTCGGGTGGTGATTAGTAAGTTCTTACTTGCCGCTCGCAAAAAAAAAGATTTTCCGGATAATTCCTAGCAGTGCTAAGGCTAACAGACGCTGCACTGGTGTATTGGGCAAGCATGCTAGTAGTAAAACCCCAACCACTTCGCGGGGAGTTCCTGGGCATCTAAGGAGACATGCGATAAACAGCAGCTGGCGCAAGCCTGGCAGGCAAGCACAAACCGAGTGCGTAAATCTATAACCACACGGTTCCCTCCCTGAATCGTACTCCATAAAGATGTCGCAGTAAAACACTATTGTGTCAGTTCTGCCCTTGACTCCCCGCCTGGAAGTAACGGAGGCCCAGATGTACGCAAAATCAATAGTTCCGTGACGCAAAATCTACACCCAGAGCTCTGGGTACGCAAAGTCATACTTTTTTGACGCATAATCCAGTAGGCAAATTTGTAGTTGTCAATCATTCTGGATAGAGGCACTTTGAGGTCTGCTTCAAGCAGTGGGCGAAAGTGCGGCTTATCTCTTATCCGGCACGCGTGCTGCCGGTTCTGCGTACTAGGGACCTTAGAGGGCTGCTTTGATCTGAGGAAAGAATAAGCGAATTTTTTGGCTGTTTTATCCTGCCTTCTTTTGTCTCGTCGTTTTTTTGTTGGAGCCTGCTTGAGGGCTTCGTGTTTCACCTTTGGAGGGAAGTCTAATGAAGATTCTTGTAGCCAGTTTCACTTGCTTGGCCGTGTTGTGCCTCGGCGCCACCGCCCATGCGACAGGGGATGCCATCTGGAGCGCAGATCAGGCGGGAGGGAGTGCAAACTTCAACACGGGCGGGTCTTGGTTAACCGATGTGGGTGGAGCTCATGGCGCTCCGGCCTCTACGGACAGCATCGTTCTCAATCCTTTGGGGCAAGATGGCGTAACCGCAAATACCGTCTGGCCAGAGGTCGCGTTAGGGGAGACTGCTGATGCAAATTTGTTTTTTCCGAACACGGATAACACCCAATTCGCTTCTCCTTCAAGCACCAGCCTGACCGTGAAAGGTACACTCAACCTTGCCAACAACGCTATTATCAACATCGCGGGAGATAGTGTCGCTGCTCTCCAAATAGCAAATGTCATATCGACCCTTACGATCGACGGAGGGACCCTCAATGGCAATGACATGAACGTTCAGAGAGGCATCTTCAACGTTGATATCATCAACGGCGGTTCAATGAACCTGAGCGGAGACTTCCGCCCGATTACTTCAGGCTCCTTTGGTTCCAAGGGCCAGATGACTATCGACGCGACAAGTTCCGTCAGTGTGGGCAATCGCTGGAGACTTTTCCCAGGTGGAGGGCATGAGTATAAGCTCGATATTTTGGGCAACGCCAATGGAGCCGGCAGTGGTTCGCTTTTGATCTCAAGTAATTTCCAGGCAGGGACATGGAATGGCGGCTGGGTGCAGGACCTTCTCATTAACGGTGATATTACCGCCAACGGAAATGTTGGGCTTGCATTCTTCAAGCTTACTCCAGGCATCGATGGCGACGGGAGCGCAAACGTCCTGATCGAAGCAGTTCCCGAGCCTGCGAGCTTGGTGCTGATGGGTCTGGGCTTGTTGGGCACGGTTTGTGTCCGTCGTCGTCGCAGTTAGTTTTGTAACTTTTGCCGTCTGCCTGGAGGCCACAATGGCCTCCAGGCGGGACGGCCTTTCGCTCTGTGCTTAGAACAGCATTTGTCACCAAGCCCGGAGCGATCGTAATGCAGACTTGTGTATAAACAACAGGACAACACCTTAGGAATTTCCTTCAGCTAAAATATTATACCTCAGTCGATACCCTAGGAAACTTGCCCCACTTTTTTAATGGAGAAGACAGAACCATGCTAACTCGAACTCGATGGAACCGCCTAACCTTATGCTCCCTGCTGGGGATCGCAATGGCAGCATTTGCGCTGCCTGCCCAGGCCTCGAATCACAATAGCGGCCAAACAATTTTGGTCGTCTCCGACTATGCCGCCCCTGGTGATGTCGGTCGGCAAGATGATGTCAAGTTGGTTCAATATCTTGGGGCGGGCGATCCAGCCACGCCCGGGTTTGTCGACTTCGGCAATGGAGTCACCGGCGCTGCGAACGAGGTGCTCATGGTCCCCAGTCTCGGCTACACGGTCGACACCACGGGGATGAATGGCTCGATGTCTGCCGGCAGCCTTCCCTGGCTAGGAGCCTTGGTGGGCAAGGCAGCAGAAAGACAAGCCATTGACGATGCCGATTTGGTCATCTTTACCTTAAACCGATCGGGGAACTACAGGGACGATCGTTATCGAGATGTTTCCGCTGCAGGAGGTGGCAATGGGACGACCGATATCAACGGCCTGACCGTCCAGGAAAGTTGGAATGGTGTCGAGACCCCGCTGCTGACGTTTAACAGCTCTTTTGCCGGAGGTGCGAGTACCGCTGTCGGGGGTGCCACGAGCTACCGATTTGGTTGGCTCGAGACTCATGCCGATAACGAGAGCGAAACGGCAACTCGAATGCAGATCCAGCCCAACCAGATCTCCAATCCTTTTTTCAATGGCTTGACGACCACCGCCGATCCGGACGTCCCCGGCGGGGTGGAAGTAGAACTCTACGACTGGACCTACGACCCCAGCCTAGGGTTTGTCAATGGCCTAGCACCTCTCCCGGTAGACCTCAGTGGCAACGTCGACCTCGTCGACGGTTACTCGCGAGCTCCCCTAATCTCTCGACGTGACAACACCGACGCCTCGCTCGGCGAGGCTGACCGGGGCGTCGTTCCTGGCGGCAAGATTGTGTCGGGCTTTGGCGGCACGAATGCGAATGGTGGAGGAGCGAACATTCTCGATATCCCCAAGGGCACCGATTTTAATGTCCCGGACGCACTTGGCGATCCGACCAATATCCCGATGGATAGTCCGGGGAACCCTAATGATGTTCCCTTTGGCGTGGCCGGCGCTCGGCGAGTTCTGGTCCCTACCTGGGGCTATAGTCTTCCTGTAGTCGGTTCGGGGCCGAGTCCAGGATTCCAGTGGGGACAGTTCCAAACGCCCGATTGGTTCACGCTAACCGAGAACGTCATCGCCGAGATGCTACTGAATCCCGATGGGGCGTCAACCGGCTTGGCTGGCGACTTTGATGTCGATGGCGATGTCGACGGAGCCGACTTTCTGCTTTGGCAACGTGGTACGAGTGTCGGTAATCTGGCCGATTGGGAAAGCAACTACGGCTTGCCCGCCCCGCTCGCAGCAGGCTCGGCTGGTACAGGAGCCGTCCCCGAACCTTCAAGTCTCCTCCTGGCAGTTGCTTCGGCACTTGCACTAGCAGGCGGCAGGCGTCGACGGAAATAAAACGAGGCTTTTTGCCAAGCAATTTTTGTGTGATTGTTACGAAAGAGAGCCGCACGCATGTGCGGCTCTCTTGCTTCGTCAGGTGCAATAAAACAAGTGTTATCGCAAGAGCCCCAGACCGGTGTTCCGTTCATCAGGACGATTGCAAAGTCGCGTAATTGAAGAAAATTTAGCCACGGAGATCACAGAGGGACTCAGAGAAACCTTGGTTTCTAGTACTCGGTGTTCTCTGTGACCTCTGTGGCTAATCTTTATTGTCCTTACGATGGGTAAAAAACCCTCGTCTTTAGACGAATCCTTTAGGTAGGTTATTACGATTCCGTGAGGCCAAGTGCATTATGTGTGTTGATGTTTTTGGGTGGCAGCGACACGGGTCCG
>JAJRSE010000023.1 GCA_024278955.1 Planctomycetota bacterium | reverse complement strand
TTGGGGAGCGATCTTACCTTGCTCGCGTCGATCTTGCTTGATGCGACGAACCCACGATTCAGAAACCTTGAACTGCAATGCCACTGCGCGAGTGCCACCACCCGAATCACAAGCAGCCAGAACATCACGCCGAAACTCTTTTGAATACGCTTCCATAGAACCCACCTCCTCTTGGGGTGAGCCTAGTTTACCTACGCTGTGCAGAGGGCGCTAGAGCTACCCGAAGGACGCTCTAACTCCCTTCGGCTTCATCGTTCGAAGCGTTTTCGGGGAGATGTGAAAGAACAAGGCTGGATCTCTTGTCGAATTCGATCTGTTTAATCGATGTTCCGGATAAGTCTAGAGCTGATTTGACCGTAGACGCCCAATCGACAAATGCTAAAATGAGAGGGCTGTTTCTTCGTAGAAGAAAACCAGGGTCGAACTTTTGGAGATTCGCAATTGCGGCCCCAATGCGGCCCGGAGGTGATGCGACGATTTGGGCCCGATCAGGCTAAATTCAGAAAACCCCTTGTTTTCAAGAGTACCGGAGGGGGGACTTGAACCCCCACGGGCCGAAGCCCACTGGATTTTGAATCCAGCGCGTCTGCCAATTCCGCCACTCCGGCATTCCTTACACCGTAACAGTTTACGGCAATTCCTCTCATCTTCAAAGGGCCCCATGTTGCATCTGCGGCCCATTTGCGGCCCATTGGGGCCAGCTACGGGAACATCAGAGACATAAATGGTACCTGCACAGAACAGTCCACTACTCTATCAGATTCCCTGTGGCCGTCCACCACGGCGCAAACGTTCAAATTCGTGACCTGGGATTCGCCACTTGCCTGTCGCCGGGTCTTTCTCGCATTCGATACGACCTTGATTGCACCATCGTTCGCGAACAGTGTAGCCTGCGACTCCCATCACTTGGGCAAGCTCACCAGTGGTATACCAATCCTTAATCGAGGCCATCTGTGAAACGCCCTTAATCTCTTCAAGTTGCCCGCTCAGCTCTGCAACCTGACGTTCCAGCGCAGACAAACTCTGCAAAATCATTGCTTCAGCTTGGGATAGGCCTGACATCGACATTGGTGAAACCTCATTCATCTCAATAGAAGCAGAGACTCGATTTTGTTGGACAGGAAGAACACAAAGTTCGGGATCTCCAGCATCAGAGGCTTATTGCAATTGTGAGTGCGTTTCCTGGGAATCTAGTTGTCGAAGGGGTATCTGTAGTGATCGGAAATCTTTTTTCTGAGCACAGGATTCACAGAAGATACACAACCATGAGCTGTCATGAACTGAGGTCATGGTTGCGAAGAACGAATTTACTTCCTCTGTAAAAGATTCTTGATTGAGTGAAACTGACCAGTGTTTTGTGTTGTCGAAGATATCTTTTTTGCAAGTTTCACATGTGGCAAATATGGACAGGCTATTTTTCTTCAAATCAGTATTTTCACACTCGGATTTAACAGTTCTATGACTCAGTTTACATTCCGGTATTTGGGGCGACTCTAAGTCGACTTGTTTGGAACATGCTTCGCAAAAAGTGCTCAAATCGAACACGTCGTGAACGTTGATTCCTCCATTAACATGAGATTCGTGATTGAGCACGATGGCCCAGTATTTCACGGTTGCGGTAATTACTTGCTCGCATTTGTCGCACTTTTTTGCGTATGACATGTCGATTCCCTTTCATTTCATGGTTAAAAAAGTTACAGAACAAGTGGGCGATTTATGTCCTATCGATTTGTGAAATCCCTTAAGTACATCGGTCATCCTCTGTTGATTACGAAGCCGCCACGATCTTGAATCCGGGGGGCCGAAATATCACGAGGGCACTGTGCTTTCCCCCAATGAATCGGATCCGTCCTCGTAAAAGACGTATTTCACCTTTCATCGCATACTGGTGCCACCAACGCGTGTCGGTGCGTGCTGGTACTAAACAAGCAACCGTGACCCCATTGCGGGCCGATTCATAAGCTTTCTTCATCCACTCAGAGATTTCACGGCCATACGGTGAATTCATAAACACCACATGATCGCCCCAATCCTGAGCAAGGCCATTGTCCTTCTTGGTAAAGTGCTGAGTACATTTCGCATTATCGTCCGCTGAACAGGGGTCCAACGCGAATCTGAATTCCATATCAACGGCTTCAAAGAAGGAACGCGGAGTTTCCCACTCTGGAGTCGCTGACGAGAAAAGGGATTGCTGAACCATCGGGTTACCTATGTAGGAATCTGTTCTTTGTTAGTTATGTTGTCAGTAAATCACAAAGCATGTTGATCGGCAGGAAGCATGTCATCCAGACTAGCCGACAGACGACGAAGGTCATCCCGCAGGTCTCTACTCAGACATCCGTCGTCGGCAATGGCATATGCCAAAACGCGGGCGAGTTTCACAAAATCAAAAATATCACTGGGTGCGAAACGCTGCTCTACACTTCCACTACTCGCATCCATGCGAAAAACACTAAAACGGTATTGCCAGCCTGCCTGCTCATCTCCTTCCTTGCTGACCGCAGCACAGAGCTGGCCTGCGCCGAGCATCATGTACGGTCCCTTGGCCGTGGAAGGTGTTGCTTCTAGAAAATCATTCATGGTATCATTTCCTGTTGGTTGTTTGCCTGGTCTCAGTATCCGGGAAGTTAAAAACAGGGAATGAGCAATTGCTCACCCACCCCCTGCTTGATTAAACCATTAACAAAAACCCTTGTTAGGGAAACGGCGAACGGCCATCGTTGGCCGCCGCACCGTGTTGTTAGTAAACCTGACATCGTGCCAGGGAATTATTAGGCAACATCTTTGGCAGAAGTTTCCTCCGTGCCGCCGTTGCTACCCTGCATCCTCTCTTGCTCCGCCTCTTTCTCGCGCAGTTGCAAAAGGGCTGAATCGATTAGCTCCCGTAGCGACAACAGAGCGTTGACTCCTGCTGCGGAAATCGACTCACTCACGTCTTCGGAACCTTTTTTGTAGGTTCGTTCGAACTTGGTCGAGAACCAACGTTTACCGTTGGACTCGTTCTCCCAGATTGCCATACCAAATGGCTGCAACCAGCGTTTGAATATAGGTTTGTTATTTTTCATATTTCCTCTTTTCAGTTAGGGTTAAAATGCAGAGAGAGCCCCATGCTCTCCCTGCGGGTGTTTGTCAATCACGCGCCGCGGAAACTTCCGTGACCAAGGCCCTGTACTCATTCCAAAAGGACATGACCATAAAGGGCCGGTAGTCTTCCGGGTTCCAGCGGGAGTAGATACATCCGGGGGAGACTTGCTCGCCCCTGAAGATCTTCTCGAATTTACTGATGCAGTAATGGTTATTCTCGACTTCGTACTCTTCGACGTCGCCGAATATTCCACAGCTGTGTAAATCGAGGGCCTGCATCAAGAACAGTGATGGGATTGACTCCCACGCACCGTCCACGAAACTGACCGTTCCCAATGGAAACAATGGACCTCCATGAAGCAGACCAATTGGAATGTTTTCCAAGCTGGCCCATTGCGTGTGTGTTGACATCTCTTGTGCTTCCATAGCACTCCTTTCATTCGTGTTGTGTGTTAGTAAAATACCTCAATAAGAGGCACCGTTCGTCCTCGCGTTGGTGGTTACTCCCCGTGAGGGAGGGAGCCGAAGTAGAGAGTTTGCTGGCTGCTCACTTCGATAAAACCGGTGACAAAACCGCGTCAAAACCATCACCGTTGCTGCGGCGATAAGGCGTGTAGAGGCCCTGGTATGGCGTGCACGTCCGACGAATTGTCGATGGGTAAAACCAGATAGTGGTATTTCCTTGTGGGTTAGGGATGGCCCAGGGTGCCGCTGCCGATCACGTTCTTCGTTCTTCTGGTTGGAGGTCGGCTGGGGGGAATTGGCGTAGGCACTGAAGCCGGAGAGGTTGGTGGTTGTGGTGGACAATTCTGTCCGACGAGGACAGATCGGGAAGACAGGGCTGGCCAAGGTGCATCGACCCGGCGTTGGTATTCATCGAAGCTCAGGTGATAGTCCGCGCGAGCGATAAACGGGATGCCGTTATATTGGGCATAGCCATCGTTGCTGGTGATTCGTATCATGAACGTGCCGATGACACTTGATGCTTTGGCAATCGTGGTAGCGTCAAATCGGTCCACGAGGACTTCTTGGCGGGTCACTGACGAACGGCCATCACTTGTGAAAGTTTCTGACTTTAATACGTCGATAGATTTGCCGCCGAGGCGCTGGATTTGGTCGACGGCATCTCGCCCAGATCCCTTCATCCACATTTGGGTAGCCGTGTTACCCTCGACGGTTGGAACAAAATCGTTCTTATTCGTTTTGAGGTCGGCGACCGTCTGATTCGACAGAATAATGGTGATCCCCATGGATCTGGCCTGTCGCAAGGCAAGCTGCAAAACCCCTGGGGCAACCATCTGCTGGAATTCATCAATGATCAGGACAACTTTGCGATTTTTCTTTTGTGCGCTGGTGGCAGCCGCCATGAGCGTGGCAAGCATCACTCGGCTGATTTCCGCAGAGCCAGTCGTACTCAGGAAGGAATTTAGGCCCCAATAAGCGACTCCTTGTTTTTCAAAGAGCTGGGCGAAATCGAGTGCCGCATCACGGGCCGATTGGGGATGATGGGCTGAGGGATTGAACATCTCGACTTTCGCGATTCGCCGAATAATGAGCAAAACGTGCTCGCCATCCCTTTTTACAGAATTACTCAGTTGGTCAGGTCGAGCATGGGCTATCTCATAGGCAATTTTCTCCTCTAGTTCCCGGAAGTTTGAGATGCCGGGGTACTTGTTGTTGACGAAATCAAGCAGCGCGTAACTTGCATCCGCATACCATGACTCGCCATAGTCACGACTGAAACCGAGTCCCATAGCGGCGAGGAGGATGTCCGTTTTTTCCGACTGACTTAGGTTTTTCCAGAACGATTGATCGTAGGGTGAGCAGAACTGTGTCGCCCTACCGTTACGATTGGTGAAATGCCAAGAATCAATGGGATTCCTTGCCGATTGGGCTGCTTTATTGAGCGTATGGAGTAGCTCAAAACTATCTGCTTTTAGGTCGAAGCATATGACACTGTACCCTCTTAGAATGAATTGCTCTATGAAAAACAGCAGCATCGTCGTTTTCTGAGATCCTGTCGCTCCACTGATCCAGAGGTGCTGCGCGATCGTTTTGAGAGGATTCATGATGGGCGAGCTGTCTGCCACGACATGCCCCATATAGAGGCTTGCTCGCTCAATTAGATTGGGCGATTTCATTAGATCTAGAAGAAACGCATTCCACTGACTTGGTAACGCAATGTATTTTCTCAATCCACCAGCTTTGCCTAATATTGAGAGAGATCCCAAAAAACAGGTTCCCAGTAATGCCACGACCGGAAGACAATGTGCCAGGAATTTTATTAATAGCGAAGGAGAGGCACCGTCTGCAGATTGATCCCTCAAAAAGTCGAGTGTGATTTGAGGAATGGTCACTGAAAGCAGTAGTAGGATAAAAGCTGTTTTCGCAATTCGCTTTCTCTGGGAGCCTGCCGGGCTTTGCCAAAGGCCAGAAAGCTTATAGTTCTTGTGGTTGTAGCCCAGCCAACTTGCAATAGCGTCTCTGAAATCTTTGCCGATAGCCACAGGCGTCACGACAGCCGGAATGGTTCCATCTTTGCGAAACTGTTTGGCAACACTTTTCTCCAGAGGGGGGCTGGAACAGAATTCCGTGTAGTGACTTCGAAAGCCTTTCACCGTGCGGTATAAAAACCATGGCAGAATCAATAATGGAAACAGACGCGGAGCTAAACACAGAAAAATGGCACCGATAAAACTAGCGAAATAGATCCAAGGATTATGTTTCAGGTTGCGCATCGCCTCCAAAGTAAAAACGAAAAACATCGAGATCAGCCAAAGAAAAAGAGCACCAGCTGATGAAAAACTCAGATAAATCCACGGAAAAATGTGGTTCATCCGACTAAAGCGTACATGGCTTACAAAAAGGTGGACATGCTGTTCCAGTAAGAAGTGATTGAACGACTTCTTCCAGGAAGGTATCAGCATGTCCACACGTTTGTTGTACCACGCATTCGGCTTGCGTGGCT
>JAJRSE010000022.1 GCA_024278955.1 Planctomycetota bacterium | reverse complement strand
TCACGGGACCGATGCTGATCGCTGACAAATCTGAAATATCCGAGGTATCTTTCGTCGCCCGAGGGGCAGACGGCAACACTAACGCGGCGATTACTGCAAAGGAAAAGAGCATGCCTGCACAAATTACTGATTCAACTGCCGACCTTCGTCAACGGATTGAGCGTATCGAAGCGACTTGCCAATCTTTAGCGGGCAGCGTCGACGAAAAGCATCTTAGCGATCTCCGAATCAAAGCGATCTCCGGCGAGATTGACGAAAGCGAATTTAACGAGCAGCTTCTGTCGTCTGTTGCCAATCATGCCGAGCTGCAAGCTATAAGGGGCAATCGCTCTAAGCCGCTGTTTCGTCGTGGAGCAGAAGATCATGACCCAGACCCCGACCCCGACCAGATTATCCAAGCCGCTCTCCTGACTCGCGCCGGCTTTGCCGATGTCGCAGAAAAAGAGTTTGGCGAAGGTGTCATGGAACAATCGAAAGGGCTTCACTCAAGCAGTTTGATTGATGTGATTCGTGCCGGCTATCGGGCACATGGTTTGCCGATACCCCGTGGCAACGACGAGCTAATCCGTACCGCGTTTTCTAATGCCGGGCAGGTACAATCTAGTGTGTCCAATTTCAGCCTACCGACCACGTTGTCCAACGTGATGGGTAAGGTGCTGGAATCGACCTATCGAGAAGCCTCGGCGACGTGGCAAAAGTTCTGTGCCGTGCGTAGTGTAAATTCGTTCCACGACGCCACATCAATACGCCCCAGCTTCATCGGCGAAATGGAGCAAGTCGGAAAAAGCGGCGAATTGAAACACGGGCAGCTTGATGAATCGTTCTTCAGCTACTCGGTGGACACGTTCGGCAAGGTGCTGACGGTCGACCGGAAATCGATCATCAATGACGACCTCGGCTTCCTTGATGACGTCGCCCCGGCTTATGGACGCATGTCAGCCCGCGCAGTAGCGGACTTGGTGTTCAAAACGCTGATGGCTGCCGGTTCGTCCTACTTCGATTCGTCTCTGGGCAACGAAGGTACTTCGGCTCTGGATGTCACGTCGCTAGGCTTGGCGATCACTGCGATGCAAAAGCAGGTCGACGACCAGAACAACGACCTCGACATCCAGCCAGCGACATTGCTTGTGCCGCCTGAGTTGGCAGCGATTGCCAAGACGGCTTTGCAGAGTGAGTTCACCGAGCGGATCGCAGAGAACACGGCGGGTGCTGTTGACTCAGTGCGACCCACTGGCAACCCGCAGCGCAACGCTGTGAAGCTAGAAATTGAATCACGACTGTCAAACACCGCCAAGTTCACCAACGCCGACGTGAATAACTGGTTCCTGTTTGGCAAGACCAGCGATATCCCGATGGTAGTTGCTTTCCTCGGTGGCAAGACGACGCCAACAATTGACTTCTTCGGATTCGAGAGCGACGCAAAAACCCTGGCGGCAACGTGGAGGATTTACCACGACTTCGGTGCAGCGTTGGGTGACTATCGAGGTGCTTACAAGTCGACTGTGGCGTAACGAGTTACCGTCGCTGGCTTTTTTCGATTGACCTCACTGAGCCAGCGGCGTTTGACGAGCGGGGTTTTCAACGTCCTCCGCTCGTCTTCCTCTGCCCCCGGCGGTTTCATATCCCGCCGGGGGTTTTTTTGAAGTGAAATAGCCAGCTTGACACCCGCAGCCCGAATGGGCAAGAATGCGGGAGCTAAAGCTTTTGGAGTATCGTTGTAATGCTAAATCTATCGTTGAAAAATGAGCGCCGTAGTGCGCGGGTGAGGGGAGTCCGTAAGGCCCCTAGGGTGGTTCAACGACCGCCTAGCATCGCCAATGCACTACGGCGCTTTCTTTGCGCCTGTACTTCTTGCAGGCCAGAAGGGAGCCCACAATGGTTGCTCTTGCTGTCAAAGAGTTCGGGAAGATTCGCCCTGTTTGTTTCGCCTCCACGATGCTGCATACGGCCATGGACGCCTCGAATCGCCATGACCTAGTATCAGCAGGAACCCGGTTGCGAGAGGCAACAAACCGCTACCTCGTTGCCATGTGCGAATACTACGATTGCACACCGAAGAAACGGAGGGACATCATGCTTGCCCGCATGTCAAAGAATCTTCTTAAGGCTGGCGGGATCGACCAGGGCATCTTCGATTGGATGAAAGACATTATCGAGGTAGGGCACATGTCGGCCCACTGCAAGCGAGTAAGCCACGAGCGGCTCGATACAGCAATCAGCTTGCTCCAGTTGATTATCAACAACACGCCCGAGATGGACTTCCCTACAAGGTCGGGAGGTGTTCTATGAGCAAGTATGGCGAAATGACCCTAGGCGAATATGTCGAGGATGTTTTCTTTCCGGTCCTCAAGCCCGACTACAAGCCCAAAACTGTCGCGGAAACGCAATGCGCCGTGCGTGATTTGGCGAGGTGTTGCAAGGCTGACTTGGAAATCGACGAAATAACGATCGAGGTTTTGCAAAAAGCCGCGGACAAAAAATGCAAGCCGCTTGCAAAGCGTAACGCTAGGCGAATCGTAACGATTATGCGAACCGTCGCGCCAGAGCGATTCCCAAAGGAGATGCGAACGCATGGGATGAACGGGCGAACGGTAACCCCCCTTGAAGGAATTGACGGTCCGCTTGGTTTACTTGCAGCGTTTTACAAACAGAAATACGAGCCGATTGTCCTCAGGAGTCGATCGCAAAACACAAAGCGACTCTACAAAATGTCGATCAACCTGCTGGGTCGTTTCCTGGGCAGGAAACCACTCCTAGACGACCTCAACGACACGACAGTTTCGGCGTTTGCAAGTTGGCGACTTGATGAAGGCAAAGCCAGAAAGACCGTCAACCGGGATCTCTGCTGTTTACTGGCAATGTGGCGATGGGCAAACCGAAAAGGGTATCTCGATACTTGGCCCGACGTCCAGAAAGAAAAGGTCATAAAACGTACCCCGAGGGCTTTGACACGGGAGGAGTTGTTGTCGATTTTTCGTTCCATCCAAGGCGTAACCGAAGCCGTTGGAGACATTGCCGGCCCGGACTTTTGGAGAGCTTTGTTCTTAGTCTGTTGGGACACGGGGGAAAGAATCGGGGCCGTGATGGCGGTCAAGTGGAGTGACGTTGATCTTGGCAAAGGTTGGATTACTTTTTTGGCCGAGCATCGTAAAGGGGGCCGATCCGACAATACATTGCCTCTTGCTTCGGACACAATCGAGGCTCTAAATAAAATCAAGCGACTGAAAGGCAAGGTCTTTCTTTGGCCTTACAACCCAGGCTACATCTTTCCGAAGATGGGCCAAATCATGGTCCGTGCCGGGCTCCCGGATACTCGGGAATTCAAGTTCCACGCAATCCGCAAGAGCACCGCGTCTTACTACGAAGCAGCGGGCGGCAATGCGACCGAGCTGCTAGGGCACTCTTCACGGGACGTCACCAAGAACTACCTTGATCCGCGAGTTGTCAGTACCAAGCCGGCGGTTGCGTTGTTGTTTCGACCAGAAGAACCGGAAGGGGCCGAAAGTGCATAGCCAACTCACCACCGCGCAACGCGCAGTAGCCGCTGCGAAGGCAGACAACTTTCGTGAGGCGGCGAAGGAACGGCAGAAACTCAGTAAGGGTCAAGGCGTTAAAGGTCCGGCAAATTCGCCGGACCTTAAATCAGACTCCCGCGACGAGGCCGGCAAGGCATTCGGCGTGAGTGGAACTGCGAAGGAACTCAAAACGAAGCCACCAGACGGCTCCTAGCGAGTGTAAACGCATCAAGTGGTGTTCTGATACCATGGGGAAATGACTCTTTCCATGCGATTGCCCGAGCATGACGACAACGACCGACAAGACCACGACCCAAAGCCCGAAGAGATCCGCAAAGCGTGTTGGCGGATTCAAAAGGGATGGGACCGACGGACGCGGCGTGTGCGGGCGGGGTGCTTTGCCAACAAGTCGCCGGAGCTGTTTCCGCAGGAAGTCGCCAAATAGCTGCAACGGAAAAAGCGGCGAAAACAAAACCTGTACCGTACAGGTTTTGCCTCTTTCAAATCCTGTACGTACCGCTATTTCCCGAGAAACAACGCAATTGCGTACAACGGTTTGCAATCGCTGAATTTGATGGTAAAGTGCCATTATTCCCGTGTTTTTGAGGTATTTTCACTGGCTAAAAGTAGCGTCTCATAACCTCGAGGTCGCAGGTTCGAATCCTGTCCCCGCCACTTGAATAAAACGCTGAAAAAATAGAGTATTCTTTACCTGCCGATGGTCGGCAGTGCAGCCCAGAACTTCCCGGTATTTCCGTCAATGACGGAAATAGAATCCGCGAAAGGGATGCACTATGCCACGGACCTCAATTCAGCACCCACCCAAGTACAGCAAACACAAGGCTACTGGGCGGGCCTATGTCACTCTTGACGGCCAAGAATACTATCTCGGACGGCACGGCTCTGCGGACAGTAAGCAAGCGTACGAATGCCTGATTACCCAGTGGGTTCAGGGCGGCGGACGTTACCAGCCTGACTCTCAGGACGAAATCACAGTTTCTGAGTTGATGGCAGCCTATCTGGCCCATGCCAAAGGCTACTATCGCAAGAACGGGAAGCAGACCCGAGAGCATGGCCATGCGGTCGAAATCTGCCGGGCTATCCGGAAAATCTACGGAAAATCACTCGCCAAGGACTTTGGCCCGC
>JAJRSE010000021.1 GCA_024278955.1 Planctomycetota bacterium | reverse complement strand
CCGCTTCCGCGAGATGTTGCTGTGGATCAGTCAAGTCATCGGAAAAATTCTCCACGCTGATGAGAAACAAGGCATCGAATACGAAGAATACAAACGACTTACAGCAAACTACTGAAATGACGCGTTTTTGGAACTACTGACATTTGTCTGTGAACAGAGCCCGCATTTTCGGAAACGAGACACGTCATGGACACGTATTTCAACAAACCACCTCACCCCTCGTACTCTTTGAACTCCCTCATGATTTTCCCTACGAAAAAACATCGAGCTTTCTCCTTACTCGAACTGCTGGCCGTTATTACCATTCTTGGTTTCTTGGCGTCCATCATTCTCCCGCGAGTGACCGCATCGGCCGCTGCGGCCAAGGAAAAAACTTGTTTCCATCATCGTGCGCAGATCAACGCGGCAGTGGAAATTTA
Source organism: Planctomycetota bacterium (assembly GCA_024278955.1). GTDB lineage: Bacteria > Planctomycetota > Planctomycetia > Pirellulales > Lacipirellulaceae > Bythopirellula. The sequence continues at coordinate 35,265 of JAJRSE010000021.1, read as the reverse complement.
TGCCCTCAATAACGGGGCGCTCCCCAACGACCTAAGCGATATCAATACCCCCGATGCGTTTCCTGAGGGCATCCCCAACTGCCCAGTTAGTGACGTGCCCTACGTGCTCAATCCCACAACGAAGCGTGTTTTAGGCCATCTTGGCGGAGGTAAGAGCGGCGGACATCCTTTTTAGGCAAGCCCTTCTACTCAGGCTTTGAAGCAAAGCCTAAGGCGAGTATGACGATTGCGAAACAAGAGCTAAAAGCAATCCAATCGCCCCAGTAAGAGTAAAAACTCCAGCGAGTATCGATAGGCACCACACCAAGCCAAGTTGGCGAGGTAATCGGATCCGTCGTCAAAGCAACTTGCACAACTCCATTGCCATCAATGAGCCCCGAGTACCCGAAAGTCGCGTTACGCACTAGTGCCCGACGATTCTCAATCGCTCGCAGCCTCGCATATCGCAGCATCAGACGAGCCACTTCGTCCGACTTGTCCTGCCCTTCTGCTCCGCTCTGCACAAGAAAATCGATATCCTGAGTCCGGCTCTTCCGGAAATGTTGCCCGAAACAGATGTCGTAACAGATCGCAGGAGCAAAGCAGTAGACTCGAGTCTCGGTTGGCAAGCGAAAGACTCGCAAGTCTTGACCTCGCTGGTACGAAAAGTTGTTGGCGTCAACCAACGCGGTACGGTGCATCGAGGCTTCAGCACCTGGTACCAGATTGATTTTGTCGTAGCAGCCTTGAAACCCCTCGACCGGGTCTGCACAAGCGAGGGAATTGTAACGACTTGCTCCACGAGCCCTTTCGCATCCGATAACCAGCGTGCAGTCCAACTCTTGGGCAGAGTGCGTCAAGTGGCAACGCGCTGAATCTTCCATTGGCGGATCTTGTATCGTGTGATGATATGCCAACTCGGGCCACAGTAAGAGATCGGCGTGCCGAGTGCCTGTCGCCTCTTGTAAACGTTTCGGCGGCAGCAGCGGAGGCAGATCGAGTTCGCCCATCAAGACGACCGTTGGCCCTGCGCTGCCTGGAGATTGACTGTTTCTCCAATGGCCATATCCGGTCGAAGCAATCAGCACAAAGCACGAGACGAGGATCGGCCAAATTTTTGCAGCTCGATTTGGCGACAACGCGAGCGCTAAGTCAACGAGAGTTCCACTGATCATCGCCAACAGAAATGAGAGCAAGTATTCCCCACCCAGATCGGCAATTTGCACCAACGTGTGGTTGTCGACGAGCGCGGTCCCCAGCTTTAGCCACGGAAATCCTGTTCCGCTCATCAGCTCGGCCACCTCGTGGCGAATGAATTCGTAGGTCACCCAGAGCAGGGGCAGAAGCACCGTCATTGGCAAACGCCAACGGGCTGCAATGATTCGCCCCAGCGCAAATAGGGCAACAAATAGAATTCCGCCCCAAGTGCCAATCCAAAACCATGGCACCGCATAAGGCCCGACAGAATTTTCATATCGATAGCAGTCGAGCATCCATGACATGCCCACCAAGTGTACCGCCAAGCCGGCGAGGTAAGCGGCGGCGTAGGTGGCCCGAGGAATACTGGGTGCAATCAGAACATAGGCAAATGGCACCAGTGCGACGTAGCAAAGGCCTGTGCCCCATTCCGTGGTGAGACTAGCGCAAAGCAGGGCAGCGGTGAGGAGCGGCAAAACCGCAAGCATCGGGGCTGCGCCGAAGAAAGATTTCCAGTCAGCCGAATGGCTAGGCGACTTCGGCTCCATGGCTACCGCACCTCAACCCATTTCAAGATACGAATCCCCGCAGGTCGCCCGCCCTTGTACTGCCCAAAAACTTCCTCGGGGCACATTCCACGGCTAAAGACATGCACGTCGTCGATCCGGCCCTCGAAATGTTTGTAAGGATGCGTCCGCTCTCGGGCACCAATCCGCAAAGTGTCTTCTGGATCATGATAATCGCCGATCGTTCCCGAGCCGGCATAGACATCAACCGGCACGCCATTTACGTAGGAGGTCACCATTCCTTGGTTATAGACGACCGCGACGTGAGACCACTTGCCAAAAGGGACAACATGCCCCGTATTATGCCAAGCCCAACCAGGATCGGTGTTCGCAAAAGCCCATCGGAGTGTGCCGTCTGCCCAGATCGCCATTTCGTATTCGCCCTCTTTGTTGACGATCATCTGGCGGTTCCCTGAAGCCCCAGGTTCAATCCACGCGGTCATCGAGACGGCTGTATCCATGGTTAGGCTTGCGTCGTCCGCGACGACGACAAAATCGTCTACGCCATCAAAATCCGCCGCAAGATCGACTTGCCCTGGTTGATTGAGCAGCACACCACCCGTGTAGGTACCATCGTTTCCGTTCGACGAAGAGTCGACCGCCACTGAACCGCTGGTCTCATCAAGCTTCCAGTAACCGGCCAGGCCACTCAGCGTGCTAATTTCCGAATTCGCAAGCCAACGGTTGTAGACGCGAAAATCTCGTAACGAGCCTTCCCAGTTTTCGCCGCTGCCAGTTCGAGTGCCAAAAGACAGAATTCCTGGCGATTGGGGCACCAAGTTCACGGGGCTAGTTCCGCTCGCGTGCAATTCGCCGTTGACATAAACCACGTACGAATCGTCGACGTCGTTGAACGAAGCCACGATGTGGTACCAACGACCATCGTCCACAATTGCTTTGGCAGCAAAGGGCTCGTTGCCATAGTAGGGCGAAGCACCTAGGTCGAAAGAAATAATGCCATTGGTTTCAATTCGGGCCTCCCAATTGCCATTGAGCCCAAAAATTCGTTGACGGACAGCAGGAGTACCCGCCGCTTGCATCCAAAAGGCCACGGTACCAGTTGCAGGGGGATCGAAATTTGCATTGGTCGTTGCCGTGTCGGCCGCTCCATCAAATGCAAGTGCATTCTCACCTGTACATTCGGTAGTCCAAGTTGCACCGTTGGCTGTGGTGTCGTTGGCAAAAGGGGTCGAATCGGCGGCGGTTGTCCCGACGCCTTCGTCCATCTTCCAGTGGCCGACTAGTCCGTAGAGTTCGGCGATTTTTTCTGCTGAAAGCGACCGGTTATAGACTCGCGCATCGTCAATGCGTCCATCAAAATACTTTTCATTTGAGGGACTACCGCCTATCCATACGGGAACAGTCGGGCCGCTAGTGACATTCCCCGAGACGGACGTGCTGTAGATTTCCACGCCATTCTTGTAGAGTTTCAGCGTCGATCCATTATAGACGGCAGCCACATGATGCCACTTGCCGGCTTTCAAAGGGCTATTGCCTGACGGCAGAAATCGCGTTCCCCCAGAATCTGTTTTAAGAAGAATTCCAAGATAGTTATTCCCTCCCGAGCTGTAGGTGGTTAGCGACCAGTAGTTGTTCGAGAGTCCGGCACCATTTGCCTTAGCCAAAATTCGCGAAGCAGAGCCGCTGTAGTTGTCTGCATTGATCCACGCAGCGATGGTGAGTCCTGAACCACTAACGTCCAAATTGCCCAGGTTCACGTGGTCGTTTGTTCCATCGAAATCAGCAGCAGTTTCGACGTCGCCCGGATACGCACCTTCAACTCCAAGCATGGGACTACCCGTGTAGGTTCCATCGTTGCTTAATCCGCTGCTGTCGGCAGCAACCGTTCCGCTCGTTTCGTCGAGCTTGTAGTGGCCGATCAGGCCGTAGAGTTCGGCGATTTCTTGATCGGAAATCACTCGATTATAGACGCGGACATCGTCGAGTTGGCCGTTCAGGTAAGGGCTAGCGGCGTCGAAGATGGAAGTCACCCGACCAAAAAAGAGATGCGTTTGGTGATTGAAATTGGAGGTGTCCTTTGTTCCTTGCAGGATGAGTTCACCATCGACGTAGACACGTTGGCCTCCAACGCTCACGCCGAGCACATGAACCACGTGGTGCCACCGACCGTCCGCCAAATTGAGCCCTGTCGAGGTGAGAATTTCGTTGCTCCAAGTACGAACGCGGATGTTGCCCGACGAGAGGCTCAGAACCCTGTCGTAACTCGATGGAGAGGTCGCCGAGTTGCTCGCCTGAAAGAGCCCCGCGTCGGGGCTCGTCGTCTTGAACCAGAAAGCCGCGCTGTAGTCGGTCTCGTTGACATCGATCTCCACGCTGACGTAGTCGTTCGTGCCGTCGAAATCGGCAGCCGTGCTGTGAACGCCTACAACGCCTAAAGTCGGGCCGTTGACGTAGACGCCGTTGTTCCCATTGCCCGAGGAGTCGGTCGCTACGGTGCCAGTGGTTTCATCGAGCCTATAGTGAGCCACGGGATTCGTTGCCGCAGACACTAAGTTGCTTAACAGAGTGGTCGCCAACAGCACGCAGGCAAGCGAACAGAGATGAATTCGTCGCGATAGCATAGTCGGTGGCTTCCCTACGCCGTACAAACGGGTGCTTCCGCTTCAAAAAGCGATTTCAGCACGTCGCGACGCGAGATGAGACCGGCCAAATGCCCGTTGTGCAGAACTGGCACGCGGCGCACTCGATGCACGATGCAGAGATCAGCTGCCTTGCTGATCGGATCATCAATGTCGACGCTCAGCACTTCAGTCGTCATGTGCTGGGCGACGGTTTCACTCTGGATTTTTTCGTCGTAAGCGATTGCAAGCAACGCATACTCAGTAATAACACCGACCAAACAACCTTCATCGTCGCAGACAGGCAAGCCGCTGATACCCAGCTTCAAGAGCAATTCAATCGCTTCCTTGATCTTTGCCTTGGGATTTATGGTCACAATATCTTCGGTCATAATGGCGCGTGCAGTAAGCATCGATTGGGCTCCTCGTATTCACTTAGTGGGTAGGCGTTAGGCGCTAGTTTTTGCGTGGCGTAAAGCTAATCTCGCCCCTTCAACTAACGCTTACTAGGGAAGAATAGGTCACCAATCTCAACTAATCAGGAGAAGTTCTGCCTTGAACGCCCCAGAACCTCGATAAAAATTGCGCGAGACCGCACCGAGCACTGCGAGAAACCAATTTCACCCCTACAATTAGCACAAACCGAGTAACCCGCTACGCACGCCCCTTATCGTAAAGCAAGGCGATTTCCATCAAGCGTTTTCCGATAAGAGAAAATAGAGCCTGCCCAAAATCCTGCCCCTTCTCCCCTTCCGAGACACCCCATGCCTTGCTCGCCTACTGCCGATATCACAAGCACAGCCTTGGCGTTTCGTGGCTATAACGTCGCGAACCTGGGCCGCACGGCCGAATTGCTAGCCTGCGAGCCCTACCGCGAGATCGTCGCCGAAGAGCTACAGCGTTTCAGCCTCTTGTGCTCTGAATATGTCAGTAAGCCCGTCGATTTAGCTGAAATCATCAACTTGGCCGAGGAACCAACTCTCGATCAGTACGCAGAATCGATCGCTCTGATTGTTGCCGTCGAAGTCGCTCAAATGCGACTCCTCCGAGAAATCCACGCCGTTGAAACCTCTCGAGCACAACTGATTTTCGGCTACAGCCTGGGCGAACTGGTCGCCATCAGCTTCGGAGGCGTGTTTGCCATCGATGAAATAATACGCGTTCCGCTTGCGATGGCAAAAGATTCCGTAGAGCTGGCAAAGAACATCACGATGGGCGTACTCTTCTCACGCGGCCCAACTATTGTGGAGTCCGATGTCCAGCGACTCTGCCTACAGATCACCAGCGAAGGAAAGGGCACGCTGGGAATCTCCGCAGTCCTCTCCCCCAACACCTACCTACTTATCGGACAAAATGCTACCGTCCAGCGTTTCAAAGAAGTCATGCACGATCTGCTTCCCAACCGGGCTCACTTGCGAATCAACTCCAATCGCTGGCCTCCATTGCATACCCCTATCGTAAGACAAAAAAACATTGCCGATCGCGCCTCGGTCATGATGGAAACGATCCAAGGTGGCTCCGCCCCCCCCTGCCCTCCTGTGCTCTCCCTAGTCACAGGCCGCATGAGTTACGACGACCACTCGGCACGCCAAGTCCTGCGGAAATGGATTGACCATCCTCAACGACTCTGGGATGCGATCGACGAAACTTTGGCCCTAGGAGTCGACACGCTCATCCACGTGGGCCCTGCTCCCAATGTCGTCCCTGCCACGTTTCGGCGATTAAGCGATAATGTTCGACACCAAACAAGCGGCGCTTCCTTAAGCAGCCTCGGCATGAGAGCCGTTTCGGGGCTGGCCCGAAGGCCTTGGCTGGCAGCTTTACTCCCATCCGATGCCTCTCTTCTACGTGCCCCCCATGTGAGGCATGTCATCTTAGAAGATTGGTTGCTAGAGAACGCCCCTCGCTAAACGGCTGTTTTCTAGTCCACTTTTTCGCTCAGTTCGTATTTGCCGAAATAGCCCCGAGGTCACTTGCTTCGGGGCTATTTTCTTCGAGGACCAGCTCGTAACAAACGGCCTGCTCTGCATTGCGAACCAGCAAGTACGGCGACGAGAACGCGGGGGTGTTCCAGGTTACTTGCTCATCTGGAAACACTCGCATCGCGGCCAGCTCGCGGTACTTCTCTGGCGAAGCCTCGGTTAACAGCAATTCTCCTGATTCGGTGAGCACTAAGATCACTTTGCCAATCAAGAGGATCTGCCCGTGTCCAACAGCGGGGCTACGACGTTTTTTCCAGCGTTTTCGCCCTGTGCCGATTTCAATACATTCCATCAAACCGCCATCGAGCCCGTAGATATGTCCGTCGCGAACGAGGGCGTTGCTCATTTTAGTTTTCATCACGCGTTTGATCTCGGGCTGCCACAAAGGCCTCGCGTGAATTGAGTTGCCATCCGTCTGCAACTGCAATAGCGAAGCTCCTACGCCATATCCTTTGGATAGAAAAATTCGATCTCCCGAGAGCGGGATTGGCTGCGAGCAGGTGGCGTCGGTGTCGCTGTTGCCATCCCAAGGAGTTTCCCACAACACCGAGCCATCGGTTACGCGATGCCCTGTCACAAAAAACTCGTTTACTGAAAGGATTTGCCGTTGCCCCGCCATGTTCACAACAATCGGAGAGGCGTACGACGAGCGGTAATCCCCTCCGGCCCAAACTTCGCTCCCGGTTTCCAAATCATACGCAACCAGCGATCGTCCGTCTTTGCCACCCACACTGATGACGACTAGGTTTCGCCCTTCGACATTCTCAACCACCAGCGGCGAACCGGCCTTGCCCCACATCACATTCCCCACTTGATTTTCAACCAACGTATCGTGCGACCAAATCACTTTGCCCGTAAGGGCATCTAGGCAATTGACGATTCCTGTTGCTCCTTGGGTAACTACTCGTTGATCAAAAATCGTGGGAGTCGCTCGCGGACCGATGCCGCCCATCGAGCCAGCTCCCATCGGGTCCCAACGAACCGAATCGGAATGCGTCCAAACAATTTCGCCACTACGGACCTCGTAACAAGTTACTAGTTCCTCAGGACCGCGCTGCTCTTGGGTAATCGCGTAGTGGCCAACAATCGAAAACCCCGACCAGCCAGCTCCGATTTTCTGTCGCCACAGTTCCTTGGGCGGCGAAATCTTCCAGTCGGTTACGAGCTCCACGCCCTCGACTTCTGCCCAATAGCCGTTGCCCAAAAATCGCGGGTAGTCTTCGGGAGTTTTACTCCAATCGCCAATCGCGTTGGCGACGTCCAGTTGCTCCAATCTTTCATCAAGAGCCGAGGTCCACCGCCATTGCCAATCGACAAATCCCACATCGCCGTTATTGACCAGCTTGACCATTGAAAGAAAACTAAACATCACAGCCCATGGCAGCAGGCCGCCCGTCCAGCGAACCCTTCGGGAATAACCGCTGGAACGAATAAACCAAATCGACAGCCCCAGCATGAGTAGTAGGGAGCCCAGCAGAAGGGCGAAATTTTTGGCATCCTGATCGGCATCCCCAAATTGCAACAGCAAGCAGACTCCTAGAATGAGTCCTGTCCAAACAAACGGAAACCAGACTCGTCGAGGCCTCGTAGGTTCGTTTGATTCCAGAAATTGAGATTCTTCAGCGGAGGTCGACATCTTGTGTGCTCGCGGTAAAACTCGGGCAATGATTCCAGTGGCTAGACAACTTGAATTAGGTGTATCGTAAGACGAGCCAAGCCATCTGACAACAAGGAGGCAAGCTACCCTTCGGCGACTACAACCAGTAGAATCGACCAGTCCACGCCAGCCGTCTTTCCCCTATTCAGATTCTCAGATCATGCCAAACCATGTAGCGGCAACTCTTGTAGGAAAAACCGCCGTCGTGACGGGCAGTTCTAGTGGCATTGGTCGCGCGATTGCCGCTGAACTGACAGCCGCCGGGGCTCAGGTTATTGTTCATGGATTCCAAAACTTCAAAGCCGCCGAACAGCTAGCAGAAACACTCAGCAGCGAAGGCCCTTCGGCCCAAGCCGTACAGGGGGACCTCTCTCTCCCTGAGTCACGCCAAAAATTTATTGAACACTGCTGGCAACTTGGGTCCGTCGATATATGGATCAACAATGCTGGTGCCGATGTGCTCACCGGCCAATCCGCAGATTGGTCGTTTGAGAAGAAGCTTGAGCATCTTTGGAACGTCGACGTTCTGGCCACGGTACAACTCTCGCGTGAAGTAGGCGGCCGAATGAAAGAACGCGGCAACGGAGTCCTTCTCAACATGGGCTGGGACCAAGCCGAGAGCGGCATGGCCGGCGAAAGCGGCGAAATGTTCTCCACGATCAAAGGGGCGATCATGTCGTTCACTCGAAGTCTAGCCAAGTCATTGGCGCCCCAAGTACGAGTCAATTGCTTAGCCCCTGGCTGGATTCAAACCGCCTGGGGCGAAGAAGCATCCGACTACTGGCAACAGCGAGCCAAGAGCGAGTCGCTACTCAACCGCTGGGGCACTCCCGAAGACGTTGCACGCACGGCCCGCTTCCTCGTCTCCGACGAAGCCTCATTTATCACGGGTCAAACCATGAACATCAATGGTGGAAGAATAGGATAAGCGGCGAGTTACGAGCCGTGCGTTACGAGTAAATTATCAAGCAACTTGCCGGTTACTTACGGCTTGCGACCCGCGACTCAAAACTCAAAACTCGCGACCATGAACAAAGACCATATCCATTTCATTACAGGCCGATTGGCGCAGCACGCCCTGGAAAACATGCTGCCGTCGCTCGCCGAACAAGTCGGCTTTCGATACTCTCTTGAAGTGCTGCCGATCACCGTCGCAGCTCTCATGACGCCTGCCTGGATCGCCAAGCATATTCAAGTTCCCAAATCCGCTACCAAGGTACTCCTCCCCGGCTACTGCAAGGGCGACCTTCAAGCTTTGAAAGCAATCACGGACCTGCCAATCGACCTCGGGCCCCGCGACCTCCGCCAACTGCCCAGCTACTTCTCTCGCGAACCATTGGCAGAAGACTACGGACGTTACGACGTCGAAATTATTGCTGAAATCAATCACTGCCCGCGTCTCACCTTGCCCGAGATACTAGCTCAAGCCGCCCAACTCAAGGCCGACGGTGCTGACTTAATCGATGTCGGATGCGAGCCGGGCGAAGCTTGGCCCGGAGTCGCCGAAGTGGTTCGGGCTCTTTGCGACGCGGAGCATCGCGTCTCGATTGATAGCATGAACCCGCGAGAAATCGAACCAGCGGTTAAAGCCGGCGCCGAACTTGTGCTGAGCGTCAACAGCTCAAACCGCGAAGCAGCCCTCGACTGGGGCGTTGAGGTGGTGGTCGTCCCTGACGATCCTCGAACGCTAAAAAATCTCGACGAAACAATCGACTACCTCGCAAAAAAAAACGTCCGGCTACGAATCGATCCGATCCTCGAGCCCATCGCCTTCGGCTTCGCGGCAAGTCTGGGTCGCTACCTCGACATTCGCAACCGCTACCCCGATGCCGAAATTTTGATGGGCATCGGCAATCTCACCGAGCTAACCGATGTCGACTCCGCAGGTGTGAATGTCCTTCTACTAGGATTCTGCCAAGAACTTGGCATCCGAAGCATACTGACCACCCAAGTAATCAACTGGTCGCAAACCAGCGTGCGTGAATGCGACCTGGCCCGCCGACTCATGTTCCACGCAATCAACAATCAAGTGCTGCCCAAACGCCTCGAACCCAAGCTGCTCATGCTACGCGATGAGCAAATCGTCGCACCGGCTCTCGAAGAAATTGCCCAACTGGCAACCAACGTCCGAGACAATAACTACCGCATCTTTGTCGCCGAGGGCAAGGTTCATCTCGTAAGCCACAACCTGCATCTGCATGATTCCGACCCTTTTGTACTCATGGAGCAATTGCAAACCGCTGGCCCAGAAGGCCAACTCCCCAAAAACCTCGACCCACGCCACGCTTTCTATCTCGGCTACGAAATGGGCAAAGCAAAAACGGCACTTACTCTAGGCAAAACCTATACGCAAGACGAATCGCTCGACTGGGGCTTAGCCACTCAATCCGAAAAGTCGCATTACTTGAAACGCCTCAAGCGGAGCGACAACCCATGACTCTCCCCTTGCCTCTTGCCGAACCGCTCCGACCAAGCCTCTCGCCCGTCGACGTTTTTAAGCGTCTCTCTCGGTTGCCCCATCCTGTTTTTTTCGACAGCGCAACTTCTGACACCGGCCATGGGCGATACTCTTTTGTCGCGGTCGATCCCTTCCAGTGGATTACCTTCCCGAGTGATGCAACTGACGGACTTGCAGCCCTTGAGCAGACCTGCCAAAAATATCGCACCCCGACCCGCCCCGACTTGCCCCCTTTCCAGGGTGGTGCAGCCGGGCTCTTGGGCTACGAGCTAGCACGCAGCCTCGAAAAATTGCCCGACGACACCCCTGCCGATTTCTCGCTCCCAGCCTTAGCGGTCGGCCTCTACGATATGGTCGTCGCGTTCGACCATAAAACCGACCAAGCCTGGATTGTCTCCCAAGGATTTCCTGAATTAGAGATCGATGCCAGGCGAGAACGCGCCAAACAACGCATCGAACAAATGCAAGAGTGGCTTGCACATTCCCCTTCGACTCAGCCATCGCTCGAGTTCGAGGAAACGATACCTGCCGTAAACCCCGTCGAGCAATTTGAGGTGGAAGTCGAGGGACTCACCAGCAACCTCTCGCCTGAAGGCTACCGAAAAATGATTCGCCGAGCGGTCGAGTACATTCGCGCCGGCGATGTCTTTCAGGTCAATCTGGCCCAAAGGCTACTTTGCCGCGCGCGATGCGACTCGGTCGAACTCTACCTTCGTCTTAGAAAACATAATCCGGCCCCCTTTGCTGGCTATTTGGACCTTGGCCCTTGGCAAATCTGTAGCACCTCGCCCGAATGTTTTCTGACGCTTCGCGGCAGAAAAGTTGAAACTCGCCCCATCAAAGGCACCCGGGGCCGCTCGCAGCATCCCGAAGCGGATCTCTTCGCCGGAGACGAACTGAAGCTCAGCGAAAAAGATCGCGCCGAGAACGTGATGATTGTCGATCTCATGAGAAACGATCTTTCCCGAGTATGCACGCCTGACAGCGTCCATGTCGCGAAGCTCTGCCAGCTCGAAACCTACGCCTACGTAAAACACTTGGTCTCGGTCGTCCGCGGAACCCTTCGACCAGAAGCGACCGCGTTCGACCTGCTGCGAGCCTGTTTCCCAGGCGGATCAATCACCGGGGCACCAAAAATCCGCGCCATGGAAATCATCGCCGAGCTCGAACCAACCACCCGAGGGGCCTACTGCGGGTCGCTTGCCTATCTAGGCTTTGACGGACAGATGGACAGCAGTATCCTGATAAGAACCGTAACCGCCGGCCAGAGTTGGTGGCAAATCCCCGTCGGCGGCGGAATTGTCGCCCAGTCCGACCCCGACGACGAATACCGCGAAACTTGGCACAAAGCCCGAGGAATGCTTAAAGCTGTAATTCCTGACCTCCAACCTCCAGCCTCTCGCCTCTCTCCTTGATTTTACTCCTCGACAACTACGACAGCTTCGTACACAACTTGGCCCGCTACTTCGAGCGTTTGGGCCAAGCAACGAAGGTAATGCGCAACGACGAAATCGACCTACCTCAGATTCAAAAAATGTCGCCTAAAGCAATTGTCCTTTCCCCCGGCCCTTGCACCCCGGCAGAGGCCGGCTGCTCGCTGGCGGTCGTGCAAGAATTTTGTGGCAAACTGCCGATCCTGGGGATTTGCCTCGGCCATCAAGTTATCGCCGCTGCGTTAGGCGCACGCATTGTTCGCGCCAAAGAACCAATGCATGGGCGAACCTCGCTGGTCAAACATCAGCAGACGCCGCTGTTTACGGAAATCCCCTCTCCCTTTACCGTCTGCCGCTATCACTCCTTGATAGTCGACCCCACGTCTCTGAGTCCCAGCCTCCAGCCAACTGCCCATACCGAAGATGGCACCATCATGGCCATCCAGCATACAAAACACCCGGTCTTCGGCGTCCAATTTCATCCCGAAGCAATTCTCACAGAACACGGCTACCCCCTGCTCGCCAATTTTCTCTCTCTCGCGGGCCTAACCGTAAATGAAAAAATCGGTTCACTCCACTCCTCCGAAATCCTAGCCGTCAAAGAAAAATATCCCTCGCTTCCAGAGCAACCCGTGACCTTCTAGTGCAACTATGAGCGACCAACTATTACCAAAACTCGGGGCCGACGGCCAACTCGTCGAGGGTATCGTCACCACGATGAACCCAGATGGCACCGTAAACATTGCTCCTATGGGCCCCATCGTCGATCAAGCAATCAGCCAATTCGTTTTCCGCCCTTTTCGCACCTCGACCACCTATCGAAACTTAAAACTGACAGGCGAGGGCATCTTCCACATAACCGACAACGTCGAGCTATTTGCCCAAGCAGCGCTCGGGCAGCCCAATCCGCTGCCCGCCCTTGAAGGTCTGATCCTCACCGACGCCTGTCGATGGTACGCCTTTCGAGTCCAATCGCTAGACGATCAAAGCGAGCGCACAGAAATCGTAGCAACAACCGTCGACTCCGGCCGCGAACGCGACTTTCTCGGATTCAATCGCGCAAAACACGCCGTCATCGAAGCTGCAATCCTAGCAACTCGCATCCATCTCATTCCTGCCGAGGAATTGCTCGCCGAATTCGAACGACTCAAATCCCCGGTCGACAAAACGGCCAGCCGGGCCGAGCAACGGGCCTTCCAGCTTCTCCAAGATTACGTCCAGACACACCTCGACTCGTCCAAGCAGGAGGTCACCCGATGACCTCGATCGTTCGTGTCACAGCTCCCAGCCGACTCCACTTCGGCCTCCTCCGGTTCGCCCAGCAACGAGGCACCAGCTACGGCGGCCTGGGTATGACCCTCGACCGGCCCCAGACTATCGTCGAGCTACAATCGGCCCTTGCCTGGCACTCAGAAGGCCCCATGGCCGACCGGGCTCTGGCGTTTGCCAAGCTCGCAATCGGCTCTTTTCGACCCGAGCAAGACAGCCCGCTATCCATCCGCGTATGCGAAGCACCGCAACCCCACAGCGGGCTCGGCACAGGGACCCAATTGGCCTTAGCTATTGCTCGCGGTATTCGCGAGCTTTGGAAGCTGCCCTCGCTCGAAGCTGCCGAATTGTCGGCAAGCGTTGGCCGTGGAAAACGCAGCGCCGTCGGCAGCTACGGTTTTCTCCATGGGGGATTGATTTGGGAAACCGGTCGTTGCGCTGAAGCCTCACTAGGAAAATTAGCACAGCGAATTGCAATGCCCGACCACTGGCGAGTACTTCTCATTACCTTGCCTGAAGAATCAGGGCTCTCTGGCGACCGCGAAACGACGGCCTTCAAAAATTTACCCTCGGTGCCATCCGAGGTGACAGAGCAGCTTCAGTGTTTGGCAGAAGAATCGATCCTTCCCGCTGCCGAAGGCGGAGATTTTGAGAGCTTCGCCGAAGCAATCCACGAATACGGCCGATTAGCCGGAAGCTGCTTTGCCACCATCCAAGGCAGCTCATTCGCCTCCCCCGCAATTGAGCAGCTGGTCGATCAACTTCGCGAGCTAGGAATTCAAGGCGTTGGCCAATCCTCGTGGGGCCCCACCGTGTTTGCTCTAGCCAAGGATGAAGACCAAGCCGAGGAGTTGGTTGACCGAGCCCAAAATCTTTGTGAATGCAAAGTTCAAATCGCTGCCCCAAATAACAGGGGAGCTGGTGTGTTAAGCGTGTAGATTTCGCCCCTACAACAACCCATACTCCGCAAGCGTACCGCGTAACGACGCCTCTTCGCTCTCGGTAAGCACCGTCATCGGCAACCGCAGCTCGCCCGGGTCGCGGCCCAACATTTTCATCGCAGCCTTGACCGGAATCGGATTTGTCGAAAGCCCCAGCATGTCGCGGCAAAGCGGGAACAGCTTGTGGTGAACCTTCTGCGCCTCTGCGAGGTTGCCCGACTCGAACGCAGCGATCAGCGCGAGCACATCTTGCGGCACAATGTTGCCGACGACCGAAACTACCCCTTTTGCTCCGATCGACATCAACGGCAGAGTGAGGCTATCATCCCCGCTGAGCACCGTGAGATTGGTCGAAGAAATAATCGCCGAAGCCTGATCCATCGAGCCTGTGGCTTCTTTCACCAAATCGATATTTTCTAGCTCAGCCAATCGCGCGATCGTCTCGGGTTCAATGTTTTTACCCGTTCGGCCAGGGATATTGTAAATACATTGTGGCAAACCGCTCGCTTCTGCCAACGCTTTGTAATGCTCGTAGAATCCCTGCTGTGTCGGCTTGTTGTAATAGGGGGCTACTTGCAGCGCCGCATCCGCGCCTACTTTCTCCGCAAACTTGGTGAGGCTAATCGCCTCGGCCGTACTGTTCGACCCGGTCCCTGGCATCACCTTAATGCGCCCTGCAGCCGTCTCGCAGACAAAGGCAATCACTCGCTCATGCTCAGAATGAGAAAGCGTGGGCGACTCGCCAGTCGTTCCGACGGGGCAAAGACACGTCGTACCGGCAGCAACTTGAAACTCAATCTGCTCGGCAAATACCGTGTAATCAACCTCGCCATTTCTCAGCGGCGTCACTAGGGCCACCGACAGGCCCGAAAATTGTTCACCCTTAGTAGCCATCTCGACCATCGCCTTCTTTAAGCACACAGAACGTGGAAAGCAACATCATAACCGCTTCACTAGCCGACTGCCTAGGAGCCGATCTTCCACGAAAAAAATCAACTTATCAGCTGCTTCATATCCCTCACCGCCTGCTCCAAGCCCACCATGATGGCTCGCGAAATAATGCTGTGACCTATGTTTAGCTCACACATCCCGGGCATCTCGGCAATCGGGCGTACGTTGCGATAGGTCAGGCCATGACCCGAATGGAGCGTAAGCCCCGCTTCGCGTACGAACTGCCCCGCACTCAAAAGCGACTCTAATTCGCGCTCCGAAGAGGACTCAGCCGCCGCACGGGCATAGGCTCCCGTATGAAGCTCGATCGCGTCGGCTCCAACCGCCTGCCCGGCTTCGATTTGAGCCGTATCGGGATCAAGAAACAGACTTACCACGACCCCAGCATCTTGAAGTCTTTTTACCGCTTCGGCAACTCGCTTCCGGCCCCCGAGAACGTCTAACCCTCCTTCGGTCGTCACTTCCTCTCGCCGCTCGGGCACCAACGTCGCCTGATAAGGCCGAGCTTCACAGGCAATCTTCAACACCTCCTCGTCGCAAGCCAACTCAAGATTAAGTTTCACGGCGACCGTTTGTCTCATCAAATGCAGATCGCGATCCTGAATATGCCGCCGGTCTTCCCGCAGATGCAACGTAATGCCATCCGCCCCCCCCAACTCCGCAAGCGTAGCCGCCCAAATAGGATCAGGCTCATTGGTCATCCGCGCTTGCCGCACCGTTGCCACATGATCAATATTGACTCCAAGACTCGGCATAATCAATTCTTCCTCTAGAGCAACTTTTGATGATAATTAGAAGTAAGGCGAGCGGCAGACGAGAACTTACCCGAATCCATAGGGGCTAGCGATTGGGAGAGAAGGTCTCCGGGCTCCAGGCCCCTGAATCCCAGCCCCCAGTCCCTCTCTCTAGCAGAAGGCCGTTTTCCACTTTTCCTCCCACGCCCTGTTTTACGCCTTTGTCGGTGCCTATGTCTACCGACAGCCAGGCCAAACCCGTAAAACACAAAAAAGCACATCGACATGATGAGCGGACACCTCAAAACACCTGGGGTTCGGCTCAAGTGTTGCTTTTCTGCTACACATTTCTCCACGCATGTTGCCTTGCTGAACCACCACTTCAGCTGAATATAAGCTAGGCTTTTATTAAGCAGCCATGTGCAGATAGACACTCTGCCCGGCGCAACTCCTCGACCCATCTTATCAACCGTAATAACAACACTCGCAGTAGCCTTGAACTCAAAATTTCTTGACGCGATGCATTGCCAAGAAAAAACCAACAGTCTCTGCAACTTTGATTTTCGCTTGTAAGGACACACCCATGAATTGCCAAGAGCTAGCACATCAGATTCAGGACCTACAGCCTGAAGCCTCGACCCAAGACGTGGCACGCCTATGCTTACTGCTCTCCAACGACAGCCAGCAATTAGAGCAGCTCGGCGACCGACCCAAGCTGCGAGCCGCTTGGCAAGAAGTCGGGCTCAAACTACAAGCCGCAACCGACCAACACGCCGCCATGACTCAAGAGCTTGAAGACTTGGCGAATTCTGATCCTGAAAAATTCTCGAAAGATCAAATCTGGGTCCTTATCCGCGCCATCAAAGTGCAAAGCCAAGTCCTGCAAATGTACGTGGGGCAACCCATGGCAAATCTGTAGAGCTGCTCAGAGCGGCATTTATCCCGTCTCGGCTCACAACAGCCAAATCGCTACGTTCATATAGAGCACGATACCGACGATGTCGATAATCCCTGCCACAAACGGGGTGCTCATCAAAGCTGGATCGAGGCCCATTCTTTGGAAAAGCAGCGGCAACATCGCGCCCAAAATGGTTCCGCAGATAACCACAAGAAATATCGTTACCGGAATCACAAGCGCAGCCATAGCCGAAGGCGCCAGAAAACATGCCGCCACATAACCGATGGTTGCCAAAAATGCGCCAAGAAGACACCCCATCAGCACCTCACGCCACAACACAATCGACCAATCCGAAGGCATGATCTCTTTGGTCGTCAAAGCGCGAATAATTAACGTCGCCGATTGGCTTCCCGTATTCCCCCCGCTCGAAATCACAAGCGGCACAAACCATACCAGCCAAGTCACTTCCTCTAGCGCCGCATCGTACGACTGCAAAAGCAACGCGGTCAAAATCGCAGCAGCAAAAAGCACCGTCAGCCACCCTGCCCGCAGCCGCGTCAGCAAAAAAAGCCGTGTCGCCAAGTACCCCTCTTCCAATGGCTGAACCGCACCTGCCAAGTGAGCGTCTTCGGTCGCCTCTTCCTGCAACACATCAATCACATCGTCGTAAGTAATAATGCCCACCAGATGCCACTCGGCATCGACTACCGGAATGGCCAAAAAGTCGAAATCGGCAACCTTCTCTGCTACCGCTTCTTGATCATCGGTCGCAGAAACCGTTACCAAATCTCGCTTCATCAACTCCGACAGCAACGTCTCCGGCTTTCCTAGTTGAGTGACCAGCTGCCGCGTCGAAACCAGTCCCCGTAGGTGATCTTCCTCGTCAACGATGTAAATATAGTAAATCGTTTCCAGATCTTTTGCTTGGCGACCGATTTCCTTTAGTGCCTCGCTAACCGTCAAATTCTCTGGCAACTTTGCGATCTCAGTCGTCATCATCGCCCCGGCCGTCTCCTCCGGGTACGCGCGAAGTCGAAGGATGTCGCGACGTTCTTCCGTCGGAATCAGCGAAAGCACTGTCTCGACAATCGACGAATCGGTTTGGTGGAGCAAATCGACGCGATCGTCCGGCGGCATATCCGCGATCAGTGGAGCCAGTTCGGCCGGATCGCCCGATTCGAGAATCCCAACCTGGACTTCTTCTTCCAGATAACCGAAAATTTCGACGCGAGCCTGGCTGCTGGCTGCGCGCAGCACTCCCCAGGCCTCCAACGGCGTGAGCCCCTCCATGAATTCTGCCGTTCTGCCCGCATGCAGCGCCTCACAAAACTCACGCAAGCCGGCCTCATCTTTGGCAGCCAGCATCTCACGTAGCTCAGGCAGGTAGAGAGTGTTGATCATGACAGTAGCAATTCAAATTTGACAACGGAAATAAGTCGATTAGTCTATCGGCCAAATCGCACGAGCGGCAGCCGTGAAAATCAAAGAAACACTTCGAGAGCAATCCTTCCAGCAACCCGCAAAAAATTGCCTAACCGTCAGCAGAAGCTGCCCGGTTGCTTAGCTCCAACTGGCGACTTCTGCCGGAGGCCACAATTCGAGGTCCGGCCTTGCGCTGCCTTGCCCTTCCAACATTGACATTCCTCCAAAGCAAGATTAGCCTAGAAACGCTGTGAAATCCCCTCGCAGGCCATGTTTTTAGGCAAATTTGCCGTTTTACCAGTGGATTCCCGCTTTGCATAACGACCCCAATTGCAACTCAACTCCAGACCTGGACTCTTGCCAGGGAAAAATTGGGTACCAATTCCGCAATCCCGAACTACTTGCCGCGGCCTTAAAGCACGCCTCAGGTGTCACCCACCGTCTCGCCTCGAATGAGCGAATGGAGTTCCTTGGCGACGCAATTCTTGGCCTCGTCGTCTGCGAACAACTCTACCAACAGTACCCCGAGTACCTAGAAGGCGAGATGACGAAAATCAAATCGATCGTCGTCAGCCGAGATACCTGCGCCCGAGTGTGTGAACGAATTGGCCTCCAGGAGTATTTGGTCCTAGGCAAGGGAATGGCGGCCGACCCTGAGATCCCGCGTTCAGTAATTGCCGCCGTGCTCGAGTCGCTCATCGCCGCCATTCACCTCGACGGAGGAATGGCCGCGGCTCGCGATTTTATTCTGCGACTCATGGCCGAAGAAATCGAACAGGCGGTCTCAGGCGAGAGCGGAAGCAACTACAAGTCGCAGCTCCAACAATTTGCTCAGCGAGAGCACGGCGTCACCCCCGCCTATCCATTGCTCGACGAAAAGGGCCCCGACCACAGCAAGTGTTTCAAAATCGCCGCCCAGGTAGCCCAGCAACAGTTCGCGCCCGCCTGGGGGAAAAGCAAAAAAGAATCCGAGCAACGAGCAGCCCACAACGCAATCAACCAGCTCAACGGCGATCCGCTAGCCTACTCGTCCGACGAGCCAATGCCTTCTGGCTCGAAGAGCTAGCCTCCGTCGCACAATCTCGTTGCAAACTTTCGGACGGAGGTCGCGTCGCAAGTGCGACCATCGAAAAATACAAAAAGAATGAGCCCATTCCACCCGAGGGGAATTTCGACTCCGCAAAGCCATGCACCAGCGACATGACGATCATCCCTAGCACAAACAAGTCTCCCGCTCGCCGAGCCCTCCGATACCTGTCTGCCGCAACGAAAAAAGAGCTGACCGCCCACAGAAGATAAAGAGCCAAGCCAATCAACCCCGTTCCAAGCACTATGTCGAGATACGCGTTATGAGCCTGTGGAATCCTCCAAGCAAATTTCTCTGAGTACTTCCTAATATTTTCCTCTGTCCAAAAACTTCCGTAGCCCTGCCCTGCAAGCGGCCTCTGCTCAGCAGCTTTCAAAAGCTCTCGCCAAAGTGGCACTCTCCCCGTGAGCGAACCCACACCTTCCTGCCGGCCCATCGCGGCAATATTTGCTGTGGAATCGAGTGTCGAAACATTCACAAACTCATATCCAATTCCAACTAAACATACCAACGACACAAACGAAGCCACCATGATTACCCGTTGCTGCCCGCGAGTTTTCACCAGCAGCAACACCAAAACAGCAACCACCAGCGCAGCCATCGAAGTTCGCGACTTTGTCAAAAACAACACCAGTCCTCCTAGGCTCAACAATGCGTAGCGGATCCTTGGAGCACCACTTTTGCCAAGAATCAAGCAAAACGCGGCTAAGCAAAGTAGAACCGCGTGCATCCCTTGGCTATTAGGATGCACTGTGCCGGCAAACCGATAGCCCGCCTTCCAGGGCCCAAAAGTGCCAAGAGCGATTTCTGCCGCAAACCCATTGAGCGCCAAAAAGGCCGTCGTTATCGCTGCTATCCAAGGCACGTCGTCAAGTTCAATCTTGCGTGACATGCCCACGACTCCGATGAACAATAACGCCAAGATCGTTGTCTTACGAAAGCTAACCCCTGGCGCCTGCGACCAGAGGATACTTGTCACACACCATGACAAGTAGAGTAAACACAGTATCGTAAGAGGATGATTCCATCGAGGCTTTCCCAGTGGCTGAGAAACGGCACAAAATCCCCCCACTGCTGCGATTAACAAAAAGCCAATCGTCGACGTACGAGTCACGCCCTTCTGCTGCAAGGCCTGACGATTTTCTTGCTCGTGAAACTGCTGCTGAGATTCGATTTCATAGGTCTTACTGATCGACCAACTATGAGAAATCAACAGATAAGCAGCAGAAATGGCAAGAGATAGCACAAAACGCTTCGCCCAAACCGGATCAGGCCCATCAGACTCCGCAGCAGGAATAATTTTTTGATTAGCTGGAATCATCACTCCTAGGAAACAAGGTTCTCTGGCAAAGCCATGAGAATAAAACCGCCCCCTCTGCCCCTTCTGGAAAGTAAAAATGGAAATCGATCGAAACCAGCCAACACAGGATTCTTCAAACGCCATTATAGACAGACCCTGAGCAAGATGTTCACCCTGCCCTGGCAAGCTAAGTTACTTGCAACCTCCTAGAAGTACCCCAGGCAGGCATCCGTTCCCTGAAGCTCAAATCACAAAACTTGCAATCCAATCTCATTGAGTGATAATCGGGGCAAACCACCAACCTCACTCAAAAAGCTGCAATTTGCCTCTGGCGCCCTTCATCCTTCGTAAGGCCTCAGAAGATTCCTCCAAAAATTGTGACCCTTGAGATTAGTGCAACGACAACCTCCTGCCAAACCCTACCCCAAAGCAAATTCTCAATGAAGTCATTACCCACGATCGTTAGGCCCTACTTCACAACTAAAATCGCCCTAATCATCGCCTCTATCGGCTCTGCCCTGTTATTCGGCATCTGGTCCGTAACACCCAAGCAAGCCCATTTCTTGACCGACGAAAATGGGATCGTAGAAAATGTGACGATGGCTTTTTTTGCAATCGCAAGCATCCTCTCTCTCTACTATGCCTTCCAAGCCAAAGGGGCTATACGCTACTACCTCTTCCTCTGGGCATTACTGAGTTTTGTGTTTTGCGGCGAGGAAATTAGCTGGGGACAACACTGGCTAGGCTTCGAAACACCCGAAATGCTCTCGAGCAATGTTCAAAGCGAAGCCAACCTCCACAATCTCCCTTGGCTCACACCCAAAGTCGTAAAAAACCCCAACGACATTATCTCCAGCCAAGGCGCTTTCTATGCAGGCTTCACAACTTACTTTTTGCTGCTCCCCCTCTTCGCTCTCTGGCGGCCCACGGCCTCGATTCTCAAACGCTTCCGCTTCCCCGCGCCAAATACGCCACTTCTAATTGCCATCTGGATACCTGTTGGCTTCTCTTTTCTTCTCGCAATAGTCACCCAAACCCGAGCCATACGCGATGCGCTCACCGAAACGCGAGAACTCTACTTTGCGGTTTCGATTCTCCTCTATGTTATTTTTCTCGTAACCCTCGCGATCCCCAAAAGCTCCCCAAGCGAATCCGCAGCTACCTAGTGTTTTCCCTAGCCGCACGCCAATTCCTGGATTGCCTCTCCACGCGGATGTCAAACTGACCACACGCCCGGCACTTCCTTCCCAAACTAACGCCACCCAGCACACTCTTGTTAGATGTCTGAAAAAGCGTTTGCCTAATACCCGGATTTTTTGCTACGCTACTACTGGGGACGATGCAAATTAGCTCTCTTTGGAACAGGGGTGTTACCATGTGTAGATCTTTAGCTACTTTTCTTCGATCGTTCTTTTCTTCACCGCGACTCGGCTTACTCTCCCTCGCTTGTCTTTGCTCCTGGCAAAGCCTTCCGACCCATGCCCTCTCACCTGCCGCCGAAGCAGCGGCGAGCCGTCAAAAACTTGCCTCCGACGTTTCGTCGGTCAGCGCCACACGACTGCGGGAAGAACTCCTCGAATCAACAGCGATCGAGAATACCACAAGCAAGCTATCAAACTGGTACGCAGGCAAAATCAAATATGAGGGACAGTGGATTTCTCTCGAAGACATTCAACTACAAGCGTCCAAAGACTCGCGATTAGCCGAATACCGCCAGCGCCGAAATCAATTGCGAGACATCCCTGTTCATCACGAAAAACTCGCACGCTGGTGTAAAAAACAAAACTTAGGCGACCAAGCCCGCGTCCATTGGATGCACGTCCTGCGTTTTTCTCCGAACCATAGTGCGGCACTTAGTGAACTAGGACTAAGGTGGTATGCCGGCAGGCTCATGCCCCAAGACGAACTCCAGAATTTCAAAAAGCTAGAAAAAGAGCAATCCAAAAAAGCAGAACGCTGGAAACCAAAAGCAAAGCGCCTCCGCCGAGCCATCGAACACGGCGATGCCACAGAACGACTAGCCGCTCGCAAAGAACTAAAACAAGTCCGCGACCCAGAGGCCGTACCCGCGCTACTCGAAGAATTTGCCGAAGTCGGAGCAACCGAAACCCAAACCATCGATCGCCAAACCGAGTTGATGTCGGTGCTCGGAAGTATCAACGATCCCTCTGCAATCAATAACCTGCTAACCTTTGCCGTCCGCTCCCAAAAAGAACAAGTACGCTATGCCGCCATTAACGAACTCAAAGCGAAGCCTCTCCATGAGTTTGTGCCTACCCTGCTTGCTGAAATGAAACTCCCGGTCGAAACCTCTGTCCGAATTTATTCAATCGGTAACAAAGTAGTCACCAATTACTCCTATGGACAGGAAGGGCCTGGAGAAAACGAATACGAACACAACTACCAGTCGTCTTACACAAATTCTCACAACGAGTACAACCGATCGGCTGCTTACAGAACCCGGCAGATAAACGTCCCACGCAGACAAACTCGTGCCGCACGGTCGATGCCCGCCGTCCGACACGAGGCCTACCAATGCGGGCGACTGGTCCCGGCACATACTCACCCCGCCTACAAAATCCCAGCTCGTTTTTCCGAAGCACACACAGCTTACCGAAGAGAATACGTAGGCGACTTCTACTCCCGCAACTCCGAGTACGATAGGCAACGCCAAAAAGCCATTTCCAAATCGCAATCAGACGCGACCGGCGTGAAGCGCCGAGTCGAAGTCTTCAACCAAGCTGCGGAACGGCAAAATGAGCGCATCTCCGAAGTGCTCTCCGAAGTGACTGGCGAAACCTTAGACGCCTTCCCCAGAAGTTGGTGGAACTGGTGGAGCAATTACCTTGACCTCCACCCCGACCTCGCAAACTCCGGCGCTCGCCAACAACTCAACCAAGCGCTCATGAACAAAGAGCCACGAGGATTGTCTCGCGGAACCTGGATTTGGACACTCGAAGGACTCCGCCCAGTCGAAAGCGTCCTACCCGGCGACTACCTCCTTTCTCAACATCCGGAGACAGGGGAACTTGCCTACAAAATTGTCCTTGCCATCGCAGCCCCCCGAGAACTCGAAGTTCAAAAGCTCTCTTTCAAAGACAATTCGCTCCACTGCACATCGGGACACGTGGTCTGGAGAGCAGGCACCGGCTGGCGACGTGTTTCCAAATTAACCCCCGCCGATGTCCTACACAGCGTGAATGAGTCGCCACACCTGCTCCAAACTGACAAGGCCTTTTCAATCGATTGCTACGATCTGATTGTCGACGGATTCCACACGTTTTTTGTGGGCGAATCGGGTATACTGGTCCACGATGCCACCCCGCTTCAACCAACCTATCTCGCGCTCCCAGGATTTTCGCCTGCCACCGTTGCTCGCGCTGCTAGGCTTGCCGCCTCAGTCGACAGGTAAAGTAGTCGACCGCGAACGCAAAAAACTACATGAAGCCACTCCTCGCAACTCGCAAAATTCGTTGCAAAAGCCCACGCGATCCGCTCTGGATGGCGCTCGCCGATACGGCCCAGCTCAACCAAGCCGTCGGCAACAATCCGCTCGAAAGCGAGCCTATCAACAGCAACACCTCGGCTCGCCACCTGGTCAGCACCCGGCTCTACGGCCTTCGTATGCTCTACGAAGAACAACCTTTTCAGTGGAATCGGCCCGAGCAACTCTCAATCACCCGCGTCTTTCGTAACGGCCCAGCAAGCCAATACACCTACCAGCACCATCTGACCGAACTCCCCGAGGGCGGATCGCAAGTAGTCCTCCAAATAAAAATCTTGCCCCGATGGTCCTTTCTTTGGCTCTTCCTTTGGGTGAATACCTACTTTATCGCAAATCGTTTATCCAAGCAGGTTCGAGAAATCGATGCCAATTTGCAGCACGGGGACAACCCGTTCGCAGGCCTCACCCCGCCAACGACGAACCCTCAAGCCCACGCTCGCAGCAAAGATGCGCTCCTTTCCCAGCTTCAAAATGCCGACCTGAAAGCCGGACAACAACTTGCCCAGCTCGTTGCCGAAGGTACCGAAGTCGAAGTCAACCGAATTCGCCCCTACGAAATCGCCGACCACTGGAAAATCTCTCGCCCAACTATGGTCTCGGTCTGCCTGCAAGCCGTCGTCTCCGGCATGCTCGACCTCAATTGGGATATCATCTGCCCCAGCTGCCGAACAGTCGCCACTCAGGTGGGCACCCTATCCGAACTTAAAGATCAAGCACATTGCCAGCTTTGCGATATCTCGATCAATGTCGATCTCGACCGAGCCGTCGAAGCAACCTTTCGGCCAAGTGCCGCAGTCAGAAAACTCGAAAATCGCCCCTACTGTATCGGGGGACCATTTCGCACCCCGCACGTCGTTGCCCAAACAACGCTTCCCGCAAACGGAACCGCCCAGTTGCCTGTGCCTAGCGAGCAAGGTCGGTATCGACTCTTCGTACGAGGTGGCCCCTCGGCTAGCATCGACGTAACGCCGGAAGGCCCCAACGAAGTCGCCCTCGAAGCCGGCGAGGCGCTCCTCCCCGGCGAAATTTGTGTGGCACCACAAGGATCGATTCTCGTCCACGACCGTCTCAACCAAGAGCGGCACGTCAAGCTCGAACATCTCAAATGGGCAAGCCTAGCAACCACCGCCCACTACATCAGCACCGTCAGCTCATTCCGCCGCTTGTTCTCCGCCGAAGTTTTACAGCCCGGGCTACGAGTTAAAGTCACCCGCGCGGCGCTCGTCTTCACCGACTTAACCGGCAGCGCCGCCATGTACTCTCGCTTAGGCGATGCCACTGCCTATCGCTTCGTGCAAGAACATTTCGCCGCCCTCGAAGCCGTAATCACCAGCCACGACGGATCGATCGTCAAAACCATCGGCGATGCCATCATGGCCGTCTTTGCCGAAGAACGCACCGCTGTCTTGGCAACCATTGCCATGCAAAAATCCTTTACCGAGTTTGCCAGTAGTCGCACAGAGACAGGCGAGGTCAAGCTTTGCGTAGGCATGAACGCGGGTCCGTGCTATCTCGTCAACGCAAACAAAATCCTCGATTACTTCGGTCAAACCGTCAACATAGCCAACCGCTTGCAATGTCAATCTGCCGGCGGCCAAATCATTCTTCCCGAGGAAATCTACGACTGCGCCCAGCAAAACGGCTGGTTCAAAGGGGCAACCGTCACCGAACACTTCGCAGCAAACCTCAAAGGCCTAAGCAACCCCTTGCCTGCAATTCGATTAGTTCTCGACGAGCACTCAGCGCATTAACAACACATCCAGTCTAAACTTCCCTGTAAGCTACGGCCTTGTCAAACCGATGGCTTAAAAACACCAGGACGATTGCTTACTTGCTAGCTTTCCTTATTTCCATTCGTTGACGTCATTGTTTGCTGCGGCATCGGTGCGATGCGACCACGGCGCGCTACCTTTGCAAAGTGGTCTCGTGTTCATGACTCAACTACCACCCGCTGAAGCAGGTGGTAGTTGAGTCTCACACCTCGGCCAGATCGCATTGGATTTCGATGATCTGAGCGCGACAATCGAGAAAGGCGTCGATCAGTCGCGGCTCGAAATGGGTGCCACGTTCGCTGGTCATGATGTCGACGCATTTTTCGTAGGGAAAAGCGTCCTTGTAGGGTCGCTTGGTGCTTAACGCATCGAAGACATCGGCAACGGCCGTGATTCTACCTTCGAGCGGAATATCCTCGCCTGCCAATCCCAGAGGATAACCGGTGCCGTCCCACCATTCGTGATGCGTGAGCGCAATGCGCGATGCCATCTTCAGAACGCTAGATCCTTCTGATTGAAGAATCTTTGCCCCAATATCGGTGTGCAATCGGAATGATTGCATTTCCTCAGCATTGACTTGAAAAGTAACGATGCGTTTGCCGTAACCGCAATGCTTTCGCATCAAATCCATTTCTTCAGGCTCAAGTTTACCTGGCTTAAGCAAGATCGAATCGGGGATGCCGATTTTCCCAATGTCGTGCAGCGGGGCTGCCTGCGCAAGGAGTTGTAAGAATTTTTTATCGAGATCAAGATGACGGGCTATCACTTCCGCGTAGCGACCGACGCGGCGAACATGATTGCCGGTGTCGTCGTCGCGATATTCGGCTGCTCGGGCAAGACAAAGTAGCAACTCGGCATGTGCTTGCGCGATTTCCCTGGTGCGGAGTGAGACTTCTTCTTCTAATTCCGCTGCGTGTTTTCGCAAGTGATCGTGATATGCCTTGGCGGCGAGGCAGTTGCGCACGCGAGTCGAGAGTTCCGTGGCATCGACCGGCTTAAGCAGGAAGTCGGTCGCCCCCAGTTCCAAGGCTTCGTGCTTGGTGGCTTGGTCGGTCGTCGCGGTGAGGATGACTACCGGCAGATCAAATGTCCGCTCGTCGGCGCGAAGCTCTCTCAGGATGTCGAGGCCAGAGATCCCAGGCATCATGATGTCGAGCAGTAAAATACCTGGTTTCTTTTCGAGGGTTAAGGCAACCGCTTCCTTGGGGTTGGTTGTCGTGACGAATTCGGAGTAACCTTCCATCGACAAAAACTTTTGCGCCACCTTGATGTTGATCGGCTCGTCATCGACGATCATGATCGTCTGATTGACGCTGGTCTCGCCAGAAAGTTTTTTTTGCGGTGTCACCTCGACCGGTGTCGCGATGTCCGTGGCAGGAACTGCACTGAGCACAGACAGTTGTCCTTCGGCTAGCATGGAAGGTGTATTAAGCATTGTCATTGGTTAACTCCGTAGAATTGCTTCAAGCTTTTCAGGATTGAGATCAAATTGAGTAGGATTTAGTTTCCGCAAGAGGTCGAATCGCAACGAGCTCTGATAGCTCTAGTATTTCGTTGAGCAGCGAGTCGAGCGAGGTGTATTGTTCGTGTTCAATGCTTTCGCAGACTTGTTGGGTTAGATTGGTAAAGTCGCCAAAGCCGGCGGTGCCGCCTGCCCCTTTGAGCCAATGGGCCAACTCGCCTGCTTTGATCCATTCAGACTCCTGAGCTGCCGCGACTAACTCTTTGACGTTTGTTTGCATTCGAGGGATGAACTCGCTGACGATTTCTCGGAAGTCTTCGTCTTCGGTGGGGAGTGTGGAGTAAACCGGTGCTCGGTCAGCTTTCTTGGTCCCAGAGTCTACAGGCGATTCTGTAGTCGACGCTATACAACCGTTGGGTTCAGACTTCTCACTCAGCCCAACCGCCGTGGCGACGGTTTCAATCAGTTGATCGATGTCGACCGGTTTGGTCAGGTAGCCGGAGCAGCCAGCTTCTCTGCATTTATTTTGGTCGCCTTTCATCGCATGGGCGGTCAAAGCGACAATCGGCAAGGTGACGTTTTTCTCTCACAAAAGTCTTGTGGCTGTGTAGCCATCCATGACAGGCATCTGCATGTCCATCAAAATCACGTCGAACGACCCAGCCAACGCCAAGTCGGAGCCGATTTTTCCATTCTCGGCTTCTGTGATAATTCCTCCTACGCGGCGTAGCGCTAGTGAAATCAGCTTGCGGTTTGTGCTGCCGTCTTCCACCAGTAGCACTTTAACACCAGAAAGATCAAAATCTTGGGTAGCAGAAGTCTCCTTGCTCCGGCCAATGCCATCCGCTGCAGAAAAGTCAACCATTTCAACCGCATCAAGAGAGCCCGTTGGCACCGTCAGCGTAAAAGTGCTTCCTTGGCCCGGCACGCTTTCAACCTGGACGTCTCCCCCTAAGGCTGTAGCAATTTGTCGACAGATCGTTAGCCCCAAGCCGGTGCCACCAAACCGGCGCGTGACGGTGTTATCGGCTTGGGCGAAGGGGCAAAAAATTTCGTCGAGCTTGTCTTGCTCGATACCGATACCTGTATCGACAATATCAATCACGATTTGAGGATTGTCTTCAAGGCCTTCTACGTGAGCAACAATACCGACGCGACCTTGCTCGGTGAACTTAACCGCATTGCCAACCAGATTGGTCAGTATTTGTTTGAATCGCCCGGGATCGGTCTGAATCGTCCTCGGGGTAGGTCCCTCCCAGCGGCAGTTCAGTTCGAGCCCCTTTTCTTGTGCCGGAACGCGTAGAAAGCTGACGACTTCGGCAATAATCTGATGCGGCTCGCATGTTAAAATCTCGACATCGTATTGCCCCGCCTCGATTTTGGAGAGATCGAGAATGTCGTTGATGAGTCCGAGCAAGTGCTTCCCACTCGATTGAATCGTGTCCAAAAAATCGCGGCGTTCTTCGATTGCGGCATTTTCGTCGCGGATCAAGAGGTCGGTAAACCCGAGAATCCCATTGAGAGGCGTGCGGATCTCGTGGCTCATGTTCGCGAGAAACTCGCTCTTAGACCGATTGGCAGCTTCGGCAGCCACGACCGACGTCTCAAGGTTTCGTTGGATATCCTCTCGCTGGGCGATTTCCGCTGATAGTTCTGCAGTACGTTGCTCGACACGGTTTTCCAATTCGGCATGTGCTTCAGTCAACTCTTGCTTCGAGCGATCGACCTGCGAAAGCATCTTGTTAAAGGCATCACCGAGCTGGCCAAGTTCGTCGCCAGAGCATTTTTCGACGCGTAATGAATAATCGCCGCTATGGGTAATCGCCTTAGCCGTTTGCGAAAGTTTTGCAATCGGGTTCGAGATATTTCTTTGCAAGAAGCCGGAGAGGATTACTGCAATCGCTAGCGAAAACAAAGTGACGAGCACAATCGTGTAAAGGCCTGCGTGCAACTTCTTGGTCACATCACTCGAATTGGCTCGGAGAACTACTGTGCCTAATAGATACTCTTGATCGGTAATTGCTTCACAGACTTCAAGCATACCGTCTGCGTCATATCGATTAAGATAAGCTACGCGTGGGATCGACTGGGGAGCCTCTGCTTTGCCATCGGCGGCGTAACTGGCAAAAAGCTTGCCCTCGGCATCGTAAAGACAAGCCAATTCAACGGTCGGTTCGGATTCCAAAGACTGCAAAAGTTTTTTCGCAGCTTCTTGGTCGAGAAAAGTCAGTACGCCAGTGCTGTTGAAGGCGATCATACGTGCTTGTGAGGAAAGCCGCTCGACCTTGGCCTCTCGGAGGTCAAAAATATCCTTACGTGCCATCGAAACGCCAGTGATGGCCACTGCTACAGTTGCAGAGATAAGGGCGAGCGTGATGAGCTTGGTACGTATGGACCAATTACTGATGCGTTTAAAGCTTGTATTCGGCATGATAATTCCTGAGTAACTAAAGACTTCTTTTCAATTTCGCCTTTCCTTGGCGAGTGAACCATTCCGTTTGGTTATCTATTGAATTGAGGGGTCTGCTAGTCTTCTGGCGGCCCTCCTACACGATCTCCGAGGTTCAGCAGCTGGGCATTCAGTCGCAGTCCTCTTTGATGCACTGTTTCGGCATTGATCTGGAATCGAACACTGTTTCCAGAAAGATAAAAATTGATGGAGGCTCCGCGTTCGGCAAAGCCGTCTGTTTCTCCGACAATAAGCAGAGGTCGGTCAGCCGTTGCTACTACGATCGCCTTTTGAAGATCCTCATCCGCTTGGCCAGCTACGTACAAAATATGACATTGTGGTATCTTCTCGGGCGTCTCGACTCGAATCAAGCGAATCGGGTGGCCTGCGATGGTGCGTTTTTTTGCAATACGTTCGAGTTTGCCGATGACAGGGGAATCACCGAGCACGCCAATCACAAAATCGCCATCAATCTTGCCTGGCCCTTCTTCTGGCCAAGTGACATACCGTCCATAGCTGTAGAGAAAGACCGCTTTGACACTCGCTTCGCGAGCAGGATCGATAATTTCTTGCACGAGGGCTTCTTGTGCGATCGACGCAGTTGGGCCGGTCGCAATGAACGAAGCGACGACTAGCACAGCGCGCAGAAGTACAACTCCCACAAACGACAATTGTCGTTCGGAGGCTACAGACTTTGCGTGTATGCATTCTGCGATGGGTAATCGAGCGTTCATGGTCTGGACAAACTTACGTTTCGCCCAGGCGAAAAAGCACGAAAAGCCCCTCCCTCGCAGGAGCGTTTAGCAGCGATTGGTGCCGATTAGCACGATGCTGCCGATCCGAAGGGTCTTTTCGGTCAATACTTCCAGGTCACCATGCCGTAGATTTCACGCTCGACCTCGGTACGCTGTAGTCCAACGCTGTCCGCCGGTGCTTCAAAATGGCTTCCATCAAGCAGATTCCGACCGACCAGAGCAAGCTCGAAGTTGCGGGCGGGCCGCCAAGCAAGGCGAAGGTCCATTGCGTTGTAAGCCGGAACGTCGCCTGTCGAATCGGCATAACGCCAGATCGCATCGAACTGCCAGTCACGCCCGATATCCCATGACGATTGCAAATAGATCTGATTCGAGGGGACTAAACCGGTGCCTGGAAAACCGCTGACATAGTCCGTCTGTATCGCCGAATACGTTCCGTAAAGCCGCCAAATGGGGTTGATTTCGATGTTTGTTGCTAGTTCAAATCCGTAGGTTTCTCCCTTTCTGGTATTAGCAATACCAAAGGGAAGAATGAATCTTGCCGGCGGACCCGCATCTAGAAAGGGAGGTCCCGCCAGGGAGGGTTCAATCAGGTTGTCGTACCGATTGTAGAAGGCCGTCGCGTCCCAAGAGAACCATTTTGCAGGTTGCGAACGCATACCAATTTCATAAGCCAGGAGGTCTTCGGATTCGATCGCGGTGTTACCAGCGATTGCCGGAAATACTCCAGGAAGTGCAGGGTCTGGGGGCAGGAAATAAGTAATGTCATTGTTCGAACGTGAGGGTGTGCGAACTGCTCGTGAAACTGATCCCCAAATCGAGCGACTCTCGCTAGGGGTCCATAGCATTCGCACAGTGGGCTGCATCTCGAACTGGGAATAAGCATTGTGACTAAACTTCGACCCGAGTGTCAGAAAGAGTTCCTTTTCGCGAAGCATTATCTCATCTTGAATGAAATAGCTGAAATTATTGACTGAACGACTCGACAGCGTGAAGTCGTACAGATAGGGAACATCTACGATGCTGTCAGTGACATTGCGATAGCCTGCTCCGACGATAACATGGTGACGGTCTCCGAGAGCAAATCGGTAAAAAGTGTCGAGATCGATCGTTTCGATATTAAAATCGAGCCCGGTCGTTTCAAACCTCCGTGCCGCCCTGTCATAGTAAAACTGTGCAGACCAACTCGTGTCGTCGTCAATCGTGTGCGTCCATCTTCCCAGCACATTGCTTCCGACAATCTCTTGAGGATCGGAAACCGACGCGACAAAAGGCGGAGCAGCTATCGGATACAAAGCCCGGAGGCCAGCGGAGCCATCATAGTAGTCGCCTTGCAGCGTAAAATGATCGTTGTCGGTCGGCTTCCAATCGATCCGCATGCCGCCTTGGCCTAAGTTCCAGTCATCCAATTCAGGGGCTGCTACGTCTAAGCCTGCGTCGCGATTGAACCCTTGCCCGTAGACGCGGTAGGTCGCATTTTGGCCAAGTTGCCCGCCCATCCGTACGTTGCCAAAGCCTCGCTCTTCGGTGCCGACTCCGCCTTGAACAAGCAGGCCTTGCGTGTCGGCTGCCTGCTTGGTGATAACATTGATAATGCCATTCACCGCGTTGGCCCCCCAGATGGTCGCCCCAGGGCCGCGGATGACTTCGATCCGCTCAACATCTTCCAAGATCACATTCTGCACATCCCAGATCGTACCACCAAAGACTGGCGAGTAGACTGTCCGGCCATCGATCTGCACCAGCAACTTATCGGCAAAACGCCCACCGAATCCGCGAATGGAAATCGACCAAGTGTTGGCATTCATCCGCGCGACATGCACGCCAGGTACCATACGCAGCGCATCGGGCACATTACGTGCCCCGCTGCGGCGGATCATTTCGTTGCTAACCACAAAAATCGCCGCAGGCGACTTGCCGACGGTACTTACCTGCCGGCTGACGCTGGTGACCTCGGCCTGTAACGCAGGAGCCACCGAGGTCGAGACTTTAACGTTCGACAACTGCCCAACATCTTCGTCCGCCATATCTAACAGGGCATCAAGATCGTCGTCATCGCCGTCCTCGTCTGGATTATCAAGGGGTTCGGTTAGAGCCGGAGGTAGATCTTCGGCGAAGAGTTCCGATTCCTGCGTCCAGCCCCAAACCAAGCTAACCAGAACGCAAAGTGCGCACCGCAAAAGCCAAGTGCGCTTCGGCTGTTTATCCGCATCCATGCGGTTCTCCTGGAATCAACAGATCAATTTCTAGATAGTAGTACCTCTACGGGATCGGCAAATAACAGGGATTGACTCAAACGGCACAGGACAAGATATGCCACTTTTGAGGGAGTTGCGGAAAATACTTTAGCATGAAGCCGATCGGGCTGACGATGCCGAATACGATGCCGAATACGATGCCGAATACGATGCCGAATACGATGCCGAATACGATGCCGAATACGATGCCGAATACGATGCCGAATACGATGACCATGACGATTATGCAGGCAAGCGTTGCGATAACTCAAGATTGCCGGATACCAGGCGAGACGATGCGTCGCGGGAGAAGTGCCGCCGGCTAGTCTTCACGGATACGTGCAGCCCACAACATTCCTATCGCACGGAGTAGGCATCCAACGAGTAGTATTGCTGTAAAATGGTCGACTTGCCAGGTACCGAGGTAAACAGGTTCCCAGTTTTCGCTCATCCAATCGAACCAGAGACCGCCTGCCAAAACGCTCAAGGCGTAGGCTAGCTGGGTTGAGGCAAACCATGCCGCGACATAAGCGCCCGAGAATTCTGCTGCACTTAGTCGCAGCATAAGATTCGGCCTGGCAACATTGGTGCCAGCGTAAGCGATCCAGCAGACGTACGCGCCGATGATCCACCACTTGCTTTCAGGGGTTGCGATCACAAGGAATAGTAGTGCTACGGAAACGAAGCCTTGGGAGAGGATGAGCACAGCGATGTTTCCGTGGCGATCGACTTGCTTTCCTACCCAAGGCATGATGAGCGACTGGATGCCACGGGAAGTGGAGTCGAGAATGCGTTTTTCGGTGTACTTGATCTTCAAAACCGAGACAACATAAACATGCGTTGCCGTATCGGCTATGCCATTGGCAAAGGAGAACCATAAGCCATAGTAAAGCAGGCGACGAAACGATGCGTCTGCAAATGGAATCAAGATCTCACGAAGACGCGTTCGAGGCGAGCGCGAGCCAATGCCGCTAGGAGAGGGCGGGTCAACCATTTTGGCAAGTGGCCAAATAGCGAGCAACATAAGACTTGCCCCGGCAATGGCTAACGCGGCGAAGCCTATCCAAAGCTCGTTGGGGTTCCCCGTTGTTTCGCAGTGCTTACGCCAAACAATCGCGAAGACGGCCGAGGTGCTAATCCCGAGAACTTTCCCTCCGTTCATCCAGCTAAGACGCCTCCCAACGAAGCGCCCCTGAATTTTCTTCGGAATTAAGTCGCCAATCCATGACCAGAGTGCAACCATCGCAAAATGTTCAAAAAGATGGTAAGTAGCCCAGCAGACGGTGAGTGCGGCGATCGAATGAGT
Organism: Planctomycetota bacterium; assembly: GCA_024278955.1. Lineage (GTDB taxonomy): Bacteria > Planctomycetota > Planctomycetia > Pirellulales > Lacipirellulaceae > Bythopirellula. Next base: position 1,326 of record JAJRSE010000021.1, on the reverse strand, counting down.
CGCTTCCGGCAGGATATGAGGAGCAGACAGGACAGGTAGGCCGAGCAGTGAAAAAGCACTAAGGGCGAACATACGTGTGCAAAAATCACGGCGACTCCCGACACGGTCTAACCAGAGCGGAGTGAAAAGCCGCAAGACGCCCATAAGGGCTGGTGCTGCCAACAACCAGCTGAGAGCCATTCCCCTGGCTCCATAGGAGGAAGCGAGGTAAAATAACAGCGTCGTGCCGGTTAGTCCGCTACCGATTCCCCAAAGGCCGCCATTAAGGTAGGCCAACACGATTGATCGTCGGCGAGCATGAGCAGAGATATTTTCTGCGAGCGGTATATTTCTGCCGACCATGAAATGCCTGAAAGAGAGAATCGTCTAGCAAGAATCTTACCATGAGTTCAGAATTTTTCGAGCACGCGAGAAGTCGTCCTGAAGTATTTGCCAGCTTCGCTACGAGGTCACTACGAACACCAAGAGGGCCGAAAACGCAGCCCTAGAGTCCTCATCGCCCTCGGTAATTAAGTTTTCTGGACACAATTCTATGCTTTTTCAAGGCACTGACTGAAATGGCCAGATTCTCTTCCTTTCCAAAGAGAGGGTTGCCGAATAGAATAGAGTAAGACTTCTTGTGCTTGAGCACATCTGGGGGCGAACAGGGTTCGACCGGATAGCCAAAGCGTAAGTGGCGTGTCGTGGTTGATCAGTGGGCCACGTAAAAAGCTGATCACTATTTTAGTTGCCGAAGGCAATTATGCTTTGGCTGCCTAGAGATAGGTAACCCGAACTAAGGGCTGGTGCCAGACTGGCCCGGACGTTCGTCACCAAATCTGGATCGCTGTCTGTCATTGCTGAGCACGCAGACCGTTAAACAAGTTCTCGGCTAGTTCGCGAGCAGCCAGGTCGACTCGGCGTCTTGATGGACAAAATCAAATTTGTCGACTACACACGTAGATGCTTGCGTGGAGATGTCACGGGACGCGGGTTCGATTCCCGCCGCCTCCACTTTACTTGTCGCAACTTGTTTGCTGACAGGCACTTGTGATTACACGGGACACGGGTTTGCAACCCGTGTCCTTTTCTTTTGGTCGCTTTGTGTCGTTAGCTGGCACCGATTGGCATCGTTTCGTCTACCTTGCCCGCACGAGCTGCAGCCAATATGCAGCCAACTGCCTTATCAATGTTGGAATATGATTGTGGTCTTCAACGGCTGCAACGAATGCAGTAATCTCTTTGGTCTAACTGCAAGAGGTGGGGCATTCTCACGCACGAACGGCCATGGACTTAGGCGCCGAGGTGAAAATCACCTCTGGCAGAAGCGGTCCTGCCTAGTCTGCT
>JAJRSE010000020.1 GCA_024278955.1 Planctomycetota bacterium | reverse complement strand
TGGGCTTGATTGGGGGAAATGGTCCTCGACGTAACAACTTGCGGCGACGACACGGCGAGAACCACGCCCAAGATTCTAACACAGATAGCGGCCGGAATGAACCGACTTCGGCGGTCGTCACAGGAGAACTGCAAAGTCCTTTTTCACGAACCGTAGCATTTCCCCTTGCGTAGTAGCGTGCATCAGGGGGGCTCTTTTCTTCAAAGGAGCCTGTAGGATGCACACACAAACTCTTCTCACAGCGTTTTGCCGACTGGAAGATCCCCGTAGTCGCCGTGGCATTCGGCATCCGTTTTCTGGCATTGTGGTGCTGACATTGCTAGGGATGCTAGCGCGAATTCGAGAAATGGAGGTACTCGTCCGATGGGCGACCACTCATTGGGGCCAACTTCAAGAGCCACTCGGCTTTGACCGTGATCAACCTCCTTGTGCCACGACCATCAGTCGCACACTGGCCCAGTGTTCGGTAGGCGATTTCCAGGCAGCCCTGTCGACTTGGCTACGTGATTGTTTGGCCGACTCCGAAGGCGTTTTTGCCGTCGATGGTAAAACAGCGAAGCAGGGGCTCGACGAGAACGGTCGTCCGCTGCATATGCTCAATGCGTTTGTCCATGATCTGCAAGCCGTAGTTGGTCAATGGTCGACTGGTGCAGAAAAAACTAACGAACCGACCTTACTGCGTCATCACTTGGAAGAATTGCTCAACACTTATCCGATGTTACGATTGATCACCGGTGATGCGATCTTCGCTCAGCGTCCCTTGGTTGAGTTGATCTGCGCCAAGAACTGCGATTATCTGCTGCAAATCAAGGCAAACCAAGGCGACACTCTCGACGCCCTTGAACACTGCTTCGCTCAAGCGACCGATCGTCCACCAGCAGCCGAGACGACCGAAAAAAAGGGGCGCTCGAGGAAACCCGTCGTGTGTGGGTCGATCTAGACAACGCCGATTACATCCGAAAAACGCTCGATCTGCCAGGTTGCCAAATCGGCCTGCGTGTCGATCGGGAGTTACGGGCTGACGATGGCAAAATCGTGCTGCACGATACGCGCTACTATGTGTGCAGCCTTGCTCCCGAGAAGGTGAGCGCAGCCGATCTCTTACGCTATGTCCGCCAGCACTGGCGCATTGAAAATAGCCTGCACTTCTTGAAAGATCGCTGGTGGGACGAAGATCGTCACCACACGCGTCGGCCCGGGCTCTCTGCTTGCATGGCGGCAATCAACAATGCCGCCCTCTCGATCCATCGACTAAAATCCGACCCAGATATCCCCGTCCGAGCCGCCGCCGACTATATTGCCTGGAGTCCTGCTGTCGGAATTCAACTGCTTGATTCCTGACTTTGCAGTTCTCCTGATACCGCTTGGTCGGAGAATCGTCGATCACCAGCAGCAGACGCTCCGGCAACGACAACGTCCGCAGCACCAAGATGGCCAATTGAGAAGCAATCGATTTGCTGTTGCGTCCAACGCACTCAAGGAAGTAGTAATAGTCTTGGTAGTCGTCGCTGACGCCTGCTGCTCGCAGCCAGGTGGTCACCGTGCGGCGGCCCCCGGCGAACAGCATCCCCGTCAGCAACACCGGCAACCGCCAACGATTGCGGGCGTGCAATCCGGCAGCCAGCCAGGTATTCCATTCCGACCACTGTTCGGGACAATCCCAACGACATTTCGATTTCGCCATCCTTGGCTCCTCCATC
>JAJRSE010000002.1 GCA_024278955.1 Planctomycetota bacterium | reverse complement strand
TTTCAAATCCCTGAAGATGGGCAGAGCTGACGATTTTGGGAATCGGGTCGCCGCAGGCGACCTAATCCGCAAAATTTACCAAGAAATAAAACGCGTAAGACTTCGGGTTCGCTAACTCCTAAATTTCAGGTTCCGGTGACAATTCTGTAAACAACGGCCAAATCTGGCAGCTCATCGGACAGACGCAAAGGGCTTTTGAGGAATCAAAGCGGAAATCCGATCTAGGAATCGCAACCCGCAAGAAACGCCGGGAGGATGCTCGGAATGGCCTTGGTCGCTTCACCACTATCAGGCCCGCTTGGCTTGATCTGGATGGCGATGGTTTCAAAGTGATCCCTGAGGCAGCCGAAACACTTCGCTTAATCTTCGATGCCAAATCAGAAGGCGTACCGACAAATACCATTCTTGAAAAACTCAACAGCGAGTGGCCCTGGAAACGTCCCAGGGGATTCGGATTGAGCTATCTCGTTAAGATTTTGCACAACAGATCGCTGTTAGGCGAATTCCAGCCGCACATTCTGGTCAACGGTAAACGGAAACCCGATGGCGATCCAATTTCTGATTATTTCCCGAAGATTATCAAGCCCGAAATCTTCCATGCAGTCCAAAAAACGATGGCAGCCAACTCACGTAGTGGCGGGCCAACGGGGAAGTTTTGCAACGTCTTTCGTCATCTAGTGAGATGTGCCTACTGCGGTTCGTCGATGAGGTATGTTGACAAGGGGAAATCTTGGATCTACTTTGTTTGCAATTTTGCTACTAACAAAAAAGGATGCGAGCGGCATTCAATCCGATACGATGAAGTTGAAAAACTACTGCTAGAGAATTGCACTCAGCTAAAACCAGAGCAAGTTTTGCCCCACCCCGATGAGCAATCTAAAAAATGCGAGCGGCTGCAAGTTGAGATCGAAGGCATCGGTGCCGAGATTTCAGATACGGATGAGAAGATCGGCAATTTGGTAAATCAGATTGAGACTACTGCCAATGCTAAAATGCGAGATCGATACGAAATCCGTGTCCAAAAACTCGATGAGGAAAAGGACAGCCTGGGGTCCAGGTTGGATAGCAAGCGGCTTGAACTCGCTTCGGCAGCAAAGGGGCAAAAAGAGTTTTCTAAGTGGCAACGTGATCTAGGGACCATGATCAAAAAGATCAAAGACAATCCTGAGCTACGGCGGAAACTCAACAGCCATCTAAAACAGTTCATCAAACAGATTTTGATTTATCCGGTAGGTGACCCCAAGAGTGAGGCCCATGCCGGATATCTGGATGCCGTTGCTGATGAGGCAAACTTTCCGATATCAGACCGAAAGAACCTTTATCGGTTCATCTTGGGCATAGAGAAGCGGGCCAACAGCAGGGAGGGCCGATTCATAAGGGTCGTCTTCAAAACCAAAACATCCAAGGGCCAGCACCACCAAGTAGATTTGGTGCCTGATGGGAGCTTGGCTTTCGGGATGAGGCTTTCCGAACCTAATGAGCCTAATGAGCGTAAGGGAGCTTGGCAGTTTGTGTCGCTAGATATCGACCGATTATGGGCCAATTACAGGAATGGGGTTAAATCATGTACAACCTGAGCAGGTTATGCCCGCCGGCAGCTGAAATGACAGCGGCTCTTTTCGCTTTCTTCTGGCCTCGGACTAATCCAAAATCAGTTGCAGTAGGTATGTGGTTTTCAAATTGGATGGGCTGAGTTAGTGCATTCTCTAGCGTTCCTTTGCCAAGAAAAAATTGAATTACCTCTTCCAAAAGGCTCGCCGGATACACTCCGCAGCCTTCATGCCCTGGCTTAGCCAAAATAAGCGCACACTCTTTCTCATTCCCTGAGGGAACAATCAACTTTTGACCAGGCTTTGCTACGTAAGCTAGCGAGAGTGCTCCCGGAACACGGCGTATCTCACCATGTATGCCAAGTTCACCCAACAAAATATATTCACCTTCTATGTGCTCGGGCAAATCTGGCAACATCCCGGCAGCCTGAAGCATAATTACTGCAAGAGGCAAGTCGAGCCATGCTCCACCTTTGAAGAGGTCAGCAGGCGCAAGGTTTATCAGGATTTCTACCTCTGGCTTGGGTATGCGCAGTTTTGCAAATGCACCTTTGATTCGATTCAGCACTTCTTTGACTGCGCCTTTGGCCATCCCAGTAATCTTGATATACCGACTGTCCCAATCTCTTGGCTCTTTGAGCACTTCTACGGCTCGTGCTTGAATTTCGACGATAAATCCATCTAGTCCGAGAAGCATTCCTCCGTTGAGTGTGTGGTCTCGCTGCAGTAAGTCGTTGAGTTCACGTTGCCGGGATTTTGCTCGGAGTTCTGCCATTGGACTGCCTTCAAATTAACAAAAAAGCTTTCGCTTAAGATAACTATGACAACCATGATGCTAACCAAGACGATTGGGGTAGTCCAGCTACGGAAGGGTACTTCGTTGAAAAATCCATCTGGAAATTCACAAAATCTATTGTAAAGACACTCACTGGATTAACAATGTGGTAGAATTTTAGCACGGTTGAGATCGACTAAAAGGAAAAAGGAAAAACATGCCTAGTCAATTCAAACAACTCGATCCGCCGCAGCGTGTGCTGCTTGGTCCTGGTCCTAGTGAGGTGCCAGCGCGGGTGTTGCAGGCGATGGCTTCGCCTACGGTGGGGCATCTTGATCCGAGCTACCTTGCGATTATGGACGAGACGCGGGAGATGCTTCGTGAGGTTTTTCAGACGAAAAACGAGTTGACGCTGGCTATCTCGGGGACGGGCAGTGCGGGGATGGAAGCCTGCGTTGTGAATCTGATCGAGCCTAGCGACGAAATGATTGTCTGCGTGAACGGCGTGTTCGGCACTCGGATGCGCGACGTGGCCCAGCGTTATGGGGCGACCGTCCACTCGATCGAAGCCGATTGGGGAACGACCATTTCAGTTGAGCAAGTCGCGGCGGCGCTCGAAGCTCATCCTAAGACCAAGGTCTTGGGTATTGTTCATGCAGAGACTTCGACCGGTGCGCATCAGCCGCTGGAAGAGATTTCGCGATTGGTTCAGAAGGCCGGGGCGTTGTTGCTGGTCGATGCGGTGACGTCGCTTGGTGGGATGGAAGTGCGGGTCGACGATTGGCAGATCGACGCGATCTACAGCGGCACGCAAAAGTGCCTTTCTTGTCCGCCGGGGCTATCGCCTGTTTCTTTTTCGCCACGGGCGGTCGCCGCGATGGAGGCGCGGCAGACGCCGGTTACGAGTTGGTATCTCGACCTGTCGATGCTGCGAAACTATTGGGGTTCCGATCGCGTGTACCATCATACTGCGCCGATCAACATGACTTATGCGTTGCGTGAATCGCTCGCGATTATTCTCGAAGAAGGTTTAGAGAACCGGATTGCTCGCCACTTGCGCAACCATCTTATTTTGCGAGCGGGTCTCGAAGCGATGGGGCTCAAGTGGGTGCCAGAGCATTCGTTGACCACGCTGAATGCGGTACATGTTCCTGACGGCGCCGACGACGCCCGGGTTCGTAGCCGATTGCTGGGCGAGTATGGCATCGAGATTGGAGCCGGCTTAGGGCCATTCAAAGGCCGTGCATGGCGGGTTGGGCTTATGGGGCATTCCAGTAGCCGTCGCAACGTGATGCTACTGCTGGCAGCGCTCGAATCGATTTTGTGCGACGAGGGAGTTGCAATCTCGCAAGGTGCTGCGATAAGTGCTGCGAGCAAGCAGTGCTGCTAGTCCTCCGCCGCAGCTTGGTTTTCGCACTGCTGGCTTGTCCAACAGTGGACGCCCGGTACCCGCTTCGCACTGCTGGGCAAGCCAGCAGTGGCATTCAACTCGAATTTGAGCTGCGGTAGACTGCTAGTAGACGAGTCCAGACAAGTCGAGCGTCGCCAGCACTCCGTTGACGAGCCAATGTCCTAAGGCGTCGAATGCACCAAATTGCCAGAGCAGTCCGTTGGGGGGCAAGAGCCCAATCGCGAGGCACCAACATGCTACGACAAAGGCACAGCGGCGAATTGAGTCTGAGCTACTTGCGATTGAAGAATCCATAGCGAGAGTTTCCTTTTTTCGGTTTTGGCCTTTTTTCAGTTCTGGTAAGCCCCGTCGCTCGATAACCTTTCATACGCCGAATCAATGTAATCGGTTCGACATTTTCCAGACGCACGTCAAAGGCTTTTTTGGTAGGCTGTGACAATCGTTCAAACCAACCAAATCCCTCTGCTAGCTCCGAAGAATCCCGTGGAAAACGATCCCTCTGAATATGAACTCCTGGCTGAAGAGGAGCATCTTCTGCTGGAAATGAAAGCGTTGTGGACCGAGTCGGACGAACTTTGGGAGCGCTGCCGCAATCAACTAGAATTCGGCAGCTTTGTTTCTGCCGACTACTTGGCGATTTATCGCGAGTTGATTCAGCTTCAAGGACAAATCGATACGGTACTTGAATGGGGGTCGGGGTTGGGCGTGGTGACGATCATGGCAAGCCGTCTTGGTTTTGATGCCTATGGCATAGAGGTCGAGCCGGTTCTGGTCGAGCGTAGCTTAGAGCTTGCCGAAAAGTATGGCCCCGACGCGAAGTTTGCGACCGGCAGTTTTATTCCCGACGAGTACGAATGGAATAGCGAGATTACGAGCGACTCGACACGAACCGATCACGATTCGCGAGCTGCTTACGACGAACTCGATATGGACCTGCGCGATTTCGATTTAGTGTACGCGTATCCTTGGCCCGACGAGCATCCCTTTTTTATGAATATCTTGCAAACGTGTGGCGGAGTGGGCTCGTTGTTTTTGAGCTACGATGCACGAGAGGGTGCTTTGCTTACGCGAGTCGAGCCGATTGAGGCCTAGCCCTTGCTTTCCGTGCGTAACAGTTTGGGTTGGCCTTGTTGACTAATCCACTTGGAAAGAATTTTTTGACAGGATGAACAGGATTTTCAGGATAAGAGTTTTGGAAGTAGAGACCCAAGTGCTTTGTCAAATGACGACCCTAATGTTCAATGCTGACAAAGCACTCGATCGGCTGATAGCGAAACATGTTGTGTAGGATTTGAAGGAAGAATAAAAAGCAACTGTTCACGGGACAAAAAAGAAAAGAAGAAACACGGAGGCACAGAGAACACGGAGTTTTTCAATTCCGTTTAATCCGAACCGCAAATAGCCAAACTGCTTGAAGAGTGACCAGCATTTTTAACCGACGAACAGGATTCGACCGAATGATCCCGTCCATCCTGTTTTATCCTGTCAAAACAAACCCGCTTTAGGCAATTGTTCGACAAGGCCTGTAACTGCGTAAGCTTTGAGTTCAGAGACCCGTGCCGCTCGCTACGGAGCTTCCCCAGCAGCTTCCTCGGTATCTTTCAGGCGTTCCTGGGCCCAGTCGTCCTCGGGCGTTTCGTCCGCCTCGGGATTGGACATTTCAGGCAGCGAATAGCCTTCGTCCAGCCAACGGCCCAAATCGATCGATCGGCACCGATCGCTGCAGAAAGGCATCGCGGTCGATGATTCTGCTTGGAATTCTTTTTTGCAGAGAGGGCAATGCATGAGATGATCGAGGAGCTTGAAGTTAGGAAATCGTAACCGCCTTCACCGTGCGGATCCATCTAGTGCTTTGTCGCACGGACGTGTTCCGGTCACCGCACTGGGTGTCCAGTTACCGCACTGGGTGTCCGGTCACCGCACTGGCATTTCAGCGTCAAACCGTGCTGTGAGCGGAACCCCCGCCTGGGACTTGCTTTATTTCTCGCCCGAGTTTTTAGGGCTCGACTTCTTGTCGCTACTCTTCTTATCCGAACTTTTGTCTTTTGCTTTTTCTTGCGATTTCTTTGCGCTCTCGGCACCCTTTTTGTACGATTCGCTACGATAGTCGGTCTCGTAAAACCCTGAGCCCTTAAACACAACGGCTGCCCCGGTGCCAAACAATCGACGCAATTTCAGCTTACTGCATTCAGGACATTTCCTTTTGACTCCCTCGGTAATCGACTGAAAAAGTTCAAACTCATGGCCACAGGCGTCGCATTCGTAGTCGTAGGTAGGCATAGTCTTCAAGGGGAAAGTGGTAAGCCGAATTGCTGTGAATCTGTTTTGGTGCTTTGGCCTCGATCGAAGGCAGGTTACTCTGCTGCCGGGCCTGAGGAAACGATGACTTTCGCCGGGCGTACCACGCGGTCGTGAAGTTGGTAGCCAACCTCGGTTACTTGCATCACATGGTTTGCAGGGTGCTCGTTTGAAGGCTGTTGCAAAATGGCTTCGTGGATTTGCGGGTCAAACTGCTTGCCTAGGGCTTCGATTTCGGTGCATTGATGTTGTTTGAGCACACCAAGCATCTGCTGCCGAACCAGCTCAAATCCTTCCAAGACGTTGGCGGCCTCTCCGCTTTGCTGAGCCGCTTCAATCGCACGGTCGATATTGTCGATCGCAGGCAACAAATCTCGAACAATGGGCAACGCCGCGTAGCGTCGCTCATTAAGAACCTCGCGAGCCATACGGGCACGCAGGTTTTCCATCTCCGCCTGAAGTCGCAGCCCTCGGTCTTTTTCCGAGGCCAATTCTGCTTCAAGACCCGAAGCGGTTTCCGGCAAAGTCACTTCTTCTTCGGCGCAGGCGAGCTGAATTTCCTTTGCGATTGCTTCGGCTTCAACGTCCGCTTGGTTTTCGTTCTCGGTGGTGGATTCGTCCGCCATCTGTGTTTACTCCTGATACGTCAATTTGATTTTCGTGTTTTGTCAAATGCTACGAAGAGGTCACTCCGTAGAAGCCTCGTCGGTGAAATAGTTCTTTAGGCTTTCAAAAAAACTCTTTCGCTCGGGGGCGACGTTCTTATGTTCCAAGTCTGCCAATTGGCGAAGCAAGGCTTCTTCTTCCGGCGTAACCTTTTTAGGGACTTCGATATTCACTTGCACCAACAGGTCGCCCAAGCCAACCACACGCGGATCGGGCATGCCCTGCCCTTTCAAACGAAAGACCGTCCCCGACGCAGAACCGGGAGGGACTTTGACTTCGCCTGGGCCGCTGAGCGTGGGAACTTCTAGCTCGCAACCCAACGCCGCCTGCGAGTACGTAATTGGCACGCGGCATATCAGATGCTGCCCCTCGCGCTCGAACAGCTCGTGCTGCAAAACCGACACCACACAGTAACAGTCGCCTGATGGGCCGCCGCTCGGGCTGGGTTCTCCCTGACCTGTGATGCGAACTTGCATTCCCTCGTCAACACCGGCAGGAATCTCGACCTCGGCTTTTACTTTTTTCAGCTTCTGCCCCGACCCACGACAAGGACGGCATGGAGTCGAAACCGAAGAGCCCTCGCCCTTGCAGGCAGGACATGTTGTCTGCACTCGGACGATACCGGCCTGTTGGACAACTTGCCCATGGCCTCCACAGTAAGAACACGTCTCGCGTTTACTGCCTTCGGCGGCGCCTGTTCCCGAACACCGCTTACACGGTTCATGCCGTTGGAATTCGACGGTTTTGCAGACCCCTTGAGCTGCTTCTTGAAGCGTGAGCGTCACATCGCAACGTACGTCGCGTCCTTTACGCACTCGTCGTCCGCGGCTTCGACCTCCGCTGCCAAAGATGTCACCAAAGATGTCGCCAAACGCCGAGAAGATATCCTCGACATCCGAAAACTGGCTTCCGCCCCCGCCTTGTCCATTCACGCCCGCATGGCCAAAACGATCGTATCGAGAACGTTTCTCTTCGTCGTGCAGAACCTCAAAAGCTTCTGAGGCTTGCTTGAAACGCTCGATCGCTTCTTCGTCGTCCGGGTTTTTGTCGGGATGATATCTGATCGCCAACTTACGGTACGAAGTGGCTATTTCGCCCTGCGAAGCAGAGCGTTCCACCTGAAGCACTTGGTAGTAATCAAATTGTGAGGCCATCAGAGTAAATGTCGAATGCCAAATGCGGAATGACGAAGTATCGGCGAAGTAATCTCCTTCGTCATTCGGGCTTCGTTACTCGTCATTTACCTAGTTACACACAATCGGGCCACCGGCTTAAGGATAGCCGAGTGGCCCGAAGTGAAAAATACCGAACAGAATTCGCGTTAACGTACGCTACCGGAGACTGCTCGCTTATCTTGATCGTTGGCGTCGAAATTGGTCACCAACGCTTCGGTGGTCAAAATCAAACCTGCGATGCTAGCTGCGTTGAGCAAGGACGTTTTCACTACCTTGGTCGGATCGATCACGCCGGCTTTGAACATATCGACGTACTCGCCTTGGTTCGCGTCGTAACCGGTCGATTGGGGCTTCCGGCTGACTTCGTCGGCAACCACACTGCCATCCAAGCCACAATTATCGGCGATCTGGCGGAGCGGAGCATCAAGCACGCCACGGATAATTTTGACGCCGATTTTCTCGTCGCCCTTCGCACCTTTGACAGCCGCTTCGACCGCTTCAGCACACCTGAGCAACGCAACGCCACCCCCAGGCAAAATGCCTTCTTCGACCGCCGCACGAGTCGCATGAAGTGCGTCTTCGACACGCGCCTTCTTCTGCTTCATCTCGGCTTCGCTGCTAGCACCTACCGAAACGATGGCGACTCCCCCGGTCAGCTTGGCGAGTCGCTCCTGGAGCTTCTCGCGGTCGTAGTCGCTGGTCGTCGCTTCAATACCTTTTCGAATTTGCTCAATCCGCTTTTGAACATCCGCGTTGCTGCCACCGCCTTGGACGATGGTGGTGGAGTCTTTCGTTACCGAAATTTTCTTGGCACGGCCTAGCTCGGCGAGCGTGATGCTCTCGAGTTTCACGCCAAGATCTTCGCTGATCAGCGTACCACCGGTTAGGGTGGCGATGTCGGCAAGCATGGCTTTGCGACGATCGCCAAAACCGGGGGCCTTTACCGCACCGATATTAAGCACACCACGCAATTTGTTCACCACCAAGGCCGAGAGGGCTTCGCCTTCGATGTCCTCAGCAATAATCATCAGCGGCTTGCCTTTTTGGCTTACCAATTCCAGAAGTGGCAAAAGCTCTCGCAAATTGCTGATCTTCTTCTCATGCAGCAAGATGTAGGCGTCTTCCAACACACATTCCATATCGGCGGTCTGATTGATGAAATACGGCGACAAGTAACCCTTGTCGAATTGCATTCCTTCAACCAACTCAAGGGTGGTCTCGGTCGAGCGGCCTTCTTCGACCGTAATCACGCCATCTTTACCAACCTTTTCCATCGCGTCGGCCAACAGTTCGCCAATTTCCGGATCGTTGTTCGCGCTGATCGAACCGACATGAGCAATTTGCTCTTTGGTCGTCAGCTTCTTGGAGATCGAATCCAAATGCTCGATCGCAGCGTCAACCGCTCGGCGAATACCACGCTGCACAGCCATTGGGTTGCTACCCGCGACAATGTTGCGAGTACCTTCGCGTAGAATAGCACGGGCAAGCACGGTAGCTGTCGTGGTGCCGTCGCCGGCAAGGGTCGACGTTTTGTCGGCAACCTCATGAACGAGCTTGGCTCCCATGTTTTCAAACGGGTCTTCCAGCTCAATTTCTTTACTGACCGTCACGCCGTCTTTCGTAACCGTTGGGCCACCAAACGACTTGTTGATAATGACATTCCGACCGGTCGGACCCATCGTCACCGCGACGGCGTCGGCCAACTTGTCGACTCCTCGAAGCAGCTTGCTCCTTGCGGAGTCGTCGAACATTAATTGCTTTGCCACGGGGATGGCTCCTTAGTTAGGTTGGATTAAACATTCACCACTCGGAAGTGGGTTGCTGTGTGTTTTTCTAGTCTCTGGACTTTTCGCCCTTTGGACTCCATGCCTCTAAAGCATCTTGGCAAGGATATCGCTCTCGCGAAGAATCTTCAGCTCTACGCCATCGACTTCGACGTCGGAACCGCCGTACTTGCCGTAGATTACCTCGTCGCCAACGGCAACAGAAAGCTCGCCACGGTTACCGCTATCGAGTAACTTGCCAGCACCAACGGCTACCACTTTGCCACGTTGGGGCTTTTCTTGAGCCGAGTCCGGAAGCACGATTCCGCCAGCAGTTACCTCTTCGGCTTCCGAAGGCTGGACCACTACGCGATCGTCTAAGGGTCGTAGGTTGATTTTTGCCATGATTAAATTTCCTTGTCTATTGTTTTTGAAAGCGAGTATTTTTGGAAAGCAAATTTCTATTTGGAAGTTGCTACTTGGAAGCCTGGGCAAATTGGCTTACATCATCCCAGGCATGCCGCCCATTCCACCCATGCCGCCCATGCCAGGCATTCCTCCGCCCATGCCGCCCATATCGGGCATTCCGCCGCCCATGCCGTGGTCATGATGGTCGCCAGCAGCTTCCTCTTCTTCTTTCGGAATCTCGGTAATCAGCGAATCGGTGGTCAGCAGAAGTGCCGCGACACTGGCTGCATTCTGTAACGAGGTGCGGACGACCTTCGCAGGGTCGATTACCCCAGCAGCGACAAGGTCGCAGTATTCGTCTTTGTCGGCGTTGTAGCCATCGTTCTTGCCCTTCGACTGAAGCACACGATTGACAACGACCGCACCATCGACGCCAGCGTTCTCGGCGATGCAGCGAAGTGGGTAATCAAGGACCTTGCGGATGATTTCGACGCCCATCGCTTCGTCGCCCTCAAGCTTCAGCTTGTTCAGCGATTTTCGACTGCGAAGCAAAGCCACGCCGCCACCTACAACCACGCCTTCGGCCAATGCCGCATGGGTTGCCGCACGGGCATCTTCGAGCAGGTCTTTGCGTTCCTTCATCTCGGTTTCGGTAGTTGCACCACAGTTGATCTGGGCAACACCACCGGCCAGCTTGGCAAGGCGTTCTTGAAGCTTCTCGCGATCGTAATCGCTGTCGGTTGAATCGATCTCGCTACGAATCTGATCGGCACGACCTGCGATGTCGACCTTCTTGCCGCCGCCACCGACCATGGTTGTGTTGTCAGAACTAATGATGATCTTGCGGCACTTGCCAAGGTCAGAGAGCTGAACCCCGTCGAGCTGAATTCCCAAATCTTTGAAAATCGCAGTCCCACCGGTTAGCGTGGCCAAGTCGCCAAGCATCGCTTTACGACGATCGCCGTAGCCAGGAGCCTTAACCGCACAGACGTTCACAATTCCACGCATCTTGTTGACCACAAGCGTAGCCAAGGCTTCGCCATCGACATCCTCGGCAACAATCAGCAGAGGCTTGCCGGATTTTGAAACCGCTTCAAGCAGCGGAACCATGTCTTTGGCGTTAGAAATCTTTTCTTCAAAAACCAAGACCAGGCAGTTCTCAAGTTCAACCAGTTGGTCGTCTTCGTTCGTCACGAAGTGAGGCGAGAGATAGCCGCGGTCGAATTGCATGCCTTCCACTACTTCGACGTATGTCTCATTACCGCGACCTTCTTCAACCGTAATCACTCCGTCTTTACCGACCTTGGTAAAGGCTTCGGCCAACACACTGCCAATCGAAGGATCGTTGTTTCCAGCAATCGTTGCGATTTGCTGCAGGCTTTTCTTGTCCTTGACCTCGATCGGATCGGCCAGCTTGGTTATCGCTGCCGAAATGGTCTCAACGGCCTTGGAAATGCCTCGGCTAAGGGCCATCGCATCGGCGCCAGCAGCCAGCATCTTCAAGCCTTCGCGGAAGATGCCTTCGGCCAATACCGTGGCTGTGGTGGTGCCATCGCCGGCCACATCGTTGGTCTTGCTGGCGGCTTCTTTGACAAGTTGGGCTCCCAGATTCTCATAAGGATCATCCAATTCGATGTCCTCGGCGACGGTCACCCCGTCTTTGGTCACCTTGGGAGATCCCCAGCCTTTGTCTAGCACCGCGTTTCGGCCACGGGGGCCAAGTGTGCTGCGGACAGCGCGGGCAAGCTTGCCAACTCCTGCTGCCAGTGGTTTGCGTGCGTCGTCCTCAAAAACCATTTGCTTGGGCACGTTCGACTCCTCTATTTGAATGGGTATATCAGTCTTGGGCTGTGTGAAAAAACTAGGTAAGTAAGGAGCCGAGCCTAGGTGTACCGCATATTTGGCCAAGGGCCCATTGGTGCGGGGCGACTCCGTACTGTTTTGGCAGGGTAATCGATTTGAATAAGCACTAGTCGCAAGCATCGTGCCAACATAGACGCAGTTGCCAAGAATACTCGTTTTGTCCTTGAATTACCGCTCGAAGAGGAGATAAATCAACACGTTCCCGAAGTCGAGCAAAAACCAAGAGTGCCATTTTGGCAGTTTCAACACGCTCTGCACAGGGGTCATATGGGTCGCCCCCCCCTGATGGGCGGGTTTTTGGCACATCGATTGCTCTGGGTAAGATGTGACCTCAACGTCGCGATTCAAGCAACCAACCCTTTAAGCTCATTTGGCAGCGGCTAATGCGCTCTTCCAAATCCTATCCAAATCATCCGGCCGACGCAGGAGTTCCCGACTCTCGCCTGTGCTGAGACCTCCCCCGTTTTTTTGTATGCCGACCTCCTGGTGCGAGATTCTATCGCAAGGGTCGGGCATTCGCTTCGGAAGCTTCTGGAGCAATGCAATACGTTCCATCCCCCCTCCTCGTTTTCTTGTTGAGTAGACCAATGTAACCCAACCAACGAAGAACAATCTATTCGCACTTAAAATAGGCTCAGCAAGCCTGTTTGTGCCGTGGCTTTCGCCCTTGTTTTGGCGGGAAGCGGGCTTATTGCACAGCGATATCATCGCCGCCGCATTGAACCTTGCGTCCTTTCATGACCAAGAGCCTATCGTCGCTTATGCGATGTACTGCGATAGGAAGCTGGCTGGTGACAAAGCACTAGTATTGCGTCGCAGCTTAGTTTTCGGGTGCCACTGCTGGCTCGTCCAGCAGTGCGAAGCGGGTACCCGGCGTCCACTACTGGGCAAGCCAGCAGTGGCACCCAACTCGAATGTTGAGCTGCGGTAGACTACTTAGCGATAAACTCTCTGGAGCCGAGTCTCACCATTCTGGTGAAACGGCCTCCCTATTCTGGTGATGCGCGCTCGTAAGTCATTTATTGCCAAGACGTTACGACTCTCAGAAACCCCTCTTCTATCTCTCTTTGGTAGCTCGAAATCGTCCTCCAAAAACACGTAAACCATTACTGCAAATGGGGTTACAGCACGACTTGCCTCCAATCACCAACTCAGTGGAAAACCTAAAAAGCTAGCAAAGGTGGCAGATGAAATTTGGCGCTTTTTTATGAAATTTTTTCATCGCTCGGCTCTCCTGGGAATGCGGGAAAGGCTTCCAGGCGAAGGATAACAACGCTTGCAGGCAAGCCCAAAGACTGCTGTTCCCCCTAGACGAACGATCGCACTACGATCGGCACGCGTGTTGCATTAGGTGGCGTCGAACGACTGGTGCTCCGCTTCAGGATGACGCGGGAGTTGGACATCGAATTGGTCGATGCCCAGACTAAACACGCTGGAAGCATGGACGTATCGAGAGAGGACGGAAAAATGATGATCGGACCAGAGCAATCCTCAGACATGGGCGATTACGGAGATGAGCTGCTGGGCGTTAGCTCGCGTCAACGCGGTCGGAAGAAAGAAATGACGCCCGCTCCCCGCTCACGATCTCGCAAGCAAAGCGCGCGAAAGGGCAGTTCGTCTGCGGCTTCGGTCGTTGGCATGTCCCATCGACGCCAGCGCAAATGGGCTTGGTAGGTCGCCTGCCCCTCAAAAATAAACTCTGCCGTTCTACGTGAACGGCAGAGTTTGCTGCGCAGTCGCTGTTGCTTTGCGCTACTGGAAAACAAATTTCCCTGGATTGTCGTTCAAATTTCTTGACAAAACCGGGGGAAGTCTTGGATAATGGGGTTCAGACCTCTCTTCTTTGAATATGCTCATCCGATTGTTGCAGTTTGCAACGCGAAGAAGTTTTTGTCGTCGTCTCGGGGGAGACGGTTGCCTGAAGCAAATGGTGTGTTGGTTGGTGCGCGGAAGGCTGTGTTAAGACCCCGCTGTTAATAGCCAAAGTGCCAAGGGGAATCTGCTATGGGGATTGCTGTCACTTGTCCGAACGGGCATGCTTTTAAGGTGAAAGAAAAGTACGCTGGCAAGAAAGGCCTCTGCCCCTACTGTTCTGGTCAGGTCGCCATTCACGTACCCAAAACAACCTCGCCTCAAGAAGATCTTTCTCAAGTCGCTTATCGAGCAGCGGCAGAAGAACATGGGGGACTCGCTGCGTCGGCTCCTGCTTCTTCTTCGGTTTTTGATGACCCCCATGAAGCCGACGCGAGCACCAGCGGAAGCCTTATCGGCTCTTCAGTCATTCGACACAACATTAAATGTCAGTGTGGCGAAAGGGTGCCGATGTGGTTCGCTCGTTGTCCGAAGTGCGGTAATTTCATGCAGAACTAGTAGTCTACCGCAGCTCAACATTCGAGTTGGGTGCCAGTGCTAAGTTTTCGCTAGAAGCGAAATCACCTCGAGCGCTGCAATTGCTCTCTCAGGTGAATGCGCCTCTTGGCTTTCAAAATGCTGTATTGCTTGGATGGCGTAGCGTAGGTACTGTTCCTGAGACTCTTCCGCAAGTTCAAAGCCGATTTCATCGAGGACTTTGGGCCATAGCTTCTGAGCCTCAGCCAACGCCGCAGCATCTCCCGTGATGGCGGCGAAGATCACGTCGTCTAGCTCCTCCAGCATTCCACGCACCAGCTCCGATTCTGGATCGAGATGTTCCGACGGAAGCTCACAAGTAGCGAGACCGGTTGCGTTAGAGCTCTCCTCGAAAACGTGGTGAGCTGCATGGGGGCGAATGTTGCGTTTGTTCATGAATCGTCAGGATCCTGAGTGTTACGTTGCTGGCGACGTTTCGCTGCTCGGCGTGACTGAGCCCGACGCCTAAGCTCGGCGGTTCGGGAAGTGGAATCGATTTCTTGAGAATTCGAGGCTTGAGTAGCCGCAGGCTGGCTGGTTTCAAAGTGACTGGAAATGAGTTGATTTTGTTCTGCAAGCATTTCTCGCAATTGTTGGAACTCGCCATCCCAACGATGTTGATCTTCCTCGGTGCGAGATCGCTCAACTTCGAGAGCCTCGGCAAGTTTCTCGGTACGTTCGCGAGCCACTTCAAGCTCGCCTTCGATTTGAAGATGTTGCCGTTCTAGTTTTTCGAGTTCGAGCAATTGCTCGGCATTCTCGTCTTCGAGCTGCAAGACTTCTTCTCGAGCCAGTTCTAAATCTTCCTTCCACTGGAGCGATAGTTTGTCGAGCCCTTCAGTACTGCCTTGGTATTTTTCGAGTTCGTCTTCTCTGAGATCAATCTCGGTTTGCTTGCGAGCTAACTCGGTTTGCCAGTCGGAAAGATCTCCGTGGAGTTTCTCCAAAGCACCAAACGAGTCGTGAACCCAGGCTTCGAGCTGGGTATGCTCGCCTTGGAGCGCCTCGAGGGGCTCCATGGCAGCTTGAATCGATTCGATGGCTTCGAGAGTAGACATAGAGAATCCCAGTCGTTCCGAAGAAGAATCTTGCGGAGGGCGACGCGAACGTAAGGAGGGTAGGCAAAGCCTTCGGAGGTTGCGAATGCGGCCGGTCGGCCAGGTAGGAAAAGGTGGGCGGGAAGCGTGAAACACACCTCCGCCAATTGAAAAGTACCTTGCGAAACCACCCGAGGCAAATGCTTCTGGCAAAAGCAAGATACTCTCGCGGGGCTTTAATCCTTAGAATCAATAGATTCTACTGGTAGGGAATCTGATGAGGCATTAATTCACCACCCGGCAGACTTGTTCCCCAAACCGTTTCATGGCAACTCGAAAAAAAAAGAAACCGAAGTCTCGCTCCGCCAAGTTGTCGGGCAAGTCAAAGCCGTCTGCTGCGGCACCAAAAGAAACCCAGGCAGCCGAGGCGATAACAATCGCTTGGACCGTGACCGTGACCACGCTGTTGATTAGCAACCTGATCGGTATTGCCGTACACTTCTATTTGGCAAGCAATCCTGAGGCCAAAAGGATGCTTCTCTTGCAAGAGCTCTTGCTTTTTGCCGGGGCCGTGGTGGGGATGATTTCGCTTGCGCTGATACTGGTTGTCACCCGTGTTCGGAAAGTGCCGCCGCCACGAGGGGTGGTTCTGTTCGGAGCATGTGTCGCGGCAGCGCCGATTTTGGCAATCGCGGTGCGGATATTTGGCTAAATTCAAAAGTCAGCATTGCCGGGAGTACGTGGAAAGGGAATCACGTCTCGGATGTTGGCCATGCCTGTGACGGCTTGAACCATCCGCTCGAGCCCAAGGCCAAAGCCAGAATGGGGCACCGTGCCGAATCGGCGGAGGTCGAGATACCACCAGTAGTCGTCGGTATCGAGTCCTTGGGCTTCCATCCGCGAGGTGATGACTTCGAGGCAGTCTTCCCGTTGGCTGCCGCCGATGATTTCTCCGACGCGGGGAGCCAACACATCCATCGCCCGAACGGTACGACCGTCGTCGTTACATTTCATGTAGAACGGTTTGATCGCAGCCGGGTAGTCGTAGAGAATTACTGGGCATTTGAAGTGCTGGTCGGTGAGATATCGCTCGTGTTCTGCCTGGAAGTCGCTGCCCCAGGAGACGGGGAAATCGAATTTTTCGCCTGATTTTTCTAAGATCTCAACGGCTTCGGTATAGGGTATTCGTTCAAATGCTTTGCTGGCGAGTGTTTCGAGTGTTTCGACCACGGTGCTGTCGATGCGTTGCTGAAAAAAAGCAAGGTCTTCTTCGCAGTGGTTTAGCACGTCGGTGGCGATGCGTTTGAGAAACTGCTCGGCCAGCTGCATGTTGTCGTCGAGTTCAAAGAACGCGGCTTCCGGCTCGACCATCCAGAATTCGGCCAAGTGGCGCGAAGTGTTGGAATTTTCGGCTCGGAAAGTCGGGCCAAACGTATAAACCTTTCCGAGAGCGGTAGCGTAAATCTCGCCTTCAAGTTGTCCCGAGACCGTGAGATACGAAGGCCGGTCGAAAAAGTCTTTGGTAAAGTCGACTTTGCCCTCGGGCGTCTTGGGGATATTGGCCGGATCGAGCGTGGTGACTCGGAACATTTCGCCGGCACCTTCGCAGTCGCTGGCCGTGATGATCGGCGTATGGATGTAGAGGAAACCGTCTTCTTGGAAAAAATCGTGGATCGCGCGGCAGATGCGATTTCGCACCCGGGCGACGGCACCAAAGGTGTTGGTCCTCGGCCGAAGGTGGGCCCATTCTCTGAGCTTCTCCATCGAATGGCGTTTTTTCTGGAGAGGGTATTCCTCAGGATCGGCCCAGCCGTGGACGATTATTTCGGAGGCTTGCACTTCGGTGGCTTGCCCTTTGCCGCCCGAGGCTTTGATTTCGCCATGGATCGTCACACTGCATCCGGCCGAGAGTCGTTTGATCTCGGACTCGTAGTTCGAGAGATCGGCATCGGCAATGACTTGGATATTGGCCATGCAAGAGCCATCGTTGATCTCCAAAAAGCTAAAGCCGCCTTTGGAGTCGCGGCGCGTACGGATCCACCCTTGCAGGGTTGCCTGCCGCCCGATCGCATCCTCTTGCCGGGCGTCGCGTATAGAAATTTTGTCCATCGATTGAGCCTCCTGCTCCTTTAGATTTCAATTAGGAACCGGCTGCGAGTGGTTCAACCCCCGACATCGTTACTAGCGGTAAGTAAATTGTCCGTAGCTTATTGTCGTCGGCTCGGTAGAGCACCGAAGCGGCAATATCACTGACGATCGCAAATTCAGAGCTTTCAATCGTATACTGTCGGCCATCGTTCATACGAATCAACACCGGCCCCTCTGAGATTAGCGTGGTAAGTTCTTCGCGATCCATACTCGTACTCCCGTGCAAGAATAATGCCTGACAATAGCTTCAGCTCCAATTATCGCACTTCTACGAATAGAATTCAAAGTATTTTCCCTAGGCAACCTTTACAGCCCCTTGAGAGCCAACCAGCGTTCGGCATCCAAGGCCGACATGCAGCCGGTGCCTGCGGCGGTGATGGCTTGGCGGTAATAATCGTCGGAGACGTCGCCGGCGGCGAAGACGCCTTCGACGCTGGTGTTGGTGCGAAAGGGGACCGTCCATTTCACGTATTTCTTTTCGGTCATCTCGAGCTTGCCTTCCAGGAAGGTCGTATTGGGAGTGTGCCCAATGGCCATAAATGCGCCCGAGGCTGCTTGCTCGCGTTCGCTACCGTCCACGGTCGACTTCAGCCGTACGCCGGTGACGCCATCATCGTCGGTCCCTAGCACCTCGGTTACTTGCGAATTCCAAAGAATCTCGATCTTAGGGTTTTCGATAGCTCGCTCGGCCATGATCTTCGACGCCCGAAGCTCGTCGCGACGATGCACCAGATACACGGTGCTTGCAAACTTGGAAAGATAATCGGCCTCTTCCACAGCCGAGTCGCCGCCGCCAACGACGACCAACGGTTTGTCGCGAAAGCGGGGCAGGGCACCGTCGCAAACAGCACAGGCGCTGACGCCCCGGTTTTTGAATTGTTCTTCGGAGTCGAGCCCGAGATAGTTTGCCCGTGCCCCGGTGGCAATGATAATGCTGTGGGCTTCGACTTCTTGGCCCCCAAGCGAACGGATTTTGAAAGGTCGACAGTCAAAGTCGATATCCACAATATCGTCGGTTACGATTCGCGTACCAAAGTTGGTCGCCTGTTGACGCATGAGGTGCATCAGCTCGGGGCCCGAGCAGCCCTCTTTCTGGTGCATGTCGACCATCCAATGATGTTCTTCAGGCAGCGCAGTTTTCAAGAACTGGCTCAGGTCGCCGGCTGGGAAGCCGGGGTAGTTTTCCACCTCGGTGGTGAGAGCCAATTGCCCCAGGGGCATGGTGCCCTGCAGGCGATTTTCTTCGGTGACGGCACCTTCGAACACCAAGGGTTCGAGGCTCGCACGGGAAGCATAAATAGCGGCAGTCCAGCCGGCAGGTCCACTGCCTACGATCACGACACGTTCAGGCACCGGTTCCATCCTTTCGAGGTGAATTTTTTGAGGATCTTCGTGCGGCGATTATAGGTCGATCTGCGCGCGGCGTAAAGCAACGTTGTGAGTTTTGGGACGATTGCCGAGTCAAAATACCGACTTTTGCAATCGTCCTGGTGAGTTTTGCCTGTGCTGGTACGATGGTGGGAGGGGCCGGTCGGCGGTTTTACTATCAGCGACCAGAACTAACGCCTATTCTGAATTTCGCAATCTGATATTTCGCATTCCTTTCATGCTTACTCTGCTCATTGCTATTGGCTCGTTCTTTGGATTTCTCGTCGCTTATCACACTTACGGGCGGTGGCTGGCGAGGAAGATTTTTTCGCTGGACGCCGAAGCCGAGGTGCCTAGCAAGCAACTACAGGACGACGTCGACTTTGTGCCAACCCGCAAATCGGTGATTTTTGGACATCACTTTACCAGCATCGCAGGGACGGGGCCGATCGTGGGACCTGCGATTGCCGTATTCTGGGGCTGGCTGCCGGCCTTGATTTGGATCGTTGTGGGTTCGATTTTTATCGGCGCGGTCCACGATTTTGGAGCATTGGTGATCAGCCTTCGGAATCGGGGACAAACGGTGGGCGAAATTTCTGGACGGATGATTTCTCCGCGAGCAAAAATTTTGTTCCTGTTGATTCTTTTTTTTGCTTTGGCAATTGTTATTGGAATCTTCGGATTGGTGATTGCGGTGATCTTTAGCAACTACCCTTCTTCGGTGCTCAGCGTATGGGCAGCGATGCCGTTGGCTGTGGCGGTTGGCTATCTGGTGTTCCGCCGAGGAGTGGGGCTGTTTTGGCCTTCGCTCATGGCCTTAGTGCTGCTGTATGCTTGCGTGGTGATCGGGGCCTATTGGTTGCCGATCAAGATGCCCACAATCGAAGCCTTCGGAGTTTTTGGCACGCCGATTGTTTTGTGGACTGGCGTGCTGCTGGTTTACTGCTTTATCGCCTCCGTGCTACCGGTTTGGGTCTTGCTCCAACCTCGCGACTACATCAATAGTCAACAACTGTTTGTTGCGATGGGACTAATCATCGTTGGGCTTGCGGTTGCCGGTTTTACGGGGCAGCTCGACCTAGCAGCCAGCGCGCCGGCGATAGCAGAAGACATTCCTCCCGATGCCCCGCTTATTTGGCCGTTCTTGTTTATCACGATTGCCTGCGGTGCTTGTAGCGGGTTTCACTGTCTGGTTGCAAGCGGAACGACCAGCAAACAGATTGCTTGCGAAACCGATGCTCAGTACGTCGGCTATGGCGCCATGCTGACCGAAGGGGCGTTGGCCGTGGTGGTGGTCCTTGCCTGTTGTGCAGGCGTGGGAATGGGCGTGGTGGATAGTAACACGGGGGAAACGCTGACCGGGCGGGCTGCCTGGTTATCACGCTATCAAGCCAAAATTACTCCGGTGCTGGATGAGACAGGCCAGCCGTTATTGCGTAACGGAAAACCAGTGACCACAGGCGGCTGGAAAAACCATAGCTTGTTCCAAAAGGTTGGCGCGTTTGTTGATGGGGGGGCAAACTTCCTGTCGGCGCTCAGCATTCCGCTTAAGCTTGGCACGGCAATCATCTCGGTGCTGGTCGCCTGTTTTGCAGCCACGACTCTCGATACCGCAACCCGACTTCAGCGGTACGTCATCCAAGAGCTGGGCTCCTCGTTAAACTTCCCGCCGCTACGAGGCAAGTACGCCGCAACCACCGTGGCCGTGGTCACCGGAGGAGCGATTGCGCTGGTCCCCGGCCCCGCAGGCCCCGGGACAGGCGGACTAATTCTGTGGCCGCTGTTTGGTGCAACCAATCAGCTACTGGCGGGACTGGCATTTGTGGTGCTCGTTTTTTATCTCATGCGTCGCAATCTCCCCATCTGGTTTGCTGCCATTCCGATGGTGCTGATGCTCGTGATGCCAGGCTGGGCCATGTTGCATCAAATCCTAAACGACTTCTGGCCCAACCGCTCTTGGCTCCTGCTTGCATTCGGCATTGCGATTCTCACGCTGCAAGTGTGGATGGTCGTCGAGGCAATTCTTATGTGGCCGCGAGCGAAAGGAGTGCTCGAGGAAGCATTGCCGCCGCTTCCTTCGCGTAGCGAAGTGCCGGTTGAAGGCTAAGAACCGGCGTGTTCCTAACTCGACGCGTAAGCGAGGAAGAAGCTGGCTTCCGCGACATCTCTCGCTCACGGGCGTGTTACGACAACTAGCTTCGGTTGCCGAAGAGCTCGGGCTTGGGGGTGTCGACGTCGTAGGAATGGGGCGACGGGTCGTCCGTGGAGTTTTTGGTCGACTTGAGCAGCTCGCCGCCGCCTTCGGGTAGCGCATTGACACGAAAGCGACTCGAAAGCGTGCCGGTGTCTTTGGCTTGCTGTAACATTTGGACGACATCGGGGTAGGTGCCGCCGAGTTCGACGACGGCCCGAATCACCTCGTCGACGCTGGTCGAGACCACCCGTTGCTGGGTCGTTTTGCCAAAACGGCTGACTTTGATTTCTCCGCCGCTCAGCCCGTTGACTAAAATTTTAGGTCCTGCGTCGAGCACAAGCGGTAGCTTCAATTGGTGTTCTTTTCCGAAGAGAACAATCTCGGGGCGGTGGCTCGTCGTGACATGAATCATTGGCGGACCGGCGACATCAAGCAGGTGGTAGGTAAACTCGTCATTCATGTTCTCGCCATGAACCATCGGATCGCCGGGCGACATGGCCCACATCGATCGGAACGCTCCGTAGCGTGTCTCTGCGCTTTTCACTCCCAAGAGCGTGCGTAGTTCGTCGAAAGCGGCCCCATCGTCCATGGCGCTTAGGGCAGCAAGCGCATGGGCGCGGAAAGCAGGTTCCTCGCGAGCCGCCTGAGTAAGCGGGCCCACGGCATCGGTAACATCGAGATAGGCTAAGGCTTCGGCAGCATAGAATCGAACTTCGGGGTCGTCTGCTGCTAAGCCCTCTTTGAGGATGTCGATTACTTCTTCGCCGGCAATTGCTTCAAGTCGCAAGGCGGCAGTTGCTGCGGTGATGGGGTCAAGCAGCTGGTTCTTCAAGAGCAGCAACCGTTGTTGACGTCGGGAGAGCGACTCGTTGATGGCGATATTGCGAACGACTCGCATAAATCGCCCGACGTTATCTTTGTATCTCGGATGAAGTTCGAGTTCGATGAACTCGTCGGTTTTAGGAGTCGCGATGCCAAGTTTTCGACCATTGATGTAACTATGGAATCGCCCGTTAATGGCCTTACCTACTTGCTGGCTGAGTCGAATGGATTGTCGTTCCTGGTCGAGGATGAGTCCTAAGCTACGTGATTTTGTGACCACGCCGCCGCGTAACACACGCCCTTTTCGGGCAAGAGCCTGATCGTCTTTGATGTTTGCATTGGGATCGACTAGCACGACGCCTTGTGAGACCGCCATGAGATGGCCTTTGCGAATTTGGCTGCCGAGCACGGCTAGTTCGGTAAGACGTGTTTCTAACAATCGGCCACCGCGCAGGCTCGTGGTGTTGCTGCGTGAAGGAGCACGGACTTCAATGTCGAAGCGGTCTCCTGCCTGGATCCCAGGGCGGAGGAATCCTCGCACGAGGACAAGCGACGTGTCGGGCGAGGCCAAAACTTGGTTGGGGTCTTTTACCTCGCGACGATTCATTTCGCTCATAATCGAAGCCCGTTGGGGCGAGGGAGCAGGGTCTTCGCCCGTGCCAGCTAGGCCGGTCACCAAACCTACCGCTTCGAGTTTGACGTAGCCCATGCCATAGGGGTGGGCCACTTTGCTGATGAAGGTCGTGTTGGGAGAATCTTGTTCGCCTAGCGAAATCTCAGGGCTCTGCTGCCTGAGAATAGGGCCCATGCAGCCTATCGATACGACGAGAAGCACCCAAAGTGGTGCGTACTTGGATTGATTTCTTATTGGTAACTTCATGGGTCTTCTGCCAACCGATTGATTGAAAATATGAAGAGGTGGGGCAGAAGGGTACGAGTATTTGCTTGGATGGTCAAGATAAGCCGCGGAAAGCTCGAATGTCAAAGCCTAGGGGGGGTCGTATCCCCCTGGGTTCCAGGGATGGCAGCGGGCGATTCGCTTGAGGCCGCGTAAGCTGCCACGGATTGCGCCGTGTTTGCTTACCGAGGTGGCAAAATAGGCGCTACAGGTAGGATGAAATCGACAGCGAGGTCCGAGCCAGGGGCTTATAAGCATCTGATAGCATTGCACGGCGAATATCAGTGCCCAGCTGGGAAGGCTTAGGCAGGCGTGCCAGAGAAACCTCACGATTTCGGTCCCTGTGCTGCGTGGTTTGCTGAGGGAGCGTTTGCCGAAAGCTTGGATGATAGCTTGGCCGCTAGCTTTACCAGCGAATCTTGGAGACGTGCGACGTCTGGCGACGCGCCGCGGCGTGGCAGAACGACCAAGTCAAGCTGGCGAGGCAGCCTATGCTGCGTCAGGCGAAATGCCTCGCGGAGCGATCGCTTCCAGCGATTTCGCACAACCGCGTTGCCACACTTCCGCGATACGGTCAGCCCCAATCGGGGTGGTTCGCTTTTTCCGCGTGAGGCGTAGACGATGATCAGCCCGTCGGAGGCCGACGTGCGCTGCTGGAACACGCGGTCGAACTCCGAAGGTTTCAGCAGGCGTACCGATCTTGGGAAAGTGAATCGTTGCATGAAGTTCACTCAAACAGCCTTCTCATTCAAAACTTCGTCTCCTCAGGAAGCACGGTATCGCTTTGGCTAAGACCCTCGCTAGGTGGCTGGTGGTTTTTTGGCGGATTGTTGTCCTTTGGAGGCGGATTGAACACCCGATCGGGCGGCACAACGGGCCCTCGGCGGTGGGCTCCCCAACTTCGCACCCAGTGGCCTCCGACCAAGATCACTACGACCAGCAACATGCCCAATAGCAGAATCCCAAGGAGAGCCATCATTGCTGCGGCCCTGGTCGGTGGTGGCAACTTACCAGAGCCTTCGGCTGCCAGGGCTAAGAGCCACGGTACGCTACGAAGCAAATTTACCATCGCAGGTCTTCCCGGGGATTGCCGGAGTGTTTCTCTAAAATTGCTTGCATTTGTTTGCGTTCTTCTTCGTCGAGGGAGTCGGGCAAGACGATTTGTAGCTCAGCAAACAAGTCGCCCGGTTTTCCGTTGGTGCCTTTGACGCCTTGGCCTTTGACGCGTAATTTGCTCCCACTGGACGAGCCTGCGGGGACGGTAAGCGTAATCGTGCCATGAGGAGTAGGGACGTCGATCTTTGCTCCAGCGATCGCTTCGACCAGGGAGATGGGAACGCGAACATCAAGTCGTTTTCCTTTCCGGCGAAAGTGAGGATGGGGCGTGGTGTTGACTTTGATCAAAATATCGCCCGCCTGCCCACCGTTGGGGCTAGGTTCTCCTTGGCCGCGAAGTCGGATTTTTTTTCCGTCCTCGATAGCAGTTGGGATTTTGACTTGAAGGGTTTCCGTCGCCCCGTTGGCACGGCGTACTGCAATCTGCGCTTCGCCCCCGAGCACGGCTGTGGTGAAAGGAATGGTGAGATCGCTTTCCAAATTTGCGCCGCGTGTTGGCGGTGTTGGACGCTGGGGCTGGCGGCCACGCTGGGTGAATTGCTTGAAGAGATCTGAAAACCCGCCGCCCGATTGCCCGCCAAATAGATCTTCAAAATTGACGTCAACATTTGGGTTGCCTCCCGAGGCAGCCCAGGGGTGAGGGCTGGGCCCGCCTGCTCCGGCCGATTCGAAATCGCTGCCATACCGGTCGTACATTTCGCGTTTTTTGGCGTCGTTCAAGACGTCGAATGCGTTCTGAACCTCTTGGAATTTCTGCTTGGCCTGCTTGTCGTCTGGATTGAGGTCGGGATGGTACTTGCGCGCTAGCTTCCGATAAGCCGACTGGATTTCCTCGGTCGAGGCGTTGCGGCTGATTTCCAGGGTGGTGTAGTAGTCTTCTGCCATTTTTCCATCTTACCGCATGGACCTATTGAAGCGAAGGGAGCAGGCGTCCCAAGTGGTGAGCCCTCGGTAGCCGAGGCCCACGGCGTATTTTCTGTCTAGGCGTCATTCTATTTACCCCATTCTACGTGCTAAAATAGAGGGTAGGCATGCTTCGTCTTTGTGCCGTTTTTGCTTGTAGGATGATAAGGAATCGATTCATTGTTGGCGAGACGTTTAATCTTTGTTGCGATTGCTGCCGTGCCGGCGTTCGTGTTGGTCGCTCTGACGACCGTCCCGGTGGCCGGCGCCCGGCACGATGGCAAGCTCACGATTGTCACTATCGACGAGCAAACGGGCAATCGAATTCCGGTCCGAATGGAATTGCGGGATGGCCGCAATCGGCCCGTTCGGGTGAAACCGAAGTCGGCTATTTCGCATGGGAACTATTTTGTGTTTGATGGGGAAGTGACCTTGGAACTTCGCAAGGGACCTTACAGTTTTCTTATCGAAGCCGGTCCGGAGTACGAAACTCGCCCCGGGCATTTCACGATCGAGCGTCGGGCGAATGACGACACCGAGGTCGTACTCAAACGTCGTGTCGATATGGCGGCTGAAGGTTGGTGGGCAGGCGACTTGGACGTGAGGCAGCGTTTCAAAGATTTGCCGCTGTTGATGCGAGCGACCGGCGTTGACTTGGTTCCGGTGCTTGCCAAGGAAAATACGCGAGGGAAATGTCGAAAAGCGAAATTGCCTGCCGAGGTCCCGGTCGAGTCGACGGCGTCGGTCGATCGGCGGCGAGGTGGAGGGCTTTTGCTGCTTAACGCGAAGCAGGAGATCGATGTTTGCCAAGGAAAAGCAAAGCAGTCGTCGCTTCCGATGCTGAACGCCGCGAGCGAGGCTGATGCCGAGATCGTTGCGATGACGCCATTCGCCTGGGATTTGCCACTGTGGATTGCTGCGTCTAAGCTCGACGCGATTCAGATTATTCATCGGCACGCGCTCGCCGACGGTGTGGTCGATAACGAAGGCTGGGGACGACCTCGTGACAAGACGTTCTTTCCTAGCAAAATGGGCAATGGGCGGTGGAGCGAAGCCATTTACCACCATGTGCTTAACTGTGGCCTGCAAATTCCGCCTGCCGCGGGGAGTGGTTCGGGCAACAATACCAATCCGGTCGGCGGTAACCGGCTGTATGTGCATTGCGGTGGCGAGTTTTCTCGGGAGAATTGGTTTGAGGGTCTTCGCGCTGGCCAGGTAATGGTGACGAACGGGCCACTTTTGCGAACTCAGGTTGAAGGGAAGCTGCCGGGACATATTTTTGAAGTAGAGGCGGGCGAGTCGCGGGAATTTCACATTGCACTGAGTCTTACTTTTTACGAGCTGGCACCTGTCGAGTATTTGGAAATTGTAAAAAATGGGCGTATCGAATTTGAAATTCGCCTGGATGAGCTTGCCAAGAAAAAGGGGCGTTTGCCGCCGGTCGAATTTGATGGTAGTGGGTGGTTTGCGATTCGTGCGAGGACAAGTAAATCGAGTACGTATCAGTTTGCCACGACAGGACCTTATTACGTGGAGTCCGCCTACCAGCGGCGAGTCAGTCGTGGGAGCGTGCAATTTTTCCTTGATTGGCTCATGGAGGCGGAACAACATTTTTCTGGAAATGAGCAGGTGCTTGCCGATATAGCAGCAGCTCGTCCGTTTTGGGAAGAACTTCTTGGCAAGGCGAATGCGGAGTAATGGGGGCGTTTTCTTTCTGCGATTCTCACTCCCTCTGTTTTTTGTCTTTACCGCTGGGCAGGTTGCTTGAGGCGGAGAGGTTTTTGGCTATTTTGAGTAACTCGCTTTGCGAGCGGTGCGGTATGTCGTCAGGTGAAATTTCGACTCGGGTGTAGGAACCGCTGGGCAAAAGTTTTCGGGCTCGGGTGTTATCTTCTAGGTACACGGGAACGATCTCTTCGCAAATACGGCGTTGCAATTCGGGGGCTTCGACCGGGAACATTACTTCTACTCGGCGCTCGAAATTTCGGGGCATCCAGTCGGCGCTGGACAGAAAGACTTGTTTTTTTGCTCCTTCGCCAAAGACAAAAATCCGGCTATGTTCGAGAAACCGATCGACAATGCTATGCACCTGGATATTCTCAGAGATACCTTCTAGCCCCGGGCGTAGGCAGCAGATACCTCGGACGACTAGATCGATCGGCACTCCGGCCTGGCTGGCTCGATAAAGCGACTCGATAGTTTTTCGATCGACCAAGGAATTGAGTTTGGCAAAGATTCGAGACTTTTTCTCTAGCTTTGCTCGCTCGGCTTGCGCGTCGATTAGTTCGATGGTTCGGCGACGTAGATCTTGCGGGGCGACGATCAGCTTTCTCCACTCGTAACCTTGGGAGTACCCGGTGAGGAAGTTGAACAGTGCGGTCGAATCGTCGGCGATGGCTTTGTTCGAGGTAAACAAGCCGAGGTCGGTGTAAAGCTTTGCCGTGCTCGGGTTGTAGTTTCCGGTGCCAAGATGGACATAGCGTCGAATTTTCTTGCCTTCCTGACGAACTACCATGGCAAGCTTACAGTGGGTTTTCATGTCCATGAATCCGTAAACGACATGAACGCCGGCACGTTCCATTTGCCGAGCCCAGACGATATTGTTTGCTTCGTCGAAACGAGCTTTGAGTTCGACCAGAGCCGTGACATGTTTGCCATTTCCTGCCGCTTTGATTAGCGATCGAACAATCGGGCTGTCGCCGCTAGTGCGGTACAGAGTTTGTTTGATCGCCAGTACGCCTGGGTCTTTTGCGGCGGACTCGATGAATTGAACGACCGGGTCGAAAGAATCGAAAGGGTGGTGCAGCAGGATATCGCGATCAGCAATTTCGGCAAAAATGTCGTCGTGGGCTCGCAGGCCAAGGGGTTGGCGAGGCCGAAAGGGGGGTTCCCGCAGATGGTCGCTGTCGACGAGTCGCGTAAGCTCTAAGAGGCCGGTCATGTCGAGCATGCCGTCGATGTAGTAGGCTTCGCTGTAGCTGTGTCCGTCGACTGCGTGTTTTAGGTGTAATTTTTCTTCGCCTACGAGCATGTTGAGCAAATCGCGACCGATGTCTGATTGAATTTCAAGTCGAACCGCTTCGGAGTGGTGTCGGGCACGCAAACGAGTTTCGATTGCTCGGAGCATGTCGTCGGACTCTTGCTCTAGGAGGTCGACATCCATGTCGCGAGTGATGCGGAACGACGCATGGTGAGCAATTTCGTAGCCGCCCAACAACTCGGGTAACTTGGAGGCTAAGATATCTTCGAGCAAAATAAAAGTCGGTTCGCCCGGTTGGCCGACATGAACAAATCGTGGTAGTACAAGCGGCAACTGAACGACCGCAAAAAGGTCGGCTGGCCCTAGGCCACTTGTCCGATGGAGCAAGGCCCCAAGATACAGCCCGCGGTTGTGAAACCGAGGACTCGGATGGCTCGGATCGATTGCCATGGGCGTGAGAATAGGAAACGCCCGTTGGTGGAAAAAGTCGTTGACAATTTTTCGCTGATCCTTGCTGAGATCTTTTTCGCAAAGAATATGAATTTCCTGCTCGGCAAGCGCTGGCAAGATCGAGTCGTTGAAACATCGGTACTGTTGGTCGACCAGTTGCTGGGTACGCTTCGATATTTTGAGTAATTGCCCTAGCGAGCGGATTCCGTCTGCCGCGATGTCTTGGGGTGCGACGCCGCCGAAAGCCTGTTCGCGAAGTCCCGCGACGCGAACCATGAAAAATTCGTCGAGGTTCGAGCTAAAGATCGAGAGGAATTTGAGACGTTCGAGCAAAGGGTTCGACGCATCCTGAGCTTCTTCCAATACCCGCGCATTGAACTCCAGCCAGCTCAACTCGCGGTTGATAAAGTGCTCGGGCAGGAAGGTGTTTTTTTGAGTCATGGGGTTACTTGGCTCCTCTGTTGAATTATAGCTTCTTCCGGAGGGCCGGTTATTGTGGGTCGGAGACGCGGCGATTCTCCTGGAGCGAACAAGTGTTCGACCCCCTCTTTTGGGTTTTTGTCCCATTTGTAGGGGTCCCATGTTTTGGGACAAAATTCGGTGGTTTTGTCCCTTGGGATATGCAATTGGGCCGAGAATCGTAGAGTTTGCTGCATCATGGCTGGGACAAAATAGCTTGGGTTTAGGACTTTTGGCGTCTCTGATAGGGACAATATTATTTGGGTGTTCGGGGGGAGATTTACCGCGGAGATCGCTGAGTGTGCAGAGGAGGTGTTGGTAAGTTTTTCTGCGGTGATGATTGTCGCATTTTTTGGTATGAGATGCGAAGGTTGTTTTTGGCCAGTTTGCGGGTGATGTATGTAGAAGAGGCGTAACCGTTCATGAGAACATTCTGGGATTTTCAACCACGAAGAGAACGAAGGACACAAAGACTAGAGTTTGTGTTAGTAACGGGGCCTTGTCGAACAACTGCCTAAAACGGGTTTGTTTTGACAGGATAAAACAGGATGGACGGGATCATTCGGTCGAATCCTGTTCGTCGGTTGGAAATCTGGTCACTCTTCAAACAGTTTTGCTTTTTGCGACTCGAGTTAAACGGAAATCCATCTGTTTTGCTTCGAGCTACGGGGAGTACCCGTGGCAAGCTTGAAACAGAAAGTCGCCTGCCGTCGATGGTGTCCTTGTTGTCCTCGCGAGGGGTTTGCCCCCTCGGAGAAAGTAGAATGCTGTCTGCTCTAGATCAAAGCATCAAAGACTTGTACTTGCGCCCAGGTTTTTTCGTTTTCGTCGATGAACACTTGGTGGCGGGGCGAGGTTTGGTAGCGATCGTGGGCCTCTTCGCTGGCGAAAACGAGATGGAGGGCGACGTGGAAATCGGTATTGTTGACAGAGCGTTGGTAGTCTTCGGCGCGGGCGCCGACGCTAAAGTACTGTAGCCCCTCGTGGTCGTTCAGGTACTTCTTGCAAGACTCGATTGTCGCGGCCTGGGCTGCTGGGGAACTATCTTTTAGCGTGAAGTAAACCATGTGAGCAAAAGGTTTTTGGCTGCCGGATGTCATGTGTTTTCTTTCTGTTCTTACTCGGGTTGCTGGTTTCGGTTGGCGCGGGTTGTGGCGGCGTCGATGGCAGAGCCGGCGTTCGCTTTTTTGAGTTTATGGACTGACGGGCCGATGAGTTGCTCGATATCGGCCGTGTCGATCATCTCGTGTTCTAAGAGAGCTGCAGAGAGAGACATAAGTTTGTCGCGGTTTTTTGCGATAAGCTGTTCGGCTCGTTCGGCGGCCGAATGGAGGATTTTTGCGATTTCTTCGTCGATGATCTTCGCCGTATGATCGCTGAACACGC
Source organism: Planctomycetota bacterium (assembly GCA_024278955.1). Taxonomy (GTDB): domain Bacteria; phylum Planctomycetota; class Planctomycetia; order Pirellulales; family Lacipirellulaceae; genus Bythopirellula. The sequence continues at coordinate 263,178 of JAJRSE010000002.1, read as the reverse complement.
GATGCTCGTGCGCCATCTCGCGGCCAAGAAACGGTTGTTCGTCGGCGTGGCTGTAGGCGACGGGGCCTAGGCGTTCGCTCATTCCCCATTGAGTAACCATCCGCCGAGCCAATTGGGTTGCTTGTTGCAAATCGTTTTCCGCCCCGGCGCTGTACTCGTCGAATTCAATTTTTTCAGCGGTTCGGCCTCCTAGCAACATGATTAGGCGAGCTTGCATGTCGCCTTGGCCCATGTTGTGTCGGTCTTCTTCGGGGACCAGCTGGGTAACTCCCAGTGATCGGCCGCGCGGGATAATGGTAACCTTATGGACGGGGTCGCTGCCGGGGACGAGCCAAGCGAGGAGCGCATGGCCCGCCTCGTGGATGGCCGTGACTTCTCGTTCTTGTTCTGAGAGTACGTCATCGCGTTTGGCGCCCATGAGCACTTTGTCGCGTGCATACTCGAAATCGTCCATATCGACTTTATCTTTTTCCATGCGAGTTGCCCAAAGGGCGGCCTCGTTGACGAGGTTGCGAATGTCTGCGCCTGTGAGTCCAACGGTTGCTCGTGCGAGCCTTGTAAAGTCGACGGTTTCGGTGAGGGGAACTTTTTTGCTGTGCAATTCAAAAAGCTCTTGCCGAGCTTCGAGCGTAGGACGATCGACTGTGATGTGGCGATCGAAACGCCCGGGACGTAAGAGGGCCGGGTCGAGGACGTCGGGCCGATTGGTTGCAGCAAGTACGATGACGGTTGAAGTGGGGCTGAAGCCATCCATTTCGCTCAAGATTTGATTGAGCGTCTGTTCGCGTTCGTCGTGGCCGCCGCCCATGCCAGCGCCGCGCTGCCGGCCGACAGCGTCGATTTCGTCGATAAAGAGGATCGAAGGCGCATTGTCTTGGGCGGTCTTGAACATGTCGCGAACACGTCCGGCACCAACGCCGACGAAAAGCTGGATGAATTCTGAACCATTGATCGAGAAAAAGGGGACGTCGGCTTCGCCGGCAATCGCACGGGCGAGCAAAGTTTTCCCGGTACCTGGCGGGCCCATGAGGAGGACGCCTTTGGGTACTTGGGCACCGAGGCGGTGGAATTTTTCGGCGTCTTTGAGGAACTGGACGATTTCTAGCAAGTCTTTTTTGACGCCCCCGAGACCGGCGATGTCGTCGAAGAGAATTTGTTTGTCGTCGGCATCGTAGCGACGAGCAGGGCTTTTGGTTACTCCGCCGAACATTCCGCCGCCCATCATTTGTTCTCGCGAGCGGCGGAACATGGTCCAGGCAAAGAAAAACAGGAGGACCAAACCGGCGAGCGAGAGCATCATGAAGAGATCGTCGTACGAGGTGGGCGATTCCGCTCGGATGTCGACATTTTTTTCATTCAGGAGCTTCAGCCAATCTTCGCCGACTTGATGGGGAAGGATTGTAGAAAATCGGCTGATGGGCTTGGGCTTTTTGCTTTTTGACTTGTCTTTGGGCTCGATTGTGATTGGGGTGCGCAGCTCGCCGTCGACTTGTAAGCCGCGGAGGGTGATTTTTGCAACATTCTCTTTTTCGAGTTGCTCTAGCAACTGGCTGTAGTGGATGGTGGTGTCCGTCGACCAGGCGGACATGAGGAAGGAAACCGTGATGAACCCCAGCGTTAGGAGAACGAGCCAATGGATTGGACTCCGGCGCGGAGGAGTTTGGGGAGATTCGGAGTCGGTCTTTTTTTTCTGATCGGACATAGCACTAGGTCAGAGTGAGAAGAAGGGAATCAAGAAATACCCAGCGGTCTTGCGGCTGCGCTGGTTGTTTTATTTCTTTCGTGGTTCTCTTCCGAATGAGTTTTCGGGTTGAGGAATAACAGGTGAGACGCAGGGCGGTTTTTTGCTGGCAGCGTAACGGCGAAAAAGGTCGTGCGGTATGGGGTCGAGCAACTTGTCGTCAGGGGTAATCGCACCTGTTCTAACGGAGATGTTTTTCTGATTTGATTAAAAACGCTTGCTTTTGCCCGAAGGTTTCCCTTGTTTGAATTCAATTTCAGAAGACTTGTTGCCGTCTTCATCCCAGTTGACGACCGTGCCGTGGACGACGCCGTTCTCGAAGGGAAGCTTCTGCCGGAGTTGGCCGTTTTGATAGTAGGTAAGCCGCTCGCCAACGAGTTTCCCTTTCTCGTAGGTCAACTCGATTTGGTGACTTTCGCCATCCTTGAAATAGATAACCCACGAACCATGGCGTAAGCCATTTTGGTAGCCTTTTGTGGCTCTTCGAGTTCCCTCGGGGCGCAGGATATCCCAGCTTCCGTTAGGTTTTCCGGTGTCGAAAGTTACGGTTTTGCAGAGCTGGCCGTTAGGATGCCAAAACTGCCAATCTCCTGAATACAAACCGAGTTGGTATGTGCCTTCGGAAAATTTCTGTCCATCGGGGTAGAATTCGACGTACTTGCCATGGTTGACTATTTGATCGTCGGAGAGGTAAGCGAGGCCGCGAATGACTCGCGTGGTTTTGTCGTCGTATTTTTCTTCGTGCGTGTCTTTCTTGACGATGTTTGCAGGCGGCTCTTGGTCTGGTTCGTCGAGAAAGATTTGCTCGACGTTCGATTCTTGCGCCAGGGCACCAGTGCTAAATCCGGCGGCGTAAAGGGCGAGTAACAAAGTCGCCAGGAGCTTGCTTGGACCCATAATTGGAATCTTTTCTAAGGGATATTGAGTTGGTTGAGGGGGGGCGATCGTCAGGCGTAATGATTGTAAAAACCGCCTCCTCCAGTATGCCATAGGCTGGCCAAGACACCAACCGCCCATTTTTGCTTGGCCAAATCGATTGCCTGGCTTACCGGGTAACCCCTGGGAGGATGCTATCGAAACTTACGGATGCCAGCCGGGAGGCAGGAGGGCGTCTTTTTCTACGACAAGGATGCCATCGCGGATTGTACAAAAGCTGCCAACACTTGCGTTTTCGACCTGGTTGCTGTTGACGATTTGGGCTCCTGCCCCGATTCGGCAGTTTTTGTCGACGATGGCACGGTCGATTGTGACCCCTTCGCCGATGCCAAGCGGGAGGGTATCGCAAGCCGAATGATTCTCCTTACCGGGCGATTCGTAATAATCGGCCCCCATGATGACGGAATTTCGGATGGTTACGTCGCGACCAATTTTGCAGCGTAGGCCGATGACGCTATTCTCAATTTTAGCCCCAGGCTCGATAATACAGCCATCAGCTACGTAACTGCTCTTGATGGTTGCGTCGTCCATTCGTGTTGGGGGCAAGAAGCGTGGACGGGAGTAAATAGGTGCGTTTGCGGTCGTCAGTTGGAAGGGGGACTCTGGCGTGGCCAGTTGCAGGTTGGCCTCAAAAAAAGAAGCAATCGTACCAATGTCTTCCCAGTAGCCATCGAACAGATGGACCTGCACGTGGCGTTTTTCGATTGAGGTGGGAAAAACTTCTTTGCCAAAATCTTGGTGGTTGGTTGCTTCTAGCGCCTCGGCAAGGACCTTGCGGTTGAAAATGTAGATGCCCATGCTGGCTAGGCAGTCGCGTCCTTCGCTGACGATGCCACGTGCGTCGATCCAGTTGGGATCCATTCGTACTGAGTTGAGGTGTGACTCGGTTTGAGGTTTTTCGACGAAGCCGGTGACTTGGCCGGAGTCGTTGACGTTCATGATGCCGAGAGCATGGGCTTCGTGACCGTGGACGGGCTTGGCAGCGATCGTGATGTCGGCTTTTGAATCGGTGTGCGTCTGTAGCATTTTGGCGAAGTCCATCCGGTACAACTGATCTCCGGAAAGGATCACGATATGTTCGACATCGGTTTGTGTGAGGTAGCGTAGGTTTTTGCGTACGGCATCGGCGGTGCCTTGGTACCAATCGGTGCCGCCGGCCATGGTTTGCTGGGCAGCGAGGATTTCGACGAATCCTCCGCTGAAGTTATCAAATCGATAGGTGCCCCGGATATGACGGTGGAGGCTGACCGAAAGAAATTGGGTCAAGACATAGATCCGCTTGATCCCGCTGTTGATGCAATTGGAGAGTGGGATATCGATAAGGCGGTATTTGCCGGCTAGAGGGACCGCGGGTTTCGAGCGGTACTTGGTTAGCGGCATAAGGCGTGAACCTTGCCCGCCGCCTAAAACGACTGCAACAACATTTCTCATGGATATGTACCTATGGTATTAACCTTTGACCACAAAATTCACTAAACGCCCTGGGACGACGATTGTCTTCAAAATTTCTTTTCCTGCGAGTAGCTCTTTGACTCGTGCATCGGCCAAGGCCAATGCTTCGATCTGATTTTTGTTTGCTTCGGCGGGGATTTTGATTTTAGTGCGCACCTTGCCTTTGAATTGCACGGGGATTTCGATTTCCGATTCAACGAGCATTGCCTCATCATAGGCTGGCCAGGCTTCTTTTGCCAAGGATTTTTCGTATCCCATGGCCTGCCACAGCTCTTCGGCCATATGGGGGGCAAAGGGCGAGAGGAGCAGGACGAATTGCTGCATTGCGTCGCGAGGTCGGCTTTCTTGCTTGGTGTAGAAGTTCGTAAATTCCATCATCCGGGCGATGGCCGTGTTGAACGAGAGCTTGGCGATATCGCCGGTGACGGCTTTGATGGTTTTGTGAAGAATTCGGTTTTGTTCTTCGGTCGGCAGGGCGTCGGAGATCGTGGGATTGAGGGCGATTGGCTCGGAATTCTCGTCGAGAATCATGCGCCACACGCGATTCAAAAAGCCATAAACGCCGTTGACGCCTTCCATGTTCCAGGGCTTGGTCTGTTCGAGCGGGCCCATGAACATCTCGTACAGCCGCAGCGAGTCGGCTCCGTATTCTTTCACTACTTCGTCGGGGTTGACGACGTTGCCGCGGCTTTTCGACATTTTTTCGTTGTTACTGCCGAGAATCATTCCTTGGTTGACAAGTTTCTGGAATGGTTCGGGGGTGCTGATCACTCCGCGGTCGAAGAGCACTTTGTGCCAGAAGCGTGCGTAGAGCAAATGCAGGACGGCATGTTCGGCGCCGCCGACGTAGAGATCGATCGGCATCCAGGCTTTTTCAATCTCGGGGTCGACCAGGGCTTCGGTATTGGTGGGATCGAGAAATCGCAAGTAATACCAGCAGGAGCCGGCCCATTGGGGCATGGTATTGGTTTCGCGTTTGTAGCGCACGCCGTCGATGACGGGGTAAAGCCATTCGTCGGGCGCTTTGTCGAGTGGTGGCTCGGGGCGACCGTGGGGTTTGAAGTCGTCGAGATGGGGTAAGTCGACTGGCAAGTCGGCGATGTCGACCGCCTGGACGCGGCCCGTTTTTTCTCCGGCGTCGTCCAGTTCGTGCAAAATGGGGAAAGGCTCGCCCCAGAATCGCTGCCGGCTGAAGAGCCAATCGCGAAGCTTGTAGTTGATCGCCTGACGACCGAGGCCTTGATCGGTAAGCCAAGCGGTGATTTTTTCTTTGAAGTCGGCGGTTGCGAGGCCGTTAAAGTCGCCGGAGTTGATGGCGGTGCCGTGCCCGGCGAAGACTTGTTCGCCGGCGAGGATTGCTGATCGCTCTTCCTCTGAAGTCGAATCGCCAGGGGCGACGACAGGTTGGATGGGGATATTAAACTGTTTGGCGAACTCGAAATCGCGTTCGTCATGGGCGGGGACGGCCATGATGGCGCCAGTGCCGTAGCTGACGAGGACGTAATCGGCGATCCAAATCGGGATTCGTTCGCCATTGACCGGGTTTGTAGCGAAGCTTCCGGTAAAGACGCCGGTTTTTTCTTTGGCCAGCTCGGTCCGGTCGAGGTCACTTTTGGCGGCGGCCAAGTCGCAGTAAGTTTTTACAGCCTCGGCGTTTTCAGAAGTGGTTAACTGTTCGACCAACGGATGCTCGGGGGCGATGACCATGTAGGTTGCGCCGAAGAGCGTGTCGGGGCGCGTGGTGTAGACGCGCAGCACCTGGTCGCCCGGTTTGCGGGGGAAACCGATTTTTGCACGCGAGTCGCGCCAGTTGTCATTGGAAGTGTCATCCGTGGCTAAGAAAAAGTCGACTTCGGCTCCGGTGCTTCGGCCGATCCAATTACGCTGGAGAGCTTTGACGCCTTCGGGCCAGTCGAGCGACTCGAGGTCATCTTCGAGGCGGCTGGCATAGGCGGTGATCCGCAACATCCATTGCCGCAGGGCGCGGCGTTCGACGGGATGATTGCCCCGCTCGCTTTTGCCATGGATAACTTCTTCGTTGGCTAGCACGGTGCCGAGGGCAGGGCACCAGTTGACTGGGGCTTCGCTTTGATAGGCGAGGCGGTGGTCGTCTTGGTATTCGCGGATTGCGTCTTTGCCGTCGGCGCTCACTTCTTTGGGGATTGGCAGCTCGTTGATCGGCCGGCCCTTTTGCTGGTCGTCGTCGAACCAGGTGTCGTAGAGCTTCAGAAAAATCCACTGCGTCCAATGAAAATACTCGACGTCGGTGGTGGCCAATTCTCGCGACCAGTCGAAGCTGAAGCCGAGCATCTTGAGCTGGCGGCGGAAGGTTGCGATATTCTGCTCGGTTTGTACCCGTGGGTGCTCGCCCGTTTTGATTGCGTGCTCTTCGGCGGGCAGCCCGAAGGCATCAAAACCCATGGGGTGGACGACCGACTTGCCCTGCATCCGAGCAGCCCGGCAGACGATATCGGTTGCGGTGTACCCCTCGGGATGACCCACATGGAGCCCGTCGCCGCTAGGGTAGGGAAACATGTCGAGGACGTACATTTTCTCGCCCTCGGGAAGCCTAGGCGAGGCGAAAGTTTGGTGTTCGTCCCAAAAGGCTTGCCATTTAGGTTCAATCGTTGCAGGGTTGTAGCGAGGCATAGGGGGGATGTTAGATTTAGGATGTTTGATTGAAGATGTATTTGTGATTGTAATGCGTCGGCGCCATCGCTTGGGGTTTCGCGGCCCGTCGATTCTAACGCCCCTGCCAACCGGCGCAAACCTCGTTGCCCGTTGACTTTGCCGCCTATCGCCAATTACGATGGGCCGTTTGTCAATGGTTGCGGTATTCGGGCTGAACATCATGGAAAAGACCAAAGTTGCCATTATCGGGTTGGGAACCGTTGGATCGGGCGTGGCTCGATTGCTGCTCGACTTCGGCGACCGCACGGCTCGCCATGCTGGCCGTACGTTGTGGCTCGAAAAGGTGGTGGTTCGCGATTTACAGCGTGCTCGCGACTGCGATTTGCCCCAGGGCGTGCTCACCGACCAGTTGTCTGACGTGATTGACGACCCCGAGATCAAGGTCGTCGCCCAGTTGATCGGCGGACTCGAGCCGGCGCGTACCATCATGTTGCAGCTACTTGAGAGCGGCAAAGACGTTGTCACGGCCAACAAGGCGCTTGTGGCAGTTCACGGGCCAGAGATTTTCGACCGTGCTCGCGAGCTGGGACGGAGCGTTGCGTTCGAGGCTTCGGTTGCGGGTGGTATTCCGATTATTGCGAATATTGGTCAGTGCCTTTCGGCCAATCAGATTCAGACTTTACACGGCATCCTCAACGGGACGAGTAATTTCATCCTCAGCAAGATGCACGAAGATGGCGCGGCCTACGAAGAAGTGGTGGCCGAAGCTCAGCGTCTTGGTTATGCCGAAGCCGACCCGGCGATGGACGTCGACGGGACCGATGCGGCTCAAAAATTGGCAATTCTAGCGCACCTCGGTTTTGGTGCTCGGGTCGATTGGGACGACATTCCGCGCACTGGCATCGATACGCTCGACCTTGCCGATGTTCGTTATGCCGAAAAGATGGGCTACAAAATCAAGCTGCTTGCCGTGGCTCAACTTGTGGACGATCCCGCGGGAAATGGAGGCTTGGAATTGCATGTTTCGCCCACCTTGGTGAAAGCAGGTCGACCGTTGGCCGAGGTAAGCGGTCCTTACAACGCGATTCGAGTCGAAGCCGATGCCGTCGGTCAGTTGCTTTTTTACGGGCCAGGAGCGGGGCAGATGCCGACCGCTTCGGCAGTGGTCGCCGACATGATCGACACGGCGGTGGGCCGCACGGCCATTACTTTCCAGACTTTAGAGTTGTGGTCGAACCGCCAAGCACGCGTGGGGGCGTCTGACTACGCGAGCGCCCGAGGCCGGTTTTACTTGCGTGTGACGGTGGACGACCACCCTGGCGTACTCGCGCAGATAACCAAGGCACTCGGCGAACAGGAAATATCGATCGCCTCGGTTTTACAGCACGAACCGGACAACGACGGCCAGCCGATTCAGCTTGTGATCATGACTCACGAAACGACCGCCGGTGCGATGAGTACGGCTTGTGATAAGATGTCAAAACTTTCCTGTGTGAAGACGGAACCCGTGCGAATGTGGGTTCGGGATTGATTGGATTTCAAAAAAGGTTTGAACCACGGCGGAACTACGGAACAGCGAAAGAGTTTTTTTGTGCACGAGCCTATTCCAAAGTCAACTAATTTGCTTGCGACGAAGGTTCTTGATGCGGCTTTTCAAGTGCATCGACAACTTGGTCCTGGTCTGCTTGAATCGTTTTATGAACGCTGTTTGTGCTATGAATTACGCAAAATACAGGTGCCGTTCGATAGCTATTCATTATGACGGGAATGAAATCGAAGGTGGGCTTCGCCTTGATCTGATTGTAGAAAACTCGCTAATTGTCGAACTTAAAGCAGTCAACAAATTACTACCTATCCACGAAGCTCAATTGTTTACTTACCTCAAATTAACAGGAAATCGTCTCGGACTGTTAATCAACTTCAACGTAACGCTACTAAAAGAAGGCATCAAAAGAGTGGTCCGATAGTTCTAGTTCTTTCGCTGTTTTTCTATCTCGCCGTTTCGCTGTTCCGCCGTGGTTTAAATTCTTTTTCTTAAGGCACCCTCTACGTATTTTTAAGCAGCCCGCTTAGTCGTTCACCCTTTTTCTTGTGTCATTTCCTTAACAAACGCTTGATGCTCGGTTGTCGCGGCCCCCTCGTCGACCACCGAAAATAGCTTGGCAAGATCGCCGGCCAAGAGGGCCGCCGGATCGAGCCACAGCCCCGGAAACAGCTTGCTGCTTAGCCGTCCCGCTTCGTCCGGTGTTTGTGGCTGATATTGCCCGTCGACCAACGTAAACCAATCGACCGCCTGATCTTCGGTACGAATGACCAAATACTCTCGCACTCCGTTGCGGCGATACGCATTCAGCTTGGCGTGCATGTCGATGCTGACGCTGCTTGCCGAAACTTCGCAGACCAAGTCGGGGGCGCCAGAGACGTAGCCGTCGTCATCGATGCAGGCGGTGCCCCCCATTTTCTTGGGAAGCAAGAGCATGGCATCGGGTTGCGGTTCGTTGTCTTCGTCGAGACGACTGGTCGCATTGTCGCTCATCTCAATCGCAGGCGTTTTGCTGAGGTAGTACCCGAGCCAAGTAATGACCGTGGCGTGAGGCTTGCCATGTTGGGTATGTCGGACAGGTGATGGCATATAAACAATCCCTTCGACAAGTTGGGCTTTTTTTACTTCGGGCATCGCAAGGTATCGCCGCTCGAATTCAACTCGTGTTAGCCGGTCGCCATTGTGCAAACGCGGAACCGCGGCCTGTGCAACTACGGGCACCGGTACTGCCTGGGTCGTTCGCTGGGCGGTACTCATCAGGATTCTCCAAATCGCCATCTGGCCGAGGGGTATTTCACAGATTATATTCTAACATAATTCCCCAATCCGAACTCCGAATTCCGCATTCATGAAATACGCAATCATTATTCCCGACGGTGCCGCCGACGAGCCGCAAGACGCACTCGATGGCCAAACTCCTCTCGAAGCCGCCCACACCCCGGCCATGGATGCGCTTGCCTCGGCAGGCGTCGTTGCCCGCGCCTGCCACACGCCTGGCCAGCTCCCCGCCGGCTCCGAAGTCGGCAACATGAGCCTGTTGGGCTACGACCCGCTCGCCAATTTTACGGGCCGAGCGCCGATCGAGGCTGCCGCGCAGGACATTGAGCTTGCGCCCGAGGATTGGGCCATTCGCTGCAATTTGGTTACGGTCGAAGATCAAACGATGCGAGACTTCACGGCAGATCATATTTCGACCGAAGAAGCGACCGAGCTTTTGGGCACAGCGCAGGAGCACCTTGGTGGCAATGGCTTGGAGTTTGTGCCGGGGGTGAGCTACCGTAACTTGCTGTTGTGGCGAGGTAGCCAACGTGCGGCTCCGTTTACGATGGACCTGCGTGCGACTCCGCCGCATGATCTTACCGACAAGTCGGTGCTTGACGATTTTCCTCGCGGGCCGGGCAGCAATGTGCTCAACGATTTGATGACGGCCACGATGGAGTTGTTCGCCGATCACCCGGTCAACAAAAAACGCATCGCCGCAGGCAAGTTGCCTGCCACGAATGTTTGGCTCTGGGGAATTGGCCGAGCCCCTAAGCTTCAGCCGTTTGCCGAAGCCTACGGTCCGCAGGGAGCGATGATCACAGCGGTCGATTTATTGCGAGGCTTGGCTTCGCTTGTTGGCTGGCCACGGATCGAGGTTCCTGGGGCCACGGGTTACACCGATACCGATTATGCAGCCAAGGGGCGCTACGCGATCGACGCTCTGAACAAGTTCGACCTGGTTTGTGTCCATGTGGAAGCCCCAGACGAGGCTTCGCACGAAGGCGATTGTGCCGCGAAAGTTAAGGCGATTGAAGAGATCGACCGTCATGTGGTCGCCCCCCTTGCCGAATCGATGCAAAGCGGCGGCGATTGGCGTATTATGATTAGCCCCGATCACCCGACGTTTTTGCAGACCAAAACGCATAGTCACGGGAATGTCCCGGTAATCATCGCAGGCACAGGAATCGAAGCGGACGAGTTCACTAGCTATGGCGATACGAATGCGGCCAACTCGAAGTTGGCGTTCGACGAGGGCTGGCGGGCGATGGCGTGGTTTATTGGAGATTGATGAACCACGACGGCACTACGGACACGACGAAAGTTTTTTATGCACGAACTTATACCTGACGAGACCGAGCGGATAGCTAGCGAAGTTATTGAAGCAGCATTTCGTGTTCATCGTGCGTTAGGACCGGGATTGCTAGAATCAGTTTATGAAATTTGTCTTTGTCACGAATTAACGATGATGGGAGTGGCGACAAAGAAACAGTTGGAGCTGCCTATTCGCTATAACGACATTCAAGTGGAATCCGGCCTGCGAATTGATATCCTGGCCTCAGATTGTGTGATTATTGAACTGAAAGCGGTTGAAAAACTGCTTCCACTTTTTGAGGCTCAGCTTCTTACCTACCTCAAGTTGAGTAACCAACGATTAGGTCTACTCATTAATTTCAATGTGAAACTACTGAAAGATGGCATAAAACGAATGGTGCTGTAAATCCATATGCTCGTCGTGCCGTAGTGGTTAGATTTTTCTAAAGAAAGCCAAGTTTTCGATGAGTTTAATTGTACAAAAGTTTGGTGGCACGAGTGTTGCCGATGCGGAGAAGATTCGTGCTGCGGCGAGGCGGGCTTTGCGCGCTCAGCAGCAGGGGAATCAGGTGGTGATGGTCGTGAGCGCGATGGGCAAGAATACCGATACGCTTGTTGATCTAGCTGAGCAGGTTTGCGACGAACCGCCGGCACGCGAGATGGATATGTTGCTCTCGACCGGGGAGCAGGTGTCGGTCGCGCTTGTCGCGATGGCGATCCACGACCTGGGCGGCAAGGCGGTGAGCCTTACCGGCGGGCAAATCGGCGTTCGCACCGACTCGAGCCATGGCAAGGCTCGTATTCAATCGATTTCTACCGAGCGGATGCGCAAGCTACTCGACGAGGGGAACATCGTCATTGCGGCAGGTTTTCAGGGCGTTGACGACGACCTGAATATCACCACACTCGGGCGAGGCGGCAGCGATACCTCGGCCGTTGCGCTGGCTGCGGTGTTGGGGGCCGACATGTGTGAAATTTACACCGATGTCGATGGCGTTTTTACGACCGATCCGCGGGTGGTGGCCGAGGCTCGCAAGATGTCGAACGTCAGCCACGACGAGATGCTTGAACTAGCGAGCCTTGGGGCCGGGGTGATGCATAGTCGTTCGATCGAGTTCAGCAAAAAGTTCAATGTGCCCATTCATGTGCGAAACAGCGGCGTGTTTACCGACGAACCGGGCTCGATTATTGGCCCAATCGCGGAGTCGGAGAGTCGAGCTGTGAGCGGATGTGCGCTGACCAAGTCGGAAGCCAGGATCACGGTTACCGGGGTTCCCGACAAGCCGGGTGTGAGCCTTTCGATATTCGAGCGGCTGGCGGGGGTCAACGTCGCGGTTGATATGATTCTTCAGACCGCGGGGCATGACGGCAAAGCAGATATTTCGTTTACGGTGATTGAAAGCGAACTTCCGCGAGCCCTCGAAGCTGTGCAGGAGGCTGCCGACACGGTCGGTGCCGACAACGTCTCGCATGAGTCGGACGTGTCGAAGGTCTCGGTGGTTGGTCTTGGTATGGCGACCCAGTCGGGCGTTGCCGATCGGATGTTCCGTGCCTTGGCTGAGGCGGAGATCAATATCGAAGCGATTACGACCAGCGAGATCAAAGTTTCTTGTTTGGTTTTGCGAGACCAAGGACTCGAAGCTTTGCGGGCGGTGCATGCTGAGTTCGAGCTGGGCAAGCCGCCTTCTCAGCGGGCTTCGTTTGAAGATTCGCTTGTTGCGACCAAGAAGGCGAAGGAGGCCGACGCGGTGGCGGTGGTTAGTCGGCTGCAATCGATGGAAGACCTCACCGTCCACGGTGTTGCACTCGACGACCGGCAATCGCTGGTCACGCTGACCGACGTACCCGACCACCCGGGGATTTCGGCCGATGTTTTTGAAGCGGTTGCTGCGGCCGAGATCGTGGTCGATATGATCGTCCAGGGGATTGGTGCCAACGGCAAGACGAACATCAGCTTTACGGTGCCCCAGGGCGACTGCCAAAAGGCAGCCGAGGCTGCGGGATGCGTGATAGAAAAATTCGGCGGAAGAACCGCGCATCAGGCAGACATTGCGATTCTTTCGGTCACTGGCGTTGGCATTCGCAGCCATACCGGCGTCGGCCTGAGAATGTTCCGCGCCCTTTCGGCGGCAGGCATCAATGCCGAGCTGGTGAGCACGAGCGAAGTGAAAGTGAATGTTGTGGTCGAAACCGCGCGAGGCAAAGGGGCCTTGGCAGCACTCGAAGAAGCTTTTGCCGATGTGATCGGATAAGAGGGGATGTTTGATGTGGGATGTTTGATTGTTGAGGTGAAGGAACGGAGATTGAATCTTTCGTAACTCGACGCATAAGCAAGGGATGCCTCGCTCGCAGTTCATCCCTCGCTTATGCGTCGAGTTATGATAGAAGTGAAGACCCTTCCCCTCTTTGCACATCAACAATCAAACATCCGACATCTCACATTTCCTCGCTGCTTCCCATGACGTCGTTGAGTACGTCTTCGCTGACGAAAATTGGTAGTGTTGGGTCGCAGGTTACGGCTACCGCGATGGCGTCGCTTGGGCGGGAGTCGATTTCGAGTAGCTCGCCCTCGAACCGGACCCGAAGGACGGCGTAGTAGGTGTGGTCTCGCAGTTCGCTGATCACGACATCCTGAAATTCGCCGCCCATGGTTTCGACTGCGCTCACGAGCAGATCGTGCGTCAGAGGGCGCTGGGCCTCGAGTTGTTTCACGCGGCGATCGATGCTGGTCGCCTCGAAGATACCGATTAAGATCGGGAAGGTACGATCGCCCTCGATTTCCTTCAGATAGATCACCTGCTCTTGGTTGATCTCGCTGATGATAATTCGAGCTAGTTCCATTGCCACTGGCATAGGGGCCTCTTGGTAGTGAGCTAAACGAGGGATTAGGTTTTGATTAGATTGGCAACGTCGCTTGTTAGGCGGGGTAGCTTATGTTGTATTACGTCCCAAACGATCGGGTCGGAAACGACATCGTATCCGTGAATTACCAAATTCCGAAAGGCGATGATTTTTTCGTATTCCTGGATTTGTTCCGCCGTTTCAGGAGACTCTTTTCGCAGTCGGCTAATGGCTTCGCCGATGATTTCAAATTTTCGTTCCACGGCAGCCTTGACCAATCGGTTCTCATGATATTCATCGAACGACATCTGGCCAACAAACACGGCGATGTCGCGTGCAGCGTCGAGAATATCGAGAAGACGTTTTTCGGCTTCATGCTGCATATACGAGCTTTCGGTCTTCGGAGATCCTCTCTCGGAAAAATCGATTCTGTATCGCGGAGCACTCGACAAGATCAATGGGGCAACCAAAAATAGTCCGTAAGGCCTCGTGCAGGGCTAAGTACCGATCGAAAACCCCAGCACGCAGAGGATCGACAAATTCAACAACAAAGTCGATGTCGCTCTCGGGGGTGTTTTCGTCCCGGGCATAAGAGCCGAAGATTTCGAGTCGTTTGACACCGCAGACCTTGCAGGCTTCGCTGATTTCAGGCATTTTCGTTTCGATTGCAACCATTTTGCCGTTCTTCAAAAATAGGTTTTCTCTAGTCCGTTCCATTATAGAATCGAACACACCGCGAGGGCTAGGGCCGGCTTACAGTTTTGCCAATGCTGCTTCGATTGCGGCTAATTGTTCTTCTGCTTCGGCGAGCTTCTCGCGTTCGGCCTGGACGACCTCGGCGGGGGCTCGGCTGGTGAAGTTTTCGTTGGACAGTTTGCCGGCGATCGATTTGGTGAATTTTGCGAGATTCTGTTTTTCAGCGGCCAGCCGATTTTTCTCAGCCTCGGCGTCGAAGAAGTCGCTGATGTCGACATGCACTTCCATGCCGGTGAGCGGCTTGCTGATGCACTGCTCGGGTGCCGTGGCGTCGGGGCCGATGGCTGTTGGAGTGGCGCGGGCCATCGACTCGAAGTAGGGCTGCATTGGCTTGAGCAGCTCGGCCGTTTTCGCATCGCAGTGAACACTGAACTTGAGCGACTCTTTGGGCGGAATGTTTTGTCCCATGCGGGTTTCGCGAACCGCGCCGAGCACGGCTTGGAAGGTCGCGAACTGGCTTTCGATTTCGAGGTCGATATCGGCGGCCCTGGATTCAGGCCAAGGGGCAATGCAAACCGATTCTGCTGTCGTCTCTGGCGACGCTAACCCTCGTTTGCTGGCGACGCTTCCGAGCAATTGCCAAACTTCTTCGGTGAGAAATGGAATCATGGGGTGGAGGAGTCGCAAGAGCGAGTCAAGCGTGTGGGCCATTACCTGCTGGGCTACGGCTCGCTGCTCGGGCACGGCGAAGCGAGCCTTAACCATCTCAACGTAAAAACTGCAGAAGTCGTCCCAAGCAAAACGGTACAGCTCGCGGGCTGCGTCGGCGTAGCGGTATTCTGCCAGCGCGCTGGTCACCTCGGCCGTGACGGTGGCTAGGCGTGAGAGGAGCCAGCAATCTTCTAGGAGCAGGTCGCTGGCAGCAAGCGGCGTCGGTTCGTAACCTTCGAGGTTCATTAGTGCGAAGCGTGAGGCGTTCCAGAGCTTGTTGCAGAAGTTGCGGCCTAGCTCGAATCGCTCGCTTACGACTGCCCCGCGCGGAAGGGCGAGGTCTTCGTCGGTTCGCGCCCATTGGGTGCTAAACGGTTTTTTGCACTTCTCGCATTCGATGCGCGGTAGGACCCGGTTTTTCTTCGTTTGTTTAATTTGCTTCTGGCAATGGGGGCATTCAAACTCGACCGGCATACGGACGTCTTGCGTTTCGGTCGTAAGATACGCGATGCCAAATCTTAGGGCGTCGGCTCCGAATTTTTCGATCACATCGAGCGGATCGACGCCGTTTCCTTTCGACTTCGACATGGTTTCGCCGTAGCCGTCGAGGATTTTCGGGTGAATGAAAACCTCGGAGAACGGCACTTCGCCTAGGTTGTACTCGCCCATCAGCACCATGCGGGCGACCCAGAGGGTGATGATATCGCGCGAGGTGATAAGCGTGCTGGTGGGATAGAATTTTTTGAGTTCTTCGGTTTCTTCGGGCCAGCCGAGGGTGGAGTGGGGCCAGAGGGCGGAGCTGAACCAGGTATCGAGGACGTCGTCTTCTTGTTTTCCAAGAATTGCTAACTGCATGACTTTGCGAAAAGCAGTATGTTTTGGGTCGTTTGTCGGAATAGGCGGTCCAGGATTAGGTTTTTCATCTTTCGAGCCAGCATTTTCAGCAGTGCCATACAGATAACTGAGGGCTGCCTTTGCTTTATCGGTGCCAGCGCATAAATAGTACGAGATCGAATCGTCAGCAGTTGGTGACAAAGAGATCTCATTCTCGATATTAAACGACTCGGAAAATTCATCCCAAGCAACTAAGAATTCCTTTCTAGTCTGCTCAATATCCTTGGATGGACTTAGATTTTGCAAAGTCAATTTCCAAACAGGAATCCGATGTCCCCACCACAACTGCCGGCCAATCGGCCAATCGCGTTTTTCGCTGAGCCAGTCTTGGTAGCCTTTGGCATAGCGATCGGGAATAATTTTAACGCGGTCCTCGCTAACCGCATCCATGGCCGATTGCGCCAACTCGTCCATTTTTACGAACCACTGGTCGGCTAAGAACGGCTCGATGGGGGTTTTGCTACGGTCGCTATAGGCGAGGTCGATTTCGCGGTCCTCGATTTTGACGAGCAGCTCGGCCACTTCCATATCTTCGACGACGGCGGCTCTCGCCTTTTTCATGGTGAGGCCGCGGTACTTCTCGGGGACTCTGTCATTGAGCGTACCATCGGGGTTCATAATACTGATTTCGCCGATTTCCAGGTTCCTCTGCCAAACTTCGTAATCGTTCTGATCATGGCCTGGCGTGATTTTTACGCAGCCGGAGCCTAGTTCGGGCTTGGCCCAGGTGTCGGTGATGAGCGGAATCGTGCGAGCGGTGAGCGGGAGTTCTAGTTTTACGCCTCGGATGGCCATGTCGCGCAGCTGGATCAAGCCCGGGAGAATTGTTTTGCGTCGATCGCTAAGGGCTTCGATTTGCGATTGGATGTCGGCTTTTTCTTTTTCGAGCGCGGCGCCCAGTTTTTCTTTGAGTTCGGATTCGACCTTGTCGAGCTGCCGTTCGGGGTCGGGATGCACGGCCACGGCGGTGTCGCCGAGCATGGTTTCGGGGCGTGTGGTCGCGATCGTGACGTGAGTCGGCTCGCCGGGTTCTAGGTCGAGCTCAACTACCGGATACTTGAAGTGCCAGAAGTGGCCTTTTTTGGTTTCATGAAAAACTTCGTCATCGCTGACGGCGGTTTGCAAAAAGGTGTCCCAATTCACCAGCCGCTTGCCGCGATAGATTTTGTCGTCTTTGAAAAGTTTGAAGAAGGTTTCGCGCACGGCGCCTGCGCACTGTTCGTCGAGCGTGAATCGTAGCCGACGCCAATCGCAACTGGCCCCTAGCTGCTTGAGTTGGCCGAGAATGCGCTTTTCGTATTGTTCTTTCCAAGCCCAAATACGTTTGACCAATTCTTCTCGGCCCAGATCGTGCCGCGAAAGTTTTTCTTCTTCCAGCAACCGGCGTTCGACCACCGCCTGGGTGGCGATGCCCGCGTGGTCGGTCCCGGGCATCCAGAGGACGTTGTATCCCTGCATGCGTTTCATGCGGCAGAGGATATCTTGCAGGGTATTGTTGAGGGCGTGGCCCAGGTGCAAGGCGCCGGTGACGTTGGGCGGCGGGATAACGATCGTAAAGGGCGGCTTCTCCGACTTGGTGTCAGCATGGAAATAGCCTCGCTCTTCCCAAATCGGATACCACTTTTGCTGTGCCGCGGCGTGGTCGTAGTGGGAGGGGAGGGTGGTGAAGTCGGAGGTCGGAGGTTGGAGGTCGGAGGGCATGATTGGTTTTCTATTGGTGAGTTGCGACGATGGCCGAGCCGTGCATGTTAGTAACTCAAACTGAAAAGAGGAACCGCCAAGATCGCCAAGGACGGCAAGAAAACGGAAGGAAAGAAAGACTTTAGCACGTGCCTTCTTACGATCGCGGTTCTGTGGATTCTTTGCAAAGTTTGTATTCGATGCTATCGACCAGGGCGTTCCAACTGGCTTCGATCACGTTTTCGTGGACGCCGACGGTACCCCAGGAGTCGTTTTCGTCGCGACTTTCAATGACGACTCGTACGCTCGCCGCGGTGGCGGCATCGGAGTTGATGACCCGTACTTTGTAGTCGACCAACTGCATTTGGTTCAGGCTGGGGAAATGCCCGTTGAGCGCCTTGCGTAGTGCCGCATCGAGTGCGTTGACGGGGCCATCGCCCTCGGCCACTTCGTGACGTAGTTGGTCGTTGACCAGCAATTTCACGGTTGCCTCAGTGACGGGCTGGCCGCCTCGGCTGATGACGCTGGTTTGATACTGGACCAACTCGAAATGGGGTTTGTAGGTGCCGGCGGCACGTTGCACGAGAAGATCGAACGAAGCCTCGGCGGCCTCGAATTGGTAACCGCGGTTTTCCAGATCGACCACTTGCTTCAAGATGCTGGCCATCAGCTCTTTGTCGTTCTGTAAATTGTGTTTGGTTGCCATGGCGAGGATGTTCGATCGGCCCGAAAGCTCGCTGACCAAAATCCGGCGTTCGTTACCAACCGACGCGGGTTCGATATGCTCGTAGCTCGACGATACCTTTGTGACGGCGTGGACGTGCATGCCGCCCTTGTGGGCGAAAGCGCTGGTGCCGACAAAGGCTTGGCCGTTACGAAAGTGCATGTTTGCAATTTCGTAGACGTACCGCGAAAGTTCGGTGAGGTGTTCAACACCGTGGCCATTCAGCACTTCGTAACCTTTTTTCTTGAGCGCCAGGTTGGCGATTACGGAAATCAGATCGGCGTTGCCGCAGCGTTCGCCCAGCCCGTTGATGGTGCCCTGTACGTGGACGGCCCCGGCATCGATCGACGCCAGCGTGTTGGCAATCGCTAGCTCGCCATCGTTGTGGGTATGGATTCCGAGCGGTTTGTCGACTTTGCTGCTGGCTTCGCGAGTGATTGCGGCCACTTCTTCTGGGAGGCTGCCGCCGTTGGTGTCGCACATCACGATAATGGACGCCCCGGCTTCGGCAGCGGCTTGGATCGTCTTGGCGGCGTACTCGGGGTCGGCTTTCCATCCATCGAAAAAGTGTTCGGCATCGTAGATGACTTCGCGACCTTCGCCCGAGAGATAGGCGACCGTGTCGCGGATCATGGCGAGGTTTTCTTCGAGCGAAACACCAAGGACCTCGGTAACGTGGAAGTCGGACGTTTTACCGACGATGGTGATAACCGGAGCCTTGGAGTCGAGCAGCGACTTCATGCCGATGTCGTCGGCAGCTTTCATCCCCCGGCGACGGGTCATACCAAAGGCACAGGCCTTGCTGTGCTGAAGCGGTTTCTCGGCCAGTCGCTGGAAGAACTCGGCATCTTTGGGGTTAGAAAGCGGATAGCCGCCTTCGACAAAATCGAAGCCGAGCGAGTCGAGTCGTCGGGCGATTAGGAGCTTGTCTTCGAGCGAGAAGTTGACGCCTTCGCCTTGGGCGCCGTCGCGGAGGGTCGTGTCGTAGGTTTGGATTTTGGACATGGCTAATAGAGGTGAGGGGGTGGAGGTGTGTTTTAATTTATTTTGATGCGACGGTGTTACTTTGAACCACGGCGGAACGGCGGGAACAACGCAGGAGGTAGGTTTCACAGAATATTTGGCTTGGTCATTTGGAAGAGGCTCTTTTCAAACAAAAAAAGCCCTGCTGCCGTGGTCGGCCTCAGGGCTTGGTTAGTATCGGTCTTTTCCGAACCCTAAGATCGATCGCCCTCGATAATGGCGGCAATAGCAATCGCGCCACTCATGACGTCATCAATAACAGCCCCGAGGCCAAGCGGCACGGGCAGTCGGTTTGAAATTGCGATCGACATGATAGGCTCAGGACTCAAAATTGCTACAAAGGTTCGTAGCCTCTGAGTTTAACCCGAGGCTGCCAGGGCGGCAACCGAGGAGAAGGGGGGCCAGATAGGACAATTACAAGTACTTAAAGGAATTAGCCACCGAGATCGCCGAGGACACAGAGTGCTAGAAACAAGGGGTCCTCGGTGATCTCGGTGGCTAAAATCCCTTGCTTCACACGACTTTGCCGTTGTCCTGCGGGGAGCTTGTTTTTCGGCAATATCGGACATTTCGCAGAGAAATAATAGGTAATCTGGGGCTACTGTAACGCCGGTGCTGAGCGTAAGCTAAGCTGCTAGGGGCGTGCCTGGCTGGTTTTTTTGAGAGCGGCCCCCAGACGGCTGGCATTTGGCCGGCGGTACTACGAAACGTTCAACTATCTTTCCTGAGGGAGAAATCACCTGATGTCTGGCTTGTTTTTGTTTATTGGAATTGTTTTGGCGGGCTTGATTATTGCGAGCGCTTCGCAAGTGCGTTCGTTGCAGCTTCGCCTTGCGGCGGTCGGCGCGGCGGTCGTGGTGATGGTGATATTTTTCGGTCTTGCGTCGTACCGCTTTGTAGGCGAAGACTCGATCGGCGTTGTCACTAAGAATGTGGGCTTCCAATCGCTTCCGTCAGGAAAAATCATCGCGACCAATGGCGAGAAGGGTCCGCAAGCCAAAATTTTGCCGCCCGGCTGGCATCCCGGTTACTGGCCCTTCATTTACGATGTCGAGTATGCGGCAATTCAAAGCATACCAGCCGGTAGCATCGGGCTGCTCAATGCCTCGGATGGCCTGCCGTTACCACCCGATACCACGTATGCGCCTGAGTGGAGCCCCGAGAAAGTGGGCCAAATGGCAAGCAATGCCACGTTCTTCCTCACCGAAGGAGGCGGCTACAAAGGACCCCAGACTTCGGTGCTCAAGCCAGGGTCTTATCGGATCAACCCTCGTTTGTTTACCGTAAAGATGGTCGACGTCACGACGGTTAAAAAGGCAACTGTAGGCGTGGTGAAATCGAATGTTGGCGAGCGACCGACCTTCGCTGAGGACGAAGTAGACGATTCGGGCACACGTCGACTCGTCAGCCAAGGCGAGCGCGGCATTTGGCGTCAGCCGCTCTTGGAAGGGCAGTACTACCTGAACACCGATGCCTTTCAGGTAACGCCAATTTCAACGCAAAAACAAATTGTACGGTATACCGCGGCTTCGACTCCGGGTGCTGGCAACCAAACGTCGAGTCTTTCTGACGCGGAAGAGCGAGAGATCATGGTCCGCACTTCGGATGGATTCACGTTTCCGGTCGATGTGAGAATCGAGTATGAAGTTCGTCCAGGCGATGCACCAATTTTGGTCGGCGTCGTAGGCGACGACCAGGAGGGGTTACGTACGGTGATGAATTCCGCAGTACGAGCCATTTTTCGCAACAATGCCGAAGGAGTCAAAGCCCTCGATTATGTGCAGCAGCGATCAACGCAAGAGTCGGCGTCGCTTAAAATGCTGAAGTTAGAGATGGAAAAGATTGGCGTGACCATCACCGGCGTGCGGATTGGTGACGTAGGTGACGAAAACACACTCGGCGCACTGCTAAAGACTCAAACCGACCGCGAAATTGCCCTTCAAGAGCAAGAAACTTTCAAAGAGCAACAACGCGCAGCCGAGCAAAAGAAGCAGCTTACGAAAACCGAGCAAGAAGCCGAGGAGGAAAAACGGCTTGCTACCGCAGCTTACGAAGTGAAAATCGCGGAGCAAAAACGCGAAACGATTATCATCGAAGCGAAGGCGGAAGCCGAAGCGGTTGAGCTGCGAGCTGCCGCTCAGGCAAAAGCTTACGAGCAAATTGCGACGCAGATTGGGCCAGGCAACGCGGCGCTAATCGAACTGCTGCGGATCGTGGGGGACTCGGGAATCGAGATTACTCCGCGAGTGATGGTCGTCGGGCAAGGGGCCGGGCAGAACGGCGAGACGACTGCGCTTATTGGCACGATGCTCGATTCGATGATGCAAGATCCGCCCAAGAAAGCAGTCGCAGCCAAATAGCACGGCCGTTTGTTCGTTACTTGATTGCTTGAGGGAACTCGGGGAAGAGCGGCGAAGCGTCGACTTGGCCGGCAGGCGTGTAGAATTCCAGCTTGCCGGCTTCGCTACAGAGCCATACTTCCTGAGCGCCTTGGTCGAAGTAGAGCTGCGTTTTTTCTGCCATCTCGCGACGCGAGTTGGAGGGAGAAAGGATCTCGATGCACAGGTCGGGCGCTTTACTGTAGGGCGTTGTCTCGCGATGTTGAGCGACAAACGATTCGCTCAGCCAGGCAACGTCTGCAACTTTGACGCCACCCGGAGTGTCTACTGAGCACTCCGATAAGGTCCTGCCCTCCGGGCGCTGGGTCTTCAGTAGAAAACCGATTTCTATTTGCAGATGTCCATGCCGATTCGACGCGGGTGTCATGACGATCGCCCCATACTGGTTGAGTTCGATTTTATACGGCAGATCCTGCAGGCACGGGTCGGCCAAAACATCAGACCAATTCATGATCGCGGCTCACTTGCAAGCGTAGTAGGGGGTTTCATTGGACTCCTGTATTCTATCAGGTTGGTTCCTGAGCTTCAATCAAAGTGTCAAACGCCGGTTGAACTCGCTTATGCGCTGTCGACGTATTCTTCCTCTTCTTCGTCCTCCTCTTCGAGCTCGTCCGATTCCCATTTCGTCGGTTTGGGGTCCTCCCAATCGGGGTCGTCCTCTGCCGCTTCTTCTTCGACTTCGTCCTCTTCTTCGTCTTCATACTCCCATTCTTCGTCTTCGCCCTCGGCTGTCGCTCCTTCGGTTTCTTCCGCAGTTTCTCCCTCAGTTTCTCCCTCTTCCTCCTCGTCTTCGTATTCCCATTCTTCCTCTTCTTCGCCTTCGGCGGTTTCTTCGTCGTCTGCTTCGTCTTCTTCCCACTCCTCGTCGTCTGCTAGCTCTTCCTCTTCTTCCGACTCAACGTCTTCCTTAA
The DNA here is from genome assembly GCA_024278955.1 of Planctomycetota bacterium. Lineage (GTDB taxonomy): Bacteria > Planctomycetota > Planctomycetia > Pirellulales > Lacipirellulaceae > Bythopirellula. Next base: position 240,422 of record JAJRSE010000002.1, on the reverse strand, counting down.
TCTCTGCCTCTTCCGACTCGGCGGCTTCATCTTCTTCCCAGGGTGCGTTGGCTGCGGCTTCTTCTTCGACTTCGGCAATCGCGAGTAGCTGGTCGTCTTCCAAATCGCTTGGTTCGTCGGTGCCGGGAATAATCTTATTGGTTCGCTGCGGCTTGGGTTCGACGGTTACTGCCGTGACGGGGCCCTTGTCGTTGCTCTCTTCGGCGGTCTCGTTGCTCATTGCCTCCCAGTCTTCGACTGAGATCAACACCTCGCGGGCTTGCGAACCGTTGTACTCTCCGACGATTCCGTCTTCGGCCATGAAGTCGACCAAGCGGGCGGCGCGGCCGTAGCCGATGCCCATGCAACGCTGCAATAGCGAGACGCTGCCTCGTCGTTCTCGGACCACAATGTCGACAGCCGATTCGTACAGCTCGTCGCGGTTTTTAAGCTTGCCGGGCGTTGTCTCTTCTTCCTCGTCCTTGGTTTTGAGTTCGATAAGCTCTTGAGCGAACTGAGGCACATCGGTTCCCACATAGTCGACAACACTCGTGATTTCGTCGTCTGAGAGATACGTGCCTTGTCCTCGCAGAAGGGTGCTCGTGCCAGGCGAAAGGAACAGCATATCGCCGTTGCCGAGAAGCTTGTCGGCTCCGTTTTCGTCCAACACAACCCGGCTATCGGTCCGGCTTGCTACCTGGAATGCGATACGGGCAGGCAGGTTCGATTTGATGAGGCCGGTGATGACGTCGACCGTTGGTTTTTGGGTTGCGAGAATGAGATGGATGCCAACCGCACGACTTTTTTGAGCCAGACGAATGATGTGTTGCTCGACGTCTTTGCCGGCGGTCATCATCAGGTCGGCAATTTCGTCGGCCACGATTACCACAAAGGGCAGCGACTTAGGAATAGTTTCCCATTCGGCTTCGCTTCGCGGCTTGATCCGATCGCGCAGCTCTTCGTCGCTAAGCTGATTGTAGACCGACAAATGTCGGACGCCGGCTCGGGCAAGCAACTGATACCGCTCTTCCATTTTGTCGACGGCCCACGAGAGAATTGCCTCGGCCTTTTTCATGTCCGTCACGACCGGATGCATCAGATGGGGCAGCTTGCTGTAGCCGCTTAGCTCGACCATTTTCGGATCGATCATCAGCATCCGCACCTCGTCGGGGCCACGACTCATCAGAATCGAGACGATAATCGAGTTCAAGCAAACACTCTTACCCGTACCCGTACGACCGGCGATAAGCAGATGTGGAAGGGATGCCAAATCGACTGCCATTGGATTCCCCGAAACATCTTTGCCCAGGTAGATCGGGATTTTCATCCGTTTCGCTCGGCCATTGGTCTCTTCAATGACATCGCGGATGCGGACCAATTGGCGATTTTCGTTTGGCACTTCGATGCCGACGGTGTTCTTGCCTGGGATCGGTGCCACGATTCGCACGCTGGGCACGCGCAGAGCGATTGCGATATCGTCGGACAAGTTCGTGATTTTTGCCAAACGCAAGCCGGCTTCGAGCTCGATTTCGTACTGCGCGATAACCGGGCCGGTCTCGATTTCGACGACTTTGACGTTGAAGCCAAAGTTTTTGAAGGTTTTTTCTAGTAGCTTGGCTTTGCGTCGAACTTCTACCTCTTGGTCCTGGAAGTTGACATCGTCGGACTGGAGCAAGAGATCGAGCGGAGGCAATTCGTAGTCGACATCGGGCGTGTGCGACTGGTCGGCCGCTTCGAGCTGATCGATGATTTCATCGCGTTCGCTCTTCTCCGATTTCTTCTTACTATTGATTCCCAAGGCTGAAGCAAGCTTCGACTTGAGCGCTTGAGGCGGCTTCTTGGCTTCCTGTTTCTCTTCTTCTTGTTCTTGTTTCGATTGAGGAGTACGCACTTTTAGTGGTGCAACTTCCTCCTCCTCTTCTTCATATTCCCACTCCTCTTCGTCTTCGCCGGTCTCGGGTTCTTCTTCCTCTTCGTACTCGTCAGATTCCTCTTCTTTCCATTCGTCTTCAAGGTCGGTCTCGGGGCGAGCCGTTCGTACAGGCCCGAAATGGCCGAGAGACATGATCCCCCGTCCCGAAACAACGGTCGTGATGGCGGCAAGCTGGAAGATAAGATAATCGGTTGCCAGCAGTATGCCTGCCAGCAAGACGCTGAATGCCAGAATGTAGGCGCCGGTCGTAGCAAAGTGCGACTCAAGCATCGCGTGACCCATCGCGCCAAGATACCCCCCGGCGCCGATGACCGGGCCTGGAGTGCTATTGGGCAACGTCATGGTTGCCAAGGTCGCAACCGCGACCAACGAAGCGGTCCACCCCACGGCGCGCAGCACGGGTTGGTTAACCTCGCCTCGCCATAGCAGGGTGACAGCCAAGGCCCCAAGCGAAGCGACGAAGTAGTAAGCGGCAATGCCAACGCTTTCAAAGAAAAAGTGGGCGATGTAGGCGCCGATTGGTCCACAAGAATTATGGAACTCGGTAGGGGCCGGATAGACGAGCGTGCTGGGAGGATCGGCCGGATCGTAAGTAGCCAGCGCAACTCCGAGCATGGCCGTAGCGGCCAATAGCAGGAGTGCAAAAAGATCGAATCTTAGGTTTCGATTATCAAACATGGAGGCCGTTACGATCTCGGTTGTGTGCCTGGGCTTGCCCTCATGGCATGCGTCAGACCGATCGTGGGGCTCATCCGTGCCCAAAGTTTATCCGTTGGTGCCCGTCCTCGGGCAAGTGCCTGTCAAATCGCGCAAAAGATGCGCACGTCGAGACACCGACTCAGTTATCGACCCGATGCCTACCGTGAGTTCAACTTGCCGACAACTCGCGCAAAGCCTTACCTGGAACGGACGACTCGCACGACCTAGCGCGTAAGCACAATCCGCAGGATGCCACTTTGGCTAGGCTCTAGTAGTCTACCGCAGCTCAAATTTCGAGTTGGGTGCCACTGCTGGCTTGCCCAGCAGTGGCACCCGAAAACCAAGCCACGATGGAATACTAGTGCTTTGTCAACACAGTTCTATCAACGTAGCAGAGGCCCCATTGGTTCATCCCAGATTAGTCGGTGGTGCACTTGCCTCCGAGTTTTTTCGGACCACGTAGCGGTCCGGCTATAAAGCCAATGCAACCAAGCAACTACGTTTATGCTGGCGAGGGGAAATTGCGAAATGGCCCTAGCACACCGGGTTCTTTTTCTATGAGCAATGCCACGAGGTTTCCTTGATGGTCGAATGCTGCGATTTCGGCATCGGTGTCAATTTCCTCAGGCGCAGCGATGCGCCGGCCATGGCGTATTTCTTCTATCTGTTTTGATGCAAGCGTGATTTGCGACAGATGCACCACAGCGGAGCTTGCCGGTTGCAGGCGGAGTGTGATTTTCTCCAAGGTCAAACCGTCGGCATCGAGGGCATGGTCGCAGGAGAAATCGCCGATTGCTGTGCGGACAAGGGCTGACATTACTGCCGCGGTGCCGAGCGAGTCGGCAAGGTCTCGGCCCAAGCTCCGCACATAGGTTCCGCTGCCGCACCGAATATTTATTTGGAGTTCAGGATAGTTGTAGTCGAGGACGTCGAGTTCGTAGATTTCTACGGGACGCGGCGTGAGCTGCACGTCTTGGCCTTCACGGGCGAGCTGATAGGCCCGTTTGCCGTCGACTTTGAGGGCGGAGTAGGCCGGCGGACGCTGCTGTATTTTCCCCAGAAAATCGGGGAGCTTCAATTCGATTTCTGCGAGCGAGGGAATGGGCGGCGAGGCGAGTGCCCGCACCTCGGTTTCGGTATCTTCGCTATCGCTACTACGACCAAGCAAAAAAGTTGCTTGGTACGACTTCGGCATCTGTTGAACATACGAAATGAGGCGCGTCGCGGGACCGAGGCACACCACGAGCACGCCGGTGGCTAAAGGGTCGAGAGTGCCTGCGTGGCCCGCCTTGGCGGGGCGAACGAGCCGCTGGACGCGATTAACCGCATCGCGAGAAGTCCAGCCTGGTGGTTTATTTATGTTGAGGATGCCAAACATGAATCGTCCTGTTGTGTTTTTTTGCCGAAGGCCCGGGGTTGCAACCCCCGGGCTTCGGCGGTCTTATATCTGATTCTCCCTTCTCTTTCCCACTTGAGCAACCGACTTTGAACCACGATCCGCAACCCCCCGAAAATTTGTCGCAGGCAATACTCCAAGCAGGTATTGAGCTTGAACCCGAGCGTCTCGAATTGCTCGACCGCTATCGAGCGGCGCTTTGGCGCTGGAACGAGCAATTGAATCTCACCCGGCACACGACGTTTGAGAAGTTCGTTGCCCGCGATGTGGTCGATAGCCTCGAACTGGGCAAACTACTCGAACAGGGCGAGCGGGTGCTCGACATCGGCACCGGGGGCGGAGTGCCGGGGCTTATTCTGGCGATCTGCCGACCCGACCTTAAAGTGAAGGTTTGCGAATCGACACAGAAAAAGGCTCGGGTGGTCCAGGCGATTGTCGAAGAGTTGCAGCTGCCGGTCGAAGTCTTTGCCTGCCGATCAGAAGAAGTCTTGGAGCTGCGGACGTTCGACACCTTGGTCGCCAGGGCAGTGGCTTCGTTGTCAAAAATTTTAGTTTGGGTCGAACCCCATTGGACGGCCTTCGACCGACTCTTACTGATTAAGGGTCAACGCTGGCCCGAGGAACGTGGCGAAGCCCGGCACCGTGGATTGCTCAAAGGCCGCCAATTGCGCAAGGCCGCCACTTATCTCACGCCCGGAACCGAGGCAGAAAGTGTCATTCTCAGTGTGGTTCCTGCCGATTCCGACTTAGGAACTTAGCGTAGGAATTTAGCGTTAGTGTGGCGTGCTAGCTGGTTCTCGCCTAAGCTAAGTGCTCGGAACGCAGGAAAAAAACGATTCACTCCCGACGCCGTCGGGGTCTTATTTTTTCACGAAAATTCAATCCTAGCGGAGAATTCCCCATGGCTGACGAAAAGACCGAAGCTCCTAAGCAACCAAAAAAAGAAGGCGCAGCTGCAAGTGGTGATGCGGCCCAACAGCAAGCGAACCGCGTGCAAGTGGACGACTCCAACGCAATTTGCTCGTACGCGAACTTTTGCCGGGTTACTGGCACGCCGGAAGAGTTGATCATCGACTTCGGGCTCAACTCCCAGCCCTTTGGCGTCCCGACCGAGCCTGTGAAAGTTTCTCAGCGAATCGTCACCAATTACTACACGGCCAAACGCATGTTGCACGCATTGCACCTTTCGGTTCAGCGCCACGAGCAAGCTTTTGGCCCGCTGGAAACCGACGTACAAAAGCGAGTTATTGCGAAACCACAAGCGTAGTGTTTGCTGTGAAACGACGCGTACTCTGAATACTGCAAAAGCCCTGGGATTGCGATCCCAGGGCTTTTTTCGTTTCCAATGGCGATTCGCCGATTTGCGTTGCTACAATCCCTGGCTTAGCTGGCGGCTACGTTCCATCGCATCTTCTGCTAGTCGGATGTAGTCTTGGTTGTTGGTTCCAGCGTAAGCTCGCTGGAAGGTGACGCTCAGCGCGGTAAAGCTAAACGGATCGCTAGGCTCAAGCTCTGCCGCCTTCTGTGCGTGGGCGACTGCTTCTTCGTGCTTGCCAAGTCGTTGTTGGACGACTGCCAGTGCAGAATGAGCCAATGCGTAACTCGCATCGGCTTCGAGTGCTTCTTCCAGCTTGGCAACCGCTTCGTCGAGCTTGCCCTCGTCCTTCAATTTGTCAGCTTCGTCGTACAATTTTACTACGTCAGACATCTCGGAAATTTCCTTTTTGGTTTCTATTTGTCTTTGGTATTCCTGTGATTTTACTGCATACGAGAGCCACCCGCACCGTCCGTGCTAGCACTATTGCATCCGATGTAAGTTTAGGCAAGCTCGGGTAAATCGAGCGACTCGCAAGCTAACTCTAAGCCGTCACAAAAGGTTTATCCGATAACATCGCTAGCGGCCCACGGGAGACCCTATCTTGTATCTTGGGCCCACACCGCGTGGACGGCTGTTGATGCTGCCGACGCGACCCCGCCGATAACTGAGGACTCACTGTGAAGATCCACCCAACAGCGATTGTTAGTTCAAAAGCAGAACTTGGTGCTGATGTCGAAATCGGCCCCTACGCAATTATTGAGGAAGATACCCAAATCGCCGACCGATGCCGTTTGATGGCTCATGTGACCATCCGCTCGGGAACCTCATTGGGATGTGACTCGACTGTGTATGAGGGAGCTGTGCTGGGTGGCTTGCCGCAACACGCAAACCCTCAGTCTGAGTTGGGAACGGTCGTGATTGGCGAGCGAAACGTTTTTCGCGAGCATACGACCGTACACCGGGCCATGCACCAGGATGCCATTACCTCGATCGGCGACGATTGCTTCTTGATGGTCGGTGCCCATGTGGCTCACGATTGCCGAGTGGGCAATCGGGTGGTTCTCACCAATGGCGTCATGCTAGGTGGGCATGTGGAAGTGGGCGACCGGGCTTGCTTGGGTGGCAACGCGGCTGTGCATCAGTTCTGCCGAATTGGGCGGCTTTCGATGGTCGGTGGCTGCACGAAAGTCGTCCAAGACATTCCGCCCTTCGTGCTGACCGATGGCGCTACCGCACTAATCGTTGGGCTTAACAGCGTCGGCTTGCGCCGGGCCGGATTCGATCGACAAGAAGTTCTCGACCTGAAAGCTGCCTACCGGGTAATCTACCGCCAAGGAACGACGTTTCGCGAAACGATCGCTGCACTGAAAGAGCAGTTTACCCAAGGCGTCGCGACTGAGTTTGCCGAATTTTTCCAAGGCGGACAACGGGGCTTTGTGCAGGAACGCCGCAGCCCGCCACGTGTCGAGCTACGCCTGCACCCGGCAGTCGACGAGCTAGACAAAGTTTCTTCCGAAACAGAAACCCGCCGTATGGCCGGTTAAACTCAGAGCCGTTGCCAGGTGCTGCTCTCGCTTCCCCAAAAAAAGCCCGGGGATGCAATCCCCGGGCTTTGTTGTCATTGCAATTTTCGAGCGTCGGCAAAAAACTACTTGCCGTTTCTCAAAGCCGCCTGGGCTGCTGCGAGGCGAGCGATGGGTACTCGGAATGGGCTACACGAAACGTAGTCGAGTCCGACTTGATGGCAGAAATCGATTGAATCGGGATCGCCGCCATGTTCGCCGCAGATGCCACACTTGAGCTTGCTCTTCACCGAACGGCCTTTCTTCACGCCCATCTCGACGAGCTGGCCTACGCCTGATACGTCGAGTGATTCAAAGGGATCGCGAAGAAGGATTTCTTCGTTCAAGTAGTCGGGCAAAAAGGTGTTGATATCGTCGCGGCTGTAGCCAAACGTCATTTGCGTTAGGTCGTTGGTGCCAAAGCTGAAGAAATCGGCCAGCTCGCCAATTTCGTTGGCCGTAAGAGCAGCGCGAGGAATCTCGATCATGGTTCCGACAAGGATGTTGAGCTTGCCAGAGAATTTCTTGGCCACTTTGACTTCGTCCATCACTTTTCGTACCCGGTCGCCAAGCAATCGAAGCTCTGAAGCCGTGCCGATCAACGGGATCATAATTTCGGCTTGGGCGTCGACCTTTTTCTTCTTGCAGGCGATTACCGCTTCGGTAATCGCGGTGACCTGCATGTCGAGAATCTCAGGATAGGTGACCGCCAGTCGGCAGCCCCGATGGCCGAGCATGGGGTTCATTTCATGGAGCGACTGCACACGGTTTTTCACCACCGAACGCTTGACGCCCATCCGGCTTGCCATCTCGGCTTGGCTCTTGTCGTCATGCGGAAGGAACTCGTGCAGGGGCGGATCTAACAGGCGAATCGTTACCGGCAACCCTTTCATCGCGGTAAAGATGCCGATGAAATCTTTTCGCTGAGTCGGCAGCAACTTGGTGAGAGCTTCTTTACGATCTTCGAGATTTTCGGCCAAAATCATTTCTCGCATGGCCATGATCCGATCGCCTTCGAAGAACATGTGTTCGGTACGACAAAGGCCGATGCCTTGGGCGCCAAAGTCGCGGGCCCGTTTGGCATCTTCGGGGGTATCGGCATTGGTGCGAACAAGCATCTTTCGGAACTTGTCGCTGAGCTTCATGATCGTACTGAAATCGCTCGAAAGTTTTGGCGATTGAGTTGCAATCTCCCCGAGCATTACCTCGCCGGTTGAGCCATCGATCGAGAGCACGTCTTTGTGGGTGTAAGTCTTACCTCCCACTTTGAGCTTTCGCGCCTTTGCGTCGATATGAATCTCGCCAGCACCTGCAACACAACAGCGTCCCCAACCCCGGGCAACCACCGCTGCATGGCTCGTCATTCCGCCTGTGCTGGTCAGAATACCAGCAGCCGAGTGCATTCCATCGATGTCTTCAGGATTGGTTTCTTTGCGAACAAGCAATACTTTCTCGCCCGCGAGCGTACGCTCGACTGCTTCGGCTGCTGTGAAAGCGGGCTTGCCGAACGCAGCTCCTGGCGAAGCAGGTAAGCCGCGTGTGAGCACGGTCGCCGACTTTTTAGCGGATGGAGCAAAGCTAGGCAGCAGCAGCTGGGTCAGGTCGCCGGCAGGAATGCTCAAGATCGCCTGCTTTTCGGAGATCAGCTTTTCTTTGACCATGTCGCAAGCAATCTTCACTGCGGCGGCACCGGTTCGCTTGCCGTTGCGTGTTTGCAGCATGTAGAGTTTGCCGCGTTCGATCGTGAACTCGATGTCCTGGACGTCGCGATAATGTTTTTCGAGCTTGTCTTTGATCTTCAAAAGCTGCTGGTAGATCTTCTTATTCCACTTGGGCATCTTCTCGACAGGCTGCGGCGTACGGATGCCGGCCACGACGTCTTCGCCCTGGGCGTTGATAAGAAACTCGCCATAAAACTTGTTCTGGCCCGTCGAAGGATCGCGAGTGAACGCTACGCCGGTTCCCGAATCGTCGCCCATGTTGCCAAAAACCATCGACTGGACATTGACCGCGGTACCCAACAAACCCGTAATATTTTCTACCTGGCGGTAGCGAATCGCTCGCGATTGCATCCAGCTGCGGAACACGGCCTCGACGGCCATTTCGAGCTGCTTGAGCGGGTCTTGCGGGAAAGGCTTGCCGAAGTGCTTACGGAAGACTCGCTTGTAAGCTTCGCAAAGCTCAATCATGCCTTCTACCGGCACGTCGTTGTCCTCAGCGGCACGATACTTTTTCTTGATTTTATCGAAAGCTTGCTCGAATAAATGATGGTCGACTTCGCAAACGACGTCGCCGTACATGTTGATCAGCCGGCGATACGCATCGTAGGCAAAGCGGTCGTTGCCTGTTTCGTTCGCGAGGCCCACCACCGATTCGTCGTTGAGGCCCAAGTTGAGAATCGTATTCATCATGCCGGGCATCGAAACCGCTGCACCGGAGCGAACCGAGAGCAGCAGGGGCGATTTGATATCGCCAAACTTTTTGCCCAGCTCCTTTTCGAGCATTCGGATATTTTTGTTGACTGCCTCCATTAAGCCGCTTGGCAGCTTCTTCTTGCTCTTGTAGTAGAGGTCGCAAACTTCGGTCGTGATGGTGAAGCCGGGAGGGACTGGCAGGCCGATGCTGGTCATTTCGGCAAGATTTGCCCCTTTGCCGCCGAGTAGCTGTTTCTTTTTTCCGTCGCCTTCGGTTTTTGTTTTGCCGAAGTAGTAGGTCATCTTGGTTTTGCGGGAGGCTTTTTTGGCCATGCTTTATCAGTCCTTCTGCCGACACATTTGCGGCTATGAGTTGAGAATATCGGTCCGGCGTCGAAACACGGCAACGTGTTTCGTAAATTCGCCCCGAAGCTGCTTTCCGGGCCTGACCGCTGGACAGGCAAGTGAGCAGAGGGGGAGAAACCCGCGGAAGTTAGTTCAACGGGCCCCGACGTTGTTCCAACGAACGCGACGCCGGGGTATAGTCTTAGCGAGCTAAATCGAAGCCAGATAATCTAATTGCTGTTCTTGCTATCGTCAAGGTGGCGACCGAGAATGGTCCTCCCGAAGATTTGCTAAAACCCTAGAATTTCGTGAAAAACAAGCCCTCTTATGGAATCTAGCGCACGTACTTTTGGGCTGGCTATACTCTTTGAAACAGGACTCGGTTTTCTCGGGGTCTTTCTCGCATGGGGGGGAGGGGTCCCGCTTTCTTCGCTATTAGTGGTGACTCCCGTTGCTCTCGAACGGGGCTTGATCGCCACTTTCCCGCTGCTGGCCATGCTTATGGTGCTTACGCTCAGCCGGTGGTCTCCCCTGGTCGACTTGAGGCACCAAACCGAGGCGATTGTCCGAATGCTTTTCGCCAAAAGCAGCTGGCTCGAGTTAGCACTTATCTCGCTAGCGGCCGGGGTAGGGGAAGAATTGCTCTTTCGAGGGGCATTACAGCCCTTGCTCGCCTCTTGGTTTCATCCGCTGATTGCGATCGGGGTTGTGAGCTTGCTCTTTGGCCTGGTCCACGCGATGTCGCTCCTCTATTTCCTCGGCGCGACGGCGGTGGGGCTCTACTTTGGGTGGCTTGCGATGGCCTATGGCGACCTCATCGCGCCGATGGTTGCCCACGGATTCTACGATTTCATTGCTTTGACCTACATGCAACATCGCACAAGGCGGGCCTAATTCGGGCAGTTACCACCGCGAGCGCGACTTACCCGTCGGGATCGTCTAGCAATTGTTGCAGCCGCTGCCCTAGCTCCGAGGCATATTTCACAGGCCAACTTTCGTCAATAAGCCCAACGTCGATCATGTCGAGCAGGTGAACTTGATCCTTACGTCGAAATGCTGTGAGCTTCATTCGCACCAAGGCTTCGAGCGACACGACCGAAAAACTTCCAGTCGATTCCGTTTTGACACTTTCGGTTTCCGACATACCCGGCGAAGGAGCAAGACTCTCAGGTCGAACTTTTTCGTTAGCAAAAATTACATGCACCGCATCGCGTGCTTTGGCTTTTGGCCCATCAAGAAACATGTCGATGCTCTTGACGTGACGATAGATGAAGCCTGCGGCTCCGAGTGCTTTTTTTGCCGCATCAAGATCTTCACGGTCGATCAAGATGTCGACATCTTGGGTATTTCGTACCGCTGCGGAATCAATTTTTGCAACCCATGCAGCCACGGCGTTGCCACCGACAACCGCGTAACGGATACCTGCCGCATCTAGGGTTTTTGTGGTTCGTCTAAGACGATCGCGCACTTTTTCCACGGCAAGCACCATCCGATCTAGAATCGAGTCGTCAAAAGAAACTATGCTCATCGATTTGCCTTCGAGTATCACCTGAACTCTTATCCCGCTTTATTGTACCACGATTCCTAGAACGTAGCGGAACGCACCTTTCGCACTCGGGAGGATCGTTTTGAGGAAATCGGACATCCCCCTCCTCAACGAAGGGCACGGCGTACACATACGGTCGAGGCCGAGCAGAAAAAACACGGGGAATCCTTGACTTTCGGGGGAGGGAGGGGTAGGGTCGGGCTCTCGCTCGTCTTTGCTGTTCCGCAATTGGCCGAACGTCTAGTTATGTTGCATGTGTTCGGTGACCCTCGATAAAAAGGAAGACTCCATGACCACCAAGAAAAACCGACTCCCGGTATTCGCAGCGATTCTCTTTGCAACCTCCTTTGCATTCTTGCCGGCAGTTGCTAGCGCGACCATCCTCACCTTTGACCAAGGCACGGTTGCGAACTTCGATAACGTAGACCAGGCGTACGGAGACGACGTGGAAGCAACCACAGAGGGAATGTTTGGGTATGGCGTGGGTACTGAAGGCTTTACGCCGGACGTCCAGATTTCCTATGGAGACTCCGATCCAACCTTGTGGACCACAGGGTATGGTGACCTAGTGAATGTCCTCTACGAGGCGACCGGTAGTACTGGCGTGCTTACCGTTACGCTTACAGCCGACCCAGGCTTTCTGGTCCAGCTTTACGAGTTCGACGCGGCAGGTTGGCCTAATACCGATTACACCATTGATGCCGTGCGTGTCAGCGACGGGGGCAGCGATCTTTTTTTGCAGACAGATGTTTTTATCTCCGGTGCAACGAGTACGCCCTTCGACTTCACTGCGTCTCCGCTCACGGCACCCCAGCTTATCCTAGAAATCGACGCTCGCAATCTGGGGGCCTCTAGCGACAATATCGGAATCGACAACATTCGGTTCGGCCAAGTGGCGATCCCCGAACCCTCGACGTTTGCACTGGCCCTACTCAGTCTGTTGGGCATGGGTAACCGTCGGCGAAAACGGGCGTAGGGTTTTCGTTCCGATTGCTTTGTGCCTAGAGCGTTGACACGCCGTAAACGGCGGGCCTACCTACCGCTATGCGGAAATGGCCCAGATTTCAACGCGAGGTTGTGGCAGTAATGTTCATTCAATCAGGTGCAATGCCACGAAAAAACGGCGACCCGATTCACCTGAGGTGAATCGAGCCGCCGATCAAAAGCGTTGACCAAGCCCTCTTTCCTACGATGAAGAAAAGAGGCTCACTCTCCCAAACTGTCGACTATCGGCAACGAGGGCAGCGAACGCATACGGGGACTTGCTTGCAGTAGACACGAGGAACGCAGCGTGTGACGGTATAAGCAACTTTCCGTGGAACACACTTCGATACCTTGATGGTCTTCTGCTCGCAGACTGGCACACATACCGAGTAGCATACCGTCTTGGTTCGCTTCTCAGGAACCATGCGGCAAACCTTGTAGCAGCAAGTCTTGGTTTCAGGGACCATGCGGCAAACTTTGTAGCAGCAAGTCTTGGTTTCAGGAACCATCTTGCAAACCTTGTAGCATACCGTCTTGGTTCGCTGCTCAGGCACCATGCGGCAAACCTTGTAGCAGCAAGTCTTGGTCTCAGGGACCATGCGGCAAACCTTGTAGCAGCAAGTTTTGGTTTCAGGAACCATGCGGCAAACTTTGTAGCATACCGTCTTAGTTCGCTGCTCGGAAACCATGCGGCAAACTTTGTAGCTGCAAGTTTTGGTTTCAGGAACCATTTTGCAAACTTTGTAGCAGCGAGTACCCGTGCGGGCTTCGCATACGGTTTTGCAGCACTGGATCTCTTTGGTGTGACAGGTAGGCACCCAAACTCGCTTGCAGCAAGTTCGCGGTGGGGGCTGGCACACAAGCTTACGGCAAGGACCTGGGCGATAGACACAGGCACACTTGCTAGGATCCCACTCGAATGTTCCAGGCTCACGAATAGTTTTCGTGCAAGCAGGGCGAGCAACCTCGTAGCTACGAGATTCCCAGTGACCGCTCTTTACCTGAACCGTACGGGTGTAAGGAACTTTCTTACGTACGTAGTAGGTGTACTCTTGAGTTCGCGTCTCATACACAGGTCGTTGCACGGTGTAGCTACGTTGCTTGGTTTCCCAAACAGGCTTGCACACGGTGTAAGGAACTTCGCGAGTTCGAGTTTCCCAAACAGGCTTACATACCGTGTAAGTCCGTTGCTTGGTTTCCCAAACAGGCTTGCACACGGTGTAAGTGCGCTGCTTGGTTTCCCAAACAGGCTTGCACACGGTGTAGCAAACGTTGCGAGTGCGAGTTTCCCAAACGGGCTTGCACACGGTGTAAGTACGCTGCTTGGTTTCCCAAACAGGCTTGCACACGGTGTAAGTACGCTGCTTGGTTTCCCAAACGGGCTTGCACACGGTATAGCAAACTTGCTTGGTGCGTTGCTCGCGAACATAGCGTTTCACATTGATAACCCGATCTTCACAAACCCGGTCGTAAACAGTGCGATAGCGGGTTTCGCATTGGCGTTCCCACTTTACGCACTTCACGGTCTTCATCACGGTATGGCAACGCTGCTGATGACAGCGAGGCGTACAACCATTGTATCGCGCTGCTCCACAGTAACCCGCCTTTGCTACCGACGGTAGCACCACTAAGGCGAGGACCGCGAGAGCTTGCACTACAGACTTCGTGCTCATCGTAATTCTCCTTCAAGATTTGCCTGGGGGACATACACAGCTTGGTCAAAATGGGGAAGACCCCTTCCATAGCACTTTTCGACCAGTGCAAGCATCCTCCCTTAGCTAGATGTTGTTTTTTTCATACACTGCCTATGCAACCTGCCATGCGTAATCGTTACCACCGAAACGTTGCAAATTGCCGGACCTGAAAACCCGCTGACGATAAATTCCGCCGTAGCGATCGTGCCAATCAGGGCGACTGTCGGGTCGTCTGGCATACAAAAAATGGGGGAGACGTAGCGACAAATGCTGTTTCGCGTTTCCTAGCGGTTATCTGGGACGTAATTTTTGTCGTAACTCGTTATCCTGTAAGGCCCTCGGGCATAATTTTGGCACCCTGTTTGTCTTGTCGTTAGAATAGAGCTACTGATAGAGTGGCCTGGCTAAGGAATCCTTGCCCAGGCTGTTTCCCCCAAAGAACTTGCCTCGTTCTTATGAGCACATCCAAACCAAATTCTGATTCCACCTCGGTGCCGCCTGCGGTCGTCAACCGGCTCAGCCTTTACCTGCGCGAGCTTCAACACCTCATCAGCGATAGCCACGAGACAACCAGCAGCAGCCAGCTCGGCCGCCGGCTCGGGTTTACCGACGCCCAAGTTCGCAAAGACCTCGCCCATTTTGGGCACTTTGGCCACCCTGGCATCGGTTATCGGTGCGACGAGCTAGTGACCGCTATACGCAGCATCTTGGGCACAGACCGCGAATGGCGCGTCGCCCTTATTGGCGTCGGCAACCTGGGAAGGGCCTTGCTGGGCTACCGTGGATTCGCGCGGCAGGGATTCCGACTTGAAGCCGCCTTTGACTCTGACCCTGCAAAAATAGGCACTCAAATCGAAGGCGTCGAAATCTACGATATTGCCAAGATGGACGAAGTACTCGTCAAAAAGCAGATCGAACTGGGTTTGGTCGCAGTTCCCGCCTCTCATGCTCAAGCGGTCGCAGACCAGTTGGTTGCTGCTGGTGTGGGCGGAATTGTCAACTTTGCTCCCGTCACGCTTACCGTTCCCGAAGGTATTAGCAAAGTTGGCGTCGACCTGGCCCGAGAGCTAGAGCAGGTTACCTTCGCCGTGGCCAGCCGGATGCGAGAAAAAGAGAACAACCCCCCCACGAGCCCCGACCCGTAACCGACGGTCTTGGGCACCTTTTTATTTGGAACACACTTTCGGAATCGTCTCAAATCGCGTAGATTACCATGCAGGCCGGGCCTGTGGGCATGGCTCACCAAGCCACCTTTACCCCGTAGTGTAATTGGTAACACTAGGGATTTTGATTCCCTCATTCCAGGTTCAAGTCCTGGCGGGGTAGCTTTTTTTAGCAGCTACGTAGTATTTTTCATGTCTTCTCCGAATCATTCATGCTCTTCTCCGATTGAATGCTCCAAAGTCCGGTTCGCCATCGCGGCGGTAACCGAAGCGGCCCAGCTTGTACGCCGAATTCAACGTGAGATGGTTGTCGCTACCCTAGCAAAAGACGACAAATCGCCGGTGACGGTCGCCGATTTTGCCGCCCAAGCACTCCTCGGCAAGCGGCTCGAAGAGACCTTCCCCGAAATGGGTTTCGTCGGTGAAGAGAGCTCCGAGGCCTTGCAATCTGCCGAAGGTCGCAAGACGCTCAAGCAGATTACCGAGCTGCTTCAGCCAAACATTCCCGGCGCAACGCCTGACGACATTTGCCAATGGATCGACCGCGGCAACGGCGAGCCGACCGAAAACTTCTGGACCCTCGACCCGGTTGACGGCACCAAGGGCTTTTTGCGTGGCGACCAGTACGCGGTTGCACTCGCTTACATCCGCGACAACGTCGTGCGAGTCGGAGCCTTGGGATGTCCCGAGCTTGCCGGCGGTATGCGGCCCGAGAAGGGAGGCAGCGGTTCGCTGCTTGTTGCCCGACGCACCAGCGGCACTTTTGTGCGCAGCCTAGAAGACGACCAAGCCGCCTGGCGGCAGCTTCGTGTTTCGGAGTGCATAAAAATCTCAGAGGCTCGTTTGATGCAATCCGTCGAAAAATCTCACACCAACACCGGTGGAATTGGCCAGCTTGTGGCAAGGCTCGGCATCCTGGCCAAACCTGTGCCAATGGATAGCCAAGCCAAGTACGCGGTACTCGCTGCCGGCGGAGGCGAAGTCAACCTGCGGTTGCTCTCGAATCTTCGGCCCGATTACCGCGAAAAAATTTGGGACCAAGCTGCTGGCTCGATTATCGTCGAAGAAGCGGGCGGGCGCGTTACCGACCTCAAGGGCAAACCGCTCGACTTCTCTCAAGGCCGAACCCTGGCCAAAAACCACGGCGTCCTAGCCACAAACGGCCTCCTCCACGACGACCTTGTCGATGGTCTCAAGGCAATCAACGCCTGACAGCCGTAACTCTTCAAGAAACAGCACTTTTCAAGGAACACCTCGGAAGATCCCCAGAGTGCAAAGCTCGCACTCAAGGCCTCAGCCACTGGCCTGGGAAAGGCCCGGACAACGGCAAAGTCGTTGCGGCAAGGCGATTGACCCCTTTTGCCAAAGTCGCTATATTGAGGGGCTAAATTGGTCTGCACGGTCCAGACCAGTGGCAAGTTTGTGTTTCCTGGCCGATGAGTTGACTAACGCCGGACGCCCCGGCAGCGCTAGTGCTGCCAACCAAGGGGGACATCGCCGGTGTGCCTTCCGCAGGAGTATTGTTTATGCCTTCAACCTTGGTAGAAAAACTGGTCGAGTCGGGTGTGCATTTTGGCCACCGCTCGAGTCGCTGGAACCCCAAGATGCGGCCGTACATTTACGCCCGCCGCAATAAAATCCATATCATCGACGTCCGCGAAACTATTCGCGGCCTTCTTCGAGCCAAGAAATATCTCGCCGATGTCTCCTCTCGCGGCAGCCTTGCCTTGATCGTGGGCACCAAACGCCAAGCGGGCGAGACGGTTCAAAAGTCGGCTGAGCGTTGTGGCATGCCTTATGTCAACGACCGCTGGTTGGGCGGTACGCTCACCAACTTCCGCACGATTCGCAGCCGCCTTACGCGACTCGAAGAGTTGGAAAAAATTCGTGAAAGCGAAGAGATCAACTCGTACTCCAAAAAAATGCAGTCTTCACTCAACCGTGAATACCGAAAGATGTTTCGCAACCTTAACGGCATGCGAACCATGAACCGGCTGCCTGAGTGCATGATCATCATCGATCCGAAAAAAGAGAAAAACGCAGTCAAAGAAGCCCGCAAACTTGGCATCGCCACCGTGGCGCTGATCGATACCGATTGCGATCCCGACGTGGTCGACCTACCGATCCCCGGCAACGACGACAGCATGCGTTCGATCGATCTGATCCTAAGCATCTTGGCCGACGCAATTGCTGAAGGAAAAGCCACCGCGGCTGCCCAGCAGCAACAAAAAGCCGAAGGGTCTGAAAAGCCAGCCGCCAAGGGCGTCACGGTTGCTTCCTAGAAAAAGCGTTTTGTCCGTTGCGTTGACCGCCGGTGCGTCTTTCCGGCTGGCCAGCGTTTTGGCTCACCGAATTTTTAGGCAACTTATATGTTTGGCAGCTCCCTGCTTGCCAGCGAAACAACAAATTTCATCGTGAAAAAACGAGGAGTAACCCGCCATGGCTGAAATCACTGCCGCGATGGTGAAGAAATTACGCGACGACACCCAGCTGCCAATGATGGAATGCAAAAAAGCGCTTTCCGAGGCAAACGGAGACATGGAAGTCGCGGTTCAAACCCTACGCGAATCTGGTAAGAAATTCATGGGCAAGCGGCAAGACCGCTCGACCGACGAAGGCCGCATTGGCATCTACGCAAGCGTGGGCGAAAGCGTGGGAGCCATTGTCGAATTGCAATGCGAGTCGGCACCGGTCTCTTCCAACGAAGAGTTCATCCAACTAGCCAACGATTTGGCGAAGCAATTGGCCACCGGCCCAGGGGCTTCGAGCCCCGAAGACCTTTGGGCCCAGCCTTCGCCTTCCAAAGAAGGTGCGACACTCGAAGAACAACGCGATGAGATTCAGAACAAGATTCGCGAGGTATTTCGACTGGCACGTATCGAGCGTTTCGACGCCCCCTCAGGCGGTTTTGTCCACATGTCAAAAATCGGCGTCTTACTCGAAGTCGAAGGCGGAAACGACGAACTTGCCAAGGAAGTCTGTCTGCACATCGCGGCCATGAATCCGCTTGCCCTGACCAAAGACGATTTGGATTTGGCCAAGGTCGAAGAAGAACGCGAGCTACAGAAAGAACGTGCCCGCAAAGAAGGCAAGCCCGAGAATATCATCGAGAAAATGATCGAAGGCCGTATGCGAAACTACTACGCCGAGCACGTGCTCGAAGAGCAGCCTTTTGTCAAAGACGATAAACAAACCGTCGGCAATGTCGCCAAGGCAGGCGGCATGAAACTTAAAAAGTTTGTCCGCTGGCAGCTCGGCGAAACGAGCCCCGACGCCACAGCGGCCTAATGAGGTCTCCAACAAAAGCCTGAAGGTTCAAACCTTCAGGCTTTTTTTACACCATCAAATTCACCACTCCCCTGGAGTTCCCGTCATGCCCTCCGGCGAATCGCAAGCCAGCGGCCCGTATCGCCGCATCATCTTAAAACTTTCGGGCGAAAGCTTTGCCCCTCCCGGCGAGCGAGGCATTAGCATGCAGGAGGTGGTGCATATTGCGAAACAGACTTACGAAGCGCAGCAGCAAGGCGTTGAGGTCGCGATTGTCATCGGCGGCGGCAACATCCTTCGTGGCGGCCAATTCACCTCGGGCAACTCGAGCATTCAAGAAGCGACCGCCCACTACATGGGCATGTTGGCAACGGTAATCAATGGCCTTGCCTTGCAGGACGCCCTCGAATCGCTAGGGTGCGATACCCGACTGTTGAGCACCGTCAAAATGGACGGCGTAGCCGAACCTTACATTCGCCGCCGTGCTCGACGGCATCTCGAAAAAGGTCGTATCGTGATCCTCGCAGGCGGCACCGGCGCACCGTTTGTCACCACCGATACCGCGGCCGCGCAGAAAGCGTTGGAACTCGATGCCGACATTCTCATGAAGGCCACCCGAGTCGAAGGCGTCTACAGCGAAGATCCCGAAAAGAATCCCCATGCGGTACTCTATCGCGATCTCACATACACCCAGGTACGCGAGAAAAACCTCCGCGTCATGGACACGACCGCAATTGCACACTGCATGGAACACGACCTGCCGATCCTTATTTTCAATTACCGCCATGATGGCAACATCGTCAAAGCCGTCCGCGGCGAAAAAATCGGCACCTCGATCACGAGTAGTGCCCCCGCGTCTTAACGTTTTAATAACACAGCCGCTCCGTGGTTCAAAAAAAGGTAACCCTCATGAACGCCGACGAAATTCAACTTGATGCAGAAGAGCGAATGGAAAAAGCAGTTTCCAAGCTCAAAAAAGACCTAACCGGCATCCGCACCGGTCGAGCTAATCCAGGATTGGTCGATTCCTTGCGCATCGACGTTTACGGTTCGCCGACGCCGATCAAGCAAATCGCTTCGGTCAGCGCCCCCGAGCCAAGCCAACTGGTCATTCGCCCGTTCGATCCCTCGACCATCAAAGACATCGAAAAAGGTATCCTCGCTGCCAACCTGGGAATCGCCCCGCAAAGCGACGGCAAAGTCATACGACTCAACATCCCTGCCCTCTCGACCGAAGCCCGCCGATCGATGGTTTCACGCACCAAAGAACTTGCCGAGGAAACCAAAGTCGCGATCCGCAACATCCGACGCGATAGCAACAAGCATGCCGACCAGGCAGAAAAAGACAACGACATGACCGAGGACGACCGCGACGACTCGAAAAAAGAAATCCAAGAGCTAACCAAAAAACTCGAAGGCCAGGTCACCAACCTTGCCAAGACAAAAGAAGCCGAGGTTATGGAGGATTAGAGCAAGTCCCCAGGGTGTTCTATCACAGCTCAACATTCGAGTTGGGTGCCACTGCTGGCTCGTCCAGCAGTGGACGCCGGATACCCGCTTCGCACTACTGGACGAGCCAGCAGTGGCACCCGAAAACTGAGCCGCGATGGAAACCTAGAGCTTCGTCAACATTCAATTTTCGGCTACCCAAATTTTTGGCCATGACAAAGCCTAAAATTCCGCCGTGCTGTAAGCCTCAAACTCCGCGTAGGGCTTTTGAGAAAAATTGCGGAAGCGGGTGAAATCGTGAATCCACGCTAGTTTGATCTCGCCCGTCGGGCCATTACGCTGTTTGCGGATCAGCAAATCGGCTTCTCCTCGCACTTCTTCTCGCTCTTCTTCGCTACTCATGTAGTATTCATCGCGGTGAACAAACATCACCACATCGGCATCTTGCTCGATCGCCCCCGACTCGCGAAGGTGACTCAGCTGCGGCTTGTTGTCTTTGGTCGATTCGACCTGGCGGTTGAGCTGTGCCAAACAAAGCACAGGCACTTCAAGCTCGCGGGCCAAACCCTTCAAGCGACGCGCAATCTTAGCGACTTGCTCCTGCCGCGGGTCTCTCGGATCGTCTGGGTCGATCAACTGGAGATAATCAATCACGATTAACCCAAGATTCTCGCGTCGTTTTAGCCGTCGGGCATTGGCAGCAATTTCGGTCATTGTCCGACTAGGAGAGTCGTCGATATAAAGCGGGGCCTGGCTAATTTCGGCTGCCGTCTGTACCAATTTACGACGTTCATCCTGTGTGATCGAGCCGTTCCGCAGCCGGTGGCCGTTCACCTCGGCGACCGAGCATAGCAGGCGATCGGCCAATTCCAGAGCCGCCATTTCGAGGCTCACAAACAGAACTGGAACTCCTCCTCGGAGCACAACATGCTCAGCAATATTCATCGCCAGAGCGGTCTTTCCCATACTGGGGCGAGCCGCAAGAATCACCAACTCGGAGTTCTGCAAGCCGCCGGTCATCTGATCGAAATCGTCGAAACCAGTTTCCAACCCACCGAAGGCGTGCTGCTGATCCATCCTCGCATCAATTCGATCGAGCGACTTGGCCAACACTTCGCTGATCGCCGCAAGGTCGCCCGTGCCACGCGATTCGAGAATCCCAAAGACGCTTTCTTCTGCCTTGCTCAGCATCTGCCGCGTCTCGGCGGTCGGATCGTAAGCATTGTGAACGATGTCGGTTCCGACATGAATCAGCGAACGCAACACCGATTTGTCGCCAACAATTCGTGCATAGTGTTCGGCATGGGCGGCTGTCGGTACTTGGCGACCGACTTCGGCCAGGTACGCCGCTCCGCCGATTTTCTCGAATTGATCTGCCGAGCGCAACCGCTCGACCAACAGCATCAGGTCGATTTGCTGCCCACCATCGTGCATCTGCAAAAGATGCTCAAAGAGAATGCGGTTGGCATCGTCGTAAAAATCGGCTGGGCGAATGATCAGCGCCACTTCATCAAACACTTGCGGTAGCAAGAGGATGCTACCCAAAACCGCTTTTTCAGCATCTAGGCTACGCGGCAGTTGCCGCTCGAAAACCGACCCTGAAGCTTGATTCCCTTCAACCGTAGCCACGTGACAATCGCTCCCTCTCGAACACCGCGTCTGCGATTAACTAGGCAATCTTCCGCAGCACCCCTGCTACGACTGATCGACACCTACCATCGGCACAACCCAAACCTTGAGCTCGCCTTCGACATGACTCGAAAGACGGAACTTTACTGTGTAGAGACCAAGCTCTTTCAGAACCCCTTCCAAACGAATCTGGTCGGTCTTCAGAATGATATTGTTCTTCTTGAGAGCCTCCACAATTTCGACAGCACCCACGCTACCGTAGAGATGGCCGTCCTCGGTTGCGTTTGCTTCGATCGTGATGCTCTGCTTTGCAATCTCGACAGCGTGCTTCCGGAGTGTGGCCTCATGGGCTTTCTCAAGTGCCTGAAGCTTCGAGCGATGTTTTTCAACCATCCTTTTATGATGATCCGAGGCAATCGTTGCCAAGCCTTGCGGCAGGAGATAATTGTAAGCATGGCCAGGACGGACTTCGACCACATCGCCCTGAGCACCAAGGTCTTCGACCGAATGGATCAGAAGCAGTTCGATCCCCCCCTGCGGCCCTCGGGGCAATCTTTTGACACGACTCGCAGTACGCTTAATCTTCTTTTGAGCTTTTGTTTTCATAGCACAAACCAAATGTTTTTATGAGTAATGGATTTTTCAGGCGGTAACCGTCGTGGCTATTGGCCTCGATCGTACCGCATTGGTCGGTTGAGTCGGTGTTACTTGCTTGTCCGCGATTGCCTGCTCAGGAGATTACCTGCCAGGAAAAGCCCGTAGATAACTTAAAAAGGGATCTCGTCACTAGGGGGCATCGTGGGGGCCGGCGGTTGACTAGGCGCCGATTCGGTGTATTCAGGCTGCTGCTGCTGCTGCTGCTGCTGTTGTTGTTGGTAGGAACCGCCGCCACCACCGCCGCTGCGTTGACCGCCGCCTCCCTTAGCACCAACCATTTGCATTTTTTCGCCAACGACCTTGAGCTTCGATCGCTTTTGGCCGTCTTTTTCCCAGCTTTCAAGCTTGAGTCGCCCCTCGATTAGTACCGAAGAGCCTTTGCTCAAATACTCGTTCGCGACTTCCGCAGTTCGACCCCAGAGCGTAACGTCGACAAAGGTCGTTTCCTCGACCCATTCGTTATTTCGCTTGACCCGATCGTTGATCGCCAACCCAATATCCGAAACGGCCATCCCGCTCGGGATGTAACGCAATTCGGGATCTCGGGTAAGGTTGCCCAGAAGCACAACACGATTGAAACTAGCCATTCCCTTTTCTCCCTTGACGCAATCGTCCTGGATACAATCGACTAAAGCCGCTGCTCTCCTACCGAACGCCTATCTCTGATATCAATCTAGCAAATCGCGACGAAAAATTACAAACCATCTTAAGAACCGCTCAATAGCAACACTTAACTAGCTAGCAGTCGCTTCCTCTTTGGCTGGCTCTGCTGGCTTTTCATCCTCTGCCGCTTTAGTTGCCTCAGCTTCAGTTGCCTCAGGTTCTTCGACGACCGTCGTTCCCTTTGCATGTTCGATAATCGGCTGGACCAAGCTCTCAGGCAATCGCACAAATAGCTGCCGAAGAATCCCGTCCTTGATCTCGAACTGCTTCGTAAGCGAAGCCACCTGCTCGGGGGGAAGATGGAAATACGTAATCCAGTAGGCGCCCTTGCGCTGGCCCTTGATGGGATAGGCCAGACGACGCTCCTCCCACAAACGGCTCACTTCGAGATCTCCACCTGCCTCTTCAATCATCTTGGCAACCTCGCCCGGCAAGCCTTGCGGATCGCGGGCCAAACGATTGGCATCGAAGATAAACATGCCTTCGTAGGCTATCTTCTTCGTGCCTGGGGTGTTGTCTGCCAAAACCTTACCTCCAAAAAAATGTTCTCAAATATGGGGGACAGCTACTACCGTCCGATTTTCAGTTTTTCGCCGCTCGCTAATTCGCTTGCTGGCTTCCGTTGTATCGATTCATCGCTCGATCGACGCCCTCGCCAATCCAAGTTTCGACTGCGTCCGAGGCCCGTTCGACCTGCAGCTTCGCCAATTTCTCGTCTTCTCCGGCAAGCTTGCCAAGTACAAAATCCGCAGCGTTCCAACGCTCCGGCACCGGGCCAATGCCAACTCGCAACCGCGGGAACGCGTCCGACGCAAGCTGCTGGATGGTATCTGCCAACCCTTTTTGCCCGCCTGCCGATCCGCTGGACCGCATCCTTAACGCACCTAAATCTATGTTAAAATCGTCGCATACCAACAACAACCCGTCGAGGTCCAACTTGTAAAAGTCGACCACCTGACGAACGCTTCTCCCGCTAAGGTTCATGAACGTCAACGGCATCAGCAGCAACGTCCGCTCGCCTTGGATCGGGCATTCCTGCAATAAACCGTCGAATTTGCTCCTCGCAGGCCCCGCTCCATGACGCTCGGCCAACCTGCGGATCACGTCGAAACCGATGTTATGCCGAGTTGATTCGTACTTCTTTCCGGGGTTTCCTAAACCAACCACCAGTTTCATCGATTCCCCAGCCTCATCGATTTCTCTGTCGCAAATCCCTCACTCGTCAATTCCTCTACGCAAACAACATCTCAACACCTCGGTTCGAGGCGATTCTACTTGGTTTCCTTCTCTTCGGTCTTTTGACCAATTACCTCAGGCTCGCTACTTCCGCCTTCGGCCGCTTCCTCTTCGTCCGAAGAATCCGACGTTGTCGGTTTGATGCAATGGACAATTACCATCTCGTCGTCCTTGACGTAGGTTGCTCCCGCAGGCAAGCCTTCGAGCTGCGATGCCTTGAGCGAATCGCCCACATGAAGCTCATTGACTTTTGCCACGAGATTCTCAGGGATACTCCCTGGCGAGGTTTCAATCTCGATTTTACGAACCATCTGTTCGACGACCCCACCTTCGTGAGTTCCCGCTGCGTCGCCACGAAGCACGATATCGACCTCGATTTTCACGCGATCCTTCTCATCAACACGCAGCAAATCTACATGCAAAATATACTGGTGGAAGGTATCCCACTGAATCTCCTGCAACAAAGCTTGCCCTTGGGCAGCCCCCTGAAGATCCACGACCTTCGCCCCGTGGCGCAACGAAGCGTTCAGCTGATCGGAACAGACCGACAAGCTTACCGATTCGCCACCATGGCCATACAGAACAGCAGGCAGCTTGCCGCTATCTCGCAAGCGACGATTTCTCAATTTCCCGTGCTCTGTACGAGCAGCAACTTCAAGTACTTCCGACATCTATCTAATCCTCGACCTTCGGCTCGCCACCCTAGCCGGGTAGTAGCTTTAATCCTACGGAAAATGGCAAACTACTGATTCTCCCCGATTCTCCCTGGAATTCAACCCCAGGAATACAAGAACTCGCCAGCTTGGTCAAGATTTTCCAAAATTCTTCCACCAAACAACATTCCTAGCCAAACAGCCGGCTTACCGATTCGTTTCGATGGATTCGCTTGATGGCCTCGCCCAGAAGCGGCGCAACCGTCAAAACCTCGCTCTGGGGAAGAATTTGGTCTTCCCGCAAGGGAATCGAGTCGGTGCAGACGAGACTCGACAAATTAGCCGCCTCGAGCCGCTCTACCGCGGGGCCACACAATACCGCATGGGTCGCCGCCACGTGGATTTCTCGCGCCCCATGCTCTCGTAGCACCTTCGCAGCCCCACAAATCGACCCTGCCGTGCTGATCATGTCGTCAAACATCAGCACGATCTTTCCATCCACCGAGTCGCCAATAATATTGGCCTGCACTGTCTCTTCGGCACTCGTCCGCCGTTTGTCGATAATTGCCAATTCGCCGCCTAAACGCTTCACATGCCCAAGTGCCCGCTTGATACTCCCCTCGTCGGGGCTCGCAATCACCAAATCGGCACTCGGAATGTTTTTGGCCAAAAAATGCTCGTTTAACACGGGTGCCGCATACAAATGGTCGACCGGTACGTCAAAAAACCCTTGAATCTGGGCCGCATGAAGGTCCATCGTCAGCACCCGGTCGGCACCCGCACGGGCAATCAAATTTGCCACGAGCTTTGCCGTAATCGGCACCCGGCCTTCGTCTTTGCGGTCTTGACGAGCATAGCCAAAGTACGGAATCACGGTCGTCACCCGCTCGGCGCTAGCCCGCTTGCAGTTGTCGATCATCACGAGCAGTTGCATCAAATGCTCGTTTGCTGGCGGGCAAGTCGGCTGAATCAGATAGACATCTCGCCCGCGAATGTCTTCGTCGATTTTGCAAGACGTCTCGCCATCGGGAAAAGCTCCCAACGAAATCTCGCCAAGCGAGACCCCCAGGTAATCCGCAATTTTCTGGCTAAGAGCCGGATTGGCATTACCGCTAAACAGCTTCAAATCACTCATAGCAATCCTTGGATAGGCGCAAGTTAGGAGGCGCAAGACGCTAGTTCGCAGAAAATCCCAAAAACTAGCACCCAGCGTCTAACAACTAGCGCCCAGCTTCCATCTCCTTTTCCACAGCACGCAACTCTTCCATATTGTTGATACTCATCGACTCGCAAGGCTGAAGTACGTTATGGGCACTTACCTTCTTACCCGCCGCTTGCAGCAAAGCAGGGCAATCGGTGATGTAATACTCTTTCTGAGCATTCTTATCGGTTAATTGGTCAAGAGCCGCCAGCAACTGCTCGGAATCGAAGACATAGGTGCTCACATTCACTTCCCGGATTGCCCGCTGCTCGTCAGTCGCGTCTTTCTCCTCAACAATCTCCTGAAAGTCGCCTTGGCGGTCGCGAACCACTCGGCCATAACCGGTCGGGTTTTGCTTATCGACCGTTCCGATTAGGCAAGCTGTGCCCTCGCGATGAGCGATCTCTAGCAATTTGCGAACCGAGCTCGCCTGCAACATCGGCGAATCGCCGGCCACGACAAATACGGGTCCCTGGTGCTCCTTCAACTGCTCTCGACACATCATCACCGCATGACCCGTCCCCAACTGCTCAAGCTGTTCCGCAAATTCAACGTCCGACCGATCGGCCAATTCCTCCCGAACCAACTCCGCCCGATACCCAACCACAACCACGGTCTGGTTGATTCCGGCCGCTTGCAGCGAGTCGAGTACATAGCGTAGCATCGGCCGCCCACAAACCGGGACGAGGACCTTAGGAAGGTCCGATTCCATGCGTGTTCCCTTGCCAGCAGCAAGCACAATCGCCAATGCAGAAGTCGTTGGGCTCATCATTCCGGGTATCTTGCCATGAACACAGGTACCTCGCCAGGGCCCGCACCCCACAAAACCCGACCCCAAGTAGCCCCCGGGGGGTAGCCCACAATTCGCCTCACTTTCGCCCCCCATTACATCTTTCGCCCGTCGCCCCAAGGCGCTAAAATGCGAAATTCGCTAAAACTCCCCTGGTTCTATTATTTTTATTCTTGGGGGACCGACATTGAGCGTTTCCACTCTCGAAAAACTACCTGCCCCCTGCCGGGGCCTCTCACAACAAAGGAACCCCGTCTTGCAAGACGCGATCCAAAAGGCTGATGTGCTGATCGAAGCCATGGGATGGATTCGCCAGTTCCGCGATAAAATCACCGTCATCAAACTCGGCGGCAGCGTCATGGAAGACCCCGAGGCTCTTGGCCACCTGCTGGTCGATATCGTCTTCATGGAATCGGTCGGCATGAGGCCGATCGTGGTCCACGGCGGCGGCGCTGCCATCAGCCGCGCATGTGCCGAAGCCAAAATCGAACCCCGATTCATCCACGGACGGCGCTACACCGACGAGCCCACGCTCGCAATTGTCGAACGCATTCTTGCCGGTTAAGTCAACGAGGCACTGGCCGCTCGTATCGAATCGTTTGGCGGCCGAGCAATGCCGCTCAATTTTTCGGACGCCAATAGCAACGTCCTCTTCGGCAAACAACTCAAACTCAAAGACAACCACGGGAAAGATATTGACCTCGGCTTAGTAGGCGAAGTCACTCGCGTCGATCGCGCCACGCTCGACAACCTCACCTATGCTGGGCAGGTACCCGTCATCCCATCCATGTGTGAAACCGAAGCGGGACAACGCCTCAACGTCAACGCCGACACCGCTGCTACGGCAGTCGCCCAAGCAGTCGGAGCCGAGAAGCTCATCTTCCTAAGCGATGTCAACGGAGTGCGTCGAGACAAAAACGACCCTGACTCCCTTATCCACACCCTCACCGCCGCCGAGTCACGCCAGCTCATCGAAGATGGACTCATCGACGCTGGCATGATCCCCAAAGTCGAGGCTTGCCTCGATACGCTAAGCAAAGGCGTCAGCAAAATTCACATCATCGATGGCCGACTCCGGCACTCGCTCCTACTAGAAATCTATACCAACCAGGGCGTGGGAACCGAAATCCTCGCCGAACCCCGTTAGCCGAACCTCGCTGATCCAAATCCTGTCAATTCTCGCATGGCTGTCCCGATCTAGCAAAACAACCTATCCGGAGCGTACCCGTGTCCACCACAACTGCCCCAAAAATGTCGCCCGAAACTGCTCAGCTCTTCGACGACTATGTCATC
This sequence comes from Planctomycetota bacterium, assembly GCA_024278955.1. GTDB lineage: Bacteria > Planctomycetota > Planctomycetia > Pirellulales > Lacipirellulaceae > Bythopirellula. The sequence goes on along the minus strand of JAJRSE010000002.1, from coordinate 212,551 downwards.
CCCAATTACGGGCGATATCCCCTCGCCCTCGAGCGGGGCGAAGGCTCCTACGTTTGGGACGATCAAGGAAATCGCTACCTCGACTTCTTCCCCGGTTGGGGCTGCAATCTGCTCGGCCACTGCCCTGCCCCGATTGTCGAAGCAGTTCAAGATCAAGTCGCCAAGCTGATTCACGTCCCCAACACTTGGCACACCGAAGCCCAAGGCCAATGGGCCAAGTTGCTCAGCGAGCGAAGCTTCGGCGGGCAAGCCTTCTTCTGCAACTCAGGAGCCGAAGCCAACGAAGCGGCGATCAAACTGGCCCGGCTTCACTCGCCCAACGGACGTTACAAAATCATCACCTTCACCGGCGGCTTTCATGGCCGTACCTTTGCCGCTGTCACCGCCACCGCACAGCCAAAATACCACGAAGACATCGGCCCCCTGCTCCCCGGTTTTAGCTACGCCCCCTTCGGCGACCTCGAAGCCGTCCAAGCAAAAATCGACGACGAAACCGCAGCCATCCTGGTCGAACCCATCCAAGGCGAAGGCGGCATCCGGCTCCCTCCCGAGGGCTTCCTCCAGGGCCTTCGCAAACTGGCCGACGACCACGACTTGCTCCTCATTTTCGACGAAGTTCAAGCCGGGTGCGGACGAACTGGCAAGTGGTTCGCCCACCAACACTTCGGCGTCGAGCCCGACATTATGACCCTCGCAAAAAGTATCTGTGGCGGCATCGCCGGCGCTGCCATGCTCGCGACCAAAGAAGTCGCCCTCAGCCTGCGGCCTGGAATGCATGCCGCTACCTTTGGCGGAAATCCTATCGCCGCACGAGCTGGCATCGCCGCCATCAAAATGATCGAACAAGACGGCCTGCTCGAACGAGCCACCCTACTCGGCGAAGCCTTCCGCAAACGGTTTGCCCCCTTAGAAGAGCTGGCCACCATCACTGAAATTCGCATCTGCGGACTCATGATCGGCATCGAGCTAAGCATCGACGCAACCCCGGTTGTCCAGCAATGTATGGACCGCGGCCTGCTCGTCAACTGCACCCAAGGCAACGTCATCCGCTTGCTACCCGCGATGAACCTCACCGACAAAGAGCTGGCCGCCGGCTGCGACATCCTCGTCCAAGTCCTCAAAGATTTCACTGAAAGCAAAACCTGAAAATTCGATTTTCCCCTTTCCTTTTCATCCGCTTTCCTACTCCACCGCCATGCGACACTTACTCACTCTCAACGATGTCACAGCCGAAGAAATTCAACGGATCTTTGCGCTCACCCGCGACATCAAAGCCAAGCTGGCCGACGGCATCCGCGAACCCTTATTCCCTGGCCGAGTCATGGCCCTACTCTTTGAGAAGCCCTCGCTTCGCACCCGTGTTAGCTTTCAGGCAGGCATGGCCCACCTGGGCGGTAGCAGCATGATGCTCGGCGACGATGTCGGCTTTGGCAAACGAGAACGCATCGACGACTTCACCCGTGTGCTCTGCGAATTTGTCGACGTCATCGTCATGCGATGCAAGCAGCACGAAACCGTCGAACAAGTCGCCAAATTCGCCACCTGTTCAGTCATCAACGGCCTCACCGACACCGCCCACCCCTGCCAAGCCCTCGCCGACCTGTTTACGATTCAAGAACACACGGGCTCGCTCAAATCGGCGAAACTTGCCTGGGTAGGCGACTCCAACAATGTTGCCGCCAGCCTCGCACTCGCCTGCGGCCTGCTCGGCGTCGAGTTTTCGATCGCTGCTCCCAAGGGTTACGAGTTTCCCGCCGAGTTCCTCGAATCGCTCCACAAAACGTGCCCCGAAATTAAGTTCACTGCGACCAGCGACCCTCACAGCGCCGTGCAAAACGCCTCGGCCGTCTACACCGACGTCTGGACCAGCATGGGGCAAGAAAATGAGAAACTAAAACGCGAACAAGACTTCGCCGACTTCCAAGTCAACGAACAAGTCATGGCCTCCGCCCCCGCCGATGCCCTCTTCATGCACTGCTTGCCGGCCCACCGCGGCGAAGAGGTTACCAGCCAAGTCCTCGACTGCCCCAACAGCGTTGTCGTCCAGCAAGCCGGCAACCGAATGCACGTCCAAAAAGGAATCCTCGCCTGGCTCCTCGGAATGCAAAGCTAAAACGGAAACGGCACGAAAGAAAGAAATCGTAGCGACTGTGAAGGCATGACAAACTATCGTAGAGCGGGTAGCACAGACACTTCGTTCGCAAAAGACCTCGCCACCTCACCAGCCAACCCGAACACGTGTCTGTGTGCGAAGCACAAGAGGTAACCGACCCTAGCCTATTCGCTCATTCCGTCGCCTCGATCGTGCTCCACATCGATCCCTTGGTTGCTTCTAGGTGATCTTTGCCAAAGGCATGGATTTGGTCGCGTTTTAGCTCGGCGTGTTCTTTGGTGGTCGTCAAAACAATCGCCCGTCCATCCCGGTCGACCCCTTCCGCGATTTTTTGGCACTGCTCCTTCTTGTGCCCAAACAGCTCGCGAAGCATCTTTTCGACGTAATCGAACGTATGGTCGTCGCTATCCCAGAGCAGGACGTTATAGCGAGGTTGTCGACGGCTCTGGCGCTCCAGACGCTGCTCTTTCTCAGGCACGAGGGTCGTAACGCCCTCGCCCTCCGAATCTTGAAATTCAATCATGCACGTTTCCTCAGCAAGTTCCTGGGCACCTCCCTTGGGTTCCCAGGTGGTGTTATCCTCAAGCGGACATTATATTAGACGCCCCCGGCAAGGGGAAACTCCTTTGCCTACTTCCTGCCCTCTTTTCCCACCGCACCACCGTGACATCTTCCCCAGTCGACAAAGCACTTGCCTTTGCGGAACAGCACCGAGAGCAGTTTGAGGCCGATTTGGTCGAGTTGCTGCGAATCCCAAGCATCAGTGCCGATTCAAAATTCCAAGCCGAGATCCGCCGGGCAGCCGATTGGCTTCTCGGGCACTTGGGCGAAATCGGCCTTCAGGCTGAACTTATCGAGACCGCTGGCCACCCGATCGTTTACGCCGAGTCGCCCGCCGTCGAAGGTGCGCCGGTCGTACTCGTCTATGGCCACTACGACGTCCAACCCCCCGATCCGCTTGACCTTTGGATCAGCCCGCCCTTCGAGCCTACCGTCCGAGACGGCAATCTCTATGCCCGTGGCGCGACCGACGACAAAGGCCAAATGCTCACGCATGTGAAAAGCGTCCAGTCTTGGCTTGAGACCGAAGGACAACTGCCGTTGCAGGTCAAGTTTTTAATCGAAGGCGAAGAGGAAGTTGGCAGCGAACACCTGGAAGTTTTCCTCAAAGAAAACACCGAAAAGCTGGCATGCGATTGTGTCGTCGTAAGCGATACAAGCCAATTTGCTCGCGGAGTGCCTGCCATTACCTATGGTTTGCGAGGCATCGCCTATTACGAACTTCGCCTGACCGGCCCCAACCGCGACTTACACTCAGGCGTTTTCGGGGGAGCCGTGACCAATCCGGCCAATGCGCTTAGTAAGATCCTCGCTGCACTGGTCGACGACGACGGACGCATCCAAGTCCCGGGTTTCTACGAGGACGTGATTCCCCTAACCGAAGAAGAGCGAGCCGAGTTTCGCTCGCTACCGTTCGACGAAGCCGCCTTCATGAAAGATTTAGACGTCGACGGTCTCACTGGCGAAAAGGGATTCAGTACCCTAGAACGCCGCTGGGGCCGCCCAGCCATGGACGTCAACGGAATCTGGGGCGGCTACCAAGGCGAAGGCGAAAAAACGGTACTCCCCGGCAAAGCGGCTGCGAAGTTCAGCTTCCGACTCGTGCCAGGACAAGATCCTAAAAAAATCACCGCCAGCCTTCGGGCAATGCTCCAGCAGCGACTGCCGCCGGGGATCAAAATGGAATTAATCGAGTCACACGGCGCCCCAGGAATTGTCTTCCCGTTCGATGGCGAGTACCTGCAAGCCGCAGCCGATGCGGTCGAACAAGGTTTTGGCCGCCGGCCCGTCTTTATTCGAGAAGGGGGCTCGATTCCCATTGTCAGCACTTTTGCTGAACAACTGAAAGCAGAGGTTCTCTTGCTAGGGTGGGGGCAAAACGACGATAATTTACACAGTCCGAACGAAAAATTTTCGCTTGCTGATTTCCATCATGGAATTGCTGCAAGTGCCGCCCTTTGGGCTCACCTCGCGACCGTGTCTCAAACTAAATAACATAGGCTAGAGCAAAACAATGTTGGACAAAAAATTCATTCTCGAAAACGCTGCCTTGGTTCAGAAAAACTGCACCGATCGGGGAGTGCAGGTCGACCTCGAGCGTTACGTCGCCCTGTAAACCGAACATCGGCAATTGCTTCAAAGCGTCGAAGAGATCTCGCGACAGGCCAATTTGGTGAGCAAGTCGATCGGCAAAGCCAAAGACGATGCCGAACGTGAACAGCGCAAGGACGAAGGTCGCCGCCTTCGCGAGGAAAAGGACACTCAACAAACCGAGCTCGATCGAATTGCCGCCGAGGCAGGAGCCATCTATCGCAGCATGCCCAACCTGACGCATCCCGAAGTCCCTGTCGGCGACGAGGATTGCAGCAACGAGCTTCGGCGCGGGGCAACCGAGATCAAGTCGATGGGCTTTCCCGTGCAAGACCACGTCGAGTTGGCACAACAGCACGACCTTATCGACTTTGAAGGCGGCGCTCGCATCGCTGGCAATGGGTTTTATTTCCTGAAGAACGAAGCGGTGCTTTTAGAATTGGCGTTGCAACAATACGCAATGCAACTGCTCGTCGGCGAAGGTTTCACGCCCATGATTACGCCCGACGTGGCGCGAAGCGAGATTCTGCAGGGCATCGGCTTTATTCCTCGTGGCCCCGAAACTCAAATCTACAGCATCGAGAATCAAGATCTCAACCTGGTCGCAACCGCCGAGATTACCCTCGGCGGGCTCTACTCGGGGCAAACGCTCGAAGCCGAGAAAATGCCGCTGAAACTGTGCGGAATCAGCCATTGTTTTCGCACCGAAGCCGGCGCCGCAGGACGCGCATCCCGAGGACTCTACCGCGTCCATCAGTTTACCAAAATCGAAATGTTCGCCTTCACACTGCCTGAGCAGAGCGAAGACATGCACAATTATTTCTGCGATTTGGAATGCAAGATTTTTGATGGACTCGACATCCCCTACCGGGTAATCGACACCGCCACCGGCGACCTGGGCGGACCTGCCTACCGCAAGTTCGATCTCGAAGCCTGGATGCCCGGCCGCGGCAAGAGTGGCGAGTTTGGCGAAGTCACCAGTGCCAGCAATTGCACCGACTACCAAGCCCGAAGACTCAACATTCGCTACAAAGTTAAAGGCGAAAAAGGCACCCGCTTTGCCCACACCCTCAACGGTACGGCGATCGCCATTAGCCGAGTGCTAATCGCAATTCTCGAAAACGGCCAGCAACCCGATGGCACCATCCTCATCCCCGAAGCACTACGCAAATGGGTGGGGAAAGACCGTATCGGTGCTGCGGACGAATAGACAAAAACTTCAAGTGCGGAAGCCCAAGATTGACCGATGCCAGTCGAGCTGAAATTCGACGAGGAGCAATTATGAAAGCGGTTTGGTATGAGAGGCAAGGCCCGGCGAGCGAGGTTTTGCAGTTGGGAGAGATGGAAACCCCGGAGCCGTCTGTAGGTGAAGTGCGTGTGCGGATTGCGGTTTCGGGAGTTAATCCGGTGGATACGAAGCGGCGATTGGGAGGCAGAGGCGAAATGCCTGCCTCGCGAGTTGTTCCCCATCTGGACGGCGCTGGGGTGATCGATCGAATCGGCGAAGGAGTAGACAAAAGTCGCTTGGGACAGCCGGTTTGGGTTTATGAAGCCCAGGGAGATCGTCCCATGGGTACGGCAGCTGAATGGGTAACCGTGCCAGATGCTCGTGCGGTATGCCTACCAGGGACGACTTCGTTTGAAGAGGGCGCCTGCTTGGGCGTGCCTGCGCTGACGGCCTACGCCAGCGTTTTTACCGGGGGCGACCTACGAGGGAAAACCCTACTGGTAACGGGCGGAGCAGGGGCCGTTGGCCGATATGCGATTCAGTTTGCTAAGCTGGGCGGTGCTCAAGTGATTGCTACGGTAAGTTCCGACGAGAAGGGCCAGTTGGCGGCGTCTGCCGGGGCAGACGAGGTTGTGAACTACCGCAGCGAGGAGGTGGTTCCTCGTGTGCGTGCGTTCACCAGCGGGGAAGGCGTCGACCAGATTGTTGAAGTCGAATTTGGTGGCAACCTGGACGTGAGTCTAGAAGTTCTCAAGCCGGGGGGCGTGATCGCGACCTATGCCTCACAGGCGGTGCCAGAGCCAAAGATCCCGTTTTACACGCTTCTCTATAAGAATGTCGTCGTTCGGCACATTCTGGTGCTGCTGATGGCGGAGGATGCAAAGCAGGCAGCGATCGCGAAGATTTCACAATGGCTAGAAGAGGCCCTGTTAACCCATCATCTGGGGCCACGGTTTGCGATCGAACAAACCGCGGCAGCACACGAGGCCGTTGAAAACGGAGCTGTGGGAAAGGTGCTGATTGAGGTGGGAGATTGAGAGGTTTATTCTTCGGTTCGTCGCGAGCTTATTTTTCTTTCTTTTCGACTTCGACGCCGTAGAGTTTGAGGTCGTCGAAGTTGCCGTGGTTATCGAAGGTGCCAACACCGATTTGTCCCCAAGTAAAGGTTTTGTCGCAAGCGGTCATCAGCGGGGTGTCCATGTCGTCGAAGTAAACTTCGATACTGCCATCTTCGACGTTGCGAACGATTTTTACGTTGTGCCAGTCGTTGGTCCAAGGAGTGCCGGTTGCTTCGTCGACCGTGATTTTCGTGCGGTCCGCATCGTTGACGAGGAAAATCTGGCAGGCGCGAGGGTCGGCCTTGGCACCAAAATGGACGTAATAAAAATTCGCGGGATCTTGGTAGCCCCAGAAGAGGCACAGATCGCGATGATTGCCAGAGACCTGGTCGGTGCTTTGCATCCGGAGGGTCAACTCGAAATTGCCGACGAGAGTATCCCGTAGTAACGCGATGCTATGGGGGCTGCGATACGGCGGTTCGTAGTTGCTTTTGCCCGTAACACGCAACGCGGGATTGGCTTGGCTGCCGGCTTCTACGTCGATGATTTCCCAGAAAGATTGACTTGCCTCTGGATCCGTGGTTTGCCAGCGATCGAAGCCTTGGGAGAAGTCTTCGGAGAGAAGCAGCGGTAAAGGTTCGGCGGCAGAGCTTAAGTTGGCAAACACAAGTGCGCAGAGGAAGAACATTGCCGTAAAAAGCTGACGTAAAGAGGCATACCGCATGTAAATTTGCTCCGGTAGGTAGGGATTGTCTCGTCCGAAGGTCGCTGGACCGCAAGCCGACATTTTACTAAATGCAGCAGTGCCGTGTCAAAGAGGCAATCAAAAGCTCCAGGACGACTGCAAAGTCAAAAAAAACGCCCCGCCAAAAAGCTATTCGACGATCTCGAATGGAATGCTAGTTTGGCCAATTTTGTGGCTTTGCTGGTCGGTAATCGTCAGTTGCAGCTTGTAGAGGCCGGGATAAATGCGTGTTGGCAAGGCGACGCCATACTGCATGTGGAAGTCGCGGCGTTGGTTTTTGCAGAGATCTTCGACGTCGGGAAATTGAGCGCCGTCGACACGTTGGCCATTTTGGTCAATCACTTCGTAACTGGTGCTAAGCAGAGTACGGTAGCCTTCTTTGGTCGATTCACTACGAAAATTTTCGACTTCGGTGTAGAGAATAACTTGTTCGCCAGGTTTGAATTGAGTTTCTTCATGGGGTTGGTACGCACCAAATCCGTCGACCGAGTCGACAAACAAGAGATTGCGAACGTGTAAAGTGGCGATTTCGGCGAGACTGGCTCGGGCCCCATCCAGATGCATCAGGCTGCCGGCGGCACGACGTTTGACATCGGGCTGTTGCTTGTTGTCGAGATAAGTCGAAATCGCGAAGAGCTGTTTCGACCAGTAGTCTTGCTGTGCACCAGAGGCTCCGGGAATCGGGCTGAGGGCCTTGCTTTCTTGCCCAGCAAGCAAGTGCAGCAGCCGTAGCCGCATGTGCTGCTGGACGTCTTCGACGCTAGAGGGCGAATCTTGGGCCGATTGTTCGAGCGACTCGACCGCATCGAGAAGTTGTTGCTGGCTCGTTTTTGAAGTAACCGCGGGAGGCGTGTAGTTTGCTTGTTCGATGGAACGACGTTTAGGAATTGCGATTGCCGTCGGTTGGCGACTGTCTGAAGAGGCGAAAGGTGGAGGCGGCAGATAGGTTGACTCAGGCGAGAGCTCTTTGAGAAGCATTTGTGCGAGAGGCGCGGTATCGCTGATTAAAGCAGCGGTTCCCTTGGGTTCTTCGGGAGCCGTAGAAGAACTGGATGGCAAAGTTTTTTGGGGGGTGTAGACCGAGCTAGAGACTTGAGCCATGTTTGTTGAATTCGACTGCTCAGCTAGACTCTGCGACTCTTTGGCCGCGACTTGCTCTCGATAGGCTAATGCCGATTGGAATTGCTTGACAATCAACGACCAATTTTCGGGCTTCGCTTCTCGAAGATCCGTCATGAGCTGCTGTTGGGCGGCGTGGTCGATCGCTCCGATTTGCTGTAGCTCCTTGAGCACCTCAGCCATGGCTTCTTCTGAATTTTTCGGAGCGTCTGCGGCATTGGGTTCGAGTGATTTTGATTCTAGTTGTGCTGCTGAGGCGATCGAGGCCTCTGCGGGAGCGTCCGGAACAACGGTAACCGAGTTGGAACTAGGCTGCTGGAAGCTTCCCATGCCCCAAGGCGACATGCACCCACCGGTCGTGGCGATTGCCACGAGGGTCAACACACAATTGAAAATAGATATCTTCCGCATAATCGTCGCGTCGCAGGGAGATCGTAGTGAGATCGAACAGGCGCACAGAGACGTTTCTGTTGCGGGCGAATGGTAGAAAATAGGATAGAGGCCGGCAAGCTCATTGCTGGCAAAAACCGGTCGAGGTAGATGAGTGCTATCAGACTCTCAAGAACGACCAGAGGCATCAGGCCGAGGCGGTTTGTTTAGCCAGCCGCACGATAAGGGTTTCTAAAACCCGGCGGGCCCGTTCTTTGGTAGAATTGTACCCTTTGAGCTGAAGGTCGGCTGCTAGCAACCAGCGATAAAGCTGCTTGGCCCGCGGCCTGCCGATTTGCTTGAGCTGCCCCTCGGCCGCAGAAAGTTTGAAAGGGGGCATACCGCTTTGCTGGAGGGCAGCACGCAGCGAAATTGGGCGGCGTTGTTTTTCAGCCTGCTCGAAAGCGCGAGCGGCAGCAGCAAAGCGGCGAAAAGTCGAAGCCATTTGAGGTAGCAAAGCGTGAGGTTCTTCGCCGGCGGCAAGAAGACGGTCGAGCTGATCGAGAGCTTCGGCAGCGCGGCCTTCGGCAGCAGCGTCGATCATGTCCCAGGTTTTGCGTGTGCGCCAATTGCCAACATGCTTGCTAACCAGCTCCGCCTTGATGACGCCGTTTTTTTCGGTTAGGAGCGAAAGCTTGGCGACCTCTTGGCAAAGGACACCAACCTCGGTGGGCAGCTGCTCAAGCAACAGGTCGACGGCTGGACGCTGGAGCTCGGCTTCGTGCTCTGACCGCGCAATGTGAATTAACCAGTCTTTCAGTTGCTTAGTAAACTCGGTGAGCTCGCGACCCTGTTGCGGTACTTGACAGCGAATGGTGAGCCCGCATCGGGCGGTTGCTTTGGCGAGTCGCGTGTTGGCAGGCCATGTTTTGACTTCGAGCACCAAGACGGCATCCGCCATCGGCTTTTCTAGATACTGTTCGAGACGATCGCGGTAACGCTTGACAAAGGGATCGGCCTCTTCGACGACAACGATTCGTCGTTCGGCGCCAAAGAGCGAGCGTTCGCGTAACGCGTCCATGATCTCGGCGATCTCGGCGACACGTCCATCAAACGACTGCCAACAAAGGGCGTCGGCGTCGGGTTGGTCCTCGCTATTCAGGGTACGGACGAGGGCCATGCGCGATTCGTGGCGAAGAAAAGCGTCGTCGCCTGCGATTGCGCAAAGAGGCCCGGCGGGATGTTTTTTGGGCGCTGTCAGGAATTTCAAGGCGGGAACGGTATTTGTGGGCGTCTTTGCCATTGATCGTGGTTATCCGTAAAGCTTGTTTTTTCAGCACATTCCGAAATATAGAGCGGAGCCCTTGCCAGAGACTTGCCCCGCTTGGTACCTCAGATTACTCTAGTATAAGGGCAGTGTCCCTCGGGGCGAAGGTGCTCCTAGTTCAAATTAGCTGCGAAAAGATCTCGTTGCTCTCCTCGAAGATTCATTCGGCTGCAAGCAAAAGGTGGTGTTTGCAGGCGAGGCATACCGACTCAGTCGGCTTTTGACATAGGTGAAGCTAATGCCCAAGAAAAATCTGGTTTCTCTTCTTCTAGCAGTGTTGCTGTTGGCAACGACTGAGGTCGGGGATTTATACGCGTATCGGCTATTCGGTTCTGGCTGGTCTAATACTGCTTCGGGAAGTTCGAGTTTGGGTGCCCCGGTCCAGCTTACCTGGAGTGTGCCACCAGATGGGACGATTCTTCCTGCGGGGCTAGGTGCTCCTTCGGCTCCCAGCAATTTAATTACATTTCTAGACGGTGTTCACCACTCTGGTGCAAGCCCTGGGGGCTCCGACCTGACGCAGCGGACTTGGTTTTCTTTGATGGAGTCGGCTTTCGAGCGTTGGGATGCGGTCTCGGGCATCGACTACCAATACGAGCCCAATGACGATGGCGCTCCCGTCTCTTCGTCGTTCAATGCTCGGGGCATACTAGGTGTTCGTGGCGATCAACGAATTGGTGGTTACTCGATTGATGGACAGACGAGTCCGACATTCCTGGCTTTCAATTTTTTCCCACCGGGTGGAGATATGGTCATCGACACCGACGAAGTAAATCGCTGGAGTAACTCAACCAACAATTTTCGTCTCTTTCGCAACATGATGATGCATGAAATAGCGCACGGTTTTGGGCTCAACCACGTAGATTCCTCCAACGCAAACTTTTTGTTGGAGCCTTTCTTGGCAAGCAGCTTCGACGGACCGCAGCTTGATGATATCTTGGGAGCCCATCGTTTGTATGGAGATGCAAACGAAGAAAATGGGGGAAACGATAGTTTTCTTAACGCAACTTTGCTTGGGAGCCTCTTGCCAGGGAACTCGATTTCCAGGGGCGTGGACGCGGTAAGCACGGCCATAGCCCCGGACCAAATCGATTTTTTAAGTATCGACGACAACTCCGACACCGACTTTTTTCGCTTCACCGTATCGGCCGCTGGACTCGTGGATTTGACACTCACCCCGCTTGGCCCTACCTATCAAGAAGGTGCCCAGGGGGGGACTCAGTCGCCGTTGGTCACTTCTGCGTTGAGCGATCTGACGCTGACTCTCTATGACACCGACGGAACTTCGGTCTTGCAGGCAGCCGGTGGCCAGCCAATCGGGGCAACCGAGCAAATCAGCAATTTTGCAATCGCTTCGCCCGGAGATTACTTTGTTAGAATCACTGGAGCACAAAATGCGGCGCAGTTTTACCAGCTTGACGTCGCAATGCAGGCGGTGCCAGAGCCTAGCACGCTGCTGTTGCTTGTGAGTTGTGCGGCCCTGTATGGAACCGCTTTTCGCCGACGAAGGTAAGAACCTTCTTGTTTTTCATTCCTTTTGGCGGCCCCTTGGTGGTTCAAAGAAAACGACGAGGCAATCGCCCTGCTAGCTCCGCTTAGAAGGTTGAGCGCAGGGCTGTTAGCCGACATAATAGAAGCTTGGCGATTTCCTGCCAATAAAACTGGAGCCTCGGCTCCCGTCGTCCGTTGCTGCGGTACAACAGCAACGAGCGAGATTTTCTCTTTTTTCGTGCCCTGGGTATCTTGCCATGGCCAGCCTTTGGATCCCCGCTTTCGTGTGATTCTGAAGTGCTAGCGATTCCAGACAATCGGTAAAGGCAATTCACGGCACCTTCCAACTAGTTTTCCATTGAATAAATCTCGCAGCGACGCCGAAAAAATAAAGTTCTAAGGAACGTTTTTTTCTGTTACCTTTCAACGACTCTGCGTCCTCGATCTCTCTGCTGAGAATTTTTTATGACCGACGATTTGATCAAAATCTCGAACGGCACCCTCCACGATCCGGCCAATGGAATCGACGGCGAGGTGCGTGACATTTGGATCGAGGGCGGGCGAATTATTGCTGCCCCGAAAGATCTGAGCACCAAGCCCACGCGGACAATCGACGCAGAGGGGTTGGTTGTGATGCCCGGCGGCATTGATATGCATTGCCATATTGCAGGGCCAAAAGTCAACACGGCCCGGAAAATGCGGCCGGAGGAAAAACGAAAGTCCGAAGTGATCCATCGTACCGACGTAACACGTAGCGGCACGATGGGCAGTGTGCCCAGCACGTTTGCCACCGGTTACAAGTATGCCGGCATGGGTTACACAACCGCCTTCGACGCGGCAATTCCGCCGCTCGGTGCTCGACATGCACATGAAGAGTTCGATGACACGCCCTGTTTAGACAAGGGTTTTTATGTGCTGATGGGCAACAATCACTATGTGATGCAATCGATTCAGAAGAATGAGCCGCAAAAACTAAAAGCCTTTATCGCTTGGCTTTTGACCGCGACCAAAGGGTACGCACCGAAGTTGGTCAATCCGGGCGGAGTTGAAGTTTGGAAGCACCAGCAGGCAGGAAACGTTTCGGGACTTGATACGGTGATCGACCACTTTGAGGTCACACCGCGACAGATTATTAGCCAGGTGGCCCAAGCGGCACAGGAGCTTGGGCTACCGCACCCGGTTCATATTCACTGCAACAATTTGGGGATGCCCGGCAATTGGGAAACCACGCTCGAGACGATGCGATCGCTCGAAGGACGCCGAGGACATTTGACGCATATTCAGTTTCATAGCTATGGGGGCGGCGAAGGAGATGAGAATACTTTTAATAGCAAAGTCGTCGAACTATCCGACTATGTGAATTCGCACCCAAATATCACCGTCGACGTAGGCCAAGTGCTCTTTGGCGAGACGACGAGCATGACCGGCGATGGGCCGCTCGGCTACTTCCTCTCCAATATCTACGGCGCGAAATGGTTTAGTTGCGATACCGAAATGGAAGCCGGCTGCGGCATCACGCCCATCAAGTACAAAAACAAGTCGCTAGTACATGCGTTGCAGTGGGCGATTGGGCTCGAATGGTATTTGCTGGTCGAAAATCCCTGGCAAGTGGTGATGAGTACCGATCATCCCAACGGAGGATCGTTCTTGGCTTATCCGCAGATCATTCGCTTTCTGATGGACCGAACCTATCGGCAAGATGTGCTCAAAACTTGCCACCCGTTAATTGGCAAACGCTCGACCCTTGTCGATTTGCAACGAGAATACACGCTCAACGAAATTGCAATTATCACACGGGCTGGCCCGGCTCGAATTCTAAGCCTGTTGAACAAGGGCCACCTTGGCCCTGGCGCAGATGCCGACATCACGGTTTACACGCCACACGAGAACAAAGAGACCATGTTCGAGATGCCACGATTGGTCATCAAGTCGGGCGAAGTAATTGTTGAGCAAGGTGAAGTACGAGACTCGCGAATTGGCAAAACGCTGCACGTAGCGCCGTCGTACGATGTCGAAGTTGAAACAGATATCCAAGAGTGGTTTGAGAAGTATTACTCAATCCAATGGCAAAACTACCCGGTAGATGCGAGCTATTTACACGACCCCGAGATCATCGAAACCGTATAACACCGTTTTCTAGTATTCCACAGCTGCTTGGTTTTCGGGTGCCACTGCTGGCTTGTCCAGCAGTGGACGCCTGGTACCCGCTTCGCACTGCTGGACAAGCCAGCAGTGGCACCCAACTCGAAAATTGAGCTACGGTAGACTACTAGTGCTTTGTCTCTAGCGGCCGAGGCTCTGACTGCGCAGCGCGTTGTGGTAATCGTCTGGCGTGTTGAGGTTGGTCAGCGAAAGAAGGCGGGGATCAACGGTTCGTAACTCGTCGATCGAGACTTCGCGAGTGTCGACTTGCTCGAACAGGGAAAAAAGCTGCCTTCGATCGGCATTGAGGAGTTGCTGGACTTTGGCGAGCACCGAGGTTCGGTAAACGGCTGCGAGCGGATGATAGAATCCCCCCTCTTTCGGGACGACAATTTTGTGATCGCCGAGAAACTCGAACATCTGTTCGACAAACGCGGGGACGAGCAGCGGAACATCGCAACCGGTGGCGTAGACGGCTTCGCAAGTTGTTGCCAACGCGGCGAGGCCTGCTGCGAGGCCTTCAAGCGGGCCACGGTCTGGTTGGGCGTCGCGGGCAATTTGTACGTCGGCAGGCAGCGGAGGCAGCTCTTGTTCTTCAGCAGCTACGACAACGAGGTGCTCTAGACGCGGGACTTCGCTCACAAGACGTACGACGCGTTGCAGCATGAGTTCGTCGCCGAAAGGCAACTTGGTTTTCGGCAGCCCCATACGCGAAGATTTGCCTCCACATAGAATAATCGCACCTCGCATAGGGCTTCGACTCCCGGTAAACTGTTGTTAGCTCCGGCGACCTGTTAGGTCGCGACTGTCTTCGGTTCTTTTTTGCAATTCTCATCATAGCATGGCTCTTACACTTACTTACACCGGCCAAACTTCGGTTCCTGTTGAAATCGAAGGATTCACGCCTAGCTGGGCCCAAGGAAAATCGCTTGCTGAGATCGAACAGTTTGAAATTTTTCATGGCAACGAAAAGTTGCCCCTGGCCAAGATGTTTCAGATAAAGGGCGATCCGAGTGACTTGCGGTTTGACTTTGAGGGAAATTTATCGGGGGTTCATTGGATTGGCGCCCAGATGCGTGAAGGAGAGATTTATATTCACGGTTCTGGCGGGCGACATATTGGCGCCGAGATGTGCGGTGGCGAGATTCGTGTTGAGGGCGATGCGGGCGGTTGGGTTGGCGCCGAGATGCGTGACGGCTTGATTCATGTGCAGGGCAATGCCGGACATCTGGTTGGCTCGGCCTATCGAGGCTCGCCAAAAGGAATGACGGGCGGGACGATTTTGATTGAGGGCGATGCGGGCAACGAGATCGGACTAACGATGCGACGCGGAATGATTGCGATTGGCGGGCGAGCAGGAGACATGCTGGGATTCAACATGATTGCCGGCACGGTGCTCGTGTTTGGCGAGTGTGGCATTCGGCCAGGCGCTGGAATGCGTCGGGGCACGTTGGGGCTACTGGGACCTAACCCACCAGCCATGTTGCCATCTTTTCGCTATGCTTGCACGTCGCGATTGCAAGTGTTGCCATTGATGTTGAAACATTTGCGTAACCAGGGGTTCGCAGCCGACACGAGCGGTTTGGATGAGGCCTTCGAGGTATTCAGTGGCGACTTGGTAGCGCTGGGCAAGGGAGAAATCTTTGTCCGAAGGACCGGCGGGGCGTAACACGATTCTTAGTCGTAAAGAAAAACGTCGACTTCCGAGCCCGCATCTAAGCCAGGGCTCTCGGCAGGGACAACAATAAATCCTGCGGCGCGAGTCGTGGAGCTAAGCACGGAGGCTCCGCTACGGGCAAGAGGTTCGACCTGTTTGTCTTCGAGCTTTCTGCAAACATACTTTATGCGAACGTAGTCGAGCCGACCCGTAGGCGATTTTATGCCGGACGACAAACACGCTGAAATTTTCCGATAAGGCCATTCAGGCGACTTGCCGCCAAGCCGACGAATGGCGCGGCCTGCAAAAAGATCGTAGCCCCATAGGCAAGCAACGGGGTTACCGGGAAGCAGAAAAACGAGTCGACCGTCGAGCCGTCCCATTCCGAGTGGTCCGGCCGGCCGCATCGCGATACCATGAATCGCGAGGTCGCCGTGCTCTGCCAACAAGGTGGGAACATGATCTTCTTGTCCGACGCTCGATCCGCCAGAGACCAGCACCACATCAACTTCGTCGCGCAACGCCTCGAGAATTGCTTCGCGATTGTCGGCAACGATGCCAGGGTGGTTGGCGATGCCCGAGTCGCGATGGACAAGCGCCGCAAGCATCGGCCCGTTGGCGTCGACAATCTGGCAGCCAGCAGGCACCGCCCCAGCAGGCAGGAGTTCGTCACCCGTAACGACGATGCGAACTTTGGGCTGGCGTATGACCGAAACGCTCCCATGGCCAATAGACGAAAGAACGCCTAGATCTTGAGGTCGCAAAATGCGACCGGCATGAAGGACGACCTCTCCGCTGCAAATATCCTCGGCGACGGTACCAAAATTTTTGCCCTGTTCTAGTTCAGCAAGGGCAAATAGCGTAGAGCCACGGGACATCGTTTTTTCGACAGGCAACACGGCATCAACTCCCAGCGGAAGGGGAGCGCCTGTCATGATTTTCACTGCTTGCCCAGCAGAAATTGCTTCGGGAAAGATTTGCCCCGGCAGGCATTCGCCGACAACATTCAGCGCGAGGGGATTCTCGGGAGAGGCGCCTTGAAGGTCTGAGGCAAGCACGCCGAATCCGTCCATCATGGCTCGGTTGAAGTCGGGGACGTTGACCTTGCTCGTAACGTCTTCGAAAAGGACTCGACCAGCCGCTTGGCTGAGCGCAACCGATTCGCTTGAGAGCTGGCCCAGCTTGTCGAGTTCGTTATCGAGCCAGGCGAGAGCTTGCTCGACAGAAGCACGTTCAGAAAACCCGCGCATGCGGACGTCAGCATTTGGATGTGGGCAAGGCGGAGTTGACATTCCACTATATTACGACATGCGTAAGTGAATCTCTAGCGAGGAATAGGGGTTTTGAAACAAAGCCTAATTCTACAACGCCACCTCAAACTGAGGTGGCCCAGACTTGACGGGCAGAACGAAATAGAGCTAGGAATACTGGGGGTTCACTTAACTCATGCTTCGACACCCCTTGGAATACCGAAGCATGACAAAACATCCACTTCTTTCTCAGTGTTCTCCGTCCTCTGTGTTTATTTTTCCTGTTTTTTTTCATGAACGGTTGCAATAACTTTTCCTCGATCAACAAATTGGCCTGTTGTTTTCTGAAAATTCCGACTCTACAAAACGCCGTTGCATAATTCGTTTGTCCTGTATTTTTCACGAGGGCGTAGTGTTCGTCGTGCCGTTGTGGTTCCAATGGCTTAGCGCTGTAGAGCGAAGTCGGTGGGCAACACGATCAGAGTGAGGTACAATGCGGTTTCCCCTCCTACCCTCCCCTGCCCTTGCGTGGTTCGATTTTTTGTGACTCAACTGTTTGAAAATGTTGCTTGCACCGTCTGTGGTTGCGTCTGTGACGACCTCTCATTACAGGTCGACGACGGACATGTTACGGCGGTCGAGCGTGCCTGCTTTTTGAGCGAATCGTGGTTGCTCGATCAATCGGCTGACGAAGACGGTGAGATCGTGGTCGAGGGTGCTTCGGCGGCGATGGAAGAAGCGGTCGCCGCAGCATCCGACATTTTGCAAAACAGCCGTGCTCCTCTTATTTATGGATTGTCGACGAGCAGCACTCCCGGCCTGCGAGCGGCATGTCGGTTGGCTGACCAGCTGGGTTCGACCCTCGACACGACAGCATCGACGGGCCACGCACCGTCGATTATCGCGGTCCAGTCAGTTGGCGAAAGTACCGCTTCGTTGGGTGAGGTGAAGAATCGAGCCGATCTGGTCCTCTATTGGGGCAGCAATCCGCTAGAGAGCCACCCACGGCATATGGAACGCTGTGTCGAGGCGAGCGGCATGTTTGTGCCAGGGGGACGTAGCGATCGGCACGTCGTGGTGGTCGACATCAATCGCACCACGACTGCGGAGATTGCAGATCGTTTCATTCAAGTGGAACCTGGAACCGATTTCGAAGTGCTTTGTGCTCTGCGCATGATTTTGAAGGGAGAACCGCTTGAAGCGGATTCGATTGGGGGAGTGCCTCGCGAGCAGTTGCTTGAATTGGTCGAGGTAATGAAAACTTGTCGATATGGGGCCGTCTTTTTTGGCCTCGGGTTGACGGAAACTTCGGTGCCCCATGCCAGTGTCGAAGCTTTACTACGACTGGTGACCGACCTAAACGGCCATACGCGATGGATTGCCCGGCGGATGCAAATTCCCGGCGATGTCGCAGGAACTGCTAGCGTGTTGTGCTGGCAGACCGGATATCCTTTTAGTGTGAACTTTTCTCGAGGTTATCCGCGATATAACCCCGGAGAGTACACCGCGAACGAGCTGCTTGAGCAGGGCGAAGTAGACGCGGTGCTGCTGGTTGGAAGCGAGGGAGCGTCGAATCTCTCGGAAGCTGCCCAGCGGCATTTGAGCCGGGTGCCTACGATTGTCTTGGATAACCAGAAAGCCTCAAATAGGCTTGAGAGTAACGTGTACGTAAAAACGGCCACCTATGGTATCCACCGAGCAGGAACGGCGTACCGTATGGATGAAGTGCCGATTCCCTTGCGACCGGTACTACAAAGCCAACTGCCTAGTGATGAGGAGGTGTTGGTAGCGATTGGGGCGAGGCTCGAAGGGAAATAGGGTTTTTACATCGAAAAGTTAGCCGGCGGCTTCCGCTGGCAGATGAGAATATCATTTTGAACAGGACTTTGCATCACATGTTGAAACAACTTTTTGTAGCACTGTTTGTCATTGGTTCGTTTACACTCTTTCTCGATCCTTCCAATGCGATTGAGCCTACGCCTGCGATTGGAGTCGTCAAGCAAAAACCCGAGGCGGGGCATTCGGTTCCTTTTGCTGAAGGCTATATGACGGAATATACCGAACAAATTCCAGGCACTCAGGTTTCGTTTACGATGCTGCCAATCGCCGGGGGCGAATTTCTTTTGGGAAGTCCGAACGACGAGCCGGAACGCCAGGCTGACGAAGGGCCGCAGGTACGTGTCCGAGTGGCGCCTTTTTGGATGGGGCGTTGCGAAGTGACTTGGGCAGAGTACCAGGAGTTTATGGATATGTATCTGGGTTACAAACGATTGAAGGAAATGCGATTCGATCAAGAAGAAGCGAAAGACTTGCCGGCAGTAAAGGCATATCTGGCGCAAGAATCGATGGAGGTCGATGCCGTGACATCGCCTACGCCGATTTACGACTCCGATACGACTTACACAGCAGGCGATGAACCGGATCAGCCGGCCGTGACGATGACTCAATTTGCAGCCAAGCAGTATACAAAGTGGCTTAGCGGGATTTCGGGAATCGATTACCGATTGCCAACCGAGGCGGAATGGGAATATGCCGCACGAGCGGGGACCACCACGCCATTCTCGTTTAGCGGCGACTCCGATGCGATCGACAACTATGCTTGGCACGAAGGCAATTCGGATGAGCTAACGCATACCGTGGGTAGCAAGCGGCCAAATGCTTGGGGCTTGCACGACATGCATGGCAATGCGTCGGAGTGGGTGCTTGATCAATATGATGCGAAACATTACGAGCAGCTCAAGGGCAAGTTGATCGACAGCAAGGAGGCCATTTTATGGCCGACGCGGCTTTTCCCCCGTTCGATCCGCGGTGGTAGTTGGCTTGATGAGCCGACAAGCTGCCGGAGTGCTGCCCGCTATAAGTCGGACGATCCCGATTGGAATATGTCAGACCCAAACCGGCCCAAAAGCCCCTGGTGGTTTACGGAAGAGCCCTCAATGGGAGTCGGCTTTCGGATCATCCGGCCTTTGCTGCCGCTCGACGCAGAAACTAAGAAAAAAGTCTGGGAAGCCGATATCGACCGAATTCGCCAGGACGTGGCCGATCGGTTGACCGAAGGTCGAGCGTCGCAAAGTCCGGCTGACCCTCGGTTGCCTGCTGCAATCAAGGAGCTTCGTTCCCAGGACTTAGATGAATAGTAAACGCAATTTTTGCAGCCCCCAAAGCCAGGACCGATCGAATTTGATGGCTGCCACGTTTTGTAGTACGATAGCGATTCAAACGAACATGCCTTTTACTCCGAGTTGCCCCAAGGAGGATTTTTGAGAGGCTGTCTTTTCCTTCGACCATAGACTCGACGATTGGAAGAAACATGAGCTTGCCAAAAAATTCAAAGACGAAAGAAAATCCATCGCGTAGAGAATTTGTAAAGACTTCGGCCCTGGTTGTCAGCAGCGCAGCCTTGGCCTCGGGGGCGAGCCTTGCTCGTGCCGCCCATATTTCTGGCGATGATGAAATCAAGATAGCGCTCGTCGGCTGTGGAGGCCGCGGAACGGGTGCCGCGGCCCAAGCCTTGCGGACCGAAGGCAAGGTGAAACTTTGGGCGATGGCAGACGCATTCTTGCCCAAGGTCACCAATACTCTACAAAGGTTAGAACGAGACCTTGAGGAAGACCAAGCCGCAGAACAACCAAACGCCTTGACTGCGGCCATTGACGTACCGCCGGAGCGCCAGTTTGCGGGCTTCGATGCCTATCAAAAGGCAATCGACAGCGGAGTCGATTTGGTAATCTTTGCGGCTCCTCCAGGGTTTCGCCCCTTGCAGTTCGAGGCAGCAATTGCAGCGGACAAGCACGTTTTCATGGAAAAGCCACTTGCGGTAGATGCCCCAGGCGTGCGCCGCGTGTTGGCAGCTAACGAAGAGGCAAAGAAAAAAGGGCTTGCCGTGGGGGTTGGTTTGCAACGGCACCACCAGCAGGGTTATATCGATACCATTAAACGTCTCAAGGATGGTGCGATTGGCGAAATCCTGATGACCAAGGTTTACTGGAATGGTGCGGGAGTCTGGGTTCGTACGCGAGCTGATTTCGCTTCGGCCTATGGCCATAAACCTACCGAAATGGAATACCAAGTGAACAATTGGTACTACTTCAACTGGCTATGCGGCGATCATATTAACGAGCAACATATTCACAACCTGGATGTCAGCAATTGGCTCAAAGATGCTTATCCTGTGACAGCAAGCGGAATGGGCGGACGACAGGTTCGCAAAGGTAAAGATCATGGGCAAATTTTTGACCACCACTTCGTTGAATTCACCTATGCCGATGGTTCGACCATGATGAGCCAATGCCGACACATCCCCGGCTGTGCGAGCAAAGTCGACGAGTATGCCATCGGAACTGCTGGCAAATCTCACATTGGAGATTACGAAATTTCACCAGAAACTGGTGGCAATTGGAAGTACGAGGGAAAGCGGGTTGACCCTTACCAGCAAGAACACCACGACATGTTTGCCGCAATACGGCGCGGAGATAAATACAACGAAGCCGATAACGGTGCCCGCAGCACGATGACTTCGATTCTCGGCCGAATGGCGACTTACTCAGGTAAGATCGTGGCCTGGGACGAGGCCATCAATTCTCAGATCGACCTTTCGCCAGCCAAGTACGACTTCGCAGCTGATTCGCCAGTAATGCCGAACGCCAAAGGGAAGTACCCTGTGCCCGTGCCCGGCAAGTCGAAGGTGGTTTGATTGCCCACAATCCTAAGAAATAGGACGCGGATAAACACCGATTCAGCGGATTTCTCCGATTCAAAAACAAGGGAAAGAAGCTTTCTCGCGGTACGACTTTTTCTTTCGTACCTGCGATAATCCACATTCCATCCGCGTTCTATTCTTTATTCCGTTTTACCCAAGGTCGGCACAGATTTTCTGCATGTACTCCATGCTTTGCTGGGCAATTTCTTTAGGGCTCGGTTTGTAGTTGAAAACTTCGACCGAGACCCAATCGTCGTAACCGGTTTCTTTGAGAGCCGCAAAGATGGGACCAAAGTCCATGTCGCCCATCCCGGGGCCGCTGAGGTTCGGGTCGTTGGCGTGGAAGTGTACGGTCCAGTCTTTGCTATCGCGAATGATATCGGGAATCGATTTCTGCTCGCTGCTCATCGCTTTTACGTCGAGGTGCAGCTTGCAGTGGGGAGAATCGATCATCTCGGCAAGCCGGATAGCCGATTCCGCAGTGAGCAAGAAGTCGCCTTCCGCGGGCGAGAGCGGCTCGAGCGCTAGCGTAAGATCGAGATCGGCTAGCGTTGGCATCACTTGGCGAAGCACTTCAGCAGCATATTGCTCGGCCTGGTCGTAAGTGATGCCTGGTAGCAGGTTGCGTTGTTGCGGCGAACCCAACACCATCACCTTGCCAGCCAAGTCGGCGCAAAGTTGCGAGAGGGCTTTGAAGTACTCGACCGTCTCGTCTCGAACGGCCTTCTCGGGACTGGTGAGGTAAGTCCCTTCAGATTTAGCGAGAAGCCAGTGCAAGCCCACAACCTCAAGGCCTGCGTCTGCGGCCTGCTGTTTGACTTCTGCTCGTTTGTCGGCCGAAACTTCCCGCACGTCAAACCTGTCTGCTTCAGGCAGCAAAGTAAACGGAGCAATCTCAATGCCGGTATAGCCAATCTCTCGCGAGAGAGCCCATGCCTGATCGAAGGGTTGATTTTGAAAAGTCTCGTTGCAGATCGCGTATTTCATTTACGTAGTCGCTCGAAAGGAAGGTGGATTGTTGGTATCCATATTTAAGTCTCAGTAGTTCCAAAAACAAGGGGGAAAAAGAAGCGATAGATATCTTCCACTTTTGGCCGAAGGTCATCACCGCCTCAATGGCGCTGCCGAGGAGGTGGGAATATGGCCTTCGGCCAAAAAGCTTCGAGAAAAGTCCCCCAGCCCTCAATACCAGGACAGATTCCCCCTGTCCTTCGAGAATCCCCATGCCCCTGGGTTATCGAGATTCTCCCCAAGTCGAGGGCTGACTTTGGCTTGCGTCGATGTTAGAATGGTTGTTTGGGGGATTTGTTCTTATTTGCTGCTGGGGCTTAGCCGCAGCTGCGGCTTTCCGTTTATTTCTTGAGATTGTACTGAAACCGTGGCTCTAGTAATTCTCCGCTGTGTTTTCGCGATGATGGCCATCACTCTGGGCTTCCAGTTTGTGCAGGCAGATGAACTTGCTAGCGATCGGGCTTGGCTGCCCTGGGTAGCGTTTGTGGGCGTCCTTGTCGTCGCGGGGGGCGTCCTGGCGGCCGACATATTCACTCGGCAAAAACAGCTCGGCACGATTACGGCCTTTTACTTCGGTCTGATCATCGGTTTGTTTCTAACCTACGTCTTAAAGACTGCGATTTCTCCGATTTTGCCCACCGAGCCAAAATGGCTTGCCGACTGGTTGTTGCTCGCCATGGCAACGGTAGTTTGCTACTCGTGCGTGAGCGTGCTTTTGCAAACGAAGGACGACTTCCGGTTTATCATTCCCTAT
The DNA here is from genome assembly GCA_024278955.1 of Planctomycetota bacterium. Classification (GTDB taxonomy): domain Bacteria; phylum Planctomycetota; class Planctomycetia; order Pirellulales; family Lacipirellulaceae; genus Bythopirellula. The sequence continues at coordinate 189,437 of JAJRSE010000002.1, read as the reverse complement.
GTCGAATTCGCCAAAGAAATTAAAGGCCTCAAGCCTTATGTGCTGGATACGAGCGTCGTGATTGACGGGCGGATCGCCGATGTGATCGAGACACGAGTCATCGACAACCAGCTGATCATGCCCCAGTTTGTCATTGCCGAACTGCAAGCCATTGCCGACTCGAACGATCGCTTGCGGCGCAGCCGTGGACGCCGCGGGCTAGATATCCTGAATCGGCTTCGGGCAGATCCTAAAGTCGACATGCAAGTCTACGACCGGGAACTTCCTGAATTCGCAGGCCAACCGGTCGATCAGAAGCTGGTTCTGCTGGCCAAGCATTTGGAAGGCAAGGTCGTAACCAACGATTACAACCTGAACAAAGTGGCCAAGCTCCATGACGTTGGGGTAATCAACCTCAACGATCTTTCCAATTCGCTGAAACCTGTTTTTCTTCCTGGCGAATCGTTTGAAGTACAGATCGTCAAAGTCGGCGAAGAGGCGCGACAAGGAGTCGGATACTTGGAAGACGGCACCATGGTCGTCATCGAAGGCGGTCGCGACTATGTCAACCAGACCATCTTGGCCGACGTAACAAGCGTCCTGCAAACCAGCGCCGGACGCATGGTGTTTGGAAAGTTTGCGGCCGAAACCCCTGGCGAGAATGGCCAAAACGCGTAGGTACGAGTCGGTGGGTTCAACTCGCTACATCCGCTCTACCACATCCTCGCTACATCCGCTCTACCACTTCGATGCCAAGCAAGTTCAGCCCTCGGGCAATTGTGCGGGCGGTCAGGTCGCAGAGAAGTAGCCGGCTGTTACGCAGCCCAGCGTCTTCGGCTTTGAGGACAGGGCAGTGCTCGAAGAAGCTTGAGTAGGCGCTTGCCAGCTCGAAAAGATAGGCCGTGAGATGGTTGGGGCGAAAATCGGTGGCAACTCGCTGAAGAGTCTCGCTCAATTGCAAAAGTGCCAGGGCAAGCGCCCGTTCGGACGGGTGGGTGAGTTGCAAAGGCGAGCCACTGCTTCGCAGGGAGTCGATGTCGATGTCGCCTTTACCAAAAATGCTTCGCACACGGGCATAGCTGTACTGCATGTAGGCTGCCGTGTTGCCATTCATGGCGAGCATTTTGTCGTAGCTAAAGACGTAATCGCTCGTGCGATTGTGAGCTAAGTCGGCATACTTGATCGCGCCGATTCCGATTCGTTCGGCATTCGTCTGACGCTGTTCTTGGGAGAGCAAGGGGGTGTCGCGGGCATCGTCGTTTTCGCAGACGATTTTTAGCGCTCGCTCGACGGCTTCGTCCAACAACCCGCCCAAGCCGACGGCTGTGCCAGAACGTGTTTTGTAGGGCCGTCCATCTTCGCCAAGCACCGTGCCAAAGCTGACGTGCTCAAGCTGAACGTCCCCGTAGCCCCAAAGTTTAACGGTCTCGAAAAGTTGCTTGAAGTGAAACGATTGCCGATGGTCGACGACATAAATCATTGCGTCGGGCGTCCACTCGCTCATCCGGTACTCGACGGTCGCCAAATCGGTAGTGGCGTAGAGAAATGCACCGTCCTTTTTTTGAACGATAAACGGGGCGTCGTCGTCTTTCAGAAAAACGCACTTCGCCCCTTCGCTTTCGCGAACCAGGCCACGCTCGGTCAGGTCTTCGACGACGCCGGCCAACCGGTCGTGATAGAAGCTTTCGCCGAGGGCGTGGTCGAAGGTTACGTTCAAACGCTGATAAGTTTCGTCAATGCTTTCTAGGCAAGCGGGTAGGAAGCGATCCCAAAGCGATTGATTGGTTTGGTCGCCTGCATGCAAGGCGGCGGTCTCGGCCAAGACAGCAGAACCAATTTGGGCGTGTTCGCTGGCCAAGGGGCCAAGCAGCGAATCGTTTTCGACAGCGGAAAGATGGTTTCGCAAGCTGTCGAGGGTAGCTCTTAATTCGACCAATTGTCCTTCGGCTTGCCGATGACGCTTGTCGGCTTTCTTGCGATCTTTGGGATCCTCAAGCTCGGTCGCATCGTGCATTTGCTCAAGCCGAGCAGCCAGTTCAACGATTTGTTGCTCAATAGCGGGAATTTTTTTCTCGCGGATCACGTGATACTCGACCAGTTGGTTGACCAGCTTGTAGAGCCGGCTCAGCTCTCCAACCGTGTCTTTTTCAAATGCCTGGTCGTCGGCAAAATTTTTATAGCCGTAAATAATCATGCCGAACTGAGTGCCCCAGTCGCCAATGTGGTTGTCGCTGATCACGCGATGCCCCAACTGTCGCAAGATGCGACAAAGGGCGTCGCCGATGACGGTCGATCGGATATGGCCGACGTGCATCGGCTTGGCAACATTGGGCGAAGAAAAATCGATCACAAAAGTCCGCGGCTGCTCGGTCGGCACCACGCCGAGCTGGGTTTGATCGGGGACCTTCTGCGAAAGATTTTTGAGCAGCCAATCGTCTTTGATACGCAAGTTGATGAAGCCAGGGCCTGCAATCTCGGGCGGATCGCACAAATCGGCAACGTCGAGTCGATCGACAATTTCCTGAGCAATTTCTCGCGGAGGACGACCAAGACGTTTGCCAAGCGGCATGGCGCAGTTGGCTTGGTAGTCGCCAAATTTGGGATCTTTGCTGGGCAGCACCATGTCTGCTACTTCGCCAGCGCCCGTGTCAAGCAATTCGAGTGCGATACGAAAACGGCGACGAAGGTCTGCAAGTAAGTTCATGGAAAGTCAACAAAGAGCGTTGAGAAGGGAATAGTGCTCGCGAAAGAACGCGAAAATTGCGAAAAGGTTGGCTCGTTCCTATTCGGTCGCGGGTTCTTGATCGGTCGCGAGCTCTTGGTCGCTCTTCCAAGGCAACGCGACTCGTTGGGCTCCGCTCCAAAAGTCTTCGAGTGCGTAGTACTCTCGCATTTCCTCATCGAAGATATGGATAACAACCGTGCCGTAGTCGAGCAAGATCCAGCGGCTTTCGTTGTAGCCTTCGATGCCCATTCGGCTATCGCCGAGATCGTCTTCCAGGCAATGGTCAATTTCTTCGCTGATGGCATGAAGCTGCCGGCGACTGTTGCCCGTCGTGAGAACGAAGTAATCAAAAATCGGGGTGATACCGCGCATGTCGAGCACGACGACATCCTGGCCTCGGTTTTCTTCGGCGGTGCGCGCGGCGGCAAGCGCCAGCTGCAAGCTGCGGTCGGCGGTCTGTTCAGGAGTGGACGTCGATTCGGTAATAACAGGGCTCACGGGGTTTCTTCGGTGAAAGGGCTGTGAAAGCCTACTATTCTACCCATGGCATACCGCTACTCGCTAGTGCTTTGTCCTTGCCAAAAGTTGAAGTTGTCGAAACGCGAGTGCTTCCCCCACGGCAGGTCCGCAATACAATGGTAGCCACTTACACCCTTTTACCATGCAGGTAGACGCAATGAACGACTGGATTGAGCCGGGCCAGAAGGCCCCTGCCTTTACACTGGACGCCGACGATGGCACGAAGGTTCGCCTCTCAGAGCTACTAGGGGGGCCCGTTGTGCTCTATTTCTATCCCAAAGACGACACCCCTGGCTGCACCCGCGAGGCCTGCGCCTTCCGCGACCAAAAGGCAGCCCTCAAGAAACTAGGGGCAAAAGTATTTGGACTCAGCCCGGATGGAGTAGAGAGCCATGTCAAATTTCGGGATAAATACAAGCTGAATTTCCTCCTGCTGGCTGACCACGACCACAAAATCGCCGACAAGTACGGCGCGTGGCGCGAAAAAAACATGTACGGCAAAAAATCGATGGGCATCCAGCGGAGCACCTTTTTAATCGACGCAGCTGGAAAAGTCGCCAAGGTCTGGAAACGCGTGAAGGTCGACGGGCACGACGAAAAAGTGCTCGAGGCGTTGGCAGAGCTTGAGTAGGAGAGAGGCTTCAGGCTACCGGGCTCTTTTCTTGTAACCGTTCATGGGGAAAAAAAGAAACACGGAGGCACAGAGAACACCGAGAAAGAAACTGGTGCTGTGACAACGCTTAGAATTGAGATGCGAGACACTCGAAGTTATTTGTCAGCAAGTAGTTCCAATGTCTTGAACCTCGATTTTCATTCATTACAAAGCACTCGTTTATCCCTTTTCGATAAAAACGGTTCAGAAAAAAGGTTGAAAAACTCCGTGTCCTCCGTGTTTCAAATCCTTTTAATCCAAGTCGAAAATAGCAAAACTGTTTGAAGAGTGCCACGATTTTTAACCGACGAACAGGAATTCGACCGAATGGTCCCGTCCATCCTGTTTTATCCTGTCAAAACAAACCCGCTTTAAGGCAATGGATTTGACAAGGCATCTCACACTCGAAAATTAGCCTCTGACAAAGCACTAGGCCTTGTGGTTGAAAATCCTTTGCCTTTTTCGCGAACGGTTACTATTTTTTCTGGTGTGAAAACCGACGTCTCAGTTAAACTCTCCGGCTCCTGCCGATTCTTTAGCTGGCTTGCAGGAGTTTCTTCCCTCTTTCTGTGAAGAAATATCAACCTGTGGCTTATTAGCGTGTAGAGTTGTTTTGTAAGAGGCTGCCACTTGTTGGCAGCGAGTCTCCTCAGTCTCCGCTTGAAAAATTCACTCGGAAAATTCGCTCGAAAATAAAACGAAACGCTTACACCGATCCTATTTGCTTCTGCGCTCGGCTTCTTTGATTCTCAAATCGGTGTGTAAGGTACGAACCCTTCTGGCAGGAAAATTGTCCTGCTCAGTAGGCGACCAAGAACCTTTCGCCTATTCATGGCGAAACTCCTTACTTGAATAGAAAGGTCCAGCACGATGACCTCTTCAAAGCTTACACAACTCTGGAATCCTGAGGTTCCTACGAATCAACTGGTTCGCACAAGTCTTAGGCCGCTCAACGAACAGGGCCAATTAGAGACTCCCCATTCGATCGAGGTCAAAGAATTCGACGAGCGGGGAATTACATTTCACCATCGCTCTCCGCTCAACGCCCGACGGGCCATGCTGCTGGTCGAGAGCCCACGGCTGGGTCGCATTGCTGTGGAAGTAGACCTCACCTGGTGTCAATTTAATCGAACAGGCCGATACACGAGCGGCGGACGCTTTGTCCGCTCGATCGGCAAGACCGCTTAGCAAGCGTACGGCTCGGCAGAGTGTGTAGCTCTGCCGGGTCGGGGTATCTCCTCCCTCCCCCCTTATGCGGCCGCCCTCGGGCGGTCGCATTTGTTTTTTGACTCGACTCAGGAAGTTATGATAAAATGGAGTAGAGTCAGGGAAAACATTTATGGATACCAATCAAACCACCCAACAGATTCTTGCCTCGGCCTTGCGGTTGTCTCCCGAGGAACGAGTTGTAATCGCAGACGCATTATTGGTAAGCGTGCCTCTTGAGGAGGGCGAGCAATGCGTTGCCGATCCCTCCTCAGAAATCGAATCGGCGTGGAATCACGAAATAGAACGCCGCATCGACGACATCCAGCAAGGCCGTGTTGAGACCGTCCCTGCCGAGGAAGCTGAAAAGGTGATCCGTGGCGACCAGCGAATCGTAGGCTTGGCGGTAGCCCATCTTAAAAGGCGGCCTGGCTACTGGCGGGCTCGAAAAAGCAGCGATAGGTAAGCTTTGTTTGACCTTTCCTAGCCGCTTTCGCGATTGCCTTTGCAAAAAACAGCGGCCTGGGGGTAAACTGCGGGTTCGCTATTCTGCTTGGGATGTTCGGAACCATCTCGGCGCACGTTTCTTGTCATCTTTTGGAACAAGAGGAGATTGCTATGTCGCGAATTTCGTTGGTTGTAGGTTGTGGACTGTTGACCGTGGTGGGGCTGGTGCTGAGTGATCGGCTTGGTGCCCAGGAGGAAGCTAGCGGGCCAGTTGCCACGCAGGCGACTCAGGTCGCGAACGCGGTGCAGCGTGCCGAAGATCGGATCGATGCGGTTCTTGATAAGCAGCTAAAGGCCCCGCTTGATTTTGTCGACACGCCGCTTCAAGACGTTGTCGATCACTTACAAAAAGAATATGAGATTCCGATACTCTTTGATACTGCGGCGCTCGACGAAGTTGCGATCAGTGTGGGTACCGAGATTACGGCTCGCTTGAAATACATTTCACTTCGCTCCGCATTGGATCTAATGCTCCGCCAGCCTGACCTGGAAGATTTGACCTATGTCATCGACCGCGAGGTGCTGTTGATTACGACGAAAGACCGAGCCAACGAGACACTTCAAACGAAAGTCTATCGTGTGGATGACCTGGATCATTTCGGAGAAGGGACTGATGGTCGAGGCTCGAAGACCAATTGTTACAGCCCCTTGCGAGATGTAATCGTCAGTTGTGTCGAGTATGTCTCGTGGCAAGAAAACGAGACGGGCGAGGGCGATCTTGATTTGATGAAGCCAGGAATGCTCGTCGTTACGCAAACTCACTCAGTTCACCAAAAGATCGAAAAGCTTCTCGCAGACCTTCGGAAAGTGAAGAGCAAAATCGAGGGAAGCAGCGGAAGCGATTTCTAACTTGTCCCGAGGTAGACCTTGCTGAATAGAGGTCGGATCGCGATGATGGGGCTTGGCGTTCCTGTACTCAAGCCCCATCTTCACCTGCTATGCACCTTGGCCCTACGCTGATTGTCGATACATTTGCCGAAGCATTTCGTATGCGATTCGTTCGGTTTCTCGTCACGGCCATAGATGACTATTGGCTCGACGCCGCCCTGCGCGAAACGACCGGCTATGGCTCGTCGGTTATCGGCTGTGACGCTGAAATGGGAATCGAGCGTATGCTCGGCGTCGACGAGACGCCTGATGGCCGACCAGGGGCGGCGGTGCTCGCGTTTGGTTTCTCGGCCGAGGCGCTTGCCAAGGCGGTACCCAACCGGGTTGGGCAGTGTCTGATGACTTGCCCCACGACGGCGGTTTTTAATGGGCTGCCTGAGGCCGAGGAGTCGTTCCCGCTGGGCAAACACTTGCGGTACTTTGGCGATGGGTTTCAGAAAAGCAAACTGCTCGGCGGACGCCGATATTGGCGCATCCCAGTAATGGACGGCGAATTTATGCTGGAAGAAAAGCTGGGCGTCGCGAAAGGAGTTGCCGGTGGAAATATCATTTTGCAAGGCGAGACCCAGGCGATTGCGCTTGCTGCCGCTCGACGAGCCAGCGAAGCCTTGGCCGTGATGCCAGGCATCATCGCCCCGTTCCCCGGCGGAGTGGTGCGCAGCGGCTCGAAGGTCGGTTCGACCTACCAAGGAATGGTCGCTTCGACGAACGACGCTTTTTGTCCTACCTTGCGTGGTCGGGTCGAAAGCGAATTGGTCGACGGAGCCAACTGCTGCTACGAAATCGTGATCGATGGCGTCGACGAACCAACCGTAGCCGAAGCGACGATCTTGGCCGCCCGAACGGCTGCCGGCAAAGGAGTACTCGCCATCGGCGCAGGCAACTACGGCGGCAAGCTTGGCAAGTTTCATTTCCATCTGCAAAAATTGCTTGCTTGAGAACGATCATGTTAAAAGAATCTCGCAGAGGCGCGGAAATATTGTTCTTACTCTGTCTCGTTATCGTATTTGCCGCTCCAGCGAGGGCCGAGGAAGTGCTCAATGGCGAGGACGGGCGGTCGCTTGCCCTCGATCAGTTTCGCCCCAAGTCGATGTTAAAGCTCCCCGAGCACCTACCGGCACGAGCAAAATTTCCGGTCGTCGATGTGCATGTGCATCCGCGATACAAGTTGCATAGCGTGCCGGAACAACTCGACGAGTTTGTACGGGTCATGGACCAACAAAACATTGCCGTCTGTGTGAGCCTCGATGGCCGCCTAGGCGAAGAGCTAGAACAGCACAAAAAGTATTTGTGGACAAAGCACCGCGATCGGTTCCTGATTTTTGCAAACATCGACTGGCAAGGCCGCGGCAAGCCAGACGACCCAAGCAGCTGGGCCTGTCACCGCCCAGGGTTTGGACGCCGGATGGCGAAAGCCCTGGCCGACGCAAAAGCCCAAGGAGCTTCGGGGCTCAAAGTATTCAAACGATTGGGGCTCGGATACCAGAATCCCGATGGCTCGTTAATCGCGATTGACGACCCGCGTTGGGATCCCATCTGGGAAGCCTGTGGCACGCTGAACCTACCGGTGCTCATCCACACCGCAGACCCCGTTGCCTTTTTCGAGCCGATCGACCGATTCAACGAACGCTGGGAAGAGTTGCATCGTCACCCCGACTGGAGTTTCGCAGGAGACCAGTTCCCCACACACGACGAGCTGCTTGCCGCACGCAACCGAGTGATCGCTCGCCACCCACAAACGATATTTATCGGGGCCCATATGGCCAACTATCCCGAGAATCTGGGGGAAGTGGGTCGTTGGATAGAAAAATATCCAAATCTCTACGTAGAAATTTCTGCACGTATCGCAGAGCTGGGCCGACAGCCCTTCACGGCGCGGAAGTTCTTCCTGAAATACGCCGATCGCATACTGTTTGGCACCGACGGACCCCGCACTCCGGGGCGATTAAGGCCCCACTGGCGGATGCTCGAAACGCGCGACGAGAACTTCACATATGCAGAAAACCAGTACCCCCCGCAAGGACTGTGGAATATCTATGGGTTGGATCTGCCCGACGAGGTGCTTCGAAAACTCTATGCCGAAAATGCGGTCCGCGTGATCCCCGGAATAGCTGAGCGGCTGGAAAAGGTGTCGAATCGGCCTCTCGATACCCCATGAACGGGCCCCTGCGTCCGCGATATTTATGGATTCACTCCAATGGAAGTCCTACTTAACTGTTGCATTGCACTGTCGTTGATTGCTAAACTTGCTACGCAGGGGTAGTCGACACGATTGCCCGTCAAGATCTCATCAGGATTCTATAAAGTTATGACCGCCGAAACCGACGCGCTGGAACCAAAGCCCCAACCCAACGATTCAAGCCCGGCTGAAGCGTCTTCTCCACCCACGGCTGTGGCTGGGGACGACCTTGGCTCGCTACCGACGCTTGAAAAGGCGCCCGAGGCTGCGATTGAGAAAGTGCCCGAAGCTACGCTTGAGAAAAAAACGGAGGCTGTTGAAACGCCTGCTACCAAGGTAGCGGACGAAAACGCCGTTCCCGCTCAAGAATCTGCCGACGTCCTTCCCAGCAAGCGAATTCAAATTGGTTCACAGCGTCAAGGCGACGACGCCGAATCGGCGAAGGCAAAGCCGGTCGATCCAGGCACAACAACTCCCTCCGAGCCGGCACCTCAGGAAAGCCACTACCCGCCACCAAACATTCGCGACCAGCTCTCGCCCGAGTTAGAAAAAGAGATCGAAGCAGCATTGGGCGGGGAGTCGTTAGACCAGATTATCGACAACGCGCCGACACCTCCCGGGGCGAACAACGAGCTGGCGCCCGAAACTAAACTTACCGGCACGGTAGCGAAGATCCACCGCGAAGATATCTTCCTCGAATTGGGCGGGCGAAACCAAGGCCTGTTGCCGATGAAGCAATTCGAGAAGTCGAAGCCACCCGAGGTCGGTGCCCAACTCGAAATCATGATCTCGCGTTTCAACTCGGAAGAAGGATACTACGAAGTCTCGCTTCCAACCGCCTCGGTGAGCATTGGCAACTGGGACGAAGTCCAGTTGGGACAAGTCGTCGACGTGACGATCACAGGTTCCAATAAAGGCGGATTAGAATGCAAGCTCGCAGGCATTCGCGGCTTTATACCCATGGGACAAATTTCGATTTATCGTGTCGAGAACGCCGAAGAGTATGTTGGCAAAAAGCTGAACTGTGTTGTTACCGAAGCAAACCGCGATCGCAAGAATTTAGTTCTCAGCCATCGGGCACTGATGGAGCGCGAACGCAAAGAACAACGCGAAAAACTGCTTGCCGAGATGAAGCCGGGCGACCTCCTCGAAGGTATTGTCCGCAGCCTCCAAGACTTTGGCGCCTTTGTCGACCTCGGGGGAGTCGATGGCTTGATCCATGTCAGCCAACTCAGCTGGGAACGAGTCGCCCATCCCAAAGATGTTCTGCAAGTTGGTCAGACGGTCAATGTGCGTGTCGAGAAAATCAACGCCGAGACCGGCAAGATTTCGCTCGGCTATCGGGAGCTGGGAGAAAACCCCTGGGACTCGGCCGCTAGCAAATATGCCGCCGGCGCACGCATCACGGGGACGGTCACCAAGCTGATGCAATTTGGAGCTTTCGTGAAGCTTGAGCCAGGCGTGGAAGGGCTGATTCACATTTCAGAAATGGGACATGGCCGCGTCCACCGGGCGGGCGATGTGGTGAGCGAAGGCCAAGAAGTCGAGGTAAAAGTCCTTTCGGTTGATACCGAAGCCCAGCGAATAGGGCTTTCGCTCAAAGCTCTGCTTCCCGAGCCAGCGAAACCGGCTTCCCCGGCGAAAGGAACCGTCGCCGAAGAACCTCGACGCCCTCGCAAAAAGTTCGACAAGAACCTCAAAGGAGGCATCAGCGGCCCCAGTGGCGGCGAACAGTTTGGCCTGAAATGGTGAGAGAGTTGCGAGTCGTTAGTTACGAGTTGCTAGAAAACGACAATGAACCCGGTGTATCGTAGCCGCAATCCAAATCTCCCTCCCTTACTAGCGCCCAGCGACTAATAACTAAAAAATGTTTCACTGGGATCGAGGGATTTTCCTAACCGCGGCAGGCTTGGCGGTTGACGTCACGCGACGACAGAAGCTGGGGTTTATGTCGCATGCCCATGCCGACCATATCGCGACCCACGAATTGGCTTATTGCACCCCCGCAACCGCGGCCCTGTTTCGGCACCGTCGCGGTGCCCACCACCGCACGCGGGAAATGCCCTATCGCAAGCCCTGCGAGCTCGGCCCGCTTAGGCTGACAACTTATCCGGCAGGACATTGCTTAGGGTCGGCCATGCTTTTGGCTGAGGACGATCGCCAATCGTTACTCTACACGGGCGACTTCAAACTGGGCCCCTCGGCAACCAGCGAACAGGCCGAGTTGCCGCAAGCAGACATTCTCGTAATGGAAAGCACCTTTGGCCGACCAAAATTCCGCATGCCTCCGCGAGAGGAGACAATCGGCCAGTTAATCGACCTGGTTCGTCGCATTCTAGCCGACGAGCAAACTCCCGTGATCCACGCCTACGCGCTGGGCAAAGCCCAAGAAGTCACGCGACTGCTCTCCGACGCTGGAATCCCTGTGCAGCAACATCCCATGACATTTGCGGTTAGCGAAGTTTACCGCGAATGTGGTGTCGATCTGGGGCAAGTTTCCAAGTACGACGGCCACCTACTTCCGGGCCATGCGGTAATCACCCTTCCACGCGGCATGAAGCAATTTCGCCTGTCGGGAATCGATCGCCCGGTAAGCATCGCGGTAACCGGCTGGGCAGTCGATTCAAGCACCAAGTATCGCCAGAAAGTCGACCATGCCCTGCCCCTTTCAGATCATGCCGACTTCAACGAGCTATTGGAAACAGCCGAGCGAGTCGGCGCAAAACAAATCTACTGCACCCACGGGCCGCGAGAGTTTGTCGAACACTTGAGAGCCGAAGGCTATAACGCGTTCCCCGTGACTGGCAGTTATCAGACAAGGATGTTTTGAGTTGCGAGTCGTAAGATTGGATAGGCGGTACGATAACTCGCGGCTCGCAACCCCCGCGACTCCTTTAAGATGTAACGATTGCGTTGGTGCTAGCACAGCAACCGTTCGGGCTGTGACGTCTGTATCGAGACAGACAGCTTCTCTCCCCCCGATTGTAGCGGTTTTGTTGATACTTCCTTGCCAAGGAAGTCGAACCAAAAACTACAGGTTGTCCGACGCCAGCATCAGGAGCTGTGCGCCAGTTGGCGACAATCTTTCCCAGGGAAGGGGTCACGATGAAGTGTTGGTGCCGTACGAGTCTGATTTTCTGCCTAGCTTCGCTACAGGCAGGGTGCAGCGAAAGTCCTTCTGGCCAGCAGGCTGAGGATTTTTCTGCCATTCAGCTTGTCAATCAAATTCAGGATGAGGCCTCAAATCCACGCTTGGCCACTCTGATACCCAGCTCCAACTTATTTGAAGCTCCTCGGCAGGAGAAACTATCGACTCCAGGACCCGCGATCGAAGCTCCGACGTTCCCGCCCGAAAACGAAGTTTGGGCAATCCATGGCAAGGCTCCTCTGGAAGACTTAATCGAGTTACCCCCGGTAGACATCACTCCAACTACCGATGCTCCTCAAAGCAGCTCTCCGGCCACACAAGGCGGCCTGGAAACCTTCCAACCAATTGCCTCTTTGCTGCCACCCGAGCCTCTAGACCTGGGCCTGCCAAATGAGACAACCGACCCTACGACTAAGGTAGCACCGGAAAAGCATGAGATTGCTCCAGTGATTTCTTCAGAGGTCAATCCAAAAACAACGGAAAAAGAACTCATCGCTACCATCATACGCAACTGCACTGCCGCTACGACCGGGGTTTTGACCGACGAACGGGTAAACCAAATTGCGAAAAAGAAAATACGCGCTGCTTACGCAATCGCCAATCGAGGCGGATATTACGCCGCTCGCCAGGAACTGATCGAAGTATTGCGGATGATCTCGCACGCAAAAGATGCACAGCAGGGAATACCCAAACGCACACAGGCCTTGGCCTACGGACTGCGAGCCCTAGAAGAGGCCGAAGACTTTGCTCCGCGGGGCATCCAGCTTGAGGCCGATCTGATGATCGATGTCCTCTGTGCATCGCACCGGACGCCGATTGCCAAGCAAATGAAATTCGAAGACGTGCTTCCACATCAGATGATGAACGGCTATTTTCGCTACGCTCAACTCAAGCTTGCCGATGCGGTCACAGGCGAGCCGGCTGGCTCGATGGCATTGCATGCGTTAGGCAAACTGGCCACTCAGCTTGGGCAAGTCGAGCCTGAAAAACACCGTTTGTCTCAACGCCGTGCGATAGCGTTCCAACAAGCGGCCCTATTGGCCCACGATCAAAATCACCTGGCTGCTCACGAGCTGGCGACTCTGCTTGCCGATGCAGGACACTTTGCCGAGGCCGAGAAGCTGCTACAGCAAGTTGCTTCGCGAGATCCCAACGCTGTGGTCCTGCGGAATCTGTCGCTAATGCAAGAAAAGCTTGGACTTTCGCGGCAATCGATTGCAAACCTTGCAATCGCAAACCAATTGTCGCAACAGGGCGCGAGCGGCACCAATAATGTTCAATGGGTATCTCCCCAAGCGTTTTCGCGTGCCAGTGGCATCGCACCTGGCGTGCCTAGGATTGCTGCCCATCCTGTCATTCAGCAACCCAGGGTGCCTGCCCCATACCCTCCATCCACCCAACCTACACGGCGATAAAATCGGTAGAGTTTTCTCTCCAATTTTGCTACCCCCGAAAAAAGGTCACTCTGATATGAAGCTACCAGCGAAAAAAATACTCCAATCGCTGTCGCTGAACATGGCCTTCCTCGTGGTGGGGGGATTTTTCATCTTCTCCCCTCGCGCTTGCCAAGGTCAAGCTTTGAGCCCGGCTGCTCCTCACCCAATTTGGGCCGTCGACAGCATGGCCGGAGGTGGCCGGGGAGAAGTTGGCTGGGAGTCTCGCCGCTATATCAACTGGCAATCGTATGCCCAAGGCGAATACGTCGGCGCGGCCCGCAACTCGCATGTTTTCGATTACCGTATTCGCGTTGACGACCAAATTGCGTTCGTCTTCCGACTCACTCGCGAAGAATCTTCACGACCTTACGAACTGCAAGTGGGCGATCGGATTCGCGTTGAATCGCTGACAGGCGATAATTCTTCGGCACCCGAGAACTCCGCCGAAAACGACAACATCGGTCGCGAGCTAGTAATTCAACCCGATGGAACAATTAGCCTTCCGCTACTGGGCCAAGTAAGGGCTGCCCGGATGACCGTCGACGCTCTACGCGAGCACTTAGAAAATCGCTACGAAAAATTCTATAAAGTCCCTGCCATCACTGTCACTCCAATCGAGGTCAACACCCGATTACAAGACTTGGTCGAGTCGGTCGACGCAAGGCAAGGCTCGGGCGGGCAGCAATTGCAAGTAACCATCACCCCCGCCGGGAAAATGTACTTGCCCGGCTTAGGATCCATTATGGCTCAAGGGCTGACTCTCGAAGAGCTGAAGTTTGAAATCGACGCCCGATACGCGGCTACGATTCCCGGGGTCCAGGTAACTCCTGTGCTCATCCAGCGGGCTCCCCGCTTTGTTTTTGTCTTAGGCGAAGTTGGCAATCCTGGCAGGTTCACGCTCAATAGCCCCACCACACTGATGGGGGCGATTGCTTTGGCAGGAGGTTGGAGGCAAGGTGCCAATTTGCGTCAAGTCGTTGTTTTCCGACGAGGAGAAGATTGGCGGCTCATGGCCACAATGCTCGACGTGAAAGGAGCCCTCTACGGCCGGCGCCCAACTCCTGCCGACGAAATTTGGCTTAGCGATTCCGACATCGTTGTCATACCGAAAACACCGATTCAAGCGACCGATGAAGCAATTAACCAGCTGTTTACCCGCGGGCTCTACAGTATGTTCCCCCAGTTCGGCAACGGGTTCTTTAACTTCAACAACTTCAGATCGATTAGCCAGTAGGGTCTTCGAGTAGTTGGGAGTTTAGCCATTCCAAATAGGCGGCGTTGCCAGCAACGAGGGGCACGGCAAGAATCTCGGGGCAATCGTAGGAATGCCTCTCTCGAATCGAAGCCTCAACTGCGGGAAATAGCGACTTTCGAGTTTTAACAGTGCAAAGCCACTCGTCGGCTTGCTCCACTTTCTCTTGCCAACGATAGACGCTAAAAATTGGCCCGCTAATTTGCACACAGGCAGCCAATCGACTTTCGACGAGCGCTTGAGCAATCTGCGTGGCGAGGTCACGGCAATCTGTCGTGGTGGTTACTTGAACGAATCCAATCATCCTGCGGCCCTTTCGTAGGAGCTGCGAATTCCTGGTGCCCCCAATCTACGATTACTGGCTTCTAGCCGGTTGTCGTTGAGTCGGTTACGAAAATATCGGTTGGGTCTCGTAAACGGTAGCCAATTCCGCGCACGGTCTGCACCAAGCCGGCATGGCTGCCCATCTTTTTGCGTAAGGCACGGATGTGAACGTCGATCGTACGTTCCAGGACGATTGTATCTTCGCCAAGAGCTACGTCAATCAATTCCGCTCGCGAAAATGCACGCCCTGGTTGGCGTACCAAGGTTTCGAGCAGCGCAAACTCGCTCGGAGTCAAGTTGAGCGGCATGTCGCTCACCGAAGCCTGATGCCGACGACGGTCGAGCATAATCCCTTGGCTGACAATCACATCTCGATCTGACGAGCCTTGGTCTTTTCGACGCAACAGAGCGTTGATCCGTTGCAAAAGCACTTTCACACTAAAAGGCTTGGTTACGTAATCGTCTGCCCCTGCCGAAAATCCGATAATCTGATCCGACTCTTCCGAGCGGGCAGTAAGCATCAAGACCAGCAGACCCTGAGTCGCTGGGTCTCTACGCAACTGTCGACAGACTTCCAACCCATCGACCATCGGCAGCATAAGGTCGAGCAGAACAAGATCGGGGCAACTCTCGCGAATTTCTCGCAGCCCTTGCTGCCCATCGCGTGCAACTCGCGTTTCATACCCTTCCTGGCTAAGATTGTAGTCGAGTACTTCGGCTAGCGAAGCATCGTCTTCTACGATCAAAATATTAACTTTACCCATCGTCTACCAACTCTCCGATTCAAATGGTGCGGTATCTTGTCGGTGCCTCGCAATTTCACCCTCAACCAGATAGATAACATCTTCTGCGATGTTGGTTGCATGATCTCCGATCCGCTCGATATGTCTCGAAGCAGAGAAAAACTGAAGTGCCGGTTCGATCTCGCCAATATTCTTCTGAAGGAATTGCTTAAGATCGTCAATTACTTGACGGTTCAATTTATCGACGACGTCGTCACGTAGACAAACTTCGCGAGCAGCATCGACATCTAAGCGAACAAAAGCACCCAGGGCATCTCGAACCATTGAAGTCGCTGCTTCAACCATCTGGTCTAACTTGTGCGGGAAAAGAAACTCGGGGTGGAGCACTAACGCCCGAGCCCGTTCGCCAATATTAACCGCCAAGTCGGCAATACGCTCTAAATCGCCATTAATCTTTAACACCGTTGCCACACGTCGCAGATCGACAGCCACCGGCTGATGGAGCGCCAACATTTTCAAGCACTCCTCTTCGATCTCAACTTCCTGTCGGTTGACCGTGTCTTCGTCGTTGTGAAGCTGCTCGATAAGGTCGACGCGCAGCTCTCGCAAAGCCTGGTTCGCTCGATAAACCATTTGCTCGACAATCGACGACTGCGCAAGCAGGTCCTGCTCGAGGGCTTCGAGATCGCGATGGAGGTGTTGTGACATAGGCAAATGACCAAAAACTAAATGACGACCTGCTACTATTCTAACCAAATCGGCCTGTGATGTAGTCTTCGGTCTGCTTCTCTAGCGGATTGGTGAAAATCTCGTTGGTGGCTCCCACCTCAATGAGGTGGCCTTCATAGAAGAACGCGGTTTGATCCGAAACGCGCGCCGCTTGCTGCATGTTGTGAGTGACAATCACGATTGTGTAGGTCGCTTTCAAATCAAAAATCAACTCTTCGATTGCCGCGGTCGATTTGGGATCGAGTGCCGAGGCGGGTTCGTCCATGAGCAGCACCTCAGGGCTGGTCGCCAGCGCCCGTGCAATACACAGCCTTTGCTGTTGCCCGCCGGAGAGTTGCAATGCTGAGTCGTTCAACCGATTCTGAACCTCATCCCAAAGGGCCGATTGCCGTAGACACTTCTCGACCATCTCGTCTAGCACGCTGCGTTGGCGTACCCCAGCAACCCGTGGGCCGTAGGCAACGTTCTCGTAGATCGACTTAGGGAAAGGATTCGACTTTTGAAAAACCATTCCCACTCGTTTGCGAAGTTCCACAACATCGGTGCCGCGGTGATAGATATTTATCCCGTCGAGTAGAACCTCGCCACGCACGTTTATGCCGTCGATCATATCGTTCATGCGGTTAAGGCAACGCAAAAAAGTCGACTTGCCGCAGCCCGAAGGCCCAATCAGGGCAGTTACGCGATGCTCGGGGATATCGAGCGAAATATTGTAAAGTGCTTGATGGATGCCATAAAAGAAATCCAGTTCACGAGTGACCACTTTTTTCGATTGTCCAGCCATCTCAGCAGCCGAGGACATCGCAGCCCGATTGGGCAATGCGGTCGACATTTTTAGAGGAAAATTAGTGGAACCGGTTTCGGACATTCTATTGGGCCTACTGCCTGCGATAGTCTTTGATAACAACATGAAGTTTTCTCTCGCCGTGCGTCTGATATCTCGAAGGGAATCGGGGTGAATCCTTTGAACAACCTCAAGTTTTTCACTGCTTATTCTTGCTGAAACGATATCGAAGAATTACGGCCAAGGCATTGATACAAATCAGCACCACAAGCAAGACAACAATGCCGGCCGCCGCAACTTCATGGAAACCTTTTTGAGGCTGGTCGGTCCAAGTATATATTTGCAGCGGCAAAGCGGTAAATTCGTCATTGACGATATCCTCGGGCAGGAAGCGGACATAAGTTGCTGCGCCGATTGCGACCAAGGGAGCCGCTTCGCCCAAGGCTCGCGAAAGTGCGAGGATGACCCCGGTCATGATTCCTGGCAAAGCAGCGGGAAGCAGCTGGCACCAAACCGTTTGCCAACGAGTTGCGCCCAATGCGTAGGAAGCTTGGCGAATCGTGCTAGGCACAGCGCGGAGCGATTCTTGGGCCGCGAGAATTACGATCGGCAAAACAACAAGAGTCAAAGTCAACGCCCCCGCCATCAAGCTGCGGTTGAGCTGCATAGCCCTGACGAACAGCCCCAATCCTAAGATTCCATAGACGATCGACGGCACCCCAGCCAAGTTAGCGATGTTAATTTGCACGATCGTCCGCCAGCGATTCTTGGGGGCGTACTCCTCCAGATAAATCGCCGTCCCGACGCCGATTGGAACAGAAAACAAAGCCGTCAGACCGATCAAGTAAAGGCTGCCAACCAAGGCTGGCTTAATCCCCGCCTTCTCTGCAAACCGCGAGGGAAAACGGTTGATGTACTCCCAGCTAAGAGAATCCCAGCCATAGCTCACAACATTCCAGAGCAAAAGCATCAGAATCGTAACGCAAAGCCAGGTTGCCCCCGCGCAAAACAACGCAAACATGCGAGAGGCAAGCTTTGCATACGGACGACCATGGGGGCCGTTTGTCAGACTCATTCGTATTTCTCCTCAACTCGAAGCAATATCCAGCGAGCAAAAACATTGAGTACCAAGGTCGAGACAAAAAGTGCCAGACCAACCGCGAAAATTGTACGATATTCAAGCGTACCGGCAGGCGTGTCGCCCTGGCTGACTTGCACGATGTAAGCAGTCATCGTCTGAATACCCTCGAAGGGGTTGAGCGTCATGTTGGGGGTTGCACCCGCTGCCAGAGTGACGGCCATCGTTTCTCCCACGGCTCTTGCGATTGCCAACAGGCAAGCTGCCATAATGCCCGACATGGCTGCGGGCAAGATGACGCCGAGGGTTACGTCAAGCTTATTTGCTCCCAGTGCGTACGCCCCCTCACGAAGCGAGTTCGGAACCGATTGCAACACATCCTCGCTAAGCGAAACAACCATGGGAAGAATCATGATGCCGACCACAACACACGCATTGGCAGCGTTAAAAAGATCAGCCGAAGGGATCGTGTCGCGGATCAGGGGAGACACAAAAACCACGGCCAGGTAACCGTACACGACCGACGGAATGCCTGCGAGCACCTCGAGCATGGGTTTGACGACTTCGCGTACAAGCGGCGATGCGTATTCACTCAGATAGATAGCCGTGGCAAGCCCCAAGGGAACAGCAATTAGCGCCGAACCGCCTGCCACAAGAAATGTGCCACAAAAAAGTGGCAGGACGCCAAAGTGTTGTGGTTTCAGAAGCGGCGACCAGCGAGTTCCGGTAAGAAACTCCCAAACCGAGACTTCACGAAAAAACTGGAGTGACTCGAACAGCAACACCACCACAATGCCGACCGTTGTGATCACCGAAATGGCAGTGCAGACGAACAGCACGCCGTGGATGGCAAACTCAAAAATCCATCGCAGATCAAAGACCGACGACTTGGCGGCAAAGGGCTCTCTTGCTGGAGCGACTAGAGACATCTTGAGAGGAATCTCCCCGACCTAGTAAAGTTCAAAATAAAGAATGAGCGTCTCATCGCAACTACGGCAAGACCTTTTTCAGAACTTCTTCGTTTTGCTTAGCGGTCTCGTCAGAAACAGGAACGTACCCAACATCCTTGGCCAAACGACCCACGTTTTTGATATAAAATTCAACAAAGGCGACCACCTCCACTCGATCGAGCGACGACTTTCGGACGTAGATAAACAGAGGCCTTGAAAGCGGCTTGTAAGAACCATCTCGCACGGTCGTTTCGTCGGGAGCGACACAGCCCTCACCAGCATCAACCGCGACAAGCTTGAGCTGCTCCTTATTCTCGGCGTAGTAAGCGTAGCCGAAATATCCAAGCCCACCCTTGTCCGAGGCTACGCCTCGGACAAGCTGGTTGTCGTTTTCGCTTGCCGTATAGTCCGCTCGGCTTGCACGCTCCTCGCCTACGATCGCTTTGGTGAAATAGTCAAACGTCCCCGAGTCGGTGCCGGGGCCATAAAGCTTCAGCGGCTCCTCGGGCCACTCCGGATCAACATCGCTCCACTTCATCACCGTTTCGCCACTCTCAGGCCGCCAAATAGTTTTGAGTTGCTCGACCGTCAGGCAATCGACCCAATCATTCTCGGGATTCACCACAACCGACAATCCATCGATCGCGATCGTCAGTTCGACAAATTCAATGCCGGCCGCGGTACATTTTTCACGTTCCGTTTCTTTCATCTTTCGCGAAGCGTCGCAGATATCGATTTCACCAGCTACAAACTTTTTCATGCCGCCGCTGGTGCCTGCCGAACCAACCGAAACTTTAACGTTGGGGGCCACCTCGCTAAATTCTTCTGCGACTGCCTGCGATACCGGGAAGACGGTGCTCGATCCATGGATACGAACCGCGCCCGAGAGCCCTTCGCCCGACGCCCTGCCAGACGAGCCTGCCTCGGGGGTCGCCGAGTTGCTACAACCGGCAACAAAAAGCACCAAAAGAACCCACCACGGGCCAACCAGATAAGAGAGTTTTCGACTTGTGTTCACTGCGATAGCCCTGACGCTAAAACGAGTTCTAAGGCCTTGATCGTGGCCTGACAAACCGCACTCTAACGAGAGAATATGAAGGAGATATGAAGATTGAGCAAAAAAGCCCGATCCTCACTCAGGCGAGCGGAATGCGTACTTGAAAAGTACTTCCTTGGCCAAGCTGGCTCTCAACCGACACGCTACCACCCATTGCCTGGCTCAAGTGCTTGACGATAGAAAGACCTAAACCTGTACCACCTAACTCCCGAGAACGGGCTTTATCAACGCGATAAAATCGTTCAAAAAGCCTCTCCAGATGCTCCGCGGCAATGCCAACTCCCGTATCCGAGACCTCGATTACCACATCGGCCAACTCACGACGGCAAGAAACCGTAATGACTCCTCCCGAGGGCGTATACTTAACCGCATTGTCAACCAAATTGCTGAGTATTTGCAGCAGCGATTCTTCGTCGGCTCTTACGATAACCGGCTCAGAATCGACTTCATTTCGCAGCTCAATTCGAGATGCTTCTATGCGGCTTTCATAGTCCGAGACACAAACGGCAACAACCCGATTCAGAGACACGTCGGCAAGCTCTAAAGTGCCTGCACCCGACTCGATCCGAGCGATGCTCAGCATGTCAAGAATAAGCTCATGCAATCGATCCGCTTGGTCATCAATCCGACGCAAAAAACGTGGCGCATTTTTGCTGTCCTCAAGTGCCCCACTAAGCAGCGTTTCGGTGTAGGCCTTGATCGAACTCAGCGGTGTTTTAAGTTCGTGTGAAACATTCGCGACAAACTCCTGACGAAGGCTTTCCAGGCGTTGTAGCTCGGTCACATCGTGCAACACCAAGACAACCCCCGGGCAGGGATCCCCTGGCAAGGGAGTGGCGTAGACGTTGAACATGCGCATGGTATCGGCTTGCCATGAAAAATCGCCTTGGCAAAGCTCACCTGAATGCAGCGTCTGCCGTACGATCCCTCGCAATTCGTGGCTGCGAACGACTTCAAGCAGCGGGCTTCCCTCGACTTTGGCAGGATCAAACGAAAGGGCTCTCCCTGCGGCGGCATTGGCAAACAACACTTGCTGACGCCCATCGACAGCCAACACGCCCTCGATCATCCCTCCCAAGACTGCATGCTGCCGTTGCGCACTAGCCCTGAGCAGCTCTTCTCGCGAGCGGAGTTCGCTATTCATATGCTCGAACGAACGAGCCAAAGTTCCCAACTCGTCAGTAGAATGGACTTCAATTCGGTCGGGGTAGTTGCCCATCGCAATGTCCTCGGCCGCAGCGGTCAACTCCCGTATCGGACGAAGTATTCGACGCGTAAGCCAATAGGTTATCGCAAGCCCCGAGAGCCCTACCAGAAACCCTACCGACCAAATAAGCCGGCGAATCAAGCCGACTTCTTCTTGAATCGAAGCCATCGATTGAGCTGCCCGAACGTAGCCTACGAGAATCCCATCCTGATCAACTGCAAGTGCATAGTACAAAAACGGCTCGCCTAGTGTCGGACTGTTTCGTCGAGAAAGCCCTTCGCCCAAGCGGGAAGCCAAAATAAATTCCTTACGGCTCAGATGGTTTTCCATGGCAACAACTTCTGCCAGCCCCGGTTGCTCAGAGTCGGCCAACACCAGACCATCGCCAGCGACCAAGGTAAAACGAGTCTGCGTCTGTTTACCGAGCAATCGCACCTTTTGCTGCAATGCCTCGCTCCGTCCCGCGGCTAGGCCATCGCCCAAGTCGTTCCGTAGCAGCGAGGCCGAGTCATGTAGCCGCCGACGAACTTGCTCGACTAGCTGCTCTTCCTGCCACCCCGACACAATCGCAATACAAGCGCTCACGGCCAGCAGAACAAGCCCGGCGTAGGTAAGAAAAAGCTTCCAAAAAAGACGAGAAGACCACATCCAGACCATGCTTGCCACAAGCGGCACACAATGCAACCCACTTCGGTCAATAAAAAACCAAAACAACCAGATTTCTGCAACTCAAACAGAGGAACTCGGGTGCAGGTCTTCCCCCGTCTCTGCAACAACATCCCTAACCGGAAATCTCACAGCCGCGTACTCACCTTCCTTCATCTGCAATTTTGCTATACTTACCTTTGCTTGGTGAGGCCATTGCTTGGTAAAACAGAGTTGGGCGCTGCTGGGAAGCAACCCAACAAGAGCCAAAACTCTGGAGACGGGGCAAGTGCAAAAGTTGAATCACAAAAAAAGGAGAACGTCATGAAAATCAAACTCTTCTTACTGTTGGTTGTTTGTGCACTGGTTACGGTCAAGGTTGAGCGATCTATAGCGGATGACCATAAGGAACCACTCGTAAAAATCACTGAACTGGTCACGCTCGCTGGGGGCGACCTCCCAGGCGATCCTAAGTCGGTCCAGGCCTTGCAGGATCTCAAGGACCTAGGGTTGGAAGAACACGTTGTTCCGCAGTTGAGCGAGCGTGCCCTCGATCTGGAGTCGATCCGTCGCCAGCAAGCAGCCGCTCGTGTACTCCAGCGTGGCGGATACCCCGAAACGATCGATGTCCTTGGGCATTGCCTGAGTGTTAATCGGTATACTCCAGGTGGCCAAGAAACAAAGGCAGCCTACTGGCAATTGAAACGTGAGTTGCTCAAGGCAATCTATGAATTGGCTGAGCGACCATGCCCCGTTGCCGACACCGATTCCGGCGCAGCACTCGACGAAATAATTCCACCGACGCTGCGCTATGTGTCGTCGCTCAAATCGGCCAAGGCAAGGCAAATCAGCCTGCCCAAGGACGATCCGCGAAGTGATGTACAAATTCGGCTCCACGTCGACAAGCAAGTATGGCTGTTGGGAGAACCGGTACTTCTTCACTACGAAGCAAAAAACCTCGGTAGTGAGCAAGTCAACGTAAGCTTCGGAGGCGACTCCCGCACTTGGCCGGCGCGGTCATTACGATTCAAAATTATTGCCATCGACGAGGCAGGAAACGTGATCGACGATCCGTGTCCCTCGCGTCACTGCCATGGAGGATTTGGCGGAGGTGCCAAAATCGAGCCGGGCCAGAGTCACTGGGAACCCATTCCCCTGTGGAGGTCGTGTTCTATACTTCGGCCGGGCGTCTATACGATTCGCGTCTATCACGATTTGGGCTGGGACGGCAACAATTACTTCAGTCGCATCGAATCGACGCACTTGCCTCTGATCCCACATTTTGCGCCGGTTGTTGAAACGACGCTCACTTTTCGTGAGCCGACGCCGGAAGAGGCTCGCGAAGTGGTCGAGCATGTGTTAAGTATGCCGCGGCACCCAGATCGGGCTTCCGGCGAACGCGCCAAACCGTACGGCGACATGACGACAATCACCCATCCTGTCTACTTGCCAATACTTCGTGAGTATGTCGACCAAGGCAACCATCATTGCATCACCGCTATTGGTGCGATGCCGTTTCCCGAAGCGACCGAGGCACTCCTCGAATTGACCAGTCACGACGAACAAGAGGTTCGCCAGCTAGCACTGGAACAACTCATCAATCGTCTTCCCAATGCTGATCGTTGGTTTAAGAATCGTCGTTGGCTGGCAAAACAATCCTGGAGCGATGAACTGAAAAAATCGGCCATGACGCTTGGCTGGAAATTGTTGGAACGGCCAGATGATGTAGCTCGGAGAGAGATAATCCGGAGTAAGGGGACAAAGATACTAGCAGCATGCGGCGAAACAGCGGACACGACCCGCTACCTGGAGGTCTTCAATGAAATTATAGCCTCAGGGGACAAATCGGGAGTACACAGCGAACTACTCAAGGCGAATTTTCTGCTTCATGATCGGGAAGCCATTTCACCGACACCCGCATATCTTCCCGCAGAAGGCCTGATGATGCTCAAGGCGATGAAGCAAGATGTTACCTTCCGACCTGATGGTTGGGAAGAAGTAATCGATTCCTTACTGAAGCATTCTAACTTTTTTGTTCAAAACAATGCACTACTAACATTGCCTCATTTCATGGCAGATCGTTTCCAAGAACAGATTATTGCCATGCTTAGTAGTCGCAGTCGAGCGGTCCGGTTGGCAGCGTGCAGTCAGGCAGGGTACTTGAGGATTCCGACGGCTACGGAACCTCTCTTAGACCTACTCCGCACGGACACTGATTTTTTTGTAATCGGCGCCTCGTATCATGCCGCAGCTAAGTGTGGAGTCACGCTTGATAGGCTAACGGAGATCTGTATCGAGCGAATGGACGAACCGAACCAGAAGAATACATCCTTTCCGAACGGACGTCGCTACACATTCTTCAGGTTGCTGATAAAAGTGCTGGACTACCAAGGCGGTAGCAGTGCCTCGCATGTCGATTGGTCGGTTGCGAGAAAACTAAAACCACGGTGGCAAGAATTATTGAAGTCGAACCGGGAGCGAATCAAGGCTGGAGAGCGACTCGAAATTGGTAAACCGCCAGTGACGCATGAGTTGTTTCCTCGCGGTTTTCAGGTGGGCCTCAAAGGCGGCGGGAGTTGGCCCGATTGGTCGAAGATTGAAGAAAAACCGAAGAAAAATCCCCCTGCAAAACCGCAAGATGCGACCGATGATTTCGGTGAAGACTCAGTAATATGGCAACGCTTGGATCGACTTGCCCGAGAAGGTAAATCGAACGCAAAAATCGACGTGCAGCTTGGCGACAATAACCAAATAGACTTGTCGACCGTCAACTCCACACCTTGGCGGGATGCAATTCGGCAGGCGACGCAACGGCGAGTAGGCAGCCCGATAACGCTAATGCGCGTCATGCTCGAAGGCGTCGACGCCGGCAGCGACTCCTCGGGGAAAATTCAACTTATCTCCATCAAGCTGAACAACCTCGACCACTTCCCCCAAGGTGGTGGTGGGATGTACCGTGAAACTCTGCCCGGTGGGTTTGTCATCGTAGAGCACATTAACTCGACACTCCGCAATGACAATCGCGATCCGGTGACGATTGCCAGCTTCACGCACAACCACACCAAGCTCTGGGTTCCGGTTCCACCTTCGGGCCAGCTAGGAATTCTCGGCGACGTGATTCTTTCGCGGCCCGAAACGGCGTCGCTTGGTCGTATCGTTGTCACAGTGCGGCGCGACACACAACAGCAAATTAAACTTCGTCGTTGTCAGGTCGGCACAATCGCCGTCGGCGGGAGGTATGGGCAATCGTTCGAGTTCGATCCCGATGGCGTCTGCACAATCGACCAACTCGCCCCCGGAACATACCGATTGCTGCTACCAGATTTCGACATCCGAAAAAGCCGCTGGGAGGTTACGGTAAAGCCTAGCACTACGACGCAGTTGACATTCACCGCCCAGTCACAAACAGAGGTGATGTTGGATGATACTTCACACGACAGCAAGCCGTTCGTTTCACGCAGCCAATTCAATGAGGAATAGTCAGATGCCTACCCAATTGAAGAGACCGTTTTTGTTGGCTTCTATTGTCTGCTCTCTAGCTGCGGCAATGGCCGCCCAATCGATTGCAGACGATCGTGAAGTAATGTTTGTCTCGCCCGACGCAACCTTCAACACTACCAAACAGGCAATGATGCGTGGCGATTACGAGACGTTCTGCCAGTGTTTCAGCGACGACGGCCTCCGTCTCATGACTGGGTCGCTGCGCATGATGACGGGGATGATCGAGTGGGCTGGCAAACAAGAAAATGCGGATAAGCGGAGCGTTAAAATGGCCAAGGGATTGGTCCGTATCAATCGCCGCTATGTGGAATCTCAACCCGCGGCAGAAATCCAATTCGACTTGAACGCCTCTGCCGAAGAGTTGATGGCTAGCATTCGCAAAAGGGCCGAGCCGATCAACGATCACTCGGGCTATATCGCTGCGATATTCAAATTGCTTCGTGCGAACGACAATCGGCCTAACAAATTTGTGCCGATGGCAGATGCCCAATTGCTGAATTTGAAGACAGAAGGCGAATCGGCAACCGCCATGATGAGCGGAACCTTCCTCAAACCTCAAAAGAGCGAAAATTCCATTGTGTTTCGTCGCGTAGGTCTCGCTTGGAAGATTGAACAGTTGGGCGACTATGGTACGAACGTGTCGCTAACAGAAACAAGTTCTGCTCCCGCTCAGCAAACGACACTGCCTGAAAAGAAGCCAAAACAAAAACGGAGACAACCCAGGCCAAAGAAAATGGTCTTGCCCGTCTTGCCTGAGGTCAGCACATTAAAGCCCATTGACCGGCCCAACGAAAAGGGCTTTTCGCAATTGCATCAGGCTGGAAGTGCTGAGGTGCCTCAAGCATTGATCGATCAGGGCGCCGATGTCGATGTCCGCCAACGCACCTTTCATGGCACGCCTTTGCAATACGCAGCTTCGTTTGGCCGTCTTGATGTGGTCCGACTGCTTCTCAAGCACAAGGCTACCGTCGACGCAGTCGATCTTGCTGGCCGGACTCCGCTGATGTGGGCAGCGTCAAAAGGCCACGCTGAAATTGTTGAGGCCTTGCTCGAAGCAGGTGCAAGTCCTGAACAAACAAGCCGTGGCACAAAGTGGACGGCACTCCACTTTGCGGCCGAGAAAGGGCAATTCGAGACAGCACAACTACTGATAGAACACGGTGCAAGCCCTGCTGTGAAAAACACCCAAGGCAAGACGCCGCTCGACTTGAACCCGAACATCGCTCCGCCAAGATAAGTTCGTAGAGTGCGTGGTCGTCAAAAAAACGGCATGGGGGTTTCGCGACTTCAAGTGGGTACTGGCATGAACGCACTATTCCCTTAAAACGCACCAAATTAGGCAACGCCCCCCCCCCCTTACCTGCTTGTTTATTCGTGCTATTCGTCTCATTCGTGGTTCTCTTCCGGAAACTTGCGCACGCTGTACAAATCCTTACCACCCTTAGCAACACAAACTCTACCCTTCCGTGTCGTTTTGCTCGTTTGCACTACGCTGAGCAGGTGCGGTAGCTTGGGGGGGCCAGATACAGGACGATTGCAAAGTCGCGAAAAGAAGAAAAAAATTTGCCACAGAGATCACAGAGCACTCAGAGAAACCTTTGTTTCTAGCACTCGGTGTTCTCTCTGATCTCTGTGGCTAGATTTATTGGCCTTTGTTTCTGACTTTGCAATCATCCTGGGACCGGATATTCCTGGATTGCATACCCCGACTGGGGGTGTTACAGTGATAGGCTGGCAGCCCGCAATTCCCAGCACGGGCCTAGCACTCGTGCTAGGTCATTCTGTTGAGATTCTGGGGCTGCTGAGAACGAGAAGGGAGCGAAGAGGCAGAACCGTTTCCTTGATGAGTGCGCCCAAAATGAACCAATTGTCTTCAAACAACGCCTTCGGCGGCGTTGAGTTTGCCGAGAATCCCGAGCCTCGAGTTCCCTGTGTCTTGGTAGTCGACACTTCGACTTCTATGCACGGCCCTCGGATTGATGAGCTCAACAAAGGCCTCGAAACCTATAAACGCGAGCTGCTGAACGATCCACTTGCTGCCAAGCGAGTTGAAGTCGCGGTCGTAACTTTCGGCGGGCGAGTGAGCCGACTCGTTGAGTTTGTCACCGCCGAAAATTTCCAGCCACCTAAGCTCCAGGTGATTGGCGGCACGCCCATGGGCGAAGGAATCTCAGTCGCCCTCGATATGATCGAAGAACGCAAAGAAAGCTACCGCGAAGCGGGAATCGCCTACTATCGCCCTTGGGCTTTTCTTATCACCGATGGCGAACCAAACGACCACTGGAAGCCTGTGATCTCGCGAGTTCACGCAGGCGAGCAGCAAAAAGCCTTTTGCTTTTTCGCCGTCGGTGTCGAGGGAGCCAACATGGAAATCCTCGAACAGATCTGCGTGCGAAAGCCCCTCTGGCTGCAAGGCACAAAATTCCGCGAACTGTTCAGTTGGCTCTCGAATTCTCAACAGGCTGTTTCGAGATCTTCCCCGGGCGAGGAAGTACCGCTCGTCGATCCAACATGCGGACCAACCGGTTGGGCGCAGATTTAATTGGCTAAAAGCTAGGTGGTAACCATGTGGAGACACTTGTCTCATAGCCTACAGGGAGCTTCGCACATAGCCGAAGGCTCTCCTTGCCAGGACAGCCACAGCGTACAGGCTTTCGGAGACCCTCCCGACGCCCCCCTCATCGCCTGTGCCGCCGACGGCGCAGGCAGCGCCAAACACAGCGGCAAAGGTTCGGCAATCGCTTGTGAGCGAATTGTGGAGAACGCATCGGCATATTTTGAAGCACATGGTAATTTCGACTCACTTCAAGCAGAGGACATCGAGGGTTGGTGCGACGACGTACGACGTAAAATTGAAGAAGAAGCGAAAACACTTGCGTGTACCTCGCGTGATTTTGCGACCACACTTTGCACCGCCATTGTTTCGCCAACTCGTTCGTGCTTTTTCCAAATCGGAGACGGCGCGATTGTTGCCAGTTGCAACGACACCTATGGAGTTGTCTTTTGGCCACAGTCGGGCGAATATGCCAATTCCACAAATTTCCTGACCGCCGAGAACTACCGCGAGCATCTGACATTCCTGACGACGACTCAACGATTCACAAACCTTGCCGTGTTTACCGATGGGCTCGAACGCCTCGCCCTTTCGTTCGAGAACCAAACCCCCCATCTCCCGTTCTTCCAACCACTTTTTCAGACGTTGCGGTCAACCGATAATCTTGCCCAACTGAACGAAGACCTTGGCAGCTTCTTGCAATCGGATTCTGTAAAAGCCCGATCAGACGACGACAAAACTTTGATCCTTGCTTGCCATGTTTCTGAAAGGAGCCAGAAACATGATTGATTCCCAGGGCAGTCCCATCCGGCTTGGCAAAGAGATCGGAAGAGGAGGAGAAGGCAGCGTCTTCGAGGTCGAAGGCGTAGCAGGCATGGCCGCCAAAATTTACCATCAAACGCCGCTTTCTGCCGATCAAGTAGAAAAGCTTGAAACGATGGTTTCGCTTTGGTCAGAAAAAATCGAACTCATTTCTGCTTGGCCAAGCTCACTCATTTACCAAGTCCAGGGAAAACCACCCTGCGGATTTTTGCTTCCTAGAGTGGTTCAAGCTCGCGAACTACACGAACTCTACGGATCGACCAATCGACGTCTGCACTATCCAGATGCGCAGTGGCACCATCTCGTCTTGGCAGCCAGAAATACGGCAGCCGCTTTCGAGGCGTTTCATGCCGCCGGCATTGCCGTTGGCGATGTGAATCAGGGAAACCTTCTGGTTGATTCGCAAATGTGTGTTCGGATGATCGATTGCGATTCGTCGCAAATCACGAGCCGCGAAAAGACTTTTTTCTGTCCTGTCGGAACACCGCATTTCACCCCCCCCGAGCTGCAATCGAAGAAACTTCGAGATGTTTATCGGACTAAAAATCACGACAGCTTTGGTTTGGCCGTGTTGATTTTTCACTTGCTTTTCATTGGCCGGCATCCGTTTGCTGGTCGATTTCGCGGGCAAGGAGACATGTCCATTGAAAAAGCAATTGCCGAGCGGCGATTTGCTTTTTCTAATTGCCGCGAAGAGACGCAGATGGAACCACCTCCGGCATCGTTAATCTTAGCCGATTTGCCGCCTCAGCTTGCCGAGCTTTTCGAGCAGGCGTTTCGTGCAGAAGAAGCCAATGGAGACGTTCGCCCTAGTGCCAGGCAATGGGTCGAACAGCTTGAATTGCTGATAAAGTATCGACGAACCTGCGACTTCGATCCACTGCACATTTATTTTTCTCAGTCGCAAAGTTGTCCTTGGTGTCGTATCGAAGACCAAGGAGGACCTTCGTTTTTTGTGCCCGCAGAAGGCGTGCCGACGCTTTCTTTGAAACGAGTCGAGCAGCTCGACGAACGCATCAACTTGTTGCGCATCGTCGAGTTTACGGATTTACCCCCAAGCAGGATCGATACGCCAAGTATGCCGCTGCTTAAAAAGCTCGAATCGCCTCCAAAAAGAACGCGAGTAGACCACGCCGCATTTGCCTTGGCAGCAGCCTGCGGTCTTTGTGCGATTGGAATCGCGTGGCTACCGGCTTTGGCGGTTGGAACTCTCGCCCTATTCGCTGCCGCAGGGACTCTCTTTTTCACAAGCGAGAGCCAAAAACGCAGGAAAGCGGTTGAGGACTACCAGGCTTGGCTTTCCCGAACCATGAATCGCCTTGAGGAAATGGCTCAGAGAGTCGCAAGAGGCCACCGAAAGCGTGTCGCAGAATATGCTCAGGCGATCGAAGAATTCCATCATGAGATCAAAAATTATCGAGCGGAAGGAGATGAATTGCGGAAGATTCTCAAGCAGCAGGGCGGTACGCATAAAGACGATTTTTTGCATAAACGGATGATCCGAGATAATTTCCGTGATGTTTCTGGATTGACGCGAGCGATGGTGCCAATGCTCGAATCGTTCGGGATCGACTCCGCCTACGACATAGATCGGCTCAACCTGTATGGCGTGCCCAATCTCAACGCTGCTGCGACAATCGGCTTGTTGCAGTGGAAGGACCAGGTAGCAGACCAATTTGTTTTTAAGCCAGACCATGGCGTGACCTTGAAGGACCTAAAACAATCGGAAGAGTACACTACCCAGCGATTCAAGGTGACTCAGGCTCGCAAAGTTTTAATGGCTTCGACTCAATTGCGACAGCTCGCAGACTTTGGTCGATCGCAACTGGAAAACACCTTAACGCCGTTCGACGATTTATCGAAGCAGTGGCGCGGGGTCGCAAAACAGCTACGCGATTTCCAGAGCAAACGGCCAACCGTCGAACGATTGGCTAACAGCTCTCCCGTGACATTAATTTGCCTTGTCATTGGCGTGCCCCTGGCCTGCTTGTTTTTCTATGCCGTGATGCACTAGCGTTTGTCAAATGCTAATTTTCGGGTGCCACTGCTGGCTTGTCCAGCAGTGTGAAGTGGGTACCAGGCGTCCACTGTTGGGCAAGCCAGCAGTGGCACCCAACTCGAATATTGATCTGCGGTAGACTACTAGAGCACTTCCTTAAAAAACATAGCCACCGAGCACACAGGGGTCTCAGAGAAAATACTGAAGTGAACCACATTCTCTCGGTGTTCTCTGTGAACTCTGTGGCTACACAATTGAAGGAACTGCTCTAGCGTGTAGAGAAAAAACTACCAAACCGAAACCGTCACTAACTCGCTGAAACTCGTGGCGCCGGCTAGAAGCTTGAGCGCCGCATCGTCTTGGAGTGTTAAAATTCCTTTGGACCTCGCATAGCGAGAGATGGCCCCTTCGTCGCAACCTTCGACGATTTGGCGTGCCAAGCCTTCATCGATCGGAAGCATCTCAAAAAGACCAATTCGCCCACGATAGCCCCGCCCATTACATTTCTTGCAGCCCCCCGGTTCGTAGACCGTCGACCCTGCCGCGTTAGGCTGGCCAATGACTTTGGCCTCAGCATGAGAAAGTTTCCGCGGTCGTCGGCATTCGGTGCAAAGCTGACGAATAAGCCGCTGAGCAACACACAATCGCAAAGTAGCCGCCACCTGATAGGGTTTTATTCCCATGTCAACCAAACGAGTAATCACACCAGAAGCCGAATTGGTGTGAAGCGAGCTAAAGACCAAATGGCCCGTCAACGCGGCTTTCACTGCAATATCCGCCGAGTCAAAATCGCGGATCTCACCGATCATGATAACATCCGGATCGCTTCGCAGAATGCTGCGCAACGCACTGTTAAAGCTAAGTTTATCGCCCGGATCGATCTCCGCCTGGGCAACACCCACCACATCGAATTCTACCGGGTCTTCGACCGTAATGATTCGCCCCGGATGATGCGCCAGCCGATGCCGCAAGGCAGCGTAAAGCGTCGTCGACTTACCGCTACCCGTGGGGCCGGTCAACAACACCATGCCCTGCTTTTGCCCCGTGTGCTGAGCAAAAGTCTTCATCGCCGATTCCGACATGCCCAGCCTGTTAAGCGTGAGCTGCTCGGTTTCGAGGGCAAGCAATCGCAACGTGATGCGCTCGCCATGGGTCGTCGGCAAACAGGCCGAACGAATATGAATCTTCCGCCTGTCAGCCCCCAACTCCGCCACAAACCGGCCATCCTGCGGCAGACGCCGCTCGGCAATATCCATCCCCGAGAGCACTTTCAGGCGGCCAATCAATGGGCCGAGAACACTCTTGGGTAACTTGCGAAGAGGTTCGAGGATTCCGTCGACTCGCAACTGCACCAGTACGACGCTTTTCTCAGGGTCGATATGCAAGTCCGAAGCGCCGCGCCGAAATGAAATCTCCAGCAGCTCGTCACACAAAGACACAATGTCCGGCGGTTCCGAAGAGACTTGAAGCGAATCGTTGTCGCCCGCTGCGCCGCCTTTGGATTTGCTTTTCTTTCCTAAACCTCGAACGAAAGAGGCGATCGATTTGGTTTCTTGTTCTTTCGACCGATGAAGCTCAGGGGCGGTGGTCGTCAGTTCCAAGCCGGGGACATAGGCCGCAATGATCCATTCCTCAGAATCAGCACTACGGACCCGATGCGTTGGCATCAGATTGCCCGAAGCAGCCCACTTCTGTAGCTTTTCTAGCGGGTAGGGTCCGTATGTATTACCATCGCCGATTTCAAAAAACCATTGGTCGCTCATAACCGGTATTTTCACCAACAACAACCCATCTTGCAAGCCATCTGTGATGGAATCCGAGGGCGGTCTTCCCGAACGCTCAACGATTTTCTAGCTCCTGGATTTTAAGGACTGCCTCATTAAATGATTCCAGACAATTTTCATCGCCAACTTTTTCAAGAACTCGCAATCGTCTTAAAGTCTGTTCAACAGGTGGCTTTAAGCCGGTGAAGAATACGGTAGCTCCCTGTTGATGTGCTTTCTCGATAATATCATCCAGTAAATACGCCCCCGACATATCTGCCATTGGCACACGAGCCATACGAATAATCAGATACTTGTAGTTGACCAAGGCAGAAGATGCTCGGTGAATTGCACTTGAGGCGCCGAAGAAAAGCGGTCCTTCTAGCCGTAATTTAAGTACTTTTTTCTTGAGCTCTTCCGGCATAGGTATATCCCCAGGTATCGGACGATCAACCTGGTTAAGGCTGATGACGTTCTGCTCATAAGCCTGTCCGAGTTCATGCACGATTCGAATAAACGCAATTGTAATCCCAACCCCCATTGCGACTAACAGGTCCACAGAAATCGTCAGGATGAGAACAGTCCAGAAACAGATAGAATCCGTTAAGGGCATTCGGTGTAAAACTGGCAACACGCGGTAATCAATAATATCGATTCCGACTTTAAGTAGAATTCCGGCTAAACAAGCCATCGGAATGAAACTGGCATAAGGAGCCAATCCTAGCATTAAGGCGAGGAGCACCAAGCCGTGTACAATGGATGCTAGACCTGTTTTTCCGCCACACTTAATATTTGCAACAGTCCTCATTGTAGCTGTTGCGGTTGTGACGCCGCCGACCATTCCACAGGCTAAGTTGGCAACCCCTTGTCCAAAAATTTCACGATTGCTGTTGTGTCGCTCATCGGTCATGTTGTCTGCAACGAGACAGGTCAACAACGAATCGAATATACAAAGCCCGGCTAAGGCAAATGCGCCGCCAACCATCTCTCCAAACCGCGTAAAATCTGGCCAGTACAGATGAGGCAGTCCGACAGGCATCGAAGTGATATATTCGAGGTCCTCAAAATGAAAGAGGTGCGCAATTCCTGTTCCGACAATCAAGCCCAAGAGCGGTGCTGGCAGCCACTGCTTCTTGGTAATTTTCGGCCAAAGCAGAATGGTGAAAAACGTCGCTAAAGAAATAATTAATGCATGTGGCTTTTCATGCACGATATCGTATGGAATTTGAGAAATGGCACCGAGCACAGAATTCGGTGTTTCAAAGCCGAGCATGGGCGGAATTTCCAGAAGAATGATAATCGCGCCAATTCCACACATAAACCCAGAGACAACTGAATAAGGCGTGTAGTAAATAAAACGTCCAATTTTCATCAATGCCAAGGCGATGCAAACAAGCCCACTCAGAAAGACCATGGACATTGCAAAGGCAATATCAGGTTCTCCCGATGCCAGTTTGGTTGCAGCGATAATGGCGGCTAACTGAACTACCTTGGGTCCTGTGGGGCCACTCACTCCAGTACGAGATCCTCCAAAAATCCCAACAATAATTCCACCACAAATGGCAGCCCACATCCCCGCCTCTGCTCCTAACCCAGATGCGACGCCGAAGGCAAGCGCTAATGGCATCGCAATCACCGCAACGGTGATTCCAGACAGAATGTCATTGGGGACATTGGTATGCATCACCTTGATGTTTGTCCAAGGATTAAATTCGTTCAGATAATTTTTTAAGTTAAACTTTGATTGATTCGGGTCCATTTGAGACATGCGCATTTTCCACGGTAAGATCCCTGGAAATTTTTTCCAGGAAGATAGAAGTAGCTACTCTCTTGAAAGAACGTCCCTGGGAACAAACCTTAAAGCAGGCAACTCCCAGAAACTGCTCTATGAGACATGAGAATAGGCAGTAAGAAAATTTGAGCAATCGCTTTAAGCGAATAGAAGGCGGCCATCAACCGCGCATTTCCCAGGAGGTCCGCGCGGGACCTGGGTATCGAAGCGATTTGATTCTTCGACACTAAGAACAGCATGATGAACCATGCTCATCAAGGTAGAGGCTGAAATCTCGATTGAGAATTCTACACTCGATACGAACGGTTCTTTTTCCGTCGAGTCTTCACCCTCTTCAAGTTCAACTTCCCAAAAAAGAGGACTCGAATCGGAGATTGGAGAGTCGGCTGAAACGGGTCGGCCAAATAGAAAAGCCGTGCTCAGCATAAATACTGCACAAATAGCGAGAAACAAGCATTTGCGGACGGATGAACTCATGTTGTCGACTCTATTTCATGTGTCTCGATTTGTCAACCGCACTGCAGGAAAATCCGAGAGCAGGTCTCGACAATCAACTTCTTACCGACACCCTTTTTGCTAGATCTCCTACCGGCTATTGAGAAGATACAAGAGTGCGTGGTTTCCAAAAAAACGGTGCGTTCGTTCCGAGACTTCAAGTTGGCACTGGCATGAAAATACTACTCCCTTGGAACGCACCAAATTAGGCAACGACCACACCCCCTACCTGCTTGTTTATTCGTGCCATTCGTCTAATTCGTGGTTCTCTTTTTCAGTTCGAGTCGCCTATCCAAGAGACAAAACAAAAATCAGATGAGCGCAGGTTAGGGTTCTCTTCGGCCTTGTTGACTAATCCATTTGGAAAGAATTTTTGGCAGGACGAACAGGATTCGACCGAATGATCCCGTCCATCCTGTTTTATCCTGTCAAAACAAACCCGCTTTAGGCAATGGTTCGACAAGGCCGGTTCTCTTACGGAAATTTCCGCACGCTGCGCAAATCCTTACCCTTAGCAACACAAACTCTAGCCTTTGTGCTCTTTGCGGTTAAAAAACCCCCATCTCTTTTCATGCACGGCTATAAGTCTTCTGCCTGCATCACCCTCGAAACGGCCAAAAACAACCTTCGCATCTCATCTCAAAAAATGCGACAATCATCACCGCAGAAAAACTTACTTCTCCTACCTACGCCCCATAATCTGAAATAATTTTGTCCCAATCGGAGGTACTGAAAATCCTAAATCGGGCCTATTTTGTCCCCTGCACCGCGCAGCAAACCCTACGAATCTCGAATCAATCGAAAATCACAAGGGACAAAAACCCCGAATTAAGTCCCAAAACATGGGACCCCTACCTATCGGACAAAACCCCATTCAGGGGGGAGCGCCAAACGAGCCCAGCAGCTCGAATCGTCGGCTCAGCCGGGGCTCAGTCGAGCTTACGCGTCGGCAATGACGAGCTTCTCGAGCGTGTCGCCTTGTTCGATGGCATTCACCACAGTTTGGCAGTCGTCCAGAACTCGGCCGAAGACCGAGTGCTTGCCGTCGAGATGAGGCTGGGGGCCATGAGTGATGAAAAACTGCGAGCCGTTTGTGTTGGGGCCGGAGTTGGCCATCGAAAGAATGCCAGGGGCATCGTGCCGAAGCTCGGGGTGGAACTCGTCTTCAAAGGAGTAGCCAGGGCCGCCGGTCCCGGTACCTTGAGGGCAGCCGCCTTGCACCATGAAATTGTCGATCACACGATGAAACGAAAGCCCATCATAAAACCCTTCGCCAGCCAGTTTTTCAAAATTGGCAACCGTCTTTGGAGTTTTGTCGTCGAAAAGCTCGATGCGAATCTCGCCTTTGTTGGTCGTAAATGTGGCAACTTTCATGGCCTATGCTCCGGTGAAAATATTGAATGCTGGTGGATTGTTACTGGGAACCGCTGGCTGCAAAACTTCCCCCAGAATGGCAGTCGAAAGGGATTTTCGCAAGCCCCTCTAGTCGACAGCCTAAGGCTATTTGTCGCTGCTCAAGTCCGCAACGTCTGGCTCATTGCCACTGCAACCGGAAGAAAAACCATGATCGGCAACCAAGCAGCCAACGTAGGACGCAACATCCCGAGGCCACCCAGCGATTGGCAGGTAAGAATGACGAGCGAGAACGAGATGGCGACCAGCAGACAGAGGCCAATTGAGAGGAACACGTTTCGATTACGACGAGAAAACATGAGCGGCAAGCCAAGCATAAGCAGGGTAGCGTCGTTTATCGGCTGCATTAAACGCGAATGGACGGCGACTCGTACATCGGCACCGAGGTCGGTACTAGGGCTACTCAGTTCGGTAATCAACTCGCCGGTCGACGCATAGTTACGCCACGCCGAGCCGCTAGCAAGCAACTGAAAAGGTAATTGTGAAACAACAAACACTTGACCAGGTTCAAGCCACTTGGCATCTCGTGCGGTTACAACAACCGCACGTTCGTCGAGCCGCAGGGACTCGAGTTGATCGATATTCGCAGGAGTTGATACAGCATCGAGCAAGTAACCGGCCGGATGGTCGTCGTTGGCTGCTTGGTAGTAACCATTCTCGGCAACCAGTTGTTTGCCGTAGCGAGCCAACGTGGCAGGAAGGATGAAAGCAGGTTTGATGATACGTTTTTCAAGAGCCACGGTTTTCTCGCCGCCGATTTGGATGTCGGTTTGTCCGTCGTACCGTGTTTCGAGGTCTCGGGTTTGGATGCCAGAAAGGTCTTTCGTGTCGCGCATGAGTTCATTACGAATACGCGGGATAACCAATTCGCGATTTGCAACCCCTAGTAGGCTGACAACAATCGCGGCGGCAAGTAGCGGTTTGATGACTCGAAATTTAGAGATTCCGGCAGCCAACATGGCGGTAAGCTCGTTGTGTCGTTGAAGCCAAGTGGCGGTAAACAACGCAGCGATCATCGCCAAGATGCCGCTTGTGCGATCGAAAAAGCTAAGTGATCGGTAGGCGTAATATTTGCCCATGATGGCGAGCAGATTGCCGTTTTCCTTGGCATGGTTGGAAAACTGATCGAGATGCTGAAAGGCATCGATCACCACATACAGTCCCATCATGCTGAAGAAGCAGATAAGAAAGACTTGAATAAACTGCCGCAGCAAATAGCGATCGAGGATTTTCATGAGTCGGGATGTGGAGTTTCCCAAAAATTCGGAAGCCAGGACGAAGCGGAAGAGTAGCGGAGCAGGAGTGCTAGCGTCAAGAGAAGTGTGGTGAAGTCCTAGCTTGTGCCGCCCGGACGTGTTCCGGTCGCCGCACTGGCCTTTTCAGCGTCAAATCGTGTGCTATGAGCGGAACGTGCGCCAGAGAGTTGTTATAGTAAGGAGGAAAGGATAATTGAAACAAGACGGCGGAATACCGATATTTTTGCTTTACGGCTCTCCTCAAGGAGTCTGCCAGGGGATTTTTCTGCTTAGGATCGAATGCGATTAGATGTTCCCTTGGCCAGCTTACGCGGTTGAGAAGTTTTTTAGTCTTGGCTTTTTATGGTTTTCTTGATGAAGCTTTCTTGGACAACTTGGGTGCAAACTGCTAGCGAGAGGGCGCTCGATTTGCTCTTCTCGCCAACCTGTGTTTCTTGCCAAGCCGATTTGGATAGTGACGATCTCAAAGCTTGTGAGCAGGAATTGAGCCTCTGCGTAGCTTGCCACGAGCAATTGCTGCTGCCCGATTGGCCGGCTTGTCGCCGCTGTGCGGCTCGAGTGCCTGAGATTCCTGGGACCGTTTCCGATTGTGGTCAATGCCGAACTAACAAGCTTTGTTTCGATCGTGCTTTGTCGTTGGACAGTTACGAGGGTTTGCTGCGTGAATTGGTCATAAAAATGAAATCGGACCGTAGCGAGCGATTAGCACGTATGTTCAGCTCTCTGATGGTCCGAAAAATGGGGCCCGCAATACGCGATTTAGGGCCAACGGTAGTCGTTCCGATTCCGGTATCTCGGTGGCGTCGCCTGGTGCAAGGGGCCGGATCTGCGGCAGCGCTAGCGGCTGGAGTGGGCCGGGGCATAGGATTGCCCGTCTTGCCCAGGGTTTTATCCTGTCGTCATAACCCTCATCCACAAAAGGGGTTATCGCGTTCGGGGAGATTTCAAAACATGCGTGGCCAAATTCGTGCCAGAGCGGGCTATCCTTTGATGTCGTCTCATGTGTTATTGGTAGACGATGTCCTCACAACCGGTGCAACCTGTAGCGAAGCCGCACGAGTGCTCAAGCAAAGAGGCGTAACGAGGGTCTCAGTATTGGCCGTAGGCCGGACACCTAGCGGCTGACCTCGCTAGTTCGAGTTGTTTGTTTACAGATTCTGAAGAGTTAGTAGCTTGTACCTTTGCCGATGATCGGCAGAATAGTTTTGCGATGGCAGTTCCCAAAATATCCGACGAAAAAAAGCGTAGCGCGATGGATCCGTTCCGCCGGGCGGTGCTGCGCGGCTTGGCCGTGCTATTGCCGCCGCTGCTGACGATCGTCATTTTCCTATGGGTTGGCAACACGGTTACCAACTATCTGCTCGAGCCAATGGAATCGGCCGCGCGTCGCCTTTTGTTGTCTCATTTCCAGGGCGAGATTCTTGATTTGAATCAAGTGGGGCCCGATCTTGTGAGAGATGGCACTGGAGAAAACGCCGGTAAGCTTTATGTGAAGACCAACGATGGTCATGTGCTGCCAGTCGAGATTTACGATTTTTCTCGCGTCGAGATACGTGGCCCGATGCCCGACTCGGCTAGCGATATTGTGAAAGTTTATGTCGAGCGAAGGTATCTCCGCCGGCATATCGTGATTCCGATTTTTCTCTGCGTCTTTTTGATGGTGCTCTACCTTCTCGTAAAGTTTCTTGCAGCCGGGGTCGGTCGTTTTTTCTGGATGCAGTTCGAGCGTTTAATCCATCAGCTGCCATTGGTCCGAAACGTCTATTCGTCGGTCAAACAAGTGACCGATTTCATGTTTAGCGAACGCGAGATCGAATATACTCGCGTCGTGGCAGTCGAATACCCTCGCAAAGGCATCTGGTCTCTCGCCATGGTTACGGGCGAAAGTATGCTTGATATTCGCTGTGCGGCCAACGAGCCGGTGCTCTCGGTGCTGGTGCCGACTTCGCCGATGCCGTTTACTGGTTTTACGGTGACGGTGAAAAAGAGCGAAACCTTGGATCTCGATATTACGATCGATCAGGCGTTCCAGTTTATTGTGAGCTGCGGAGTGGTCGTGCCTGCCCATCAGCTTGCCGAAGCGCTGGCCAAACGCGAAAACGCGCTGAATAGTACGCCCGCTCTTAGTCCGCCTTCCGACGATTGATGTTCGAGAGCTTACCCCCTAGGATAGCCTCTTCTTTGTCGTTGGTTGATAAAAGCTAGGAATCATTGTGAGCGTTCCCCATATTCGTATCGGTACCCGGGCAAGCCAGTTGGCCCAATGGCAGGCCAAGTGGGTGGCTAAGCAATTACGCAGCCAAGGCGCAACCGTTGAGTTGGTCGACATTGTGACCAGCGGCGATACCGAGCAGAGCGGTCCGGTTGCTGGTCTCGGCGTTCAAGGTGTCTTTACGAAGGAAGTTCAATCGGCAGTGCTCGAATCGCGAGCCGATGTGGCAGTGCATAGCCTTAAAGATCTGCCGACTGAGGCAATTGCCGACTTGGTGCTTGCGGCGGTGCCAGAGCGAGAGAATGTGGCTGACGCGTTGGTTGCGGCTACGGCCGATTCGCTTGCCGCTTTGCCACAGGGTGCGAGAGTGGGGACGGGCAGCCTTCGGCGCCAGTCGCAACTCAAAAGTTTGCGACCTGACCTTGAAGTTGTTGGCATTCGCGGCAATGTTGACACACGTTTGCGTAAGCTGGACGAGGGCGAATACGATGCTATCCTCCTCGCTGCGGCGGGATTGCGTCGTCTTGGTTGGGGCGAGCGGATCACCGAATTTTTAGAGCCACCCCGCATGTTGCCAGCCCCAGGGCAGGGGGCCTTGGGGATTGAATGTCGGGCAAACGATGCCGAGGTCTGCGAACTCCTTGCTCGGATGAACCACGCCGAGACTCGCGCAGCGGTCGATGCAGAGCGTTCGATGCTGGCACTTTTGCACGGCGGATGTTCGGTTCCGGTAGGGGCGTGGGGCCGAACCGAGAACGGACGATTGGTTCTTGACGGTCTCGTTGGCAATTTGGACGGCACCCAGATATTGCGGGCCACGGCCAGTGGCGACCCGTCTGCTGCTATCGAAGTTGGGCAGCGTGTGGCGGAGCAACTTCTTGACCAGGGTGCGGCAGAGACGATTGCCGCGGCGCGGGTCGGCTGATTTTGCGTGCTAGCGGCATTCTTTGCCGAAGGCTTCTGAGAAACCGGCAGCGATTGCCGGAGAGCGGTTTAGGGTCGAAGCCCGCTTGCCGTAAAAAAACCGTTGAATTGACTCTGCTCAACTCGGTTTTCCAAGGGTTTGCGACTCCCTGCACGTTCTCTCTGCCTTGCTTGGCATGGGGTGTGCGTAGTGACAGTCCAACGGCAGGGGGGAGCACCTGTCCAACATCGGTACCATGTCTTACGGAATGTATCTCTCGGCCGAAGGCGCGAAAGTTCAGGCCAAGCGTCTGGAGTTTATCGCAAACAACTTGGCCAATGTTGAGACCCCAGGCTTCAAACGGGATGTTCCAACCTTTCAAGCTCGCTTCGCCGAAGCGATTCAGCAAGGCCAAGACTACGCCGGTAGCCGGTCAAACAACAATGTAGGCGGCGGCGTCAAGTTGATTGACGTGGCAACTGACTTTTCAGGCGGCACGCTTCGCCAAACCAAGGTTGACACCGACTTTGCCGTCAACGGCGAAGGGTTCTTTCAAGTTCGCACGCCCGACGGCGAGACGTTGCTCTCGCGAGCTGGCAATTTTCTGGTCAACGCTCAGGGAGAGTTGATCACTCAAACGGGACACTTTTCGGTGCTCGATCAATCGGGCAGCGAGATCAAGCTTAATGGCGGCCAGCCATGGAGCCTGCTCCCGGGCGGAGTCATTAGCCAGGGCGGCCAGAACACCCCAATTGGATTGCAAAGCCCTCAGTCGCTAGGCGATTTGGTAAAGGTCGGCAGCAATACGTTTCGGTCTCTAGGCACGGTAACTCCCGTTCCAGTAGAAGAACGGAACATTCTCCAAGGATATCTCGAACAATCGAGTGTTAGTACCACCAGTGAAATGATGTCGATGATCGAAACTTCGCGAGCTTTTGAAGCCAATACCAAACTCATTCAGCACCAAGACGGCATGCTTAGCCAGTTGCTTAGCAGAGTCTTAAGAAGTTAGTCGTAAGTCGACCTCTCGGTTGCTAACGCTAATTTTACCCCCCCTCACTACTCAACCCCTCACTACTCAACCATGAGCGTTCAAACTCTTTATACTGCGGCGACGGGCATGGAAGCCCTTGAAACCAAGCTTGATGTGATTGCCAATAATATGGCGAATATCAACACAACGGCTTTCAAAAAAGATCGTGCCAATTTTGAAGATCTTTTCTATCGTCAAATCAAATTGCCCGGTGCCCTTGATGCGGATGGAAGCATCACTTCAACCGGCATCGAAGTTGGTTTAGGTACCCGTGTTTCCAGCACTCAGACCAATCACGGCCAGGGGGCAATGCAAGCGACCGAAAACCCTCTGGACTTGGCGATCGAGGGACGTGGGTTTTTCAAAGTCACCGATCCTAACGGCGGATTTCTCTTCACACGGGCAGGAAATTTCGGCATTAATGCGACTGGGCAACTCGTTTTGGGTTCGGCCCAAAAGGGTTGGGTGCTCGACCCGGCGGTGACCATTCCGCAAGACGCAATCGACCTTGTCGTCACCTCTGATGGTCAAGTGCAATACCGCACTTCCGACTCGCCCAATCTTCAAAACGCTGGGCAGATGACCCTTGCCACGTTTATCAATCCCGATGGTCTGATGAAGCTCGGTGACAATCTTTTCGGACAAACCGACGCTTCTGGTGTACTAACCGAGGCCAATCCGGGGACACCAGGCATAGGAGTAATCAGTCAGGGATTTTTGGAGGCCTCGAATGTCGAGCCGGTGCAAGAGTTGATTGATTTGATCACTACGCAACGAGCCTTTGAACTCAACTCACAAGTCGTACAGGCGGGCGACCAGATTATGCAAGTAGCTGCCAATCTCCGTCGAGGTTAATCGATAACCCCTTTTGAATCGCTTAGTGCGTGTCGCACGGACGTGTTCCGGTCACCGCACTGGCATTTCAGCGTCAAACCGTGCTGTGAGCGGAACACCCGCCTGGAACTTGTCTCAATTATGAATTACTGCTCGACCAACCAAGTTGTTCTTTCGATTGTTCTGGCTCTTAGCCTCGGCTCCTCCTCGGTTCAGGGAGTCGAATTGGTACTTCGTGAGCATGCGACCTTAGTGGGGCCGATCGTTCGGCTTGGCGACGTGGCAGATCTTTCGGCAGCGTCGATGTCGGTTCTGAAAGAACTTTCAGCCACACCACTCGTCCCCTCTCCTGCCTCGGGCGTCTCTCGATTTCTACAACGTACCGAAGTTCGCGACCTGTTGGCAACGCGGGGCGTCGACATACAGAGTATCCGGATCAGCGGCGCCACGGCCGTGGAACTTGGCAAAGCTCCTGCTGTGTCGAAAACCGAAGTCGACGAGTCGTTGTCGGTTATTCCTGATCAAGAGATTGAATCTTTGTTGCTTGTGGCGGTCGAGCAATATTTG
Source organism: Planctomycetota bacterium (assembly GCA_024278955.1). Taxonomy (GTDB): domain Bacteria; phylum Planctomycetota; class Planctomycetia; order Pirellulales; family Lacipirellulaceae; genus Bythopirellula. The sequence goes on along the minus strand of JAJRSE010000002.1, from coordinate 146,284 downwards.
CAGGATCAAACAGGCCACGATCAATGGCGTGTTTCTCTGAAGCTTGGTTCCAGGGACTACCGCGAGCTAAGCCATTTTGGAACCAATCTTGCGGTGCAAGGTGGTCGCCGCCCGTGGACAGGCAGCCAACAATTTGAAGTTGGTGGGGCAAACCGTGACAAGCAAGTTACGGTGAGAGCAAAAGTCACAAAGATTCAAGCCGTTCTCTTTACCCGTCAGCCAATCAAGAAAGGCGACATCATTCGTGCCACCGACGTAGAGATTCGGCAGCACGAAGGTCGTGTTTCTAATACCGCTCTGAGAACCATGGAGCAAGTCATTGGCATGGAAGCCAAACGTTCGATTCCCGCAAGCACGATCGTCCAAGAAAACCAAGTACAGGCTCCCATCCAGGTACAACGGGGCGAGACCGTCACGGTGATCGCTCGAACGGGTGGTATTTCAGTGCGAACTTACGCGGTTGCCAAACAAAGCGGCGCCATGGGAGATCTGGTGAAAGTTGAGACACTCGACGGTAAACAACAGTTTGCAGCACGTGTGTCGGGCCAACGTCAGCTAGAGATTTTGGCAGCCGGAGCCCAAGCTCGCGACTACGCGACGCTCGGCAAACGCACTTTGCAACGATAACTTCCGAGAAACACATTTCAGTTTGAGACAACCAAGATGAAACATAACAACGACCACACCATTCGACTTGCATCTGTCCTTGCCATGATGGCCGCGTTTTCGATACCCGGCACGGCGAAAGCCCAAGATGCCAGCTTGTTTCATAATGTCCCGGCAGCTTCTCAAGGTTTAACGCTTGAGAATAGCTCGTTTGTTTACCGAAAGTTGCCCCCCGAGGCGAGGCCTCGTGAGCTTCAGAAGCACGACATCATTACCGTGTTGGTTGATTTTCGCTCTCGGTTCTTAAGCGAAGGCGATGCTCAAAACCGTAAGACCTCCAACATCTCTGCCGTACTCGCCGACTGGATCCAGCTTGACAGCGGTTCGCTCAAGCCCTCAATACAAGCCAATGGCGATCCTACTGTCACGGGCACACTTAACAGTCAGACTCAAGTTCAGGCTGACGTCGAGCTTCGCGATTCATTGACTTTCCGGATGGCTGCAACGATTGTCGACATTCGTCCCAACGGGAATTTGGTGATTGAAGGCCATTTGAATATTCGCAACAACGAAGAACACTGGCAAATTTCAATCACTGGCGTCGTAAGACGCGAAGCGATTCAGGCAGACCGTACCGTAAGTAGTGATGCAATTACTCAACTTTCGATCGACAAAAAAGAAGTTGGCCAGGTGCGTGATGGTTACGCCCGAGGGTGGCTCGCGAAGTTTTACGGTCGTTTTAAGCCTTTTTAATCCGATGCGAGCAGCTTTGCGGCACACCACCGCTTGGCCGCAGAAAACTTGCTTTGGTGTGCTGAGTTAGAATCTACCGCAATTCGATGTCGAAATGAGAACATGATGAATAACACACAACGATATGCACGATTTTTGATTCTCGCTCTTGCTGCCGCATTTACCGTAGGAAGTACGCTGCCGGTCGAAGCTCGAACTGTGCTTCGGAATATTTGCCGCGTGAAAGGCCAAGAAGAAAACGTCTTGCGTGGGTTGGGGCTCGTAGTGGGGCTCAACGGCACTGGGGAAGTAAACGACCCGGCGACGATGCGGGCGATTGCTCGTTCGCTGCAAATTATGGGCAGTGCTGTGCCTCAAACAGGACTTCCGGGAGAAGAAAACCTTGAAGAGTTGCGAAGAATCAAGAACGCTGCACTGGTTTGGGTGACGGCACGGGTTCCTGCGACCGGTGCTCGGCGCGGTGACAAACTGAATTGCCGAGTCAGCGCGATCAATGGCAAGAGCCTCGAAGGTGGCCACTTAGCATTCTCTGCCTTGCAAGGTCCGAACACTCAAGACTCTCGGGTGTACGCACTTGCCGAAGGACGGATTCATCTTGATTCTCCTGAGCATCCCTTAGTTGGTCAGATCCATGCGGGCTGTCAGATGGAAGAGGACGTGTTCACCCCATTTGTTGAGAATGGGCACATCACTTTGGTTCTAGAAAAGAACCACGCAGATTTTCAAATTGCATCGGAAATCGCAGCCATGATTCATCAAACACACTTCCAGCAGGATGAAGAAGGGAAGTACGTTCAGGCGATTAACGCCTCGAATATCGTGGTGCGGATTCCCAAGGAATACCAGAACGAAGCGGTGCAGTTTATCGCGACACTGCTAGAACTGCAAATTTATCAGCCAGAGCCCGAGGCACGGGTGGTTATTAACGAGCGGACGGGAAGCATCGTGATTAGCGGCGACGTTCAGATTGGCGATGTCGTGATTTCGCACGGCAATCTTGTGGTGGAAGCCACGGAGGAGATTTCTCCTTTTGTCGATCTCAGTCTCAAGGAGGATGGCGAGTCGGCAAAGCTCAAGTCGTTGGTCGATGCCTTGAACAGTTTGAAAGTTCCTAATCGTGACGCGATCGAAATCATTAAGAACATCGAGCGCAACGGCAAACTTCACGGTCGGCTGATTATTGAGTAAGAGAGAGTGGAGAGTTGTGAGTTGTGAGACCGTAGATTTGATAGGAAAGTTGTTATGGAAATCAATCCTTCGCAGTTGAACCAGATTCGTCCGCTGCGGCCTGAAGTGGCTAGTGCCGAGCAGCAGATTACCAAGGCCGAGGAAGTCCGCGAAGCGTTTCGTTCGTTCATCGGCGAATCGTTCTACGGCCAGATGTTCAAATCGATGCGTAGCACTCAGGACAAACCGGCGTATTTCCATGGCGGGCAGGCCGAAGAAGTTTTTCGTGGCCAGTTGGATCAAACCCTGGCCCAAGAGATGACCAAGTCGAGTGCCGATCAGTTTGCTGATCCGATGTTTCGGCAGCAGTTTCCAAGGTATGCCGAGGTTCTTCGGCAAGCTGAAGAGAATAGCCAGCCTTCGCTAGCCGACCTGATCCAATTGCGGCGAAGGTAAGAATACCCCCTCTTTTGAAAAATACTCAAATCCCGCAGGCACATGGGATTTTACCATAGCTCCACCTCAGGTGGAAAAGTTCTGGAGAAACATAAACGATGGAAATTCACTGGGAATCAGAACTAGCCGAGCTGCTGAGCCGCCTTTCGATCTCACAGCAGCAATTGCTCTCGCTGCTTTCGAGCAAGCATGAATTACTTATGAAACGCGACCATCAAGGGTTGCTTGAGCTTGCCCCCAAGGAAGCAGATATTTGCGCGGAGCTGCAAGCTTGTCACGAGAGACGCCAGCACTTGCTTGAGCAAGCAGAGCTAGCAGGGCTACCGTCTGATAGCATTCAATCACTCACAAATGCGCTGCCCGAAGAAGATGCTAATAAGCTACGTACGCCGGTACAAGAGTCGATCGAACGATCGCGTTTACTTCGCCATCAAAGCGTTGCCCAGTGGGTTGTCGTGCAGAGAACTTTGCTCCATCTGTCTCACTTACTCGAGATTTTTGCTACTGGGGGCCAGAGTCAGCCGACATATACCAAAGGCGGCACTACGGAGAGTAGTGGTGCGCTGATGGACCAAGCAGTTTAGGGGGATTACGGAATCCGAAATTCGGATTGCGGAGCATCTCTCTCCTGTTACCTCCGACCCCTTTTCAAAAATGTCACTTCTCAGCTCACTTCAGATGGCGGGCAATACGCTTCAGGCCATGCAAATTGGCTTGCAAGTGGTTGGCAATAATATTGCCAATTCCAATACGCCGGGCTATGTTCGCGAACGCGCGATCTTTACGCCTGCGCCGGTTCAGAAAATTGGCAAGCTGTCTCTTGGACTGGGTGTCGAGGTTGCCGGGATCATTCAGAATCTCGACAAGTTTGTCGAAGGTCGGCTCCGCGATGCTGGGAGCGATCGAGCTAGCGCCGAGGTTCAAGAAAAGATTTATCGCGACATTCAGGCGATTCTTGGCGAGCTTAGTGATACCGACATTAGCACTTCGCTCACCCAATTTTTCAATAGTCTGGATGATGTCTCTCAGAACCCGGAAAACATTGACTTCCGCAATCTGGCCATTGGCAACGGGGCAACCCTCGTCGAGCGAGTCAATACGCTTGATCGCCGTATCCTCGTTGAACGTAACGATTTCAATTCACGAGTCGATCAGATTGCGCTCGAGATCAATACACTTACAACACAAATCAGCCAGCTCAACTTAAAAATTGTCACCCTTGAAGGGGGTGGCACCACAGGTAGTCAAGCGGGCGGTTTACGTAGCCAGCGGCAGGACGCTCTTAAGCAATTGGCTCAGCTTGTAGACATCAATGTTTCAGAGCGAGAAACCGGTTCGGTCAATGTTTCGGTCAATGGCGATCTTTTAGTGTTTGACGGGTCTCGCCGCGAAGTGAGTTCGGTCCTTACTAGCGACGGTAACCGGGCCTCGGCTGAGATTCGTTTTTCTAACAACGAGAGCCCTCTTTCGACCGGCGGCGGCGAACTTCAAGGTATCTATGAGGCACGGGACACCATTCTTGGTGGGTTCCTGGATGGCTTAGACAGTTTTGCTGCTACGCTGGCCTTTGAATTCAACAAGATCTACTCGCAAGGGCAGGGGATCGATGGATTTACCGAGGTTACGAGTACCGCGAAAGTGGATGATGCCAATGCTCCTTTGAATCAAGCCGGCCTCGACTTTACGCCCATCAATGGCAACTTCAACCTGCTCGTTCGCAACACGGAGGAAGACACGACCAAGACGTACGCCATCAATATTGATCTCAACGGATTGGACGGCAACGATACGACCTTGGTTTCTCTGGCAAGTTCCCTCGACGCGATCGATGGCGTGTCTGCGGTGGTCTCTACTGACAACGAGCTGGTGATTCGCTCGGAAACCAAGGATATCGAGTTTGGTTTTGGGCTAGAGAACCCGGCCGACGACAGTCGTGTGCTCGCAGCGCTTGGGATCAACACCTTCTTCACGGGCACTACTGCTGGCGATCTTGGTGTGAACCAAATACTGCGAACCGGTCGGCAAGCAGGTGCCAAGTTTTCGGCGGGTCTGGTCGGAGAATTTGGCGAAAACAACGAAAATGCGTTACGGCTACAGGCGCTCAGCGATGAGACGCTCGAGGGAGTCACGGGTGGTTCGATCAGCGGTACTTACAATCAATTGATCAACGACACGACCCAGGGCGCAACGGTAGCCGCTTCGGTTGCCGATGGTTTAAGGGTCTTTGAAGGAGCTCTCGACGCCAGTGCGCAAGCCGTCAGCGGAGTGAATTTGGACGAAGAAGCTATCGATATGATCCAGCTCCAGCGAACCTACCAAGCTTCTGCCCGGTACATCAGAACCTTGACGGAGCTGCTTGATATTTTGGTAAATTTATAGGTGAGTCGCAAGTCGCTAGTTATGAATCGCAGGATTTCAAGCCCTCTCGTAACTCGGAACTCATAACTCAAAACTAATTCATGTCTAACATCGTTCCACTTCCGACTACTCGCGTAAGCGGACTGTTGTTACGTCAACGTCTGACGCAGCAGTATCAAACCGATCAGCTTGATTTATTCCGTTTGCAAGAGCAAATCAGCACAGGGCGGCGCATCTCGCTGCCTAGCGAAGATGCTCCGGCCGCGCTGCGGGCGATCGCCTTGCAAAGGCTGCTCGAGCGAAAGTCGCAACTCGATACCAATATCCAGGGTGGTCAATCTTTTCTTGGGGCGACCGACTCTGCAATTGCTAACGTCTCGAAGGAGTTGGCAGATCTCAAGGGTGCGACCCTTGGCGTTGCTGGTACGAGTGCAACTCAGGAAGATCGCGAGGCCGTGATTGTTCAAGTGAACAATTTTCTTGAATCGTTAGTCGGTATTGCCAACCGGCAGTTTCGTGGTCGGTATCTCTTTGCCGGTTCCCAAGCGAGCCAGCAGCCGTATACGTTCGATGGCGAGAGCGTCTCCTACAATGGCGATGATCGTTCGATCCAAAACTATTCGGATCTTGGAGTGCTGTTTGCGACCAATGCTTCGGGTCAGGACGTTTTTGGAGGCATCTCTGCTGCGGTCGAAGGCAGTGTGGACGTCAACCCGCAATTAAACTCTGAAACACGCCTTAGTAGTCTGCGCGGGGGTCGTGGGATTTCTCCTGGAGGTGCGATCTCGATTTCTGATGGCGACAAGATTTCGATTATCGACCTTAGCGGTGCCCGCACTATTGGCGATGTGGTACGGCTGATCGAAGAAAATCCTCCCGAGGGGCGAACGGTCGAAGTCGCGGTTACGGGCAACGGCTTATCGCTTGCGCTCGATTCAGGCAGCATCATTATCTCGGAAGTTGGTAATGGCACCACGGCACGCGAGCTCGATATTCTTGAGCTGGCAGGCACACTGACCAAAGTGGGCGGCGATCTCGACCCGATTCTCTTGAAAACCACCCGCCTCGACGAAGTGCTGGGTACCAAAGCTCGTGCCGTCATTGAGTCAGGAATCAGCAACGACAATGCCGACATTCTGCTCGAGTCGAGCAACAATGGCTCGGCGCTTGACGGCGTCACGGTTCAGTTTGTCGATGACAGCTTACTACGTGCAAATCCCGGTCTGACTGCTGGCAACGAAGTGGCTTCTTACAATGCCAATGCCCAAGCGGCTACCGCGGCATTGACATTCACGGGCGTCGGAAACGATTTGATTCTGACTGGGGCAACCGTAGGGGTGAGCCTTAACAATGTTTCGATTCAAGTCGTCAACAGCGCCAGCAACTTGGGCGATGTGGCAACGGTCGCCTATAACGCTGGTAGCAAAGTGCTCACCATCACGGTCGACGACAACGGCGAGACGACCGTGCAAACCGTCATTGATGAGATCAACTCGGACGGCACTTTTTCTGCGGCTTTTGATGGTAGCGCTGAGTAGGCTTTGATTCCTACCGCGACCGTCGATGGCGGGGTCACAGGCAACACGGGGAACAGCGGCGGAGAGGCGAAAACGCTTTACCTCAGGATTGATCCTACCAACTCCGATGCCAATCAGGTCGTGGCTGCGATCAATGCCGAAGGGACTTTTTCTGCGAAGCTCGATCCCTCGGATACGGCTTCGTTTAGCCAAGCGGGTACCGGCAAGGTGGCGCTCAACAGCACGGCTATGACAAGCGGAGGCGCAGGAGCCTCGCTGGATCAAGCTTCGGGGATACGCGTTGTTAATGGCGGCCAGACCTACGATATCTCTTTTGATGACGCCGAAACCGTTGAAGATTTATTGAATGTTCTCAACAACTCCGAGGCGGGACTGCTGGCCGAAGTCAACGCCGCAGGAACCGGCATCAACGTCCGTTCGCGATTGAGTGGGCAGGATTTCCAGATTGGGGAAATCGACGGCGGAACGACCGCGACTCAACTTGGTATTCGCACCTACACGACGGAGACGCGGCTCAGCGATTTCAATTATGGCGTCGGCGTGCCGACCTTGGGAGGTTTTGACCTGCCGACCAATACCGGCACCGATCTGACGATCAGCTCAACACTTGGCCCGACTCTTGAAACTTTTCAGATCGATTTAAGCGGCGTGACAAGCCTTGGCGAGATTGTGACGTCGATCAACGCGGTGACTACAGGTAGCGTTACCGCCCAGCTAACTTCCGACGGAACCGCGATCGAATTAGTCGATGCGGCTGGGGGCACCTTTGATTTAACGGTCCAGCAAAGTCCTGTGGCTCAGTATCTTGGCCTTGTTCCGGCTGGTCAAACTGAAGCGAGCGCGGGCTCGGGCACGCTTACCGGCAACAATTCCGACTATGTTGATTTCACCATTACCGCACGCGATGGCCAAACCTTTGGGGTGGATTTGAGTGCGGCGAAAACCGTCGGCGATGTTCTTACGGCGATCAACAGCGCCTCGGGTGCAATCAACATAACAGCCAGGCTTGCTGCGAGTGGCAATGGTATTGAGCTAGTTGATACCACCGGTGGCGGAGGTTCCTTGACCGTGACCAAAGCGGAAGGGAGCCAAGCAGCTGAATTCCTAGGGCTTATCTCGAAGGGAGAACCGCAGAACGTCAGCACTTCGAGCGTTCTTACGGGTACCGATCGTAACTATCTTGAAACCGACAGTGTTTTCAACACTCTGATTCGTCTGCGAGATGCTCTGACAAACAACGACATCAACGCCATTGAACGGGCGCTTGCTAAGGTCGATTCTGATATTAGCCAGGTGACATTTGCCCGGGCAGAGGTTGGCGCCCGCACTCTGGGGCTCTTGCAGTCGCAACAGACTTTGCAGGCGGAAGAAATACAGCTTCGCGCGGCTCTTTCGGACGAAATCGACGTTGATCTGATCGAGGCCATCTCGCAGCTCACAGCCCGGCAAATTTCTTTGGAAGCTTCACTTCGCTCGTCGGCGAATATTTTACAGCTCTCGTTGCTCAATTTCCTTTGAGCTAGCGACGGTTTTACCGGCATTGCTTGAAGGCTTTTGGCACGCTTTCTGCTTAGATCGCATGTTCTTAGCCATTTTTCCTGGCTTTCCTATCCTTGCTTCGACGATAGTACCCATTAAGCCGGTCGTCCCCGTGTCAGGTGAGCGAACCGGATTAGCTGAGGCGTAAGCAAAACGGCTGCGGCTCAGGGGAAAAGTAGCTTCAGAATGGATGAGGCTGTTTTAGTCAAGGAAGGCGTGGGTTGGCAAAATGGATGTACATACGACACGATTTGGGACGCTCTCGGTTCCATCGCAAGACGAATTGTTCTTTCCTCAAGGGCTGATTGGGCTTGAGGACTGTTTTCGTTGGGTTGTGCTTACCGACTCCGAAAACTCGGCCCTCGGCTGGTTGCAGAGTATCGAGCACGGGCATATCGCTTTAGGCGTTGTCAGCCCTCGGCGGTTTGTCTCCGACTACCAGTTGCGTGTCGATCGCGATGAGTTGCGGCTTCTTGAGCTAACGACCATCCACGATGCCGAAGTCGTCGTGATTGCCAGCCGCCAGGAAAGCGATTTGACGCTCAACCTCCGGGCACCGCTTGTGATCAATGTCCAGCAGCGACGTGGATGTCAGGTCGTTGCGAAAGACACCTACCCGGTGCGTTACCCGTTGGCTACCCAAGCGATTTCCCTGCGTCGTACCGCATAATTGAATCAGATGATATCTCTCTGGCCGACGTGCCGGAGAGCGAAAAAATTATTCCTAATACCAAACAACTTAGAATCACTTTCCCCCATTAGGGGAAGGTGTTTGCCCGCAAGTGGCTAGGAGTGCGTGATGTTGGTTCTGTCGAGACAGCGCGACCAGAGCATTATCATAGGCGACAATGTCGTCATAACCGTCGTGGATGTGCGCGGGGATAAGGTGAAGCTCGGGATCCAAGCCCCAAAAGAAATTTCGGTCCATCGTCAAGAAGTTTACGAAGCCATCCAGCGCGAGAACCGTCAGGCGGCTCTCTTGAAGCCTGACGATGCTCGGCTGCTCGGTCCCAATGCCGAAGCTGGTGAGAAGTCTTAGCGATTATTCTGAAAAATATTCTTTTCTATGCAGCCCCTTGCGACAGTCCCCAAGTCGCACGTTTCCCCCTAGCTGGCTGCGGACTTTGCGGTTGATAGCGATTAAAGGTTTCGATTTCGCACAGCTAGCAAAAATAGCGTGAAAAAGCGGCGCTCGACTTAAAGGCCCCATTTTACCTGGTCGATACTTGCCCTTAGACGGTCTGCCACCGGAAGTTTGTGCCCAAAGGGCGCGCACTGCACGGTAACTGTCCTAGAGTTGATTGTTCGACCTAGAGTTGATGAGGTCCGAACGACCAAAAACATGGACAGGGCGAAATGGATGCCGAGGATTGTCTGCCTAGATTGGCAACGGTGAAATAAGATTGCGAGGCAAGTGCCCTCGGCGCCGTGTGGTTATAAGTGAATGGCCGGAGTCATCTGACTCCCCAGATCCGGTCTTCCGTAGAAAACTGGTTTTTTAACAAGGGGTGTTTGAAAATGACACGGATTAACACAAATGTAAGTTCGCTGGTTGCTCAGAACACGTTGGGACGAGCAAACTCGGACTTGAACCAAGCTCTGACACGATTGAGCACTGGTCTTCGAATCAACACAGGTAAAGATGATCCTGCCGGTTTGATTGCCAGCGAAAACTTGCGAAGCGATATCACGGCAATCCGTCGTGCGATCGGCAATACGGATCGTGCGAACCAAGTGATTGCCACGGCTGACTCGGCTTTGGGTCAGGTTAGCGCGCTACTGAACGACATTCGCGGCCTGATCACCGAATCGGCCAATACGGGTGCTCTTTCCGACGAGCAGATCTCAGCAAACCAGTTGCAGCTTGACTCTTCGCTGGATGCCTTGAACCGAATCGCCCAGACCACGACGTTCCAAGGCCGTCGTCTGCTCGACGGAAGCCTTGACTTCCTGACGACCGCTGGCACGAACTTCAGCAACATTTCCGACTTGCAGATCGACCAGGCCAACTTGGGTGCCACTGGTTCGGTTGCCGTCGATATCGATGTTTCGACCGCTGCGACTCAGGCAACGGTAGCGATCTCGGCCGTTCCGGTTGAAGTCGCAGGCGTAACTGCTTCGGATGGTTTAATCGACTTTCAGACGGCTGCTGCGGTGATTGCCCAGTCGGGAACGACAGAAACAGGTGGTTCCTCGATTGCCCTAGCCAATGCCTCCTCGGGTGCGGCAGTGATTGATGTTGCCGCGAATGCGGGAGGTGACCTTGACGGAGCTGCTGGTAACATCACGATCGCCTTCGCCGACACCGCGACCGCTGGAGCTGAAACCGCTACCCTGTCTGGCACCACGTTGACGATTGGTATCGAAGCGGGTACGACGACCATTACTCAGACCCTTGCTGCGATCAATGCGTTTGATGAAGGTACCACCGTGGGTGCTGATTTGACCGCTACGCTGACGTCGGGTACCACAGGCGATGCCTTTCTGATAGCCGACATCGGTGCGACCGGTGCTTTGGCCGCTGGTGCCGACGCCGTCTCCGAAGTAGACGCTTCGATCACCATTACGGCCACCGCCGCTGGTGCCTCGTTCAACCGGACGATCACTTTTATCAGCACTGCAGATGAAGGTGCTGGTGGAGTTTCGGTGGTCGATGACGGTACGACCTTGGCAATTAGTGTTGATGATGACACGGCAGTTACCTTGGCCGATATCGAATCCGCCATTGATGCCGTGATCGGCACGACCGACTTCACGAGCACCCTGGTTACCACGACTGGTACCACGTTCAACACGACGACCGACACTGATCCGTCCTTGACCAACGTCGGTGCGACTATTGCCGGTACCGACACGACCGGTGGGCTTGCCAATGAGCTGGTCATCGAGTTGGGCGGAACCGATGGCTCGGAAGTGCTGAGCTTTGGTGTCGGCACGACCATTGCAGAGCTCCAGACCGGTATCGATCTGGTGAGTGATGCTACCGGAGTGTCCGCCACGATCGATGGCACGACGCTTAACCTGACTTCGACTGCTTATGGCTCGTCGGCTTTTGTTGATCTGTCTGCGATCACCGACGATGCGAATCTTGTCACCGATGCTCGGAATGAAGGTACCGATATCGTCGCCTCCATCAATGGTGTGTCCGCCACGGGTAACGGCAACGCGTTGTCGATTAACACGGCAACGCTCGATATCAATGCTACGCTTGATGCCGACTTCACGGGAACTTCGAGCTTTACCATCACCGGTGGTGGTGCGTTGTTCCAACTCGGTCCCGACGTGGTGTCGAACCAGCAAGCTCGCCTTGGTATCGGCAGTGTGAACACGGCCCGGCTGGGTGGTGTGAGCGGCAAGCTGTTCCAATTGCAATCGGGCGGCAGCTCGGACTTGTCGAGTACCAACCTCGACGTGGCTGCGAAGATCGTCGAAGAGGCGATCGACCAGGTCACCTCGCTTCGTGGTCGACTCGGTGCATTCCAGCGAACGACGCTCGAGACGAACAAAAACGCCTTGAACGATACGCTGATCAACCTGTCGGAAGCCGAGAGCTCAATCCGCGACGCCGACTTCGCTGCCGAATCGGCCGCGTTGACCCGGTCGCAGATTCTTGTGCAGTCGGGTACTACGGTACTGTCGATCGCTAACCAGAATCCACAGAACGTGTTGGCCTTGCTCAGGTAATCTGAGAGGGGTTAGTGATTAGTCGTTAGTAAACACAAGCCGGTTCGGCCCTGTTGGGTCGGACCGGCTTTTTGTATTACTGTGCAAGCATTCAATGCAACCGGCGGACCGCTACGCGGTCTGAGCAATTCGGAGGCAGGTGTGCCTCCGGCTATCGGTGAACCTTTTCGAGAACATTTCCTAGGGGGTTAAAGCTAGCAACTCTCGCTGACCGATATATTCGATAAGGTCGACCACCTAAAATACGGACGTTTTGCGCCTTAACGGCGACCTACACTTGCATACACGTAACTTTGCCAATATCTCGTAAAACGCGATAGATGCCATGGGCCGAATCACCTCGAACATTGGTTTGATTACCGGGCTGCCGATTACCGACACGGTTGATCAATTGATCGGTGTCGCGTCGCGGCCTCGCGATATTTTAACAAGCCGTACGGTAGACCTTAAGAGCCAACAGGCTGCTCTCACAGGCCTTTCGGCGCGTCTTCAGGCGTTGAAGTTTGATCTGTCGAAGCTCAACGTCGCGGACCCTTTTCAGGCTCGAGCTGTTTCGTCGCAAGACGAGACCTTGCTTACGGTAGCTTTGGCTGCGGGCGGTAAGCCGCCGATCGGCGATGTGTCAGTTCGGCCTGTGCAGACGGCCTCGTCTCAACAACTCATTAGCCAGCGATTTTCTTCCCTCGACGATATTCAAAGCAGCGGCGTGTTGTCGTTTGGCTTTGGCGGTTTTGTCGACCAAGGTATTTCGCTCGACGATCTCAACAGTGGCGCAGGCGTGTCGCGCGGCCAAATCCGCATCACCGACCTGAACGGGACCTCGGCGGTTATCGATCTGAGCTTTGCTCGCACAATCGACGAGGTACTCGATACCATCAACGCCAACACGGAGATCAACGTGGTTGCGTCCGCAGACGGAGACGCGATCACTCTGACCGACAACGTCGGGGGCGTTAGCACTCTGACCGTGCAAGAAGTCGCCGGAGGGGCGACCGCTGCCGACCTTGGGCTGAGCGGGATTAGTACGACCTCCTCTTCGGTAACTGGTGCCGATCTTTTCACGCTTTACACAGGTTCGCAGCTTACGAAACTAAACGATGGCAACGGTGTGCAGATTCGCGATTCGGTCGACGACCTACAGTTTGACTTCATCGACGATACTACGTTGACTTTAGATCTCGCAGGTTCAACAAGCCTTGGCGACGTGATCGACAAAATCAACGCCCTTGATCCGGCAAAACTGACTGCCTCGATTTCGGCAGATGGCAACGGAATCGACTTGGTCGACCTGACTGGCGGCGCAGAAACTTTCAGCGTTAGCAGTATCGGCACAGGGACCGCGGCCGAAGACTTGGGGCTGACCGAAACGGCGGTCGCAGGCAATATCGGCGGCCGGCGATTGGTTTCGGGCCTACGCGACACGCTTCTTTCTAGCCTCAGGGGCGGTCAGGGTGTAGGTGTGCTCGGAGATATCGACATCACAGATCGTCAAGGAACTGGGCCCGTGACCATCGATTTGTCGACCGCCGAAACACTTGACGACCTCGTCGACTTGATCAATGCCTCAGGCTCTAACGTCACGGCTTCGATTAACGAAGCTCGTAATGGAATCACCATTGCTGACACCTCGGGCGGTACCGGTACTTTGGTGGTGGCCGACAGCGGAGTCACGACAACGGCAACAGCCCTGGGGATTACCAATGCCACGTCGGTGGCTTCGGTCAACAGTGGTACGCTCGGAAGGCAAACTCTTAGCGAGTCGACTCTTTTGTCGTCGCTCAACGGGGGGAGTGGTATCGACCCCTCCGACATAAGAATCACTGACACCAACGGTGTTTCCACGGCGATCGATCTGAATACGCTAGGCTCCGAGGCAAAGACAATCGGCGATGTGATCGACGCCATCAATTTGGCTACGACCTCTGGCAATGTGGGCATCACGGCTCGGATTAACGACACCGGCGACGGCATACTCTTGATCGATACCGCCTTGGGTTCGGGGTCGCTTGGCGTGCAAGACGTCGGCGGCACCCTGGCGAAAGATCTCAATCTGACTCGCGAGAACACCACCCAAGTCATCGATAGTCAAAGCACCGTTGTTATCGATGGTACGAATTCGTTTCGCGTCGATCTTTCCGATTTAGACGGCAATTCGACTGCGATTAGTCTTGCCTCGCTCAACAACGGAGCAGGTATCGATTTTGGCGATTTCAAAATCACCGATTCTTCTGAGAAAGTGCTTGCTCTCGATCTTGACGGAGCCGACTCAGGCATCACGACCGTTGGTCAGTTGATCGATCGTATCAACGAGCTGGCCACCGTAAATGGTGTCGGCGTGACGGCTAGTCTCAACTCGTCAGAAACCGGTATCAGGCTGACCGACACGGCCGGCGGCTCCGAGAAGCTCACCGTGGAAAATGTGGGGAACAGCACCACGGCGACCGACCTGAAGATCGAAGGCGTCGCCACTACGACTACGATCGATGGGGTCGGCTTATTTTCTGATCAATCGGCCAGCCAAGGTGTGCTAAACACGATTGCTACGCGAATCAACGACCTTGATGCCGGAGTTACCGCCAGCACATTTTTCGATGGGGTTGGGTATCGACTTTCGATTTCGGTCGACGATTCGGGATCGGCAAATGAGATTTTCCTGGACGCAGGGGCAACTGGTTTTAGTTTTACCGAAACCTCGAAAGCGCGCGACTCGTTGCTCGTCCTCGGCGAAGGCGAGCTTGCCGGCTCGGGGATTTTGGTTAGCTCGACCACCAACACATTTGAAGAAGTTATCAACGGGGTCGATATCACAATTGTCGCCGGCAGCGAGAGTGCCGTGAATGTTTCGGTTGTTGCCACCGATGAAGACTTTCTGTCGGTGGTGGAAGGGTTTATCGATTCTTACAACGCCATCCAGGGACAACTGGCCGATCTGACGTCCTTTAATGAAAACGATCTCACGACGGGCTTGTTATTCGGAACCAACGAAGCATTGCGGGTCGAGACGTCTCTTTCGCGATTGGCAACCGACCGTTATTTGGGCGTTGGTAGTTTTTCGAGCCTCGAGCAGATTGGCATCAGCGTTGATGACAAAGGCGAGCTGGTTCTCGACAAGACCAAACTGAAAGCTGCGTTCGCCGACGATGCGGTTGGCTTGCAGACATTTTTTGGAGATAGCTCGAACGGCGTCGCCGCGAAGTTCAACGAGGCCATTGAGCAACTTTCAGGGGCTGATAACGGCCTGCTCAAAAATCGCTCGGATGCCTTGCAAAGCACGATCGACAGCAACGAAACGCGGATCGAGAATTTCAACGATTCGCTAGACAGACAACGCGAAAGGTTGCTCTTGCAGTTTTTCCAACTGGAACAAGTCATCTCCGGGTTGCAGCAGAGCCAAACCGCTTTGAATTCCCTGAGCCCAATCGCTCCGCTTGTCTCCGCTCGACGATAAGCGAAAGCACACACGCCCCTACCTTTACTTTCCCCACTAGCACGGAATGACTCACCATGTCCTACCCCTCGAAATCTCAGTATCTCGATTCCAAAGTTCAAACGGCTTCTCAGCCTCAGCTGCACATGATGTTGCTCGACGGCGCAATACGCTTCGGACGGCAGGCTCAAAAAGCTTGGGCTGAGGACGACGAATCGATCGCCATCGACCAAATCATGGCTCGCATGATCGACATTGTCGAGGCGATGGTGAATGGCACATCTGCGGGTACCGAGGACAGCTCGAAGCCCTTGTCGGAACAGTACGCGTTTATCTATCGCGAGCTGACCGCTTGCCGGCTCAATCGCGACCCAAAAAAGCTTAACGCCTGCTTGCAGTTAATCGAGTACCAGCGAGAAACTTGGAAGCTCGCCTGCAAGAAGCTTGCCGAAGAAATCGCTGGTCCTAGCTCGACGACGGTGCTCACCGGCATGCATTCTCCGAAGACTTCCGTGGAAAGTTTTTCTTTGGAAGCATAGAAGCGGCTCCAGCAGATCGTGGCAGGGCACTTTTTTGAGGTAAAGCAGTTACGCGCCCGCTTTGAATGCGGTTTTTCTCCTGAGGCCAAATCGTCGTTGATTGACGACCGCCCGAGGCAACGGCTATCATTCGGACTACAAGCCCCGGGGATTCCATTCCCTCGCCGCTTCGCTGAATTGCCTCTGTTTTACGCTTTCTGGAGAACTTTGCCGTGGCCTCACCCGAGACCCAACAACTCATCCGTGTCGGACACAGCCCCGATCCCGACGACGCCTTCATGTTCCACGCCCTTGCGAACGACCATGTGGATACGGGTTCGTACAAATTCACGCACGAATTGGTCGACATCGAGACCCTCAACCAGCGTGCGTTTGAAGCCGACCTCGAACTGACCGCCATCAGCATTCATGCCTATGCGTTTTTGCACGACAAGTACGCGCTTTGCAGCTGCGGGGCGAGTATGGGCGATGGCTACGGCCCGATGGTTGTGTCACGCGAGGAGTGCACTGTTGATGATCTCAAGAATAAAATCGTTGCCGTGCCAGGGAAGCTGACCAGTGCTTTTCTCGGTTTGCGCATGTGTTTGGAGCAGGATTTCGAGTACGTTCTGGTGCCGTTCGACGAAATTATTCCTGCGGTAAAAAAGGGAGAGTACCAAGGGCAGAAAGTCGACGTGGGACTGATTATCCACGAAGGTCAACTGACCTATGCAAACAGCGACTTGAAGCTCGTGCTCGACCTGGGCGTCTGGTGGCAAGAGCTAACCGGTGGCTTGCCGTTGCCGCTGGGGGCCAATGCGATTCGTAAGGACCTGGGCGAGGAAACCATCCGCGAAGTGCAACGATTGCTCTACGAGAGCATCGACTACGGGCTGAAAAATCGAGAGGAAGCCTTGGAGTACGCCCTGCAATACGGTCGCGATCTCGATCGAGCCAAGGCCGACAAATTTGTCGGCATGTATGTCAACGATTGGACGCTTGATTTTGGTGCCAAAGGCCGCGAAGCGGTTACCAAATTTCTGGCAATGGGATATGAACAGGGAATCCTGCCTGAGTTGATCGTACCTGAATTTGTCGACCTGTAACGTGAATCGCTAGCTGTCACTGATCGAGTTGCTTACCCATGCCGTGGAAATCTCAACTCGACGCAATCGTCGATCAGCAGGCGCCCGAAGTGGTCGCTCTGAGACGCCACCTGCACGCCCATCCCGAACCCAGCGGCGAGGAGCTACAAACGAGCCTCTATCTCTACCAGCTCTTCGAGAAGCTGGGGATGGAAGTCCGAATGGGTCCCGACGGGTGCGGGGTCATTTCCGACAGCGAGCCCGCTTCAGAAGCCCCGCGTGTAGCGATCCGAGCCGACATCGACGCACTGCGCATCCAAGACGCAAAACAAGTCGCCTACCGCAGCCAACGTGACGGTATTATGCACGCCTGCGGCCACGACGCGCATAGCGCCATGGTGTACGGAGCGGTTTCCGCGTTGACGGAGCTTGCCAAAAACGCCCCGGTGCCGTGGCCCGTTTGCTGGCGAGCCATTCTCCAACCTTCCGAAGAAACAGCCGTCGGGGCCGCCCGCATGATCGAGGCAGGAGCAATGGAGGGAGTCGACCAGATTGTCGCGCTACACGTCGACCCGGCTCGCCGGACGGGAGAGATCGGCCTGCGTTCGGGAGCCTTTACCGCCCATTGCGATTCATTGCAACTGACGGTTCGCGGCCAAGGAGGCCACGCTGCCCGCCCCCATGAATCGAAAGACCCCATTGCTGCTTCAGCCCAACTGATTAGCACGCTCTACCAGTTTGTCCCCCGAGCAACCGACAGCCACGATGCCGTCGTGTTGACGATTGGGTGTGTCCAGGGCGGGAAAAATCCGAACGTCATCCCTGACCAAGTCGAGTTGTGGGGCACGATGCGGACCCTTGATTCTCAGGTTCGCGTTCGTACGATAGAACAAATTCGCCAAGTGGCGCGTGGAGTGGAGGAGATCACCGGCACACAAATCGAAGTGACGTTTCATGTAAGTATCCCTTCGGTGTACAACAACGCTGATCTCACTCGGCTCGTGTGTCATGAAGCAGAGGAAGTCTTGGGCGAAGATCACGTACAGCTCATTGTTAAGCCAAGTATGGGTAGCGAAGATTTCGCCTGTTATTTGGCGATCGTTCGAGGAATGATGTTTCGCCTTGGTTGTGCGAACGATTTATCGGCAGTCACCCCGCTACACACCCCGCGTTTTGACATCGACGAAGCCGCATTGAAAATTGGTACGCGAGTGCTTGCTCGATCGGTTGTCATGGCTTGTAAACCGTCAGGTTCTTGAAGTCAACATTAGCAGATTGCGGAGAACGGAGCTCTCGAAATGGCAACGATTGATTTCACTTCAAACGATCGTCCTACGCTGGGCATTGAGATCGAACTGGGACTGGTTGACGACCGAACCATGGCCCTCGCTAACTCGTTTCCGGAGTTGGCCGAGCAGCTTGAGGGCAACGGACTGCTAGAGATTAAGCCGGAGCTTATGCAATGTGTGATCGAGATTATCACCGGCGTATGCGAAACGGTTGATGAGGCAGAAGCTGACCTAAGCGCCAAGATCAAAGCCGTTGAGAAAGCAACCGACCAGCTCGGCCTGCGACTTTGGTGGGGAGCCACCCACCCTTTCTCGCTTTGGAAGGAACAAAAGATTTCGCAAGGCGACCGCTACCATCAGCTTGTCGAGTTGTTGCAGGAACTGGCTCGGCGACTTGTAACTTTCGGCTTGCATGTGCATGTCGGCGTCGACTCGGGTGACAAAGCGATCATGATTTGCGACCGTATTCTTCGACATTTACCCATGCTCTTGGCCCTGAGTAGCAGCAGTCCGTTTTGGGAAGGGCGACAAACGGGCCTGCAATCGCACCGCTCGAAGGTGATGGAAGGTTTACCCACTGCCGGAATGCCAACCTTGATGCGCAATTGGAGCGAATACGTTTGGCTGGTGAACCATATGGTAGACACCGGATTTATCAACACGATTCGCGAAATATGGTGGGATGTACGCCCCCACCATATTTTCGGTACCGTCGAGGTTCGCGTCTGCGACATGCCGGGCAACCTTGAAGACACGCTTGCTATTGCGGCTCTTGTGCAATGTCTGGTCAAGGCGCTTTCCGACGAGATTGACGACGGAACCTATCAGCACGATTGCCACCCGATGATGGTACGCCAAAACAAATGGCGTGCGACCCGTTTTGGTACCGGGGCTCATTTAGTCGATTCTTACACCTACCAAGTGATGACCGTCGAGCAGACGGTTGAGCAACTGGTAGAAAAACTCGTCCCCACAGCTGCGGAGTTGGGCTGCGAGCGTCACTTAGAGCGTTGCCGCCATATTGCCGCCTCGCCCAGTTGGGCCGACCGACAGCTCTCGATCATGGCCGAAACCGGTAGCGCCGAAGAAATTGTTCGTCAAATGACAAACGCTTCGCGGCTATCGCCTTAGAAGCCAAGGCAGCATCAGCCCCCAAAATATTCCGGTTCGCTTCCCGGCTTCCACTTGATATTGCAGCCCAGGCTGGGAGTCTGCTTTTCTGCTGGCGGCTTTCCCTCGAGTACTGCATCGAGTGCAGCTCGTAGGTCTGCGCCCGTGACAGGGATGCCACTTTCAGGGCGGCTTGAGTCGAGCTGGCCCCGGTAGACGAGCTTCTGGTCGCGGTCGAAAAGGAAGAAGTCCGGTGTGCAAGCGGCCCGATAGGCTTTGGCTACCTCCTGCGTTTCATCGTAAAGATAAGCAAAGCCGTAGCCTCGTTCTTCGGCTTCGGCAACCATCTGTTCAGGAGAGTCGGCTGGATGGGCAGAGATATCATTTGAGCTGATCCCAACAATGCCTACACCGCGCGCCATGTACTCCTGGGCCAAAACAGCCAGATGGTCGGCAACATGGACCACATAAGGACAATGGTTGCACATGAACATGACCAACAGGGCAGGGGAGCCCGAAAAATTTGCGAGCGAAACGGTCGTCGCGTCGACATTGACCAGCGAAAAATCAGGGGCAGAAGTGCCCAGGGGTAACATCGTGCTTGAGGTACGGACCATCGTGACAGCTCCAGAAGACGGCTCAACAGGCGAAAACAGGGACTTCGGCAGTTTAGCATGAGAGCTTGGCCGGCTTCTAGGGTACTGAAAACCGCTTGCGAGTTTGTTGACAGTCGGCAAAACATCCCCGATAATCTGCGGGTTCCCTGAAAATCCTCTCCTGCTGGGACGCGATGTGGCGATTGAACCTACAGATCGATCGTTGCGTAGTAGCTAGCAAGGCGAAAAACAACCAATAGCAAATGGCGGTCTTGGACTGGTTTGGTCCTTGGATTGACATTTGCACAAGCAAAAGGAGCCCCAGATCTGGGGAATTTTCCATCATGGGCGTTCAAGAAGTCAACGACAGCAGTTTCGACGCGGAAGTTATTCAGTCCTCAGAGCCTGTGCTCGTCGACTTTTGGGCTCCGTGGTGCGGCCCGTGCCGTCAGATCGCTCCGATGGTCGAGGAATTAGCAGGCGAGAATGCTGGCTCGGCGAAAGTGACGAAAATCAACATCGACGACTCCCCAAATTCGGCTCAAAACTACGGTGTAAGCAGCATCCCCACGCTGATGGTCTTCAAGAATGGTGAAGTGGTCGACCGATTTGTTGGCGTCCAGCCCAAGGCTCGCCTGCAAGAAGCCCTCGACGCCGCCAAGGCGTAGAGCTCTTCCGGTGGCCTAGCGACTTCTTCAGAGTGCCGCCTGCGGCTCACAAGGTGAGGAATGCGTCTGAATCTCTACCAAAGGGCCCGATTTCACCACTGGAAGAAATTGGCAAAAGGCGTAGAATGGCGGGTTGCCCACAATGATACGTGCTTCTTCTAGCACCCCCCGTAGTACCCAACCCGAATTTAGACGAAGTAGGAAAAGATCATGGCCAAGAAATCAGGCAGAAGAAAGCGGAAGGTCGAGTCAGTATTCTTGGTTTGTGAAGAGACCGGCGACTACAACTACACGATCCGCCGAAAAATGGGTGGCGAAAAGCTGCGGCTCAAGAAGTATTGCCCGCGTCTTCGGAAGCACACTTTGCATGTCGAAAAGAAGAAGTAGTAGGGAGTAGAGTCCAGGGTCGAGAGTCTAGCGATTTCCTCTCCTCACGGGCCTCTGGACGGTTGCCTCTGGACTCACACCAATTACGGATGACATGCCTAAGCGCTGGCGCATTGCCAATTGCGATCCTCTTGATGTTGCCGCACTGGAAAGGGCGGCGGGAATACCGGCTGTTGTTGCGCAGTTGCTGATGTCTCGGGGGATTAGCGATCCTGACGTTGCTCGACAATTTCTTGATCCCAAACTTAGCGGTCTACGCGAGCCAGCCGAGCTCCCAGGAGCCGAAGAGGCGGCGAAGATTATCTACGCTGCGGTCCAAGTAAAAAAGCGGATCACGATTTATGGCGACTACGACGCCGACGGGATGACGTCGACCGCGATTCTGTTGCGTTGTCTACGGCTATTGGGTGCAATAGTCGACTTCTATGTGCCCCATCGAATCGAAGAAGGGTACAGTCTTAACGCCGATGCCCTGCGAAAAATTGCTGAGCAAGGAACCGAGCTGATTGTTACGGTTGACTGCGGGGTTGCGAGTGTTGAGGAAGCTCAGGTAGCGAAGGACCTCGGGCTGACCTTGGTGGTGACCGATCACCATCAAACGGGCGACACCTTGCCGGAGGCAGCCGCAATTGTTCACCCGGGCCTGCCTGGAACCGAATATCCCTTTGCAGGGCTTTGTGGTGCGGCAGTCGCATTCAAACTTGCTTGGGCTCTTTGCCAATGTGCAAGCGATGGCAAGAAAGTGACCGATCGGCTGCGGACGTTTTTGTTACAAGCGATTGGCCTGGCGGCCATTGGTACGGTTTGCGATGTCGTGCCGCTGATTGATGAAAATCGTATCCTCGTTCGCTATGGTCTCAACTCGCTCAAAGCGGAACCGTCGGTGGGGATTGCTGCCCTACTGCGGAAGACCCAACTCCACGAAAAATCGTTTCTGGAATGCGAAGATATTGGTTTCGTGATCGGGCCACGGCTTAACGCTGCGGGGCGACTAGGGCAGGCAGACATTGCGATCGAGCTATTGACCACCGACAGTGTGGAGCGAGCCGACACGATTGCTCAGTACATGGACGAGCTTAATTCGCAACGACAATCGCAAGATCGCAGCATCATGCTTGCTGCCTCGAAGCAGGTCAAAGCGATGGGCGATTTGAGCGACTCGCCCGCGTTGGTGTTAACCGACCACACGTGGCATCCCGGCGTGATAGGCATCGTGGCAGGTAGACTTGCCGAGAAGCACCATCGACCGGTAGTACTAATTGCAGGCGATCCTTTGGGCGTGAAGCCAGGAATTGGGTCTGCTCGGAGTGTGCCTGGTTTCAATTTACACGAAGCGTTGGCCGATTGTGGACATTTACTAGAAAGCCATGGCGGCCATGCTGCGGCAGCCGGGTTAAGAATTCAAGCGAAGCATGTTGACGAATTTCGAGCTGCCTTCTGCCAAGTTGCTCGAGAAAAAATCGCCGAGGATGGTCGCCTGGCCGAACTCCAAATCGACGCGGAAGCGACGCTGCAAATGCTAACTCGTCAGACGGTAGAGCAAATCGATCGCCTGGCCCCCTTTGGCCAAGGCAACTCGCGGCCCGTGCTATGTGCTAGCGAAGTACGGCTCGCAGGGAAGCCAAAACGAATGGGCGCGACGGGCCACCATCTGTCGATGACTTTCGACCAGCATGGCGTAAAAATGCGTGCCGTGGCGTTTGGTGGCGGAGACTGGGAAGAAGAACTTGCGGGGATCGATGGCACATTCTCGATCGCCTTTCGGCCGGTGATCAACCGCTATCGGGGCCGGGTTTCGGTCGAGATTCATTTGGACGACTGGCACGTCGGCGAGAGCGAGTGCTAGCAGATGCGCTTGCTGGCTCAACCGGCGTTTACAGCTTTGGGGGTGCTTCGTATTCTTCTGTTTGCCGCATCGGCCCAAATCTCTCGGTATAGGAAGAAACGTCATGTTCGCCGCACGTCTCTCAGTCGCACTTGTCGCTTTGACTACCATGGTAATGATCCCCACAGAAATCGCCGTCGCTGGCGAGGAACTTCGAATTGAAACCGATGTTTATCTCGGAGACGAAACGGAATCTCTGAGCCATAACATTACGCTATTCGACTCGGGCACGGTTTACGATTTCTCTGAGCAGCCCGAACAGATTGCTGTTTTCCGTTCTCCGACCGCGTCGCACCCTGGGCGGTTCATATTGCTTGATCTTGAGTCGAAGCAGCGCACCGAGGTGACGACCAAACAGATTTCGGGGCTGATGAAAAAGCTTACGCTTTGGGCGTCGAGTCAAGAAGATCCGCTGTTAAGGTTTTCGGCAAATCCTTCGTTTGAAGAAACATTTGACGAGGAGTCGGGCACGCTCCGACTCGAGAGCGAAAGCTGGAAATACCGAGTAGCAACGGTGCCTGCCGAGAACGAAAACGCGCTGGCCCAGTATCGGGAATTCACCGACTGGTACACGCAGCTCAATTCGATGATGCACGGTAACCCGCCTCCCAAGCCGCGACTGGAGCTTAATGCGGCTTTGCAGTCGCACGGAGTGGTGCCGGTAGAGATTCGGCGTACAGTCGACACGCAGGCGACCTCGGTTCGTGCGACCCATCTGTTTACCTGGCGACTGTCGCGCGAAGACCACTCGCGGTTGGAAGAGGCACGCCGGTATCTAACGAATTTCAAGAAAGTCGACAACGAGCGTTTCCTCGCCAGTCGGGCCCAGGGCGGCGTGGTTCGAGGGCAATCGCGGTAGGGCAAGCAGAGAAAACCAACACCGTAACTGGGCCCAGGAATTGCAATTCCTGGGCTTTTTTCGTGTTTGATGTTCATTTACTGGCCATAAACCAAGGCCACTGGTAAACTGGCAGCATCGCGATTCTGGGGAATCCTCGCATTTCCCATGGATCGCGTGTACGAAGTTGGCGGGCAGCGGCTCTCAATAGTTTGCTGGGGAGATACCTGCTCCTGTAATTTTGCGTCTCTAGAACTCGATAAGGAAAACGCTAATGTACCGAAAACTTTTCCATGTATTTTCTATCTCTCTTCTATTATGGACCCCCAATTGCGCGCTAGCTGCATTGGTACCAGCCGGGCTCAGTCCTGGAGATCCGTATCAGCTGGCATTCGTGACGGATGACACTCTCAGTGCGACTAATTTTAGCATAGGCATCTATAACACCTTCGTTCAAGGCCAGGCGGCCCTGAACCCAGGGCTGACAGGGACAGATCTAGGCGTAACATGGTCTGCAATTGGCTCAACTTCGTCAGTCGATGCTCGCGACAATGCCTTGGTAAGTGCCCCAGTTTATTTACTTGATGGGTCGCAAATTGCGAGCGGTTCCGCCGATCTTTGGGATGGAAGTATTGCAACTTCAATCAATGTCAATCAATTTGGCGCAAGCGTACCCGGCAATGTGGTTGTTCACACCGGCACGGACTCTTCGGGGTTTAAGGTTCCAGCACGATTTTTAGGATCGTCACAAAATGTTCGTACTGGCAGAGCCGATCTTGCAACGGCCGCCTGGATTGATGATGGCGGAGCGGGCGCATGGACAACGGCTCGGCCTTTTTATGCATTAAGCAGTGTGCTTGTCGTGCCTGTTCCTGAGCCTTCGACACTCGCTTTGTTCTCGGTTGGCCTGCTGGGTTTGGCCTATCGCCGACGGTAATTGATCTCAATATGGCAGCAAAAACATAAGCCCAGGGATTTCGATCACTGGGCTTTTTTGTTTCTCGAATACTGAGGCGACGCTTGCTCTACGCTCGGGCGAAGGCGTGGAAGCGTTCTTTGAGATCGAGCGTCATCGGGCCAGGTTTGCCAGAGCCAATAGCTCGATCGTCGACTTTCACGACGGGAATGACTTCGGCGGCTGTGCCGGTAAGGAAGCACTCGTCCGCGACGTAGACGTCGTGTTTGGTGAGTGCGACTTTGAGGACTTCGATGCCCGCCTTGCAGGCCAGTTCGACGACGACCTCGCGAGTGACGCCGGCCAGAATGCCGGCGTCGAGCGGAGGAGTGAATAGCTTGCCGTCGCGTACGAGAAAAAGGTTATCGCCTGTGCATTCGGCGACTTCGCCCTTGTGATTGAGCATCAGAGCTTCGACGCAGCCGGCTCGAAGGCCTTCGATTTTTGCGAGGATATTATTGAGATAGTTGAGCGACTTGATCCGCGGGCTTAACGCGGCGGGATGATTGCGAATCACACTTGCGGTAACAATCTCTAAGCCATTTTCGTACATCTCTTGCGGATAAAGGGCGATGGTGTCGGCAATAATAATTACCTGGGGATTGCTACATCGATTCGGATCGAGCCCTAAGGTGCCTACCCCGCGAGTGACGATCGCCCGGATGTAACCGTCGTCGATGGCGTTGGTCTGCACGGCTAGGTCGATTGCATCGCACATCTCGTCCTGCGAGATCGGAATCTCTAGACAAATGGCCAGGGCCGATTCGTAGAGCCGCCGAACATGCTCTTTCAACTCAAAAACTTTGCCGCCGTAGCTACGAAGTCCCTCGAAAATGCCATCGCCGTAGAGCAGCCCGTGGTCGAATACGCTGACGGTTGCTTGGTCGGAAGGGACAAACTTGCCGTTGATGTAGACCTGTCGAGACATTTTTCTTGGGCTGGGGGCTGGGGGCTGGGGATTGTGGCCCTGAGTAACTTTAGGAGTCTCTTTGAATATTGTAGGTTCGCTTGTCTTACGCGGTTTGTATTTGTCCTTCTCCCAATCGGACCACTCGGTCTGCTTGTTCGGCGATCCATGGGTCGTGGGTCACCATGACTATAGTAAGCTTCTGCTCTTGGTTCAACTCTCGGAGCATTTGCATG
Organism: Planctomycetota bacterium; assembly: GCA_024278955.1. Lineage (GTDB taxonomy): Bacteria > Planctomycetota > Planctomycetia > Pirellulales > Lacipirellulaceae > Bythopirellula. Next base: position 120,282 of record JAJRSE010000002.1, on the reverse strand, counting down.
ATTTGCTCGCCGGTGGCTCGGTCGAGGTTACCGGTGGGCTCGTCGGCTAGCAGTACGCTTGGCTCGGCAAGCAGAGCCCGGGCGATGGCTGTCCGTTGCATTTCGCCGCCCGACATTTCGCGTGGTTTGTGTTTCATGCGATCGCTGAGGCCAACCAATTCGAGCAATTCCTCGGCCCGGCGGCGATATTGTTTGCGTTTCCGCCAGTAGCCCAAAGTACTCTCCGCGATCAGGGCGGGAGTGAGAACGTTTTCTAGTGCCGAGAATTCTGGCAACAGGTGGTAGAACTGGAAGACCATGCCGAAATGGCGGTTGCGCAACAGGTCGCAGCTGGCGCTGGGGAGGTTGTCGATGCGGTTGCCTTCAAAATAGACTTCGCCGGCATCGGGTTGGTCGAGTGTGCCTAAGAGGTGAAGCAAAGTGCTTTTGCCGCTGCCGCTTTGACCAACGATCGAGAGGAACTCGCCTTCGTGGACCGAGAGGTGGATTCCTTGCAGCACGGGAATGCCTAAGGTTCCTTTGTAATAGCTTTTGAATAGTCCACGGGTGCCCATTTGCTCGAGTGGGGGCGAAACCGCAAGCGGAGATGTGGACTGTTCTGGTGATCCAGAGGCTGCTTGGAGAAGACTACTCATAGTTCAATGCCTTTACAGGATGAAGCAATGCAGCACGGCGCGCGGGCAAGATGCTTGCCATTACCGCGATTGCGATCGCGCCCAGACAAATCCAGGCGACCGTTTGTGGATAGACAACCGCAGGGATTTTGTAGAAGTAATAAACCGAAGGATCGAACACGGGCTGCCCGGTAATACGTCCGAGGAGATCGGCAATCTCGTTGATGTATTTTACAAACAGGAGTCCTAAGCCGGCGCCAGCACCGGCGCCCAGGATGCCCAAGCTCAATCCGTAACCTAGGAAGATACCCAGCACTCCGCGGCCCGAGGCGCCAAGCGATTTCAGAATTCCGATATCGCGAGTTTTCTCGACGACGATCATCGTGAAGATGGCCAAGATGCCGAAACCTGCAACCGCGATAATCATAAACAGCAAGACATTGAGCACGGCTTGCTCCATTTGAACTGCTGCAAGGAGCGGACCTTGTTTGTCTCGCCAGGTGCTGACCACGTAGAGATGTGGAGGGAAGGCCTCACGAATTTGATCGCGTACCTGATTGGCGTCGGCTCCAGGGCGAAGTTTGATTTGAATTGACGAGAACTTGCCAATGCCCGTGGTTGGGTCGATTAGCCCACGACTTTGCTGGAGCGAGCGGAGCGGAACAAAGACAAAATTTGCGTCGTATTCGCTCATTTTGCTCTCGTAGACATCGACGATCGTGTAGAACTCGCTAATCGCTTCTGGGGGCAACGAGGCTTTGGGGAAGCTTACGCGAACGTCGTCGCCGGGCAGGGCGAAGAACTGATCGGTCCCGTCGGTTCCGCGAAAGCTACAGGTGCCGATTCCCAAGACAATGCCAGGGTGCTGCTCTGTAGCGGGGTCGAAATCGCGTCCTTCTGCTTGATCGTTTGCAGGTCCAAAAGGATTTTTTGGAAGGTTACTTTCGGGAGTTTCGATCGACGCTTTTTCCCTACCGGCAATCAATTCGCGTTGTTTAAGTAGGGAGGCCTTGTATCGGCGGTAGGGCCACCCGGCTCTTTCCATTTGTTTGCGAGGTTTAGCGTTTTCGTTATCTTCGGCCTGATGATCGTAGACATCGTAGCCGCCGTTTCGCAGTTTGAATTCAAGTTGTTGGCGGTTGCTGGGATGTTGTAGGTAGTCGTCGAAATCGCTGACGTCGGCGTAAGTCGACTGCTCGATGCCTACCAAGGTAATCGGCTTGGTCATTGCCTGAATTTCGCGATTGGGTCCCATGACATCAATGTACATGAGCGCCGGCACCGAAACCGTGGGCGACATGCCGATAATCGCATCGCCGGTGGCTTTGCGGATTTTTGCCATGTGCAACTTGGCATCGGCAACGCCGTCGAGGCTGCGGCACTCGAAGACCAGATCGCCTAACATGCCGTTGAGGCGAGACTGCATTTCGTTGGTGAAACCGGCCATCACGCTGTTGACGACAATCATGGTCGCGACGCCAAGCGTGACACTCACGATACAAACGAGTGCGATATACCGCGTTCGTAGATAGCGCCAGCATAGAAGCAGCTTGTACATGTTACCCGTCCTTGGGAATGTTTTGGATGTGGGATGTTTGATTTTTGATGTGAAAGGGGGGGCACATCAATCATCTTTTGTTTGTTCGGGGCGTAATAAGGGGAAGAGGATGACGTCGCGGATGGATTGAGTGTTGGTTAGCAGCATGACAAGGCGGTCGATGCCGATTCCGAGCCCTCCGGCAGGCGGCATTCCGTAGCGTAGGGCTCGGATGAAGTCGGTATCCATTTTGGCCATGGAATCTTCTTCGTTCATGCCTGCCAATTGAGTTTGGAAAAGTTTTTCTTGGAGATCGGGGTCGTTCAGCTCGGTGTAAGCATTTGCCAGTTCCATGCCGTGGACGAAAAGCTCGAATCGCTCGGCGATGGCTGGGTTGTCTCGTTTGCGTTTGGTCAGCGGGCAGATGCTGCTGGGGTAGTCGATGACAAAAATCGGGCCGACGAGGTGTTCCTCGACCTTGGCCTCGAAGAGATCGTTTTTGATGACGTCGGGGTGGCGTCCTTCGGTTTCGATGCCGATTGAGGCAGCCATCTCGGCGACGGCCGTTTCGTCGGTCGGATCGACGCCGGCGTGTTCGCGGATGAGATCATCGTAGGTTCGGCGCTCGAAGGGCGGAGTGAAGTCGATGGTTTTGTCGGCCCAGTTGAGTTGATAGTCGCAAGTTGCGAGTTGCGAGGAATCTTTTGTTGCCCCGCTTTCACGCGACTCGCGGCTCGCGACCAACGATTCAATCGCCCCGCAAATACATTTTTCGGTGAGGTCCATCATCGAGCGGTAGTCGCCGTAGGCTTGATAGACTTCGAGCATCGTGAATTCGGGGTTATGGCTTTGATCGATGCCTTCGTTACGGTAGACGCGGCCCATCTCGTAGACGCGTTCGATCCCTCCGACCATGAGTCGCTTGAGGTGCAATTCGAGAGCGATTCGCATTGTGAGATCGATGTCGAGCGCGTTGTGGTGAGTCTTGAAAGGTCGTGCTGCGGCGCCTCCGGCAACGGAGTGGAGCGTTGGACCTTCGACCTCGACGAAATTCTGTTCGTTGAGGGTTTCGCGAATCGATCGGACGATCTTGGTTCGCTCGAGAAAACGCGGCAACATGCCCTCGGTGTGGATGAGGTCGAGATACCGCATTCGCTGACGTAGCTCGGGATCTTGCAGCCCGCTGTGTTTGTCGGGCGGAGTTTCGATGGATTTGGTGAGAAAGTGGATTCGCTCGGCGAAGATCGAAAGCTCGCCCGTGTTGCTGCGACCGAGCATTCCGTCGACGCCGATGATGTCTCCGAGGTCGAGCTGCTCGACAATTGCCCAATCGTCACCGACTTGTTTTTTTCCGACCATGAGCTGGAGATCGCCGGTCATGTCGCGGATGTCGATGAAGTTGAGTTTTCCTTTGTCGCGATGGAGCACAATGCGGCCTGCGGCGCGCACTTGAGGCCCGAGCATCTGGCCTTTGCCGAGGTCGGCTTTCCATTGTCGGAAATTAAAGTCTTCGGCGACGTTGTTGAAATCGGGGAGCGGGTGGTCGGTGCCGTCTTCGGTGCGGTAGACGATTTCGGAATCTCGGGCACGAATGTCGCCGATCATTGCTCGATCGTCAAACCGGCCGCCCCAGGGGTCGACGCCCAGCTCGATGAGCTTCGCGATTTTCTCTCGACGGGCCTGCTCCAGAGGAGAGCCCGGCTGGCTGGTGGAATTGTCTGTCTGATCAGTCATTACTGTGGTCATATTCTATGTGCGCGCACGCTGGGCGATGTCATGTTAAGAGAGGTAGGATTTTAGTGGATAGGGGGGACTGGTCAACGGCAGCTGTTTTTGCACCAAAAGCCCTGCTAGCAGTGCATTCGCGCGAATCTACATGCGAAATTTCAACTTTCGCCCGAGAACTGCCGATTGAGACGCTTAGGCAGAGTATGCCGATTAACTAAATAATTCCGGCACTTCGATGCGAGCTTCTCCGCAGGCAGTAGGATGGCGAACGAAAACCAAGAGCGACAAGATCAAGCAACCGAGCCGAAGCTCCAACGTGAGACTCGGGTCGACGGAGCGCACCCTCTGCGCAGGGCCGAAATTATCTCTGCCCCGAGTGAACCGGTCGCAATTGCTCCAGAAAAACGCGAGCTAACCTCCGACGTCGGCTCGACCGTGGCACAGCTCCTCGAAGTAGGAGCATCGCCAGAAGTCCTAGCCCGTCAGGCGGCAGACCTGGCCGGTCGGCTGCAATCTCGGCTCGAAGAAGTCGACCATCGCGATGCAAGGCTTAATTCGCAAGAAGCAGAATTTGAGTCCCGCATTAGAAATGCCCGGCTGTGGCTCGAAGACCGAGAGACCGAGCTGGACGAGCGAGAGCAGACGCTGCTTAAGCAAGAGCAGGAGTTAGCTCAACAAGCAGAGCAACCTACAAATGCTTTTGATACGGTCGAGGTCGAGCAGCGATTGAAGCAGCTCGAGCAGCGAGAGCGGCAAGTGGTTGAAGTGCAGGTTGAACTTGAAGTCTCACAAGCCGAGTTACGAGAGAAGCTAAGCGAACTCGATATCCAAGCCGCCCTTTGCCAGACCAAGCAGCAAGACTGCGACGAGTTCAAGCAAGCATTCGAGCAACGACAACGAGAGTTGGACGAGCGCGAGGCAGAAGCTTACAAACAAATGGAGCGTTGTACCGGCGAAAAGATTGCCTTGCAGCAGCAAAGCGAAAACCTTGCAGCCGCTGGCTTGGAACTCGACCAGCGAAAAACAGAGCTTTGCGACTGGGAGCAGCGTCTTGGAGAACGAGCGAGCGAGGGCGAGTTTCAACGGGCCGAACTTGATCGACAACTTCAAACCCACGAACGGCGTCAGGCAGAATACGACGAGCAAGAGCGTCGAATTCGATTTCGAGAGCAAGAAATCAAAACCGCTTTAGAGCGTTTTCAACGGCTGGACATAACCGAACAGAAGATGATTGAGCTTCAGGAGCGATCGCACGAACTCGAAGATCGAGACGATTGCCTTGCAAGGGCAGAATCGCTGTTGGCTGAGCAGCAAGTTGAGCTTCACGAACGTCAGCGCGAGCTAGAGCGCGATGAGCTGGCTTTTGAGAACCAAGTAGCAACTGAACGTCGTGCCACGAAATTGCAGCACGAACAGGCTGCCGCTGTTCAGACCCGCCGCGAGCAGGGCCTCGACAGCCGAGAAGCCGAGCTAGAGCAGCGTCAGACCGCTCTTGAACAAGTTCAAGAAGAACTACGAGCTGCCCAGCGCGAAGTGCTCGAGCTACGCCTGGCAACCGAAGAAACTTGGCTTCAACTGCAAGGGGTTCTTGCACCGGCCACTCTGTCTCGCTCGATAGCTCAAGTTCGAGTTCGCTTGTCAGACCACTTTCAGTTGGCGGCTGAGGAGGTTCAGACACGCCGGCGTGATCTGGAAAAAGTGCGTCTCGAATTAGCTGGCGAGCACCAACAAGTGGAAGAACGCCGTCTCGAATTGATGCAATGGCTTGAGCGCTGCGAACGCGACCTCGAACAACGAGCTGCACGATTAGTGGCTCGTGAAAACGAACTCGACCGCCAGCAGCGTCATTACGAAACTGATGCGAAGAGCTGGCAGACGCAGCGAATCCAGTACCAAATTGAGATCCAGCGTCTACTGGGCCAACAACGTCAAAACGCAAAGTCCGCCGCTTGAGAATGCAACTCCTGGAGGCTACCAGGTAGGAGAACTGTAAAGTCAATAAACAAACAGATGAGAGGTGTAGCCACAGAGAGCACAGAGAGGTAAAAACAAGGGATTCTCTGTATCCTCTGTGGCCAATCAGTTTTTGAATTCCATGACTTTGCAGTTTTCCTTGGCTACCAGGTAAAAAAACCCAGGGGTTACAATCCTTGGGCTTTCAAAGTTTGTTTGGGAGCTGCGCGTTTTCGCAACTTTCTTTGGCTGGTACTACGACTCGTCTTCTGCGTCGTACCCGTCGTAATCGTCCGACTCAAGTTCTTCGGTCGGCAAGCGAGATGGGGTCTCCGATTTGCTCGGCGGAGTCCAACGACGACGCACAATGGTTTCGCCTTCGGTCATGGCTTCGGCCCGATTGACGATCGCCATCGCAGCGCGAATTTCCTGGCTGCTGAAGTAAGGATGGCGCACGAACTGACGCTTTGTCCCCGTGAGTTTCGAGGCCAAATCATCCCAACTGACTCCGCTATTAAGGTTCCAAACGGCGGCCTGCGATGCGCCGAACGGGAGCTCGCCGTTTGCGTAAGCTTTGATGACCTCGACCAGTGCGGGGCTATCGACCACGTCTTCTAGTGGGCGAATTTCATAAGGTTTGCTTGACGAAGGTTCTTTCAGTCCATGATTGAGACAAACCAGGGGGACGTCGAGTCGACCGATTTTTTCTGGAGCGATGTTGAATCCACCGCGTCCACCGCCGCCGCGTCCGCCGCCACCACCACCTCGACCGCCGCCGCCTCCACCGCCGCCGCCGACACCCTGCTGCTGGCCACCCCCGCCACCGCCGCCTAATCCACCGCCACCACCACCACCGCCGCCGCCAAATTGCCTTAACACGGGTACGCCGGCGAATGCCTCGGGGATGAGAAGATTAATCGCTTCCTTGGTTTTGTTGGTCATGACCAGGCGGCCTTTGCTGCTGCTGCGGGCCACGAATTTTACGTCAACCAAATTTTGATCGATCGCGTCGAACAAGTCGACCGGTTCTGCCTTGCTCGCTTCATTTTCAGTCGGTGTCGGTTTGGCTGCTTGTGCATTAACCGCCATGACTCCGCTAAAGAGAATTCCTAGTGTAAGGAGTCGCTTGGTCTGTTGCCGTAGGTTCATCGTCATTTTCACTTTCGATGGGTTGTTCCGAGGTATGAATCTAAATTCGTAGTTCGCTGCAGACTGCGGTTTTCTAATCCCACCACCACTGGTCGGCTGGTAGGTCGGCAATGTTGGTCGCGTTACGGGCTGTCTTTAGCGAGCCGTCTTCATCTGTCAGCGGATGATCTAAAGCTTTCGAGGCACGAATTTCGACGCCTCCGCCTACCGGAGTCGCCAGATGCCGCCCTTTCCACATGCTGTTGACCGCTGATTCGACTTGCCGCGGAGCGTTGTACGTTTCGATCGGGTAGTGTGATTCGTTGCCAAGCACCGAGAAGTCCCAGCCGGCTTTGCCGAAGAGGTCGTTCTGCTGGATAAAGGCTGCTGCGACGAGCATGTCGATGCAGTTACGAAGCTGTCCGTAGACGGGAGCCCGCTCGGCCAGTTGCTCGTATTTTCGTGTGAAGCTCTGAGTAAAGTTGCGACTTGCCCGATTTTGTCTGCCAGCTTGCTGGCGGGTGCCGTCTGCGGCGACCAGCTCATCTTCGCCTACAAGCTTCACTCCGTTACCGACAAATTCGGCGGCGTTGCCGTCCTCGGTAACTCGAATTCGATCGTAGTCGGGCACAAACCACCATCGGCACATTGCATTGCGAGCGATCGACGCGAAACTGGCTAGCGAGAGATAGCTTTTGATTTTTACCGGAGCTTGCTCAAGCCCGATTCCAATAAGCTTCATGCGATAGTCGGCTTCGACCATGACCTGGGCAAAGTGAGTCGACGCCGGGATACCCCCAAGCGTTACGACTTGAAGTCCCAAACTTTCGCGAAGACCGTCGACGATAAATTGTTCATCATTAGGTTGAATCTGCCGTCCGACTTGGCTCAAGAACCGTTGCATTCTCGACAAGCCTTCGGGGGTTGCATCGATCGAACAGAAGACAAGCGGATTGCTTTTCTGGGCAGGCGGGAAAGCTCGCATCGCGACCAGCAGATCTTGAAGCTCCAGAACCGGTTGTCCCGACTTCAAACCCACGAAACGACCAGGAGCCGATTCAAACCAGCCCTCGGCTGGGCCTGCGATCACGATATCCTGAGTTTCAGGGTAATAGAAAACGTATTGAATACGCGTCAGTCCAGCCAAGTGCTTCATTGCTTCGTCGGGACCGTGTCCTTCGTCGATCGCTTTTCTTATCAGCCGCGCCATCCGAGTGAGCGAAACTTTTCGCAACCGACTCGGAGTTGCCATGTCGCTGTCAATGTCGGCAACCGCTTCCCTCGCCCGTTGTCGGGCAAGCTCCCCTGTTGGGTCGAATTCCGAGAGCCCGCGAAGCACGCCATCGGCATCGACCGAGACTCCCGAGGTTAATCCGCCACCAATCGTGTCATCCCCAGCACCGCCAGCGCCGCCGCCACCTGCGCCACCACCGCCACCGCCGCCGATTTGGGCAAAACTCGCCTGAGACAATGCCAGAACCACAAAGCAGGCTGCAAGGATTTGCCGAGCAAAGGATGTACGAAGAAGCGACAACATAGGAAGGACCTCTGGGAAACTTAAGGGGGGCTCTGTTCTGTGTACCCATCTGAAGGGCAAACCTAATGCCAAACTGGGCACACTAGGCCAGCTTTGAGTTTAATTCGGCAAGGCTAACGAAGCAAGGAATTCGCCCTCAGGCTTCCCGAAAAAGGCCCGCTTCTTCTCGCCCTGGGATTCTTTTGCCCTCTCAGCTGCTTTTTGCCCCAGATGCGGCATATTTCCAATAATCGGGATGCTCCGAGTAACCCTCGTCTGGGCACTCCAATGTTCCAAAAAAGCAACGTATCGTGTTGATAGTTTGCCACATTCCTTTTCCTAGGCGTTACAGTTTAACAGCAAATTTGATTAGCAGCTTCGGTCCAACACGCCTCCCTACAACCAAGTAATCTAAAAAGTTTCGAAAAATGTCCTCCCTCAGATTCCCACAACGCGCCAGGCTCTGGATGATGCTGGGAATCTATGCGCTGACTACCGGAGGATGTGCAGGTTTGCCACGGATCGACCCAACCGGGGAAAGGATATTCCTGCGGCCTCAGAATCGGGTCACCCCCGTTGCGGCGCCAGCCACCAACCCGCTAGCTCCGCCCGTGTTTACCGATCCCGTCTTTCCGCAGCCCGTGCCAGGGCAACCCCGAGTCGGCCTTCCGCCTGTTCCTCAGGACACGCTCACGATTACCCCCGAACGCATCCTCGCCCCCGTGGGCAGCGAAGTTTTGCTCAAATCCAGATTCTGCACACGCGAAGGCTACTTGCTCACCGATGCCAAAATCGAGTGGCTGATTGCTCGTGAAAGCGCAGGCGAGTTTGTCTCGCTCGGCGGACGCGGCTACTTCCGCGATCCGTGGCTGCCGTGGAATAAACCCAAGAAGATCGATAACCAATACGCCATCGGTTACACGGCCAAGGTACCGCTAACGATTACTCGCGGCACCGCCGAAGTAAGTGACGACGTCCAAATCGAACCCGGCGAAGCCTGGGCTTCGATCACCTCGCCAGTCGAAGGCACGAGCCACATCACGGCCGTCGCGCCTGAGATCGAGACTTGGAAAGAGCGTCGCGCCATGGCGACGATCTATTGGGTTGATGTCCAGTGGACGTTCCCACCGACGACGATCACCGCCGGCAGCTCGCAAGTCATGACCACGATCGTACGTCGGCAAACCGATGGCACACCTCTGGAAGGTTGGCTCGTTCGCTACGAAGTTGCCGACGGCGGAGGTACGCTTAGCGGTGGCCAATCGGGACAAGTCGTCGAAGCAACCACCGACTCCGAGGGTCGAGCCAGTATTGACGTCACCCCTACCGGCTCGGCAGGCAGCGTCACTCAGATCCGCACTCAGCTAGTTCGCCCCCAAGGTTACCGTGGTAACAACGCTCCCAGGCTTGTCGTTGCCAATGGTGCGAGCACGATCAACTGGACCGGTGGCGTCAACGACTACTTACCGCCCGTCGACAACTTAGGAGCCTCGCCCCTTCCCTCGCAGCCACCTTTGCAGACTGCGCCTCCCGCCACGGTCCGTCGCCCCCAGCTTGAATTAGAGATTTTTGGCGACCAGAGCGTTCAAGTCGGCGGGCGAGCCCGATTCGAGGTCGTCATCCGCAACCTGGGCGATGCCCAAGCAACCGACATCGTGTTGATCGATCGCTTCGACCAAGGGCTAAGCCACCCCAGTGTCCAGCCGCCCGTTTACGAGGTGGAAAACAATGCGATCGGCAGCTTGGCGGCAGGCGACTCGCGGTCTATTTTCTTAAACTTTGGAGTTCACCAAGCAGGTAGGTTAGGGCATGTTGTTTCGGTAAGTTGCAAGGAAGGAGCCCGTGCCGAGAAGCAGGCTTTCGTCAACGCCACGCATCCGCCGGCGCAACAGCAAGCGGGCATGAAAGTAGAAAAACAGGGGCCTCGCCAACGCATTGTCGGCGAAGTGGCTCCTTTTACTCTTCTCATCACCAATACGGGCGAAGTCGCTCTGACCAACCTTGAGATTGCCGACGAGTATCCCCCTTCGCTTCGGGCGACCCCCTCGGAGCCCGGTTTTGAGAGGATCGCCCTGGGCGATAACCGCGATCACTTTCTTTGGCGAATCCCTCGCCTAGAAGTTGGCCAGACGAAACGCATCGACGTTCAGTGCCAATGTTTGGCCCCGTCGGAAAATGCGTGCAGCAGAGCCCAAGTTTCTGCTGTCACCGGCACCACGGCAGGCACGATCAGCGGAGCCGACGAATTTTGTATGTTGATCCTGCCAAGGCGCGAAGCCGATGTCGTACCTCAAGGTGCTATCCCTCCAACAGGCGGGCCAACCCCTTCGGCTCCTCCGGCCGCCAACAGCCTCCAGGTAGGAATTACCGCATACGGCAACCCCGTACGAGTCGGGGCCCGTGCCACCTACCAAGTTATCCTCCAAAACGGACCCGTGGATGATCAGCAGGTCCAACTCCGCGTTCTTTTTCCTGCTGAACTGGCTCCCGACATGACCAGCATTCGCACAAACGCCGGCGTAGAGCCGAATCTTGTCGGCAACGAACTCCGATTCCAGCCAATTGCCACATTCCGGAAGGGCGAACGGCTTGAGTTCCAAATCACGGTCACGGTGAAGCAGCCTGGAGTTCGGAACATCACCGCCGAGGTAATAAGCCGCAATGCTCCGACGCCGATTCGCACCGTCGAGAGCGTTGATATTATCGGGAGTCGTTAAAATCCTGTCTTTGGGAGACTCGCTCCAGCAAGCCTTTCGTGCAACAATCCAAGCACGATGCCTCGCTTTGTCCTCTTACACCATGAATGCCCTCCCGGCTATGAAAAACCCAGCCATTGGGACTTTATGCTACAGATGGGTGAGTCGCTCGCCACCTGGGAGCTGCGGGAGTTGCCGGCCAGTTGGGCCGGGCCGCTAAAGATTTCAGCAACCGCCACCCAAGAAACGGTTCCAGCAATTCGTCTGCCTGACCATCGGATTGAGTATCTCAATTTTGAAGGCCCTCTGAGCCGAGATCGAGGCAAAGTGCAACGATGCGACGCTGGGGCCTACGAGCTTATTTCTCAGCAAACAGACCACTACGAGTTTCGCATCCAAGGAGCCAAGATCATTGGCAATGCCCAGCTAAACCGTTCCCCAAGCGGTTGGCAGCTCAAAGTAGATTCCCCCCAATAGCTGCGATCTGTCAGGTCGCAGGAGTTCACCGCAACTTCTCCCTCTCCGACTTCTCCTTCTCCGCAAACCTAGGTGCCGACAGCGAAGGTTCTAGTAACCAAGTGCTACCCACGACGTAAAGCTCGCCTTCGTGTAGCTCCACCGCCTCAAGTCGACGCGATTCTTCGCTCGTCGAAAGCACGTCTGGCAACGAGATCAAAGCGACCGGAAAGCCTTCTTCTTGTGTCCACCGCAATGGAAGTTGAAGGGTACGAGCACCTTGGGACATGTGCTCAACGATGGTAGAAAGCGGAATCGGCAAAGTACCCGCATGAGCTTTCAGCAATCGCACCGCAAGCAGATCGCTCTCAGAAACCCATGCTTCGACTCGTACAGAAATGACAGCCGAAAAATCCTCGCTCACCAAGCGAAACCCGACCACCGCCTCGTTACGAAAAAACGCAACCCGTGGATCGACGATGCTCTCGGGAAGCAGGTCCGCAAATTTTTCTTTCAGCGCAACCGCCAACCAGCCGTTGACCTCAAGATCAGAAAAAACGGCCTGCCAACGGGGCACCGCTACGACGTCGCTCACCAGGGCGGCAACCCGGCGTTCCATCGCATGGCTCTCGTCGGCAAGTGTATCGGCGTTGATTTCGATTGCCGCCGTGTAGAAAGGCTGCACTTGCCGAACCGCGTGCATGGCAAGGCCAACCAGCACCGCGCCAGCCAGCGAGCCAGCTCCGAAAAGGGAGAACAGGATTTTCGTGCGACCAGACATCCGAGTCCTGCATAAAAAGACCGACCAACCCCGGAACAAAAACCGTGGGGAGCGTAGAAAACGGCCACCGCAGCGTCAATCGCAAGATTTTCGGCAACGCAAAAAGGGGGAGCCCACTCTTTCTCTACCTTGGACAACGCTCAAGAGGTAATCGTGCTATCTCAGCTACCAAACCGGACTGGGCGCGGACTAGGAAAGGGATTCCGCTAGTTACCTGCAATTGTGACGCTCGCGCGGCTGGAGCCTTGGAAAACAGGAGCTGGGGCACAAAAGGCTCAAAGAGCAGCAATAAACTTTGTTTTTTGTTTTTTATCGTCTAAGGCGGTTTTTTGACTTTGCAAGCGTCCTGCCGGAGGTTGGCGCATTTCTTCTCTCGGCAATTGAGCTATACTGGCAGTTTTTCGCTAAGAATAAATAGACTGGTTCTGCTGTGTTGCTTCAAGAACTTCCTGCTGATTCGGTTGCTTTGATTGCTGGCCTGAACGTCCCTGAAGACGACGCGATTAGACTCAAGGCGATGGGAATTTGTGTTGGTCGGCAGGTGCAACTCGTGAGGACAGGCGACCCGCTTATTATCCGCGTTCTTGGCACAAGGGTAGGCATGTCGGCGAGACTCGCGACGGGTGTTGTGGTCGAGCTGATTCCTGCTTGTTAAGGTTATCGCTTCGGTGAGTTCCACTTTGAATCAGAATGGTTTGCCCGTTTTACCTGCAATCGATAGGCCTTGGACTATTGCCCTGGCAGGCAATCCGAATGCGGGTAAGACCTCGCTTTTCAATCGGCTTACGGGTCTCCGTGCTCAAACGGCCAATTTCCCCGGTACGACGGTCGAACACCGGCGTGGGAGTTTTTCGCTTGGTGGCCAGAAGGTCACGTTGATTGATCTACCTGGGATGTACACACTCGATGCGGTTACTCTCGACGAACATGTGGCGGTCGATACGCTGCTTGGCAAGCGGGTGGGGACTGTGCGGCCTGATGCTGTGCTTGTGGTTATTGATGCGACCAACCTGGAACGCAATCTGCTTCTCACAAGCCAGGTACTGAACCTGCAAATGCCAACGCTAGTTGCGCTGAACATGATTGACGTAGCCGACCAGCATGGTTTGCAGTTTGATCTTGAAGAGCTCGCAAAGCGTCTTGGCTGTCCTGTGATCCCCATTTCGGCTCGAACGGGACGTGGGCTCGACGAATTGAGTACGGCACTGGAAGAACTCGCCCGCGAGCAAACTCTGCCCTCGGTCCACCCGAGCTTGGCAACCTGCACGGCTTGTAGCGGGTGTCAGTACTCAGCCCGGCACGATTGGGCTGAGACGGTGAGCTCGGCAACGTCTCGTGGAGACTCGTCGGCGCATGGGCGTTTTTCGGAAGCATTGGATCAGGTCCTCACCCATAAGATCGTAGGACTCGCCTGTTTTGCCACGATCATGACGCTAACTTTTCTCGTGATCTTTTGGATGGCTCAGTATCCGATGGATTTGATCGACGGGTGGTTTGGATTGGCCAGCTACACGGTCGGAGAGTGGTTGCCCAAAGGAGATTTCAGCAGTTTGCTTGCTGACGGCATCATTTCTGGCGTGGGCGGAATGTTGGTTTTCTTGCCCCAGATCTGTATGTTATTTTTCCTGCTTGCGTTGCTTGAAGACTCAGGATACTTGGCTCGGGCAGCGTTTGTGATGGATCGGCTTATGTATCGAGTTGGCTTGCCCGGGAAGGCATTTGTGCCGCTGTTGTCGGCGCATGCTTGTGCGATTCCTGCGATTATGGCCGCCCGAGTGATCGACGACCGTCGAGATCGATTGGTAACGATACTGGTGCTGCCGCTGATGACTTGCTCGGCACGGCTGCCTGTGTATGCAATGGTGATGGCCTTGCTGTTTCCCGCCGACCCGTTAAAAGCGTCGCTACTCTTTACCGCCGCTTATGTATTAGGAGTTGTCACGGCACTTGCGATGGCCTGGGTGTTTAAGAAAACGCTGCTTCGCGGCGAAACTAAACCGCTAGTACTTGAGCTCCCCAACTATCGGCTGCCCTCGCTTCAGAATGCGTTTTTGTTGATGGTCGACCGGTCGTGGGCATTTGTGAAGACCGCTGGGACGACGATTATGGTCATTTCGCTGGTGATTTGGGTGCTTGCCACGTATCCCAAAACGGCGATAGAAGACTTGCCCGCCGACGTCCAGACGCAGCTTGCCGAGTATGAAGGGGCCGGCAACGGTGAAGCGGCGACAAAGCTACTTGGCCAGGTACAACTCGAGCACTCGTTTGCCGGCCAGCTGGGCCATTTGGTCGAACCGGTTTTTGCACCGCTGGGTTTCGACTGGAAAATGAGCGTCGGCGTTCTCAGCTCGTTTGCCGCCCGCGAAGTTGTCGTCTCGACGATGGCGGTGCTCTATGGCGTTGGTGAAGAAACGGACGAGGAAGGGAGCCTGTTGATTGATCGATTGCGCAACAGCAAAGACCTTGACGGGCGTCCCGTGTTTACGACGGCGGCCTGTCTGAGCTTGCTGATTTTTTACGTGCTGGCAATGCAATGCTTGCCGACCCAGGTGGTCACGCGCCGCGAAACGGGGTCATGGAAATGGCCCATGTTGCAGCTGGGGTATATGTCGGCGCTTGCTTATATGGCGGCGTTGGTTACGTTTCAGGGTGCTTCGATGATGGGATTAAATTAGCGTAAACCGGGCAGGCGTGTCGAAGATGCGGCGTATTGTTTTTTGAGCAACCTTTCTGCGGGTACTTTACTCTTGTTTTTTGAAAGAGTGCCCTGTTTTTAGGCCGGCTACGAAAACAACCAAACTGACTGCACCGAGGAAAAAGATCGTGTCGCCTGGCACACGCATCCAGCGTAGGCTTTGCATCATGGGAGTTTGCATGAACTCGCTGCTGCGGGCGTACCAGTAGCCAAATTCGACGGAAGCCCAAGTTTGGAGCAGGCCAACGGGAAGCAAGCTCAGTAAGCACATTGCCATGAGGCCACCGTTGAGTGCCCAAAACGAAAACCGTAGGAGGCCGTTTTTCCACTCGCGACCGGGGACAAGAACCCGCAGGCAGGTCAGCATCAAACCGATGCCTAGCATCCCGTAGACCCCGAAGAGTGCTGCGTGGGCGTGTAGAGGAGTGGTGTTTAATCCTTGCATGTAATACAAGGCAATGGGTGGGTTGATCATGAAGCCAAATAGGCCTGCGCCGACCATGTTCCAGAACGCGACCGAGATGAAGAAGTAGATGGGCCACTTGTAGCGTTGAACCCAAGGCGACATTTTTGAGCGTCGCAGATCTTCCATGGCGTCGAAGCCTACCAAGCAGAGAGGCACGACTTCGAGCGCGCTGAAGACCGACCCCCAGGCCATTGCTAAGGTAGGCGTGCCCGAGAAGTAGAGATGGTGGCAGGTGCCGATGATGCCACCTGCAAGGAAAATAGTGGCAGAAAGCAAAGCCGAGGCGGCGGCAATGCCTGGCTTCACAAGATTGAGTCGCATGAAGATGAATGCAATTACTGTGGTAGCAAAGACCTCGAAGAAACCTTCGACCCAAAGGTGAACAACCCACCATCGCCAGTATTCAACCATCGTAAGATGGGTATGATGCCCCCAGGTAAGTCCGGCTCCGTAGAAAAGAGCGATCGCTGCAGTTGATACGGCGAGCAGTGCGACGAGCTGTTTCTGCTGTCCTTCTTGACGTAAGGCGGGGCGTAATACTCGAATCATGAGAAAAAACCACAGCAGCAGTCCGCCGAAAAGAGCAATCTGCCATACACGGCCTAGGTCGACGTATTCATACCCCTGATGGCCGAAGTAAAACGAAACCGTATCGGACATTTTGTTTTGGATACTCAACCACTCGCCGGTCAACGAACCGACAACGACGAGAAGCAGGGCAGCAAAGAGGATATTGACCCCGAGGCGCTGTCCTTTGGGCTCTTTTTCGCTCACCAGCGGCCCAATGAAGAGGCCGGCTGCAAGCCATGCGGTAGCAATCCAGAAAAGCCCCAATTGGACGTGCCAAGTACGAGAGACGCTGTAAGGCAGCCATTTGGAAAGCGCAAAGCCGTAAAAGCCGTCTCCCTCGACGCCATAGTGGGCGGTGATAACTCCAAGTAGCATTTGCAGCAAAATCAAAGCTGAGACGACCCAAAAGTACTTGAGAGTTGCACGCTGCGAGGGGGTGGCTTCCCAGTGACCGAGGGGGTCGGTTTCTGGCGGGACCAGTTCTTCTTCTTCGGCCCGGCGCGACGCATACCACCAAGCCATACCCGAGATGCCGGCGAGTAGCATAATGATGCTTACGCCAGTCCAAACGACCGCTTCACCCGTGGCTCGATTTCCGACCAGTGGCTCGTAGGGCCAGTTATTGGTATAGGAGATATGGTCGTTGGGGCGATTGGTTGAAGCTGCCCACGAAGTCCAGAAGAAAAACGAGGCCAGCTTGTGAAGTCGATCAGGGTCGGAGACCGCTCCTACTTGTATCGCATAATCGACGTTCCCATTTGCGAAGATATCGGAGTAGTGCTTAAGATTTGCCTGAAAGGCATCGGCTCGAACAGGATCGATCGTGATGGTTTTCGTTTTTGGATCGTAGGAGTTGGTGCGCATCAACTTCGTGAGGCGACCTATGAGCTGTGCCTGGCGTTCTTCATTAAGGTCCTGAAAGTAGACCTCGAATTCAGCCCGGGACCAATGGTCGAGAATAAAGACCGCTTCTCGGTGCAGCCAGTCGGCTGACCAGTCGGGAGCGACGTAGCTGCCATGCCCCCAGATGGAGCCGACTTCCATACCTCCCATGGCTTGCCATACATTTTGCCCAGAGGCGATTTCACCAGCGTCAACGACGATGGTGCCATCGGTTGTGACAACCTTATTTGCAAGCGGCGGCGCTTCAGCATTGATACGAATACCAATCCAACCGAGCACCGCAAAGGAAACGACCATTACGAAGGTAAAAAGTAGCCATAGGCGTTTCATTGTCTATTCTCGTTTCGTTTTTTAGATTCTTGCGGATTATTGTTTAATTGAAGCGAAAACTCTAGCAATTTTCTCCACTCAACTCGCTAAATGTTGCGTAAAAAGGGAAGAGGGCTACTTCATCGCAAGAATATTCTTCGCGATTGCTGCCACGTCGGACCGGGGCCATGTGGGCGTGTCGACTTTTGGTTTGTCGTCGGTCACGACTGCGTAAATCGAAGCGTCACTTGAAGCCATGGGAGTTGCTCCGGTTTCTTCCCTCCAGACTTCTATTTTTGGTTGCTCTGTTTTTGAATCTCCTTCGACAATTACCAGATCACAGTTCTCGAACATTGGCGAGAATTGCTGGTATCGTTGCTCGCGTGTCGAGTCGGCAGTTTCTTCTGGAGGCCAAAAGACGGCATTCATCTTTTGCGAAAGGATACCGACGACTTGGGCGCCGGCCTCCCGGTGGCGATGGGAGTCTTTGCCAGGGGCATCGAGTTCGTGCTGGTGGTGTGTGTGTTTGATGGTGCCCACTCGATAGCCTAGCTGGGTAAAGGCCTGAATGAGTTCAGTAATTAGGGTCGTCTTGCCGCTGTTTTTTTTGCCAATAACGTGAATTCGTTTCAACTTACTACTCATGCTAAATTTTCTAACTCTTCAAAGAATGGAGATCAACTTGGCACACAGCTGTCTGGTTCTAAAACTGCTAGGTCTGGATTGGTGTGCGCATGCGGGGATAGGCCCGCACAATGTGCCTTCGCGATTTTTATGTGCTGCGAACCCGCAGGACCTTGGGGGAAATTGCTTTCGTAGAATGTTGGGGGTTCGTAAGTCCAGCCGTCGTCCAGCATTTGTTGTTGTTTCTTGAGTTTAGAATATAGGTAGCGTCCCGCAATGGGAGCGGCGAGGCGAGATCGCCAGCCGAACTCGGCGTGTAGCTCTTTGAGCAGTTCATTAATTTGAGCAACATAGTGCGGCTTGTCGCGGTAGCTTTGCCTTGTGGCCCAAAGGACGCCAGCGTAACGGATGGGGAGGTTTGAGGCTTCGTGTGCAAAGCGTGCTCGGATGCGAGCATCGGGGTGGTTTTTGTATTTTTTCCAGCCGCGTAAGACGGTGCGGATGATGCGGACGATGCTTGGACCGTTGACTTCGAAATCGCGTCGAAAGGCGCGGAGCAAAAATTCGGTTTCTTGGCCGTCTTTGATATGGGGGTGGTTGTAGTTGAAAACATGCTGGCCATGAATATCAGCAATTGAAACGTCCGCTAGGCTTTTGAGCGTCTCCTTCTTCTCGTGTTCTGCGAACAACGGAGTGCCAGGAATGGGGGTGTAGAGCATGAACTGGTGGAACTCGGTGTTGTGACTCACGGCGTGTTCGATGGCTTCGTCAATGTTTTCAGGGGTATGCTCTTCGAGACCAATGATGCTTGAACCGAGGACACGAATTCCGTGGTCACGTAGATTTTTCACAAACTCAACGGTATTGGTGCCCGAGAGTTTGGTGTACTTTGAGCCTTTGCCTTCAAGCCCGAGCCAAACCCAAGAGACGCCGAGCGCGACGAGTTGGTCGATGGTGTATTTTTGCAGCACATTCGCCGAGCTAAAGACGTACAAGGACCAGGGTTTTTTGTGCAGCTTCATTTTTTCGAGTAGCTGCAATGCGCGGGGCTTGTCGAGCAAGAAATTTTCGTCCATGACGAAAAATGCTTTGATGTTTAGCGACCTTTCGAGCTGGCACATGATATCGAAGACTTCTTCGCCGGTTTGATAGTATTCGATAAACTTCCCTTTGCCGCCGAACATGGCAGAGGTGGAGCAAAAGTTGCAACCGATGGGGCAACCGACCGAGGGAATCAGGGTTGCACAGGCGTCTCCTGGGTGGTTGTGTAGATTGACGCCCATGATTCGGGTGCCGATATTGGCACGAACGACCGGGTGGAGAACCTGTTGGTGCTCGTCCTCGCCAAGAAATTTCCGCATCCACCGTACGCCATCGCCTCGGACGACATGATCGACGTCGGCATATTTTTTAAGCACCGAAAGATTTGCCAAGTGTCCGCCGACGACAATCGTTGCGTCGGGCTGGTGCTTGCGAATGAGTTTGCACATCCGCCGAACCTTCAGCAGATTGGTCATAATCGAGCCGATGCCGATGATGTCGTACTGGTTGGCCTTGAGCTCTTCGACAAATCGGTCTTCCGTCGCAAAGTCGAGCAGGGTGCACGGAGCTTTGAGATTAGCTTGGATTAACATCAACCCCCAGGAACGATTGAAAGTACGCAACGAAAACCCTTGCTGCACTCGCGTGACCTGATTGTGGTAAAGTTCCATCGGGTTGATTAGCCGACTGCCATAGGCATCGTCCTGAGCGTAGGGGCCAAAAACGCTGGCTAGTAGCACCCGTGCTTTTGTGCCTTTGGGATGGACGGGAGTTTTTGAGGTACCTTGTGACATGGCAATCGCCTGTGTGGGGAGCTAAGAAAATTTCTTCCTATGTGGGCTTTAACCATGGCCGCAACAGTTTGAAGAAGTTGAGGCACAAGTTTTTACACCAAAACGTTTTGCCAGCTGGGTTGCGATCTCGAGGTATTTCCCGTGAGTTTCCGGTCCCAGATCGTCGTGTTCGACGCGTGCAAAGGACTCCATCAGCTCCGTCTGTTCTTGTTCGGAGAGGGCTTGGTCGGCCATTTGAAATAAGACCTGATCTTCCTTCTGAATGTGCTTCCGGAGAAGCTGTACGAATGATCGAGCATGGGAAACCAGGGCGGCGACTGCCAGCGAACCGCCGGCTGCCGCGTCTGTGGCTGCTTGTTGCATTCCTTGGATATGCTGACGGCCAACTTCGTGTTCGTTGCGTAAAACGCCAGTTGGCCCTTGCTCTGGCGAGAAACCTTTCTTTTCAAGCACTGGAAATAGGCAATCTTCTTCTTTGCCGTGATGGCATCGGTCGGCGAAGTTTTGAAAGAAATCGATCGCCTGCTCTACCGACTCCCAATCCGCTTTTCCGTCTTTGTCGGCGCGTTGGGCAATGATTTCTAAGCAATCTAAAACTTGTTCGATGACGCGATGTTCCTGCATCAGTATTTCAGTGGGTAGCATCGGAAATTTCTCCATGTTTAAAGTGTCTGTTTGCCAAGAGACTCTGTTTCAGCAGGTTGGGTTTCAGCAGGTCGAAATTTTTTGACCAAGGATAAAAGGTAATCGACCACCTCGCGAGCGGAATACCCCAGCACGTCTGGCGTGGTCAAGAATTGAGTAACATTTTTGACGTCGTTTCCACAAGTGACCAACGGTAGCTCGCGTTCGCCGCTAGCACGTATCTGGCCGAGTCCAACATTCGACATGAGTCCATTGCAGACACATTTTCGGCCGATGGCATCTGCCTCTTTGCCACCCTTCTTTAGAAAAGCCGAAGCGGGCTCAGCCGGGCATCGCCAGCCTAGAGTGCCGTCGACACGCTTAAACGCCTGACGCAGCATCCCCAGGTCGCAACGTCGTTTACGAAGTTGGTAGGCAACAGAATCGGAAAGGCTTCCCAACAGAGAAATTACTTTGAACGGAAAACCGGCCGGCGATGCCACGGGATCGGTAACGACTTCGATCTGCCCTGACTTGCTCGATTCAATGACTTGGCGGCGGATATCTTCATTCATTCCCGACTCGTCGCAGAAAGCAAAGGCGGTCCCCACCTGAACTCCGGCAGCTCCGGCATTCAATGCGTTTACTACTTGCTCAGGAGAGCCGTAAGACCCGGCGAGCCAAAATGGAAGGCCCAGTGATTGCATTGTTTCAAGATCGACGGCATCTCGCGCACCATAGATTGGCTCGCCGCGATCATCGAGTTGCATTTTCCCACGGGGTGGTGCATTATGCCCACCGGCAGTGGGGCCTTCGACGACAAAACCGTCAACGGCTCCACTTGATTTGCGAGTTAGCATCGTCGCAAGGGTAGCTGAGGCTACGATCGGAAAAAACTTGGGGCGACGCAACCAAGGCACTTCCCCGCCAGTAAATGCTTCGGGATCGAAATGAGCGCAAAACCGGTCATCGCGTTCAGCCCCGTCAACTTTCAAAGCCAATTTCACTGCCCCTCCCTCACAGAGGCGATCGAGAACTCCTGGAATGGCGGTCGGAATGCCAGCTCCCATCAGCACGTAGTCGACACCGGCAATCATGGCACCGAACAGCGAAGGAAGCATTGGCAACTGGATTTTCTCTAGATAGTTGATGCCCACGAAACCTTCGTGGTCTTCTTTGGCCAAAAAGACCTCGGCAAAGTTTGCTAAGACAATCAGTTCGAGTTGCTCTTGAGACGGTTTTTCGTCCAATAGCTTTGTTGCGACAAAAGGGGCCTCGGGAGACTTGCCGCCTGGCAAAAAGTAACGGTCAAGAATTCGTTTAGCCATCGCAGGTAATGGAAACTCAGCGAATGCCCGACGCAAGTGGCCGCCAGGGTCGCCAAGCTGCAGCCTACGTACCATGACGGAGTCAAGCGCTGTACCCGCGACAACTCCTAGTTGACCTGTCAGCGAAACGGCCTTGGCAAGTTTCCAAGCGGAGACCGCGACTCCCATGCCCCCTTGAATGAGAAGGGGATGTGAACTTGGTTTCATCTCGCATCCTTTCTATTTTTTTGTAGGTTCGTCTGGGTTTACTTTTGTGGTTTGTTTGAAAGCAGCAATGTTGGCTTGGATCATGAAGGTTTTCTTTTCCTGGCAAAGCGGCGTGACAGAGCCCGACTCTACCAGGACGTCGGCGATGGTTGTGTTTCTGAACTGTTGCTCCACCGTTGCCATGGCGTCGTCGAGACGTCGGTGAAGAGGGCAAAGCATCGACCCGTGTGACTTGATACCTAGCGGGCATTCGTGGATTCGTCGGAATGGCTCAACCGCATCGACGACATTCCAGATGGCCAATTCTTGTGGGGGTAGGACGAGGATGAAACCGCCGTGGAGGCCTCGGCGAGAGCGGACAATATTCGCCCTAACGAGACCTTGCATCAGCTTTGAAAGATAAGGAGCCGGGACCTTGGTGATCTCTGAAATTTGCCGGGCAGTGCAAGGATGACCTTCGTGCTGGGCGATCGTAACGATGGCCCGTAGAGCGTATTCGACGGTCTGAGAAATCATAGAGCACCGGTTTACAGGAAAGTTGCAGTAAAATGGACAAAAGGACCTTGACATCCTTTATATCGCCTCATAATCTAAATAGCAACACAAGAGTTACGGATCGTTTTGTCCGATTATAGTTATGCACTCTTTTTCTAGTGTTTTTTGATACGACTGATTCTTATGGGCAACCTACTAAAAAGCCTTGGAGCAGTGATTTTGACGCCCTCCGAGCCGGCAAATCAACGAGTTCTGGCCCTCTATTCTCCTCTAAGTAAGAGTGAAAAGAGCCCTTTGGGAGCGGATTCTTGGCAGTTCTCGCAGAGAGACTGCTTTTTCTCTCTACGGGAACATTTAGCTCTCAGGCGAAATCTGCTGACCTTTTTTGTCATTGCCGCTTCTCTGCTCCTCTCAGGCGGGGCCTCCGTTCAAGAAGCCCTGGGGCAGGATACGCCGGACTATTTCCAGCAGAACTGCATGAGCTGCCATACCATCGGCGGCGGTCGCCTCACGGGCCCCGACCTCAAAGACTTATCTAAACGTCAGGATCGCGAGTGGTTCGTGAATTTCCTGATGAACCCGAAGGCGGTGATCGACAGCGGCGATTCCTATGCGAAGAAGATTCTCGAAGAGTCTCGAAACATTCCTATGCCGACGCCTCCGGGAATCACACGCGAGCGAGCTGAAAATTTACTCGACTTAATTGAAGCCGAATCGCAACTCGAAGAATCGCGGTTCCGAGGCTTGCAAATTTCAACGGCTCCTTTCACCGATGAAGATCGGGCGAACGGGCGAAATATTTTCCGAGGGACCCAACGACTCGAAGCCGGTGGGGCGTCCTGTATTTCTTGCCATAGCATGCATGGGCTCGGAGCCTTGGGCGGCGGGCGACTGGGCCCTGATTTGACGAACGTCTACGAACGCCTCAAGGGCCGAGCAGCGATTAGCGCGTGGTTGATGGCTCCTGGCACGGCAACGATGCAGCCAATTTTCAAGAGCCACCCTTTGACGTCGGAAGAGGTCAACTCGCTGGCTGCCTACTTTGAATCGACCACGGCCGAGCGACCAGCCACTTCGTCGACAGGGCAAGTTGCCTTTTTGTTGTCCGGACTTATTGGTGCGGTATTGGGGGTCTTTTTTCTTGATGCCATTTGGAATCGCCGCTTTCATTCTGTGCGTAGATCGCTCGTTAAAGCTAATACATCTCGAGGTAAATCATGAGTGTTTTAGATGCCATTGCCTGGATTCGCGATGAGGTAAATCCTGAAGGTCGCAGCTGGGAAGAATTCTACCGCAATCGCTGGCAACACGATAAAGTGGTTCGTAGTACCCACGGCGTGAATTGCACAGGTGGCTGTACTTGGCAAATTTTTGTCAAGGACGGAATCGTGACCTGGGAGATGCAGGGTCTCGACTATCCAATCCTCGAAAAGGGCATTCCCCCCTATGAACCTCGCGGCTGTCAGCGAGGGATTTCGTATAGCTGGTACCTCTATAGCCCGTTGCGAGTGAAGTATCCCTATATTCGCGGCGCGCTTTTAGACCTATGGCGCAAGGCGAAATCTGATCACCAGGACCCGGTGGATGCTTGGAAAAGCATGGTCGAGAATCCCACCTCCCGGAAGCGTTGGCAAAAGGCGCGTGGAAAAGGGGGGCTAAGACGAACCGATTGGGCGACCGTGCTGGAAATTATTTCTGCATCGCTCGTGCATACGATCAAATCACATGGTCCTGATCGTATCGCAGGTTTTTCGCCGATTCCTGCAATGTCGATGATCAGCTACGCCTCGGGTTCGCGGTTGCTTCAACTGTTAGGGGGGATATCGCTTTCGTTCTACGACTGGTACTGCGATTTGCCTACTGCTTCGCCCGAGACTTGGGGCGAGCAAACGGACGTGGCCGAGAGTGCCGACTGGTACCATGCAAAGTTGCTTGCCGTGATGGGGTCGAACCTCAGCATGACGCGAACGCCCGATTGCCATTTTGCAGCGGAAGCTAGACACAACGGGTCGAAGATGTGGGTATTCTCCCCTGACTTTAGTCAGGTTTCAAAATATGCCGACGAATGGATCGACATCAACGCAGGCCAAGACGGTGCCTGGTGGATGGCGGTGAACCATGTGCTGCTGACCGAGTTTCATCACAAGCGGCAAGTTCCTTACTTCGATCAATATACTCGCAAGTTTACCGACTCGCCTTATTTGGTCGAGCTTAAGAAAGGCAAGGACGGGGTTATGCGTCCGGGGCAGTTGTTTCGCGCTGGACGACTAAAACAATATGCGGACGAGCAGCATGGCGAGTGGAAGTTCCTGATGTGGGATGAGAAGACCGGAACTCCCAAAATGCCAATGGGTAGCTCGGGTCACCGATGGGCAGATGTGAAAGGGCAATGGAATCTGCTGCTGAAAGACGGCAAAGATGGCAGCGAGATTCAGCCTGAGTTGACTTTCCTTTCTAAGAACGATGGCGTAACTCAGGTTGAACTCGATGATTTCGGCATGGGAACGGTTTATCAGCGAGGGGTTCCCACGCGAACGTTGAAGACCGTCGATGGCGAAGAAGTACAGGTCACAACGGTCTACGATATAATGATGGCCCAGTACGGAGTAGACCGCGATTTGGCGGGAGATTACCCGGTCGACTACAACGACGAGAATGCACCCTACACCCCGGCATGGGCTGAGAAATACACAGGGCGAGACCGAGAGGACGTGATTCGATTTGCACGCGAATGGGGTCAGACGGCAGAGCTTACTGGGGGTAAATGCACGATCATTATTGGTGCGGGAATCAATCATTGGTATCACGCAAATTTGATGTATCGGGCTGGTATCCATGCACTCATGTTCTGTGGATGCGTGGGCGTCAATGGCGGTGGATTGGCTCACTATGTGGGTCAAGAGAAGCTGGCTCCGGCGGAGTCGTGGGCCTCGATTATGTCGGGGAAAGACTGGCAATCGACGCCTCGGCTGCAAAATGCTCCGAGCTGGCATTACGTGCATTCTGACCAATGGCGTTACGAAAAAGATTTTACTGACTACCACACCGTACCTAAGCAACAAGACGAAGACAGCCTGGCCCAAGGCCACACGATGGACACACAGGTTCGCGCGGTGCGTAGCGGCTGGCTTCCGTTCTATCCTCAGTTTCCAGAAAACCCGATCGAAGTTGCCGCAGCGGCACGAGAAGCTGGAGCCGAAACGGAGGAGGAGATGGCTGCCTGGGTGGCCGAGCGGCTCAAGAATCGCGAGATGAAGTTCTCGGTTGAAGATCCGGACGCGGAAGAAAATTGGCCACGAGTGTGGTTCATTTGGCGAGGCAATGCGTTGATGTCGAGCGCCAAGGGACACGAGTACTTTTTGCGTCACTATCTTGGCACGCACGACAACTGCATTCACGAAGATATGGCCGAAGAGTCGGTGAAAGAGATCGAATGGCATAAGACGGCGCCGCAAGGGAAGATGGATTTGGTCGTTGACTTGAACTTCAGGATGGACACGTCGGCGCTCTACTCCGACATCATTCTTCCGGCAGCGACTTGGTATGAGAAGGCCGACTTGAATTCGACCGACATGCACAGCTTCATCCACCCGCTATCGGAGGCGGTGCCTCCGTGCTGGGAATCGAAAAGCGACTGGCAGATTTTCCAGTTGGTTGCCAAGAAGTTCTCGGAGCTTGCAGAGAAACACTTCCCCGAGCCAATCGAGGACTTAGTCGCGGCACCGCTCGCCCATGATTCGCCTGCTGAAATTGCTCAGCCTGACATGAAGCAATGGATCGACGGTGGCGTGGAAGCGATTCCAGGCAAGACGATGCCTAACTTTAAGGTAGTGAAACGCGACTATAAGAACATCTACAACCAATACATCTCCTGGGGACCAAACGTCCGCGAGGGAGGTCTTGGCGCCCATGGCACTTCGTACGCGATCAAGGAAGAGTACGACGAGTACCTCAAGACGCATCCTACGGTGACTTGGGGTGAAGGTACGTATCCGTCGCTCCGTCGCGATACGGAAGTGTGCGATACGATTCTACATTTTGCGACGGTAACCAACGGCGAATTGGCGTATCGGTCGTACAAGAACATGGAAGAAAAGACCGGCGTGCCGCTTGCACACCTTGCCGAGAAAAATCGTAGCGTGGTGGCTTCTTACGAAGACCTTCAGTGCCAACCGCAGCGATTTATCAATAGTCCGATGTGGTCGGGGTTGATCGAAAATGGCCGTACGTATTCGGCGTTTACTTATAACATCGAAGCGGATGTGCCTTGGCGAACGCTTACCGGTCGTCAACATTTTTACTTAGACCATCCGGCTTACATTCAGTTTGGCGAACATGTTCCGACTTACAAGCCGAAGCCATTGCCGACTCAGTATGCCGACCTGGTATTTAGCGAAGCCGAGACTCCGAGCGACTCGAAGGTGCTGACGCTCAATTACTTAACGCCCCATGGCAAGTGGCATATCCACTCGACCTATGGCGACAACCAACGCATGACCACGCTCTCGCGCGGTGTCGACCCGGTTTGGGTCAGCGTTCAAGATGCCGAAGCGTTGGAAATCGACGACAACGATTGGGTGGAAGTCTACAACGACAACGGAGTGGTGGTTACTCGTGCGGCAGTTAGCGCACGGATCCCGCCGGGGATCTGTATTCAGTACCACTCGCCTGAGCGTACGTACAGCGTGCCGAAGTCGCCGATCCGGAAAAACCGGCGAGCCGGTGGCCACAACAGCTTGGTACGAACCCGCTTGAAACCGAACTTCATGATTGGTGGCTATGGGCAGTTTACCTACCACTTTAACTATTGGGGTCCGATCGGATGTAATCGAGACACCCACATAATTATTCGCAAGTGCCCTGTCGTAAAATTTTAGAAGAACCAAGGCAAACGAAAATATGAATATTCGATCGCAAGTTTCCATGGTGTTTCACCTCGATAAATGTATCGGGTGCCATACCTGTAGTATTGCCTGCAAGAACATATGGACCGACCGCAAGGGTGCGGACTATATGTGGTGGAACAATGTCGAGACCAAGCCAGGCACAGGGTATCCGACGAAATGGGAAGACCAGGAGCAATACCAAGGCGGCTGGGAAAAAAATGGGGATCAGCCGATCCGCATCAAGTCGACCGGCAAGGCGCGGGTGATTCCGAATATTTTCCACAACCCGCACATGCCCAGCATGGACGACTACTACGAGCCTTGGACGTACGACTACCAGAACTTGTTTAACGCCGAAGAGGGTTCGGATCAGCCGATCGCGAAGCCAATTTCGATGATCACAGGTGAGGACATCGAAGTCGAGTCTGGTCCCAACTGGGACGACGACCTTGGCGGGTCGCAAATCTATGCCTCGAACGATCCGAATCTTGAAGGGCTGTCCGATCAGCAGCGGTTGCAGTTAAGCTCAGTTGAGCGGTTGGTGATGTTCTATCTCCCGCGAATTTGCAACCATTGCCTCAACCCGTGTTGTGTTGCTTCGTGCCCGTCGGGTGCATTATACAAGCGAGGCGAAGATGGCATCGTGCTGATTGATCAGAAGAAGTGCCGAGCGTGGCGTAGTTGTGTCGCCGCTTGCCCTTACAAGAAAACCTATTTCAACTGGTTTACGGGAAAGAGCGAAAAGTGCATTCTCTGTTTCCCGCGTCTTGAAACGGGGCAAGCACCGGCTTGTTTTCATTCTTGCGTGGGACGAATCCGGTACCTGGGCGTACTGCTCTACGATGCCGATCGCCTTGAGGAAGTCGCGAATCTTCCGGACGAGGAGTTGGTTGAAGGGCAACGATCGTTGATTCTCAACCCACACGATCCCGAGATTATCCGCAAAGCTCAGTCGGCAGGTATCCCCGACGGAGTAATTGAGTCGGCCCAGCAGTCGCCGGTTTATAAGTTTGTGATGGAGTGGAAAATCGCTTTGCCACCGCATATCGAGTATCGCACTTTGCCGATGCTGTTTTATGTACCTCCGATGTCGCCAGTGATGGCGAACTTTGAAGAGGGATTGGCGAGCCATACGATGAAAAATCTTTTTCACGGCATCGACGAGTCGCGTATCCCGATGCAGTATTTCGCCAACCTGTTTGGCGGGGGACACGAAGGGGTCGTTCGCTATGCGATGGGTAAACAACTTGCGGTGCGATGGCATCGGCGAGCCGAAACGGTTGGCGATGTGGACCGTGCGACGGCCGATCGGTTCTTGCGAGAGGCTGATTGCTCGCTCGAAGAAGCCGAAGCGATCTACAAGTTGACCTCTCTTTGCACGTTTGAAGATCGTTTTGTGATTCCTCCCATGCATCGTGAGGAAGCAATTGAAATGATCAAAGAGCCGGGAGAACAAAAGGCCGAGACTGGCTTTGGTTTTGTCGGTGGACCAAGGAGAGGGCTCTAAGAATGCAAAATTCAGAATTCGGATTGCCGATTGTTGATGCCGTGACTGAAGAAAAACCCGTGTCTGAGCAGGTGCGCAGCTTGGGAACGATTAGTCGGCTGCTGGGTTATCCTGATGAACACTATATCCAGCTAGTCGAGTTGCTTTATCTGATCGTTCATCTACCGCTGCCCGAGGCAGGTAAAGGGATTTCTGAGTTTGGTGAGTTTGTTGAGCAGTGCGGCCCCTATGAGTTGGAAGAGACCTACACTCGAACCTTCGACGTGAATCCGTCGTGTGCGCTTGAAATCGGATGGCACCTGTTTGGCGAAGATTATATGCGAGGACAATTTTTAGTGCGGATGCGCGAAGAATTGGCCAAGTACGGAATCACCGAATCGGGCGAGTTGCCCGATCATTTGACCCATGTGCTTCCGGTACTGGCTTTGATGCCCGAGGAAGAGGCTCATCAGTTTGCTCACGCATGTGTTTTCCCAGCACTTTATAAGATGCAGACCTCGCTTGAAAAGAGTGAGTCGCCTTATCGTCATCTGATTCGTTGCTTAGTTTTGCTGCTTGAAACGTACTGTGGCAAAAGTGAACCCTGGGGCGACAACGATGAGAAGCTGCTGGCCAACGGGAAAGATTTTCCGGGGCAAAATGGGCCACGTCCGCCCGGGATGGATGACCCGTTGCAATCGTACCCGATGCCTGGGCAATCGTGTGGCGGCAATGCCGAATTGGTTCCCCTACAGATGCAATATAAAACTCCTGGACTCCAAGAGGAGGGACTAAAATGAACGAAAATTTTCTTGACCAGTTTCTTTTCATTGCACTACCGTACGTGTGCCTGTTTACGTTTTTCCTGATGACAATTTACCGCTATCGGGTGCAGTCGTTCTCTTATTCGAGTTTGTCGAGCCAGTTTCTTGAGAACAAGCATCACTTTTGGGCGGTGGTGCCGTTTCACTACGGCATTTTGGTAGTTACGGGAGGGCACCTGCTGGCGTTTGCGATCCCGCGAACGCTGCTTGCTTGGAATAGCGTGCCTTGGCGGCTCTACGTTCTCGAAATATCTGCTCTCGCGTTTGGCATCCTTACGCTTATTGGCTTGATCGGAGTTGTGGTCCGGCGGTTTGGGAACAGCAAGATTCGGATGGTAACTACTCCGACGGATTGGATATTGTTTGCGATGTTGTTGGTACAAACAGTTAGCGGCGTTTGCCAAGCGATTTTCTACCCGTGGGGTTCTTCGTGGTTTGCGACCAATATGTCTCCTTATCTATGGTCGATCTTGAAGCTCGCGCCGGATATTTCTTTTGTCGCGTCGATGCCGTCGTTGGTCAAGCTGCACGTTGTGTTGGCATTTCTCACGATTGGTTTTTTCCCCTTCACTCGCCTTGTTCATGTACTGGTCATCCCCAACCCTTATCTCTGGCGCAAGACGCAGGTAGTTCGCTGGCACGGCACCCGAGGAAGAAAGCCTTAGTTCGATGGACGTTCAAAACAAAGCCACACGTATCGAGTTATTTTCGCTGAAAACGCGGCAAATGCGCGCATTCCACATGTCGTGGTTTTCGTTCTTCCTGTGCTTTTTTGCATGGTTTGGAATTGCCCCGTTGATGGCGGTTGTGTCGGAAGAACTCGGTCTTACAAAGCAACAAATTGGCAACACGATTATTGCGTCGGTCGCGATCACTATCGTAGCGAGGCTGTTTATCGGTTGGCTGTGCGATCGAATTGGACCGCGTCTTTGTTATACGTTCCTGTTGATGGTTGGCTCGATTCCGGTCATGTCGATTGGACTGGCAAACACCTATGAATCGTTTCTCTTGTTTCGCCTTGGTATTGGTGTGATTGGCGCTTCGTTTGTTATCACGCAATACCACACTTCGGTCATGTTTGCCCCGAATGTCGTCGGTACTGCCAATGCGACTAGTGCTGGCTGGGGCAACCTGGGCGGCGGTGTGACGCAGATGATCATGCCGCTGGTGTTTGCGGGGTTCGTTGGCCTTGGGTATCTCGAACCTTCGGCTTGGCGTCTGTCGATGATGGCGGCTGGTGGGGTGTGCTTTGCCACGGGCATTGCTTACTTCTTCGTTACCACCGACCTGCCGAACGGCAATTTCAAGCAATTGCGAGCTTCGGGAGAACTGAAGCCGTCGGAATCAGGCAAAGGCTCTTTTTGGCTGGCGGCGCGCGACTATCGTGTTTGGGCTCTTTTCTTTGTTTATGCTGCCTGCTTTGGGATTGAGCTGACCATTAACAACATTGCGGCACTTTACTACCGCAATGAGTTTGGGCTCGGCCTGAAAACGGCGGGGTTGGTTGCGGGCCTGTTTGGTTTGATGAATATTTTTGCTCGTACGCTTGGCGGATTTATTAGCGACCGTTTTGTTCGCAAGGGCGGCTTGAAAGGGCGAGTTCGTTGGCTGTTTATTGCGATTCTGGCAGAGGGGATCGCACTGATCTTCTTCTCTCAGATGCGAATACTTGCTTTTGCAATCCCTTCGATGATCGTATTCAGTCTGTTTACACAGATGTCTGAAGGAGCAACTTACTCGGTTGTCCCATTCATTAACAAGAAGGCATTAGGTTCTGTCTCGGGCATCGTCGGTGCGGGCGGAAACATGGGTGCCGTGGCTGCCGGGTTCCTGATTCGTGCAGAAGATATTTCCTATCAGCAAGCGTTGCTGATCCTTGGCTGTTTGGTCACCGTATCTTCGTTCCTTGTTTTTCTGGTTCGTTTTAGCGCGGCAGATGAAAAGATAGCAGCGGACGAATTTGATCGCGCGATGGCTCGACGGCATGAAGAACTCAAAAGTCGGGTTCCGCTCAAAAAGCTCCTTCCTGGCGTTCGCCATCTGCGTCCTATGGATGCTTTGAGAATCTATTTAGGCATCGCACTGTTTATCAAAGGCATCTACTTCATCATGAACATGGCTGAGTTGGAGTCGACCTTAGGCACGGGCCTTGGCCAGGGGCAGACCATGATTGCTTGGTCGGTTGTGTTTGCTCATATTATCGGCGGTGCCAGCTTGGTTCTTGGATTCGTAACGCGCGTTGCGGCAGCTGCCAACGCATTGATTTTGCTTGGCGCGGTGGTCCTCTCTGCGGGAGCAGCGGCCAGCGAAGGTGTGCTGGG
This sequence comes from Planctomycetota bacterium, assembly GCA_024278955.1. Taxonomy (GTDB): domain Bacteria; phylum Planctomycetota; class Planctomycetia; order Pirellulales; family Lacipirellulaceae; genus Bythopirellula. The sequence continues at coordinate 88,300 of JAJRSE010000002.1, read as the reverse complement.
CACGAACGTCGATTTTCAATTCACTACGTTTGTCTTCTTCACGTTAGTTCTATTTGTTTGGCGTGGTGCAGGTCCACTGTCGCTCGACCACTTGGTTCGTCTCGACGCCGAGAAAGAACCTGAGGTACTGTAAAAAACTATGGCTAAAACACCTGAACACTGGAACGTCGAAGACCAAGATTTTTGGAACTCGACGGGTAAATCGATCGCCAACCGGAACCTGTGGATTTCAATCCCCAACCTGCTTTGCGGGTTTGCGGTTTGGCTCTATTGGGGAATGCTTGCCAAAATCATTCAGAAAGTGCATTTTGCGAATCCCGAGCTTTTCAACTTTACGTTCATGAACGACGGCGAGCCGTTTGACGTGAAAGGCTACAAGACGTTGATGTACACGCTGCCCGCCGTAGCGGGGTTGGCTGGCGCTACGCTTCGAATTCCGAACTCGTTTATGATTGCGATTTGCGGGGGGCGGAATGTCAAGTTCATGACAACGGTCTTGCTGGTCATTCCCGCTTTTTTGACGGGACTGGCGCTACGCGATCCAGAAACTCCGTTTTCCGTCTACATTGTCCTAGCAGCGATGTCGGGAGTTGGCGGCGGAGCGTTTGCTTCGAGCATGTCGAACATTTCGTTTTTCTATCCGAAGAAGATGCAAGGCCTTGCTTTGGGGCTGAACGCTGGATTAGGAAATTTGGGCGTCAGCGTTATGCAGTTTCTCATCCCCTGGGTTATCACTTTCGGGATCTTCGGAGAGTTTGGAGGCGCCCCGCAATCGCTCGGAGAAAACAATTTCCTCTGGGTTCAGAATGCCGCATTCGTGTGGGTCCCGGTCATGGTAGTGCTCGCCCTGCTGGCAGGCCTGTTTATGAACAACTTACCGCAGCATAAGTGTGGGCCTACGCCCGTTGCTATTGGGAAGTACCTCTGGTTGCAATTGCTCGGTTTCCTAGGGGCGGGCGTCGGGGTGTTGCTGCTGGTGTTTGCAAAAGTTCCGATACCCGAGCTGGTTCGCATTTTTCTCGTGGTTGCTGCCGCGGTAGCGTCTACGCTGTTGATGATGCGATTCATGACACCTCAAGCAATTCAGCAGCCGCTAAAAAACCAATTTGCGATCTTTAGTAACAAGCATACCTGGGTGATGACATGGCTTTACACGATGACCTTTGGCTCGTTTATTGGGTACGCGGCCGCCTTTCCGAAGTTGCTGGATGACATTTTTGTCACGCCGACGAATGGGCTGGTTACCTCACACTACATCTGGATTGGAGTTGCTGTGGGTGCGCTGATTCGCCCACTGGGGGGATGGCTTTCCGACAAGTTGGGTGGCGCCCGAGTCACGCAGTGGGATACCTGGGTCATGGTGGGCTCAACCTTGCTGGCGGGGTATTTTGTTTCGCTTGCAGGACAAGAGGCGGCGATCACCGACGATGCTGGGACCATAGTAGGGCATCCTGAAAAGTACTTCATTCCTTTTTTGATGACTTTTATCGTGCTATTTGCCACGACGGGAATTGGAAACGGTTCGACGTTTCGGATGATTCCGTACATTTTTTCCAAAGACCAGGCCGGTCCCGTCTTGGCGTGGACTTCGGCAATTGCGGCGTACGGAGCGTTTCTGATTCCGAAAGTTTTTGCAACACAAATCAAAGCGGGCACACCGCAGTATGCCCTCTATGGTTTTGCCGTTTATTACTCCAGCTGCCTTGCAGTGAACTGGTGGTTCTACGCTCGCAAAGGTTCAGGGGTTGAGTGTTAGGAAATATCGAGTTCGGCGTCTAGGTCTCGAGTCAAGAAGAAAAACAATGCAACAACGCGTTATTACGATCGTACTACTGATTGGATTATTCCTTGGCCTCGCGCTGCTTGCGTCTGCCATGGTGACCTGGCGGATGCCCGATAACCAGCAGGGCTACGCTCCGGAGCAACCGATTGATTACTCGCATCGCCTTCATGCGGGCGAGCTTCAGATCGACTGCCAGTTCTGTCATTCGTCTGCCGATTCGGGACGTCATGCGGGTATTCCTTCGTCGGATGTTTGCATGAAGTGTCATCGTTACGTGACCGCTCCGTTCGACGAGATGCAGTACGAGATGCGGACTGCTGAAGAAGAAGGGCGCAAACCTAAAACGATCGTTTCTGAGAAACTGAAAAAGCTCTACGACTCGCTAGCACTGGATGATAAATTCCAGCCTCTCGAAGGCGTCGAGCCGAAGTCGATTCCTTGGGTGCGAGTCCACAACTTGCCCGACTATGCTCGCTTCAATCACCAGGCGCATGTTGGGGCGGGCGTCTCGTGTCAGAAATGCCATGGGCCTGTCGAATCGATGGAGCGAATGCGACAACATGCGACGCTGTCGATGGGCTGGTGTGTGAATTGCCATCGCGACGCGACACGCGAAGGGATCAACGGCCACAAGGTCAACGCTTCTACTAACTGTACTGTTTGCCACCACTAGTTATTACGAACCCGATGAAATGACACAACTTCCTGACAATCTACGATCTGGCGATCCTGGTCTCCATGGTCCGTCGCTCGAAATCGTCGCGTTGGATGAATCCTCCGAGGTGAGCCGACGGCGATTCCTAGAGGCCGCTGGTTTTTCGTTTTCGCTTGCTGCCCTGGGGGGTTGCGGGCGAGCGCCGGTTGAAACATCGTTGCCCAGCCCGCTGCAACCCGCCGGAGCAATTCCGGGACGCCTTCAATACTATGCTTCGACTTGTACAGGCTGTCCCTCGGCTTGCGGAATGCTGGTGGGTACTCGGGATGGCAGGCCACTAAAAATGGAAGGCTTGCCCGGCCATCCCCTTTCGGGTGGAGGGCTGTGTGCGGTTGGCCAGGCGCTTCCGATTGGTTTGTACGATAGCCAGCGTCTCGCGAATCCGCTCCAAGCGGGAAAATCTTCGGATTGGGCAACCGTTGATCAGCAGGTCGTCGAGTCGCTTCGACAGATCAAAGAAGCAGCGAAGGCGGTTCGGTTGGTAACTCCTACGATTACCAGTCCGACGCTACAGGCTGCGATCGATCGGTTTCTCGAACCGTTTGCTGATGCGAAACATGTGGTTCTCGACTCGGTGAGCCACTCGGCAATTCTTGACGCTCACCAGCAGACTCATGCGGCGCGCGTGCTGCCGCATTATCGGTTTGAACAAGCGGACGTGATTGTTTCGTTTGGAGCCGATTTTCTTGGCACCTGGATTTCGCCGGTCGAGTTTACCGCCGCTTGGAGCAGTCGGCGTGCTCCGAGCGAAGCATCGCCAGAGATGTCGTACCATGTGCAATTTGAAAGCCGGATGTCGCTGACAGGAAGCAACGCCGACCGACGGGTTAGCATCGCTCCAGAAGAGCAGGGCCCTCTGCTCGGAAGTCTGGCAGAGAAAATTGGTGAACTATCGGGCCAACCTCTGAGCGAGCCCTTAGCTCGCAGAGCTTCGAGCGACTATGGGCCTGTTCTTACTGATCTTGCCAAGCGACTTTGGGATGCCCGGGGAAAGAGCCTGGTTGTGTGTGATAGCCAGGATGTGGGTGTCCAGCGTGTTGTGAACTTGCTCAATCACCAACTTGGAAATTACGACTCGACACTCGACCTCAAACGCCCTAGTCGCCAACGGCAGGCCAACGATCGGGGGGTCGAAGAACTGATTGCCGAAATGAAGGGCAACCAGATTGGCGCCTTGCTGGTCGCCGAGGTGGACTTGTTACATGACTTGCCCGAGAGCGATTCGTTGACCGAGGCCATTGCTAAGATCCCACTTACGGTGAGCTTTGCAACTCACGAAGACGAATTCGCAGCCGTGGCGAAGTTTGTTTGTCCCGATCACCACGTCCTCGAGTCGTGGGCCGATGCCGAGCCCTTGAGCGGGCTGGTTAGCCTCGCTCAGCCGACACTCAGGCCGCTTGGGAAAACGCGGGCAGTGCTTGAAAGCCTTGACGCTTGGTCTGGTCGTCCCGGCGCAGCATACGAAGCGGTACGAGCGCACTGGGAAGAGGTCATTTTCCCTCGTCGCCGAGCCGACGCTCCTGACACTTTCCTCGCTTTCTGGGAACAGACGCTTCATCAGGGTTTTGTTGAGGTGGAGAGCGAAGAGAATCTGATCGAACCGTTCAAGATAGACGCAGTTGACACTTTGGCTCAGCCAAAAGAGGCCGAAGGTTTTTCTTTGGTTCTCTATCAAAAAATTCCGATGCCTGGCGGTCGACACTCGCAGAACCCTTGGCTGCATGAGCTGCCTGACCCGGTAACCAAGGTTACTTGGGGCAACTACGTATGTGTTTCGCCAGAAGATGCCGAGAAACGTGGGATCGCAGACGGCGATGTTGTGAACGTCTCGATTTCGGGGGTAGAGTCGTCGCTTGAGCTTCCTGTGCTGGTTCAAATCGGCCAACATAAGGACGTGTTGGCCATCGCCTTGGCTTACGGCTGCAAAGGAACCGACCGGTTTGCGAAGATTGGACCTCAATGGTTTGAAGCTCGTCCGACAGTGGCTGAGAACGAGTTCGTCGGCAAGAATGCAGCCGGTTTTGTCGAGTTTCGTGATGGAACGCAGCAGTATCTACGCTCCGGCATTAAGCTCACGAAGACGGGACGTAAATTCGAGCTTGCGGCAACTCAAACCTATCATTCGCTTGAGGTGCCAAAAGAAATCGCTCCGCGTGGCGGTGAACGTCGCGAGATTGTGGAGCATACCACCCTCGACGCTTTTGCAAAGGATGTCCATTCTGGGGCTGCCGAGCATCACTTCGATGGCGAGACGCAGCTCTGGCCCGAAGATCACCCTCGTCCCAAACATTCTTGGGGGATGGTGATCGATCTCAATAAATGCACGGGCTGTTCGGCATGTGTCATTGCTTGCCAGTCAGAAAACAACGTGCCGGTGGTCGGCTACGACGAGGTTCGTCGTCAGCGAGAAATGCACTGGATGCGAATCGATCGTTACTACACGGGCGAAGGCGAAGACATGGACATCGACCATCAGCCGATGATGTGTCAACACTGCGGAAATGCCCCGTGCGAAACGGTTTGCCCGGTTTTGGCAACGGTCCACAGCGACGAAGGCCTCAACGAGCAAGTTTACAACCGTTGTGTTGGAACGCGTTACTGTGCGAACAACTGTCCTTACAAAGTCCGGCGATTCAACTGGTTCAAATATCCCCACGACGATTCGCTCCAGAACTTGGTGCTAAACCCTGACGTCACGGTCCGTTCGCGGGGCGTGATGGAAAAATGTTCGATGTGTGTCCAGCGGATCGAGGCGGGGAAAATCGAGGCCAAAAGCCATGGCCAACCGGTCGCCGACGGTGCAATTCAGACCGCGTGTCAGCAGTCGTGCCCTGCAAGCGCAATCGTTTTTGGCGACATGAACGACCAGGGAAGCAAAATTTCCGCAGCCCTTGATAACCCTCGCCGCTTTCGGGTGCTCGAAGAGTTGAATGTACGCCCTTCGGTTTCTTACTTACGCGTGGTGAAGAATCGCGAAGAAAAAAATAACGCAGAGAAGCATCACAATCGGGAGTCTCACAGTGGTTGAGTCAAAACAAAAAAGATCGGCTCCAGCCGTAAACGCTCCGTCTGCGGAAGAGTTGGCGGCGTTGCGTCCGACTTTGATTACCGGCGGCAAGCGGCCTGGGGATGTCACTCGTGATATTTGCGAGCCGATGGACCGCAAGCCAACTGCGTTATGGTGGGCAGCGTTTTCGGTTTCGCTGGCGGCATTGATTGCTGGCACAATTGCAGTGACCTATCAAATTGCTTTTGGCATCGGCACTTGGGGGCTGAATCGAACGGTAGGCTGGGCCTTCGACATTACGAACTTTGTCTTTTGGGTCGGCATTGGCCATGCGGGGACGCTGATCTCGGCGGTCCTGTTTTTGTTTCGACAGAAATGGCGGACCTCGGTCAACCGGTCGGCTGAGGCGATGACGCTATTCGCAGTCATGTGCGCGGGCTTGTTTCCCGTTATCCACATGGGCCGTCCGTGGCTTGCGTTTTGGATGGGGCCGTATCCGAATACTCGGGGTTCGCTTTGGGTCAATTTTAAGTCGCCCTTGTTGTGGGACGTTTTCGCGATTTCGACCTATTTGTTGATTTCGGCAGTTTTTTGGTACATTGGGCTGATTCCCGATTTGGCGACGATTCGCGACCGCTCGAAACCAGGAATTCGGCAGCGAATCGCTTCGATCTTCAGCTTAGGCTGGAATGGGTCGGCACGCACTTGGCATCGGTACGAGACGGTCTACATGTTGCTTGCTGGGCTTGCAACGCCACTGGTATTTTCTGTCCATACGATTGTTAGCATGGATTTTGCTACGGCCGTGATACCGGGTTGGCATACGACGATCTTCCCGCCTTACTTTGTGGCAGGGGCAATTTTTAGCGGGCTAGCGATGGTGCTAACGCTGATGATTATCGCCCGCAAGGTCATGCAGCTCGAAAACTATATTACGATCGTCCATATCGAATCGATGTGTAAGCTGATGCTGTCGATGGGTTCGCTTGTTGGCTTGGCTTATGGCACTGAGTTTTTCATGGCGGCTTATAGCGGAAACCCTTACGAGCAGTTTGTGTTCTTAAACCGAGCTTTGGGACCGTTCAGTTGGGCTTACTGGACGATGGTTTCTTGTAATGTGTTGATACCCCAAGTTCTCTGGTTCAGGCCACTACGACGTAATGTCGCGGTGGTGTTTGTGATCTGCATTATTATCAATATTGGTATGTGGTTCGAGCGATTTGTAATTATCGTAACGAGCCTGCACCGCGACTTTCTACCTTCGAGCTGGGCCCATTACACGCCGACGACCATTGAAATCATTACGTTTATCGGGAGCTTTGGGCTTTTCTTCACCTGCTTCCTACTGTTCTGCCGTGTTGCTCCGGTAATCGCGATGGCGGAGATCAAAGGCGTGCTGAAGAACCCTCCTCGCTCGAAGGCACCGCAGGAATCTGCAAAAGGAGACGCGGTATGACTGGCCCTCCCGAAGAACACAGTTGCCTCTTGGCAACTTTCGACCACGAAGAAGACCTGTTAGCCGCGACCAGCGAGGTCCACCGGCTAGGCCACCCCATTGTCGATGTTTTCACCCCTTACGCCGTACATGGGCTCGACCGGGCGATGGGGCTGCGGCCTTCTCGACTGACATGGGTCTGCTTTGTGTTTGGCATGGCAGGTGGGTTGGGGATGCTCTGGTTTGAGCACTGGGTTAGTGCGCTGGCTTGGGCCATTGATGTTGGCGGGAAGCCCTGGAATTCGTTGCCCTCGAATGTTCCGGTGGCATTCGAGGCGGCAGTGTTGCTTGCAGGTTTTGCAAGTGTTTTCGCTCTTTTTTGGGTAGCGAGACTTTTCCCTGGTAAAAAATACCGGCCCGTAATCGAACGAGTCACCGACGACCGGTTTGTGCTTGTGATTGATCAGGCCGATTCGCAGTTTGACGCATCGCAAGCCGAAGCGTTATTGAAACCCTTCAATCTGGTAGATCTAGAAGAACGGGTTCTATCGACAGGAGGGACCTCTTGATGCTGACGCGAGTTAATTTTTTTCTAGGTTTTGCGCTCATGGCGGTCTTTGTTCTGCTTAGTCTGATGCGGGTCGACCATTCCAAGCCCAATTACCAGGTCAACTTAGGCGATGACATGACCTACTCGCCTGCCTACGGGTCGTTTGAGCCCAATGGTAATTTTGCGAATGGTCGGACAATGCAGAGCCCTGTACCGGGCACGATCGCTCGCGGGACGCAGCTTTTTCATTTTGAGGCGACGCCTCAAGATGCGATACGTGCTGGTGAAGAGCTTTTGAATCCCTTGGACATAAACACCGAAGAGGGCGCCGCTTCGATCGCCCGAGGAGCGGCTGCTTTCAAAATATTTTGTGTCGTTTGCCATGGCGGCGATGGCAAAGGCAACGGACCGGTGGCCCAGCGAGGCTTTCCGCCTCCGCCTTCGCTGCTAACAGGCAAGTCGAAGGACATGAAAGATGGGCAGCTATTCCACCTCCTTACCTACGGACAAAACAGCATGCCGCAGTTTGCGGCGCAGCTCTCGTCCGCACGGCGTTGGGATATGATTAACTACATCCGCAGCCTGCAAAAAGTTGAAAACGAAAAACCGAAAGTTGAAACCGAAGAGTCAAAAGTCGAAAGCGACGAGCCTGCTGCTGAGCAAGAACCACCCGACGAGACGGAAACTGAATCATGACGCCAAATACTCTTTCCTCACCGCTCACTTCCAATCGCATGGCCGTGCTCGCGACCTTTGCTGCAATCGTCCTTGCAGCGGGTGCGGCAGTGGCCCCTGAGCGAATATGGAGCAATCTGCTACTTGTAGGTTTTTATCTGACAACGCTCGGCCTTGGCGGCGCGTTATTTTTGGCATTGAATTATGTTTGCGGAGCCTCTTGGAATATCGCGTTTCGCCGGGTACCTGAGGCGATGGCCGTTTTGTTGCCTCCTGCCGGAATCGGTTTGCTTATTGTCCTTGCATTGGGACGCGAACGGTACACTTGGCACGCCCATGGAGATGCCGGTACGTTCTGGTTCAAAGAACTTTGGACAACGCCCTCGTTTTGGATGCTTCGAGCAATGGTCTACGTTGGGCTTTGGATTGTCTTTTCTCGCGTTTTGGTTTCGGTATCGCGGCGGCAGGATCGGTCGGGGAGCGTTGGGCTCTCGCTTTTGAACAAACGACTAGGCGCTATTTTTCTTGTGGTGTACGCGGTCAGCTTCTCGCTTGCCAGTTTCGATTGGCTCATGTTGCTTGAGCCCATGTGGTTCAGCACGATTTGGGGTGTCTACAATTTCGCAGGTACGATTCAGGCGGCTATCGCAGGGATCATTATTTTGAGCCTCTTGCTACGCAAGCGAGGTCCGCTCCAGGGCTTTTTTACTGACGATCATTTACATGACTTAGGCAAGCTTCTGCTCGGATTCAGCTGTTTCTGGATGTACATTTGGTTTAGCCAGTACATGCTAATCTGGTACACGAACATCCCAGAAGAAACGTCTTATTATTTGCCGAGAACGCAGGGACCTTGGGCTCCGCTGATGGTGTTGAATCTTGTGCTGAACTGGGTTGCCCCCTTCCTGATTTTGCTGCCGAAGCCCTGTAAACGGAGCGGGAGCGTGATGATGAAAGTTGCGGTCTTGGTGTTGATTGGTCGCTGGGTCGACCTGTATATCATGATTTTTCCTTCGACCATGGGTTCGACCCCCGTGTTTGGCGTTTGGGAAATCGCTAGCGGGGCGTTGCTGGTAGGAACCTTTGGCTGGCTGTTTATTCGATCTTTCGGCAATGCACCGCCTGTGCCAACCGGCGATCCGCTGCTAAGCGAGAGCTTGCATTACCATTGCTAAAATCGCCCATGCAGCTTGCGAATTGAGGACAGAACGAACCGTTCGCCCGGGGATTGCGATCCCGGGTTTCTCTTTCGGCTCCTGACTTTATTGCGTTAACTCTCGATTGTGTTACTTCTTGCCGTTACCTGCTGCGACGGCGTTCTCTAGCCGCTCTAACCGGTCGCTGAGGCTTTGTAGTCGGTCGAGAATCAGGGCGTGAACGTAAACCGCGTCCATGCCGACAGGGCTGTTCTCCGAAGCAATCTGCTGAATAATTGCTTGCAATTCTTCTTTGGGTTTCATCCGAAGGCCTCGTAATAGTTTTCTACACAAAAGAACACACTAAAAATCCTACCCCTTTGTAGCAAAATAAGGAAGCAGGAGTTCTGGTCCTGAGGAATGTCTTATCTGGTGCATGGTTGCCAAAAAGTTTCTAGCGTTGGGCGATTTATTTTCGCTCGTCTACCTAATCGTCTTGTTGGGCGAGGTCGATGCAAGAGTTAGACATCTGCTTGTCTGCCCCTTTGATGCGGAAACCGAGCTAGAGAGATAAACCCATGAATCGAATAACCTTTCTATCCGTGAGCCTCTGCTTTTTTCTGATCCTAGGTCTCACCAACCGCGAAATGGTGCAACTGCGCACCGCGTTGGATCAAGTACAGCAAGAAGCTGGTAACGCCAAGGAAGCGGCGTTGGCCGCCAACGAGCGTGCCGAGCTCGTTGCTCAAGAGGCTGAGCAGCAATTGGCTGAGGCCCATCGGCTTCGCAACCAGGCGGTAAAAGTGGGCCAGCTGGCCGCTTCGCAGAGTGCCACTTCGCAGTCTGCATTTGCTGATGCCCAGGCGGAGCACAAAAGCTCGCTTGCCGTTTGTGCCGAGGCGTTAAAGGCGGAGGAGAAGGCTTCGCTCTCGCTTTCCAAGGCCGCTCATGTTCGTCAGGTCGCTATGCGGGAGAGGTTGGCGGCAGAGAAGACGCTTGAAGCAGTCCGCCTGGCAGTCGCAGAAGAACGGAAGCTACGTAGCTCGAACGAAACCGCCAGGGAGCAGCTAGCGGCGGATTTGGCAGCGGCGCAGTCGATCCTTGCTGAGGCTGAGATGGTGAAGGCTGAGACTGCCGAGGCGAGGAATCTTGTGGCTGAAGTGAACCGGACCGCCGCCAAGGCGCAGAACGACCGCGTGGCTGCGGAGAAGGCGCTCGACTCAGCCGAGCGGATTTATGCCTCGGCGGTGGAAGAAAGAAAAGCCGCCCAGGCGGAGCAAGCTGCGGCCCTGGCGGCAATCGATTCGGCGAAGTTTGAGAAAGAGTCTGCTCAAGAATCGCTTGCTGCGGCACAAGAAGCTAAAAGGCTGTTGGCCGAGGATCGGGCCAACCTTGAAAAGCAGCGAGCCGAGTTACAGCTTGTGAAGCAAGGGGTCGAACGGGAAAGAACGGCAGCCGAGCAGACTCTTCTGGCGGTAGAGAAAAGTAAAATTAAGGCGAGAAAAGCTCGCACCGAGGCGATTGATCAGCAACTGCTGCTTGCCGAGCGGATGGACGTCATGGAGTCGAGCAAGAAAGCGGCCCGAATGGGTGAATACTTGGCCCAAATAGCACGCTTGGAAGCAAAGGCGGAACGAACCGCAGCTGCGTCTCTTCGCCAGGCAGCCGAGCTGGCAAAGCAAGAGGCACTCGACAAGCAGGAAATCATCCGTGGCATGATAACGCGGCTTCAAGCGAGCCAGTATGGAACACTCTTCGAGAAGGAAGCTGAAGCCGAGACGGCGCGATCGGCTGAAGGTCAGATACGGTAAAGCTGACCGAAAAAAAGAAACTTCGCATCGTTTAGGAACTCCAAGTGCTTCTAACCAAAATTTCAATCCTGACGGGTGCGTTGGTCGCGATTGCGATGTGTACATTCCCGCCGTATGAAGGGCAGGCTGTTTCTCCTCGAAAAACGATTAGTTTGCCTACGGACTACCATTACTTTCTTGATGCGCCAGAGGGCGATCAGTTTAATACGGGGCATAGCAAACTGGTGGTTACCTACTCGTTGGATACCGATCGGTTTTTTGGGCAACTGCTTCTCGTGGGATTGTTTACGACTGCCGCGGCGTTTGTATTGCATCCGAAGTTTCGCATGCAGGACTGATTTTGCGAGTACTCGTCGATTTCTTCCTGTAGTACACTTTTCTGAAGGGACCTTCATGTCTGGTCGGCCTTACGTTCTGGCAGAAACAACTTTTTCGACGATTCCCCAAACGGCTTACGAAGTTGCCGTGCTTCCTTGGGGAGCAACTGAAGCGCACAACTATCATCTTCCGTATGGGACAGACAACTACGAAGCCCAACGAGTGGCAATCGAGGCGGCTCGGCTGGCTTGGGACCGGAAGGCCTATGTGGTCGTGCTGCCAACCATGCCTTTTGGCGTGAACACACAGCAGCTCGACATACCGCTGACGATTAACATGAATCCTTCAACGCAAGCTCGTGTGTTAGAAGACGTGGTGGATAGTTTGGAAGGGCATGGAGTGCGTAAGCTAGTCGTCCTGAATTTTCATGGCGGGAACAACTTTCGGCAAATGATACGCGAGGCTCAGGCACGGACGTCGCTTTTCCTCTGTGCGGTAGACGGGTTTGCGGTAGTGCCACCCGAGGAATTCTTCGAGGCGGCTGGCGACCACGCGAATGAAATGGAAACCAGCCTGATGATGCACTTGGCGCCTGAGCTAGTGCTACCGCTAGAGCAAGCAGGAGACGGTGCAGCGAAGCGGTTCCGCATTGCGGGTCTACAAGAAGGCTGGGCTTGGGCACCGCGTCAGTGGACCCAGGTGACGGCTGACACAGGCGTAGGCGACCCGGGTGCCGCGACGGCTGAGAAGGGTGCTCGATATTTCCAGACAATTGCGGAGAAGGTGTCCGAGTTTCTGGTCGATTTGGCTGCGGCTGATCCAGATGACATGTACGCTTGAACGGATGTTTGATGTGGGATGTTTGATTTTGATGTGAAAACCCGTGTTCCTTGCCAACCGAATTCTCTTCTTTAGGTGCTAGCACTTTCGATCGAGGTTGACTCTTCAGCGTGAATGGAACAAATTTGCACAGCGAAAGACCCTGTTGCTTTTATATCCCCACGTGCAAACGGAGGTGCACCCATGAAACGAGATTTGGACCTAGCGCGGCAGTTGCTGCTTGAGATAGAAAACCACGGTACCGATTGCTCTGTGAGCGTTCTAAGATCGGGCCCAGAACAGGAGACCGAGGAGAGTATCCGGTATCACCTGCGGCTTCTGATCGACGCCGAACTCCTGAAGGAAATTGATCGCACTAGCACCGGTATTCCTTGCGTCCGACTGACTCACGACGGACACGAGTTGCTCGAACTTGTTCGGAACGAATCACGATGGCGCGAGGCAAAATGGACTTGCCAGGACCGTACCGGAGGCTTGTCGTTGAAAGTGATTCGCGGCATTCTTTTGCATTGGGCTCTCACAGGTCCTAAGCGTTTACCTCGCCAGCGAGTGGTAGCCACATCTCGGCCATTGCATTACGAGCCCGAAGCCGTTGCCCCTCGTCCCGCCTATCGAGTTGAGCCCCAACCGCTGGAAGACCGCTCGTACTGGGAAGAAGACAATGTGCGATACGTTCGTGTGCGTGCCGAGGATGGAAGGTTTCGCGAACGAGTAGTTCGAGAAGGTATCGACCTTGATGGCGATGGAATTGCCGATTTGTCTTACGACGCGTCGCTGCCGGGTTATTTGATTTAGGGTTTTGATACTCTCGATGAATTTATTGCTTTGCAAAGGCCCTGTCCTCCCCACGGGGCAGGGCCCTTTTATCTATCCCGAGCCAACCGCTTGGAGACTTTCCGATGTGGCAAGTATTCGCCATGCAACTTCGATTTCTTTCTCGCAGGTTTTTCGTTAACACCACAGTCGCCTGGCTGTTGCTGGCCACGGTCTCGACGATGGCAGCAGAAGCTCCAACGGTTCCCGAAGGCTTTGTAACCGTGGCGGATGCGGATCAATCGGCATCTCGGGCGGCGGTGGTGCAAGAACTGCTGGAAATTCAGGAGCGGCTGGGGGGGTCGATCGTCACGGATCGGAAACCGCTGCAAGGGTATCAACCCGCGACGAAAGTCGTTCAAGCAGAAGCAACGGATTATTTGGATGCGAAGGATTTAGCATCAGGACCGGTAGAATCGCTTCGCGATGCCGCCTGGCAACTTACGCTCTCGGCCAAGAAGTTTGAGCAAATAGAGCTATATAAACAGGCCGATGCGATGAGAAAGCTTGCCCAGCAGTTCCGTTTGGACGCCCGAGCGATCCGTGCCCAGCCTGGCAATTGAGGCGTGAAGCAGAATATCGGCCTAAGTTAGGCAGTCCACAATTCGTTGACAGTTTGCCCCGCCGTCATTAGCCTAACAGTTGGAAGATTGTTGGGTGGCAGGGCGTAACTTCTCTGGTGTCTGAGACTTCGGACTGCCTGGAGTTCTTTCCGCAAACTGACTTCTAGGGCAACTCTCTAGGACGACGTCCCGCAAACGACCGTACAAGCAGCCTTGGGCTCAGGTGAGGAATTTTTCGCCTTCCAGCGATCGACTCTTCCCCTCCCAAAAACCAACTCGTCGGAAACTTACCAGAACAGAGAAGAAGCACTTATGGCCGACCTCGGTGACTACTTAATAAAGAAAGGCCTTCTCGGGCCTGAGCAGCTTCAAGAGGCAGAAACTGTCGCAACCTCGCGCAAGCTGAAAATCCAAGACGCCCTTGTCCAGCTAGGCTACGCTACGGCTGAGCAAGTGATGCGAGCCTTGGCAGAACAACACGACTACGAATACTACGACCTGGACAACGTGCCGATTCCACCGGCAGTTGTTGAACTGGTTCCTGAGTCGGTTGCGCGCGAGAACTCGGTTCTCCCATTTTCTGAGGAGGACGGCAAACTCAAAATCGTCGTCAGCGATCCGTTGGACTTTGAAACGTTCGACAAGCTGAAGTTTATCTTGAATCGCGAAGTGGAAATCGGTCTCGCGACCAAAGAGCAAATCAACGAGGCGATCAACCGTAATTACGGTCAGATGGATGGCGAAAGCGCCGACTCGATGTTGCAGGAGTTCACCGACACGGCGATCGACTTTACCGAGACCGAAGACGACGCCGACAGCGATGACGATGCCGTCGTCGACGAAAACAGCGCACCGGTCGTGCGTCTGGTTCAATTGATGATTACCGAAGCGGTTCAGCTGCGGGCCTCTGATATTCACGTTGAGCCCTTTGCAAGCAGGATTCGAATTCGATATCGTATCGATGGCGTGTTGATCGAACGAGATAGCCCTCCGCGTCGTTTACTTAGTGCGCTGCTCTCGCGCATCAAGATCTTGGCAAAGATGGACATTGCCGAACGACGGCGTACGCAGGATGGTCGAATCAAAATTACCGCCGGCGGCAAAGAGCTTGACCTGCGGGTCAGTATGCTGCCTACTTCGCATGGCCAGTCGTGCGTGATGCGACTGCTCGACAAAGACAACATTCGCGTTGGAGTCCGCCAACTGGGGCTCAGCGAGAGAGATTTCAAAGTCTTTCGCGCACTTACCCGCCGCCCCAACGGCATTGTGCTTGTAACGGGTCCTACGGGATCGGGAAAAACGACGACCCTCTATGCGGCGCTCAACGAGCTTAACCGCCCTGACCGAAAAATTATTACCGCAGAAGATCCCGTCGAGTATTACTTGCCAGGGATCAACCAGGTTGAAGTTCGGCATAGTATCGGGCTCGATTTTGCGTTAATTATTCGCTCCATGCTGCGGCAAGCACCCAACGTAATTCTTGTCGGCGAAATGCGAGACTACGAAACCGCGTCGATGGGCATCCAAGCGTCGCTCACGGGTCACTTGGTCTTTAGTACGCTTCATACGAACGATGCCCCAGGTGCGGTAACTCGCATGGTTGATATGGGAGTCCCGGCCTATCTGGTGGCAGGCAGTGTGGTCGGTATCCTGGCCCAGCGGCTCGTGCGAGTTGTCTGCTCGAAGTGTAAACAGCCACATACGCTCACCGATGCCGAACTCGAGAACGCCGGCATTACGCCTGAGCAGGCGGCAAAGGCTTCGTTTATGAAGGGGGCCGGCTGCTCACATTGCGGGGATAGCGGCTATCGGGGTCGTTTAGGGATTTTTGAGTTGATGACGATGACGGCGAAAGTGCGGGAATTGGCATTCTCGGGTGCTTCGACCGTCGAGATTGGGCAGGCAGCCGTAAAGCAAGGTATGACAACGCTTTACGACGATGGAATCCGAAAGGTGCTTGCCGGAATCACGACCTTGGAAGAGGTTTTTCGAGTGGCGAAGAGCAACCACTAACACGAGTACTGTTTTATCTGTCTCAGTGATTAGAATTGAGGCAGATCCGTGGAGCAACGATTTTGAAGCGAATGGGAGCACTCGGGGTCGACGATTTTGGCGATCGGCGACGTTGATTATCCTCTTGGCTGACTTGAGTTTATAGCGTTCATGGGGAATAATTCTGGTGATTGTTTGCCGGCGACTCCCCTTCATCTTGCCGTTTGGAACAGCGGCTTGCTTGGAACTGAAAAAGAGTCGGTTGGCGACCTTTGGCCGCGGGAGGTAAGCCACTTGGCTCTCGCAGAAAGCGTTGGGCCTCGAGCGTCTCCAACTGAAAGGACAGGGAAGGAGCAAATATGGGTACTATTCTTATCGACAAGTTGCTTTCTGCACAGGTTAAGCAGGGGGCGAGCGATCTTCATATCACGGTAGGTCAACCTCCTGTGCTGCGGCTTCATGGTCGCATGCAAAAACTCAAGACCAAGGTCCTTGAGCCCTCCGACACGATGGGGCTGATGAAGAGCATCACGCCAGATCGGTGCCAACAAGAGTTTCAAGAAACCGGCAGCACCGACTTTGGTTTTGCGTTTGGCGATCAAGCTCGGTTTCGGGTTTCGATTTTTCGCCAACGGGGGCACGTCGCGATGGTGCTGCGGCAGATTCCGGTCGATTTGATGTCGATGGAACAGTTGTCGGTACCGCCCATTTTCAAAGACATGATCATGCGTCCTCGTGGGCTCATACTGGTCACCGGACCGACCGGTTCGGGAAAATCGACTTCGCTGGCTGCGATGATCGATTATCTCAACGACACGGTCGACCACCATATCATCACGATCGAAGACCCGATCGAGTTTTATCACAACCATAAAAAATCGACAATCAACCAACGAGAAGTCGGTGTCGATGTTACGACCTTTGCCGAGGCGATTCGGCGTGCTTTGCGGCAAGACCCCGATGTGATTCTTGTCGGCGAATTACGTGACTTAGAAACAATCGAGGCTGCGATTACCGCGGCAGAAACGGGGCATGTCGTGTTTGGCACGCTCCATACGTCGAGTGCGGCAGGGACGATCAACCGGGTGATCGACGTATTCCCAACCAATCAGCAAGATCAGATTCGTACTCAGCTAGCAACTTCGATTATCGGAATTTTGGCTCAGCAGCTTTGCCCACGAATCGGCGGTGGCCGAGTTGCAGCCTTTGAAACCTTGGTCGTTACGCCTGGTATCGCAAACCTGATTCGAGAAAACAAAATTTTCCGTATCACTTCCGCAATTCAAACCGGCTCGAAGCATGGAATGAAATTGCTGGACGACCACTTGTTTGAACATTGGAAAAACGAACTGGTCACCAAAGAAGATGTCCTTGCCAAGGCGAACATGCCTGAGGATTTGGCGAAACGTATTGCCGGTGCCGAACGGGGCGCGTTCGACGAGGACCCTTCGGATAACGGCAACTAACTGATGGCAACTAAAACGGCGATTTGAAGCTGGCGACTACGACTCGACTCTCTACTCTGATCTCACACCTCTATCCCCCTACGAAACTGCTATGGCTCTGCGGCGTATTGGCCAAATCATGGTCGACCTTGGATATATCTCTGACGAACAGCTCGAATTGCTCGTCGACGAGCAGAACGAGCGTCCTGGTCAGCTGATCGGTCGGGTCGCTATGGACATGGGGCTGGTCAACGACGAACAACTTGCTCAATCGCTTGGCGAACAAATGTCGCTCCGCACGGTCGCGGTCGCCGATCTTACGATTAAGCCCGAAGTCATTGAGATGGTGACCGAGCCGATGGCGCAGATGTACCGCATCATCCCCATTGAGTTCGACTCCGACACGCTTACCGTCGCAATGTGCGATCCGCAAAACCTCGCCGTGCAAGACGAGCTGCGTACGTTTCTTGGCTACAACATCCAGGTGGTCGTCACGACCGAACAAGGCATTGTGGCAAGCCTCGATCGTTACTATGGCGAGAATACCGAGAGTGTCGAAAGCATTGTTTCTGACCTCGAAGACGATGTGAACCTTGCCGCGGCGGCAGCTGCGGCCGAGGGTGGGACGGTTGACCTGACGAGCGTCGAAGCGTTGGCCGATAGTGCGCCCGTTCGCAAGCTACTGAATATGGTGCTGCTGATTGCGATTAAAGACCACGCAAGCGATTTGCATTTTGAACCCTTTGAAGACGAATTCCGCATCCGCATCAAGGCCGATGGCGTACTTTACGAAATGGTCCCTCCGCCGAGGCATTTGGCTTTTGCAATCACGACACGTATCAAGGTGATGGCCGATCTCGATATCGCCGAGCGCCGGATGCCTCAGGACGGACGCATCGAGCTCAACGTCGGCGGGCACCCGGTCGACTTGCGTGTGAGTGTGCTGCCGACCATGTTTGGCGAAAGCGTCGTGATGCGGGTACTCGACCGCTCGGTCGTGTCGCTCGATCTCAAGAAGGTGGGCATGAACGATACGCTCATGACCCAGTTTCAAAAGGTTATTTCCAGGCCCAACGGCATTGTCTTGGTGACCGGGCCGACCGGCTCGGGGAAAACCACCACGCTTTATTCTGCTCTCAACGAACTCAACGTCATCGAAGACAAGCTCATCACGACCGAAGACCCGGTCGAGTACGACATGGAAGGCATCATCCAGGTGCCAATCGATGCGTCGATCGGCAATACGTTTGCCCAGTGTCTCCGGGCGATTTTGCGTCAGGATCCCGACAAGATTCTCGTGGGCGAGATTCGCGATTTGGAGACCGCCGAAATCGCGGTTCAGGCCTCGCTGACGGGGCATATGGTTTTCAGCACGCTCCATACCAACGACGCCCCGGGCACGATTACGCGGTTGAAGGACATGGGTGTCCCCACGTTTTTAATCACCGCGACGGTCGAGGCGATTTTGGCTCAGCGTCTGGTCCGAAGAGTCTGCGAGAAGTGTCGAGAAGAGTATGCCCCCCCTCAGGAGGTCCTGGACGACCTGGAATTGACAGCCAAAGACCTCAAAGGGCGGAAGTTTTATCGTGGCGGTGGCTGCGAAAACTGTAATAATACGGGATACAAGGGGCGAGTTGGTCTTTTCGAGCTGATGATCATGAACAACGATCTACGCGACCTGATCATGCAAAACGCCTCGACCGACGAAATCCGAGAGTCCGCCAGAAAAGCGGGAATGATTACCTTGCGAGATGCGGGAATGAAAGCCGCCTACGCAGGCACCACCACAACCGAGGAAGTTGTTCGAGAAACTATTATTGATGCGTAAGAAAGAGTAGGCAGTAGTCCGTGGGCAGTAAAACAGTGCTCCCACCGGCCCACCCCTATCTGCCCACTGACCACTGACTACTGACCACGACATACCGCCATGCCTACTTTTCAATTCGAAGCGATGGATTCGACTGGCTCCGAAATCAAGGACGTCATCGATGCTGCGACCGAAGAAGACGCCCAGGCCACGATTCGCCAGATGGGATACTTCGTTACGAAGATCTCGGTAAAAAAGGCGCGGAAGAAAGCCGATGGCGGGAATGCGAGCGGCAAGAAGCGGGGCTTTGTCTTTGGTGGCGTTCCTTCAAAGGACCTAACGGCCTTCACCCGACAACTTTCGATTCTTCAGGATGCCGGCCTCCCGATTCTTCGCAGCCTTCGTATCCTCAGCGAACAATCAAAACCGGGGCGGCTCAAATACTCGCTCGAAGATACCTGCGAAGCCATCGAAGGCGGCGATACGCTCTCCGAGGCGATGGGCAAGTGCCCCAAAGCGTTCGACCGACTTTATGTCAACATGATCAAAGCAGGCGAGGCCGGTGGTGCCCTGGAAGTTATTCTCCAGCGCCTGGCCGAGTTCAAAGAGCGGGCCGAGTCGCTTAAACGCAAAGTCAAAGGCGCGATGATCTACCCGGTCGTCGTCGTCTCGGTGGCAGTCGGTATTCTGACGTTCATCATGATCAAAATCGTGCCATCGTTTGTGCTGATCTTTGACGATTTCGATCTCGATCTGCCGGCGATGACCGTCTATCTCATCGCCTTCTCCAATTGGTGCGTCAACTACTGGTATCTGATACCCGGCGTGCCGATTACGATTTGGCTTACGATCAAGCTGATCCGTAAATTCAAAGCCGGACGAATGGGCTGGGATCAGTTTGCGATCAAGGTGCCGATCTTTGGTTCGTTGGTCGAAAAGAACATCATGGCCCGTACTTCGCGAACCCTGGGGACGTTGATCTCTAGCGGTGTGCCGATTCTCGAAGCGCTCAACATCACTCGCGAGACCAGCGGCAACGCGGTGTTCGAGCGATTGTATGCACGCATTAGCGAGCGGATCCGCGAGGGCGATGCGATTGCTCAACCGATGAAGGAATACTCGAAACTCAGCCCCCACCCGATGGCCGCCTTTTTCTTCATGGCCTTCCTGGGCGGGCCGATTGGGCTGCTCATTTATATGATGAAATATCGCCAACGCGTGGTCGACGATATCGTGGTCAACATGGTCGACGTCGGCGAAGAAACCGGCGAGCTCGACACCATGCTCTACAAAGTCGCCGACACCTACGACGAAGAGGTTGCCGTGCTGACTGATGGGCTCACCAAGCTGATGGAGCCGCTGCTGATTCTGTTCCTAGGCGGTGCCGTCGGATTTATCGTGATCGCGCTGTTTATCCCGCTCGTGGAGCTGATCAATGGTTTGAGTGGATAAAGGAGCTTTGAGTTTCGGGTTTTCCATTTAACTCGCGACCCGTAACTCACAACTCCCCCCTGCTCTGTTCAATTTTGCTACAATACACCGCCCGATCCGCTACACTGCCTTCGGGTGCAGCCCCCCTCTGCGGGGCTACAAGAAGTTGCTTTTCAAGACAAATCGGGGGTTCTGGCAATAACATAAGGCCAAAAAGGCCATTCTTGCCACGGCAAACCGCACTACGCCGGTTTGCGCACGGCATTTGCACATGGAGTAGTCCAACCACGAGGTAGGAGATAGGTCATGAAGTTAAATCAAAATGAGACAGGTGGGAAAATCCGAAATCCGAATGCCGAATGCCGAATAGATAGGTCGTCATTCGTCATTCGTCATTCGTCATTTCCCCGCGCATTCACATTGACTGAGCTGCTGGTCGTCATCACGATCATCGCGGTCCTTGCGGGTCTCATCACCGGGGCGGCAGTCAACGCGCTGAACAAAGCCAAACAAGCTTCGATCACGCTGGAAATCCAGCAGCTAAGTTCTGCGTTTGAAGATTTCAAGAACGAGTACGGAGCGTATCCGCCGAATGCGATGATCAGTGCGCCTACGTCCCCTCCTCCGGTGAATACACTTGCACAGAATGATTTCGTCCGCATGTTCAGAAAGTCGTTTCCGCGAGGTCAAGAACCGCAGGAGTTGATTCTCGCCTTAGCTGGTGGTCCCGTGACAGGTCAAGTTCAGTCATCAGGCCTTTTTAATGAAGGAGGCATGAACGCGGCGGAGGCAATGGTCTTTTGGCTAGGCGGTTTTAGTAGCGATCCTCAATTTCCAATTTCCGGACCAGGGGGCCCTTCGTTTTCTGATTCCGATGGCGACGGAGATGGCACTCTAGAGCGGAGTGACGACGTTCTCGAAAATCGCAACCGAAGATATGAATTCGATCTTGGGCGTCTCGCACCACGTGATAATAACGGCGTCTACCATGATACTGATAATGGAGGGAATGGCAGGTTCATCACTTACACACTCAATGGAGTTGACCGCCGCATCAACTTCTGGCAATACGCTCCCAATGGTTCAGAACAACCATTCGTGTACCTCGACGTTTCGCGTCATAAGCCCGAACAATACGACATGCCCGCACTGGGATCGGGTATGCCCATGGTTCACGCTATCGAAAAATTGCGGGAAGGTTTTTCGGGAACGCCTACCGCTAGCGATTTGGTCTTTGTCAACCAAGGTAAATTTCAAATTCTTCATGCGGGTTTGGACGACGCCTGGGGAACCTTCATGCCACTGAGTCTCCGAATGAAGGGCGCAACTCCGAGTACCCAAGACCTTGAAGATATTATCAAGTTCCCCACCGGCCCTTTCATTGGCGACATTGCCGACACCGTCGGCAACTTTGGCGTCGGCACGTTGGAGGATGCACAGCCATGAGATGTTTGATGTTTGATGTGAAATTGTTGATGTCCGATAGAAGTGGCTGCTTGCGCTCGGCTCGTGCTTCCGGTACATCAACAATCAAACCTCCGACATCAAACATTCGCCGCACAGGCGTCACCCTCATCGAGCTCATGCTCGTCATCACAATCATCGCCACGCTCAGCGCCGCTTTTCTCGGCGCTAGCCGCAGCGCAATGGAGCACGCCAACGCGGCGAGAACCAAAAGCACCATCGCCAAGCTCAACGGCCTGTTGATGGAACGCTGGGCAAGCTATGCCACGCGACGGGTGGATGTCAGTCCGGTAATTCTTAATGACATCAATACGATGGGACTTAATCCCGTCCAACGCGGGCAAATGCTTGCCGACGTAAGATTGCTTGCGACTCGCGAGCTAATGAAATTTGAAATGCCCGATCGCTGGAGTAACATTCTCATGAACCCGGTAGGAGGGTTGGGGCCCGAGGATCAGCCCAAAGTGCTGAGCACTTTTCCCTCCCTGCAAAAGTCTTACCTCAGACGGTATAACCAAATAGTTTTTAACAAGCCCCCGGGAACTGGCACAAATACGCAGGACATCATTGAGAACCAAGGAGCGGAATGCCTTTACATGATTATCATGCTAGCCACGGGCGATGGCGAAGCACGTACTCTTTTTAACCAGCAAGATATCGGCGACACCGACGACGACGGCGCCCCCGAGTTTCTTGACGGCTGGGGACGTCCTATACATTTCATTCGCTGGCCAGCAGGCTTCGTATCTGACCTACAACCGATCGACCCTGTAACCAACCTTCATAATGCCGATGCTGACCACGATCCTATGGATCCGTTTCATAGAGACCAGCCGAGCGCACCAGGACCACCGACAGTAATTTATCCGATACCCACCTCGTGGATCGCAGAGTTGAGAGACCCCAATCCAGCGTATCGTCTGGTGCCGCTCATTTACTCGGCTGGATCAGACGGCGAAACGGATATCGATGATCTCGCCTTTACTGGGTCAGGCACGCCTTTTCCTTCTAGCTTTGACCCTGTCGCGCTTGATCCAAGCACCCCTAGCCCGGGTTCGATATTTGTCCCCGTTGTTAATGACTATAACTATGTCTTCGGTTTCCCTTTTGACAAAAACGACGACGGCGACGACAACTCGCTCGACAATATCCACAACCACCTACAGGACGGACGATGATGTTTGATGGGAGATGTTTGATTTTTGATGTGAAAAGGAAAGAACGCTCGCGTTGCGCGCTTTGCACATCAACAATCAAACATCAAACATCCCACATCCGCGACGCTCTCACTCTCATCGAGCTGCTCGTGGTGATTGTCATTCTCACGACCCTGGTCGCTGGTGTGATTCCGATTCTTTCGCCGAACAACGACACGCGGAAAATTCGCGAGGCCTCGCGGATGCTGCAAACCTACATCATGAAGGCCCAGTCCGAAGCCGCCCGCACCGGCCGCGACCAAGGCATCGCCTTCCGAGAAACCTCGCCCGGCAGCGGCGTGGCGCTCGACGTCTTTCGCTGGGAAGTCCCGCCGGCCTTTGCGGGGTTTAGTAGTGCTTCGCGTGTTAGGATTGCTACTGTAAACCCAACGATATTGATCTATGGCTCTAACGGATCGATTGGTAACGGTGGAACGAAATTTACTGCTACTTATGACAACGCTCCACTTTACAATTTACATTTTGTTCTTGCCGCAACCCCCGCTCCGGCACTGGATCCCTATCCGCCACGAATGTTTCGAATCGGTGACGTAATCGAAGTCCGTGGTAAAGAGTTCCTAGTTATCGACGACAGCAACCAAAACGATTGGCCGAACAAGCTCGATGGGGGTTTTTTGCAGCCAGAAACCTCTGCCCCGATGTTTTTAAGGTGCATTTGGCTCAATGAAGGGGGAGGGCAAACTTTGCCTTTTCCTGCTACCCCGGTACTCGAACCCTACAAATTCATCCGCCAGCCTGTGACTTCGGTCGAAGAGCCACTGCAATTCCCTGCGGGCATCGCGATTGATTTACAGGGCTCGATTGCCGAAGGGGCAATCACTAGCGGGTTTCCAACCGATGGTTCGCTATTCCAAGCAGGTGGCGGGCAGAACACGGTCGGCATCATGTTTTCGCCTTCAGGTAGCATTAGTAACGTATTTCTGAATAGCAATTCGCTGACAAATGTTTCGCGGATTGCGATACTGCTTGGGCGCGTTGAAAACGGCGGGCTCACCAACTCTAACGAGTGGACCATTACAGCAAGTGCGTCGAATGATGCACTTGCTGAGCTACAGAACAAAATCAACTGGCTTAATCTTGATAGTCGTTGGCTTTTTATCGCGCCGAACTCCGGTCGAGCGATTGTGAGCGAAAATGCTTTTGTTGATGCTAGGGCATATATCGGCGCCAACGATATCGAAACAGCCGAATTTCAAATCGAAGCCGCTCACGAGTTTGGGCATACGATGCGAAGCACAGGAGCAGGGCGATGATGTTTGATTTGGGATGTTTGATTGTTGATGTGAAAGGCGGAGATCGAATCTCCCGTAACTCGACGCGTAAGCGAGGGATAAACCCTGGACGGTGCATCCCTCGCTTACGCGTCGGATTACGAAAAACTGAAAACCCCTGTTCCTTCCCATCAACAATCAAACATCCCCCATCAAACATCCCCCGCTCCGGCATCTCGTTGATCGAAATTCTCGTTTCGATCTTCGTGCTACTATTCGGACTGATGGGCGTGGCCGCGATTTTCCCGGTCGGAAATCACTATGTGATCGAAGGCGAAAAATTCGATCTCGGCAGCAGCCTCACTCAAAATGCGTTTGAAGAACTCTCGGCCCGCGGAATGTTGCAGCCGGAGTTGTGGTTGTATGCCAGTACGATAGCAGGTGGTCCACTCAATAGTGACTTCATAGTGCCGCAAACTAATTTGACTCCGCCGCCGAACAAGACCAAGGGGTATTTTAATATGCCTCTTACCACCCCTCCTTTAATTGGTGACGACACCTATCCATTCGGGCCAGGTCACGCATTTGTGCTCGATCCACTAGGCACGGCAAATATTAGCGAATTGCGATTTCCATTTGCAGCATCAACTTTACCTGGACCTAATAACCCCTGGTTTGGCGCAACGGTACCGCTTTCTGGTAATGTTTGGCCAATACGCCGGCTCACGTTACCTCAAGCCAACGGTGTTCCTCTCAATACCGCCGTCGGCGAAACCATCTTTCGCCTTCGCGACGACCTGGCCGTGACGCAGCCGGAGGAGGACGATCGGCCGAGCATTCAGAATTGGGATCTCGATAATTCAGTAGTGCCGCCTCGGCTGCTTCGCCGGCAGTACAAGGGCGACTATTCGTGGCTGGCGACGATTGTGCCGACGAGTAGCGAGGCACTTGACGTCTTGCAGCCTTCGTCGGGTGGTTACGGCGAGGCTCGCTACGATGTTTCGGTCGTCGTGTTCCGACGCCGCGAGGTCGCACCTTCGGCAACCAGCGAGCGGCTGATTCAAGCGGAATTCATTAACGATGGCGAGATCGCGATTTTTGATACGATAACAAATGACAAGCTGCTGGTCGACGCAGCCATGGAAGACATTCGCCCCGGCAACTGGATCGCCCTGGCAGGCGTCAACCAAACGACCGGCGTTTTTATGATGAAATGGTATCGCATTTTGGCGAGAGATGAGGAAACCGACGAGACAGGCAATTTCATGCCATTCGGCACCACAGCCACGCCACCGGTTCGCTACTTAACGCTCGATGGTCCCGATTGGCCAGAAGGCTCGTTTACCGACCTTCGGGCGATCCTCATGCCAGGCGTAATCAGCGTGGCGACGCAGCAGCTATCGATGGAAGACTTTTCGTTGTGGAAAAATTGATGTGAGATGTCAAAAGAATGTTTGATGTTCGATGTTTGATTGTTGATGTGTGAAAAAACGAAAAACCCTGTTCCTTCACATCAAAAATCAAACATCCCACATCAAAAATCCGCAAGGGGCCTTTGGGGATAGAGATTGAGAAGGTGAGATTATGAGAGAAAATAAAAAAGTGGTTAGTCGTGAGTCGTTGGTCGTGAGTTTTCGTAAGCAACGCGCAACGCGTGACTCGCGACTCACAACCCGCAATTCTTCTCGTCGCGGCATCTTGCTGCTGGTGGTGCTCAGCCTGCTGACGCTGTTCCTGATGATCGGCACGGCGTTTATTGTGACGGCGAACCAGTACCGAAAGATGAACAAGACGCGTGCGCGCATTACCGAGCAAAGCCAAGCCCCAGCTCGCCAGCAAAAGCTGCTCGACGAAGTCATCAACCAACTGGTCCGCGACACGAACAACCAAAACAGCGTGCTACGATTCCATAGCTTGCTACGGGATTTGTATGGGAACGATGGGTTTACGGCGTATTTGTCAACCGCCATAGGTCCAACTCCTCCAGCAGGTTGCACTTGGGATAGCAACGGCACAAACGTCACCAATGGTCAGATTCTGGAATTGAATCTCGATACGACGCTCGGAGTCACTAATAACTTTGGAACGAATGCCTCGCTTGCAGCTTTGAAGCAGATCGACAACGCATACAACGGTCTGCTAGTTACCTTTTTGGATGGGCCTGCCCGTGGGCAAAGTACTCGCATTGTTGGGTACAACGGCACTACCAATAGGTTCCGTGTCATGAGCTTCCCGCTAGCGAATGGCAGTGCGGTTACGCTGCCGAACCTTCTCAACGGCTCAAAGATCGTCGTCAACGGTCGTCCGTTTAATGGGACGGGCGCGGGATATAGCCTTACGCCGCCAACGCCTACTGGCGCTAAGCTCACCGCTGGTGAAGCATTGCGTAGCAGTGATGATCCCAGTGATCCTAGCACCTACTTGCCAGTCGCTCTGATGCCTAACGGGGCCTTCTTCAATCCACAAAATCTCCGCCCAGAAGATTATTTGGGGACAGGTGCTTATCCTGGAACGACGCAACAAGATGTGTGGAACAATCTGAGTGCAAACCAAAAAAATGTACTCAATGGTTTCAACTTCACTGGCTTAGGCGGCAGCGACGAATCGTACGACGCGGTTGATTTCCAAAACATGGCACTGGCGATGTTGCCGGTGGGGCCGGTGGAAACTGTGCTTCCCGGGCAACCTGGATCATGGCCTACTTTGCCCCCCGTTTCACTTGGCAACATGATCCTCCCGTCGTTTCATCGACCGGCTTTGCTTAACTACTGGGCTAACCATAGTGACTTTAATACCGGCACCGACCTTACGACCACAGATCTCGGCGACGTTTCCAATGTGGCAATGCTTCGCAAAGTTCTTCTCCGTCCCAATTGGCACGACCATCCGAACTTCACAGGTAGCAATCCCGATCTCCCAACAACCCTAAGCAATAACGAAAAACTATTTCGCTCGATCTTTGGCCCCTGGGACGTCGACAACGACAACGATGGCATTCGCGATAGCGTTTGGATCGATTTCGGTGCGCCGGTAATGAAAAGCGCCGACGGCCGACTCATGAAACCGATGGCCGCCCTGCTGGTGCTCGATATGGATGGGCGGTTGAATTTGAATGCGCATGGAACACTTGATATTGCGAATCCAACCAACTTTAACGAGAGCTTGGCAGGGGGAGCTAGCAGCGACATTCTCGCCCAAGGTCAAGGCTCTGGCACGGCGGAAATTAACCTAGGGCCGCTGATGCCTGGAACGACTCCAGCAGCCAGATGGGATTGGTACAGACGGTTCTTTGATGGAGCTGCGGCGAACACCGATTTTTTTCCCAACGACTCTGCACTCCCCCCTGCGACCGTTCGTCAATTCACCCGCAACCGATCAGGCAAAATGGGTGTTTCCAATGTTCCCGGTCAAGCGGGGTTTGATCTCGCGGCTCAGATGAAAATGCAGGGCATGCCACGTTGGGCGACGGGGCAAGTATTGGATTCCTCAGGCACTCCAGTCCTCGGCGGTTATGCTTCGATGCCAGATTTGTACGGACGATATGCCGTTGGGCTGAATGATTTTGGCCAGCCGGTTAGCGAGGCTATGGTCGACTACATCAATAACAACACACGTATTGATCAGAACTCGCCCTACGAGATCGATCTCTCGCTCGGCGCATCGCGCGGCGAAAGCGCCACCGCGGCCGATGGGCCGTATAGCATAGCTGAGCTGGAACGCATCTTGCGAGCCTACGACCCCGACGCGGGGAAACTGCCGACGAGAATTTGGGAACTAGCAGGCGAGTTTAAGCAAAACTCGTCCGACACGACGCCCGACCTTACTAGGCTCAACCTCTGGCGAACGCTGCTTACCACCGATAGCTACGATATGCCGGTACCCAGCGTGACGGTGCCGCAGTGGATGGTGCTTGGTCCCGATGGTGTCGCCGGTGGAACCGACGACTATCAGATCATCATGGGTCGGCCACCCGTCGGTGCGACGTTTGCCGATTTGTTGGAATACCGACTACGTGTCGGTGGTGTTACTGCCCCGGCGGCTTTACGCCGAGAAATGTCCAAACTCCTCTCGCCCGACTTGGCCGATGGTTTGCGGATGGATATCAATCGTGCGATTGGCAATGGGCGCGATGATGACAACAACGGTGTGGTGGACGAGCCGGGGGAAAATGAAGGGGCATTTTGGGCTTCCGGTGATACACGCCTCGATGCTTTCACGGGGAACGATGGAAACGAATACGGAACCTTCCGTGACGATCCCATTCTTTTGGAAGATCGCAATAACGATGGCCTGTCCAATGCCGCCGACCTGACGATGATCGGCATCACGGGCGTGGTCGACACCCCTGATGAATTTGTCACTATCCACAACCTGCGCCGGCAACTGCTTGCCCGACATTTGTATGTGCTGGCAATGACGCTAGTCGATCCGTTGCCAACAGCAGCAACCGCCGCGGATAGGCAAGCCCGTGCCCGGCGGCTGGCCCAATGGGCGATCAACATCGTCGACTTCCGCGACCCCGACAACATCATGACGGCATTTGAATATGATGTGAATCCGTTTGATGGGTGGGATGCTACGATCGATGGAATTCCGAATGCTACTTATGCATCGACAGGCGACCCACAACTGGTCTGGGGCAGCGAGCGGCCGGAGCTTTTGATTACCGAAACCTTGGCTTGGCACGATCTTCAAATCGAACAAATCGCCGCCGATACCGAGTTTGCTGAAGATAAGCAACCTCTGCAGAATGGTGAGCCCGAGGGTGCGGATATTTCTAATGATCCCGTTACAAGTGATTTTGATT
Organism: Planctomycetota bacterium; assembly: GCA_024278955.1. Lineage (GTDB taxonomy): Bacteria > Planctomycetota > Planctomycetia > Pirellulales > Lacipirellulaceae > Bythopirellula. Next base: position 59,280 of record JAJRSE010000002.1, on the reverse strand, counting down.
TGGATCAAGAAGCAGTTCCTAGAGGTGCATTCTTCTTGGAACTTTACAATCCTTGGCCAAGTAATCCTGGGGCCAATGCCGACACGCATGTCAAGAATGGTTCGGGAGAGGATATAGGAGTCAACCTATCGGCCTTTAACATCGACCCCGCCAACCCAAGTAATAAGTCGCCCGTATGGCGCGTGATGATTTACAAAAACCTCGTTGCCGGCCAAGATCCTGATGCCCCAAATACGGCATCGCAGCCAGCCATTACGGATCGGGATAGGTGTGTTTACCTTACGGACTTCGATCCTGAATTAACCAATCCAACTTGGGATATCGATGGAGACGCATTTTATCAGGAATTTCCGACTCCACTGAATGTCCGTCCAGGGCGTTATATGGTGATCGGTTCTGGTCGCGAAGCTAGTCCTGGTTCTGGCATTTATGAGTCACCAATCGTTGGGCCTCGTCAAAGCGGTAGTTCACTGAATAGTCGCCGAGTAGTGTTGGATGCAAGTCCAGGCGCAAATAATCGCGTATCGATGGTTGATGAAATGGACGCGACCATGAATGATGCTGCTGGCTTCACAAGACATGCTCCTGCAGAAAGCGATATGCCGCCTGGCAACATAGCTTACCCAGGTGACTCTAGTACCTGTATATCTGATGTAGCAATCATCAATATGCCGCGTCGTCTCACTCTTTCTGAACCAGCTGAAGGATATCCAAGAGATTACCCTAACGCTACCAATCCTTTCCGGAAGCTGTATAGCCCGGATGGACCACCCGGGTATGTTTCTGACCCGAGTACCTACAATGACTATCCATTCGGTTTTTATGGAAGCTCTCCCATACTACCGAAAGGAATTGACGTTCCTCTTGATAATACAGCGTATCGAGAACAAGTTAACAACGACCCTAACTTCAATCTTTGGACACGTTTTGACGAAGAAACAATTGTCATCCCTGGGTCAATACCCAACTTCCGAAGTGTTTTTCTGCAACGACTGGCTAATCCGTTGCTTCCGTGGAACAAAGAGACTAATCCTTACAGAACAGTAGATAACACTTCAACCAACCTCACTGTGATTAGTGGCAGAGAAGGGCCAAGCATGCCCAACGCTAGTGCGAATCAAAATGCTGAAAATAGATTCTTTAGCAATGAGCGTGGCTGGAGAAATGACGGGATCAACCCCAGTACAGAAACTATTAGTAGCTCAAAGTCTGCCAACCCCTGGGGTTTTGAGTCGGCGTTTGATCCTGCCCCCGGTGTCGGTGGAGTTAATCCAAATAACCCCGATGACATAATCGGCGTTTCCGCAACACGGCCACAACCTCAAGCATTGGACACAAATTCCAGTGCTTTCACTATCCGAAAAATTCCGGAGTGTACATTAGGATTTTTGAATCGACCTTTCTTCCTTGGCAATCCTGCGAGCCCGTTGCAACCCGACCAGCCATTCCCATGGCTCAATTGGAACAACCGCCCCTACATCAATGCGACCGAACTGATGCAGGTACCGACCGTGCGATCGTCGCAACTGCTGAGTGCGTTTTCGATGGAAAGCGCAAGTGGGCCAGGCGAGGTGTACGAGGGCACGACAAACACTTATCCCTCGAACCCGAGCCTAGAAACCGACGGGCGTTTTGGACATCTTCCCAACTTTTTCCGAAATGAGAAAGCAGCGGGCGGCGGAGGCATCGTTGGACTTCACCGGGTGCTAGATTACCTTCATGTGCCGAGCCGGTTTGTGGGGACCGAAACGTGGCTAAATCCCACCGCCTTTGGCGATACCACCACACTTGTCAATAGTCCGAACGATCCGCGTTACCAGCGCCAACCGCCGTTCAATCGGATTTCGAGCTATCGCGATCCGGGGCGGGTGAATCTTAATACGATGGCAAACCAAAATGTGTATTTCGGTTTGATGCATGGGAACCCAGCCGGCGGCGGTGGACCGGGTATTCACCCGGGGCCTGCTTGGAGTGCCTTGGTAGACAGTCGCCGAGGGTATGGAGCAAACCAACCGTTGCTTCAGCTCGGCAGCAGCAAGCCAACCTTCTTCGATAATCCATTCCGTTCGGCAGACGCAGGAAGTCTTGTACCCATTGGTTCTATGCAGCGGGCCGAATTGGATTGCACAGCGATGCGGTCTACTACGGGCACGACAGGTGCTACGGCGGTTCCTCTCGGGCCCCCGCTTTTTGCAACCAACCTAGTCGGTGCAGGTAATGCCTACCGCGACACCAACCGTAACCCGTACTTCCGCTATCAACCGATGACGCGGTTGTCGAATCTGGTGACAACTCGCTCGAATGTATATGCCGTGTGGGTGACGGTTGGATTTTTTGAGGTGGAGGCAGTTCCACGGTGGGTTGATTTGAACGCAGCAGACCAAGCACGTTTCAACAATGATCAAGCACTGTACAACCGAGTCTACCCCGATGGCTACACGCTCGGCCAAGAAGCCGGCAGCGAGACGGGCGACATCACGCGGATTCGTGAATTCGCGTTGATCGACCGCACGGTGCCGGTGGCCTTCGAGCCGGGTAATAACCACAACATCGATCGGGCAATTCGTGTACGCCGGAGAATTGAGTGAAGAAAATTCTACGGCATGGGATTTATGAGCAATTGCTCACCTTAGAGGACCTCGAAGCAGATCGACGATCGCTAGTCCCGAAAGGGGCGAAATAAGACAGCCCAGGGCGTCAGCCCTGGGAGTCCATGCAAAAACAAGGGAAGCCCTGCAAGGGCGACATACGAGAAGCCGCGACATGTCGTCCTTTCAGGACTAAACCTGCAAAAACGAATTGGCATCCCAGGGCTCGCGCCCTGGGCTGTCATAGAGCGCCCTTTCAGGGCAGACTGGTCGAATTTGACATCTCCTGGAGCCACTAAATCCTTGTTTGCATTTCTGTGTGTTTTGCATATTTCGTGGTTCCTTTCAGCTATTTGCGGTATTTTGCCGTAGCAAGAAATCGACGAATCTTGTTGACAGAACCCACGAATCGTGGGAATGATAGAGGTGAGGCATAGTACAACCATTTGAGGGGCTCGCGAAAATTTTTCGTGATACGCAGGAACCAGTAAAGGCAAATTTAATGACCATCTGTAGACAATTTCTAGAATTACGACCCGCAATTTCGCAACAACTCTTTCGCTTCTTGGTGGTTACCACCGCCACCATCGCATTAATGGACCACGGTTTTGCCAACGTGACTGGCGAAGGCGACGTTTCTCCGGCGGGCCCGACAGACCTTCCGATCGGTGGCGGCACGGCTACCGCCGATGTGATCGTGGGTGATGACTCCTTTGGTAGGCTCACGATCGACGCGCCTGCTTTTACCGACCCATTGAATTCCCCCAATGGTTTCATTGGCAACATGCCCTTTGGGGTAGGGCAGGTGACGGTCTCCGGTTTCGATCTGGACCAATCTGCCTGGGATGTCGATACCTTGTTCACCGTTGGTGTGTTTGGCCAAGGGTTCCTGGATATTACTACCGGCGGACGGATTTCAGTGGGTGACGACACCGGCATGCAAAGCGTTTTTACGACCGGCGAAATCATCATCGGCGACCAGTTGTTTTCTCAAGGCACTGTCAACGTCAATGGCTTTGCTTCGATTCTGGAAACCCAGACCATGACCATCGGCAACTTGGGTTTCGCCACGCTAGACGTTTCCAACCGCGGCACGCTCCGGAGCGAATTTACTCGCATCGGCAACGAACCCGACTCGATTGGCCGTGTGACACTCACCGGGCTGGGCACGCGATGGATCAACTCGGGGACCACCAACGACGACTTTGTTGTTGGCTACGAGGGCCGAGGCACGCTGGGAATTTTCGACCAGGCCCTGGCCACTGCTGCCCAAGACGTGATCGTTGGTCGAGATGGCGGTTCCCGCGGTACGGTTCGCGTGAGCGGGCAAGGTTCGTTATGGCTGATCGACGATGGTTCGGGAAGCGGCGGCGAAGATCTCGATATCGGAACGAGCGGCGTGGGAGAAATCTTCATCTCGGCAGGCGGCATGATCCGCGCTAGTGGGACGACCACTGTGGGTGCCACGAGCTTTGTCAATCTGGCAACCGGCGGCGTTTTAAACTCCGGCGGAGTTACCCTTAACGGCGTGATTCGAGGCGATGGCCGTATTGAAAGCGAGCTTACCATCGACGGCACTGGCGAGCTCCGTAATGCTGCCGACGCGACGAACCTGCGTGAGTACACCTACGTCACCGGCGAAGTCACCAACGGCGGCCTCATCGAATCGCTCGGTGGCGAGATGGAATTTGAATCGGCTGTGACGAACAATTTTGAGATTGTCGCCCGCGATGCGGTGATGCGTTTTAACGGGGGGCTGACGAATAACGGCAGCTTGACGCTGGGTGGCGATACCACGATTTATGGCCCGGTTTCAAATGTCGGCGGTGGCGACATCCATGTGTTGTCTGATAGCGAAACGCTCCTTGTCGGCGACCTTACGTTCTCGGCCTCCAGTACTCTCTCTCTGTCGATTGGCGATGCTCCCGGCACGTTGGACGTCCTGGGGTTGACCGACCTTGGCGGCGCGATGTTAGTGTTGGATTATTCGGCAGGTGTGGCAGCCCAGGAGGGCGACACTTATCAAATACTTACCTCGGGAGATGGGCTTACGGGCATGTTTTCTAATTCCCAAGTGGGAGCCGGTGGCCTGCTTTGGGATATCGACATTCAATCCGAAGCCGTTTTTGTCACGGCAACTGCTCTTGCTGTCCCGACCCTTGCTGGCGACTTTGACGGCGACGACGATATCGACGGGTTTGATTTCTTGAGCTGGCAACGGGGCTTTGGCAGCTCATTCGGTGCGGGTGACCTAGCCGATTGGCAAGCAGGCTATGGCACATCGCCGGGTCCGCTGGCCGCAGCCACATCGGCTGTACCTGAGCCTACCTCGATTGCGCTACTCATGCTCGGCGGGGTGTTGGCGATTGGACGTCGATCTCGCAGCGCGGTTTAACTTGAATTGACGGATTAAGTTGGACTTCTAGTCATGGAATCGACGAACTCGCAGCAAAAAAAATCGCACTGGTTCGAGTTGTTGGTGCTGGCAAGTTTGCTAGGGCTGCTGGTTTGGTCTGCAAGAAGGCCACCGGTGCCCCCGATCGAAGGCGGGATGCCGCTGCCGGAGATGATGGCCGAGGGATGGCTTAACACCGAAGAACCGTTGTCTCGCGGTCCTGTCTCTCGTGAACGGTTGCTAGGCAAGATTGTGGTAGTCGATTTCTGGTTCTTGGGGTGCCCCCCTTGCCGGGCGGCGATGCCGGAGCTTGCGAAGCTTTACGAAAAGTACGCCCCGCTTGGTGTCGAGTTCGTAGGGCTAACGACCGACACGTCGGCGAATCTAGAAAGTGTTCAGCAATTCATCGCCAGCGTCCCGGGTTTCGATTGGCCGGTCGGATATGGCTCGTACCCAACGCACGAGATGCTAGGGATTTCGTCCTATCCAACTCTGATTGTCTTTGGAGTGGACGGAACGGCAATTTGGTCGAGCAATTATTTAGATGAGCTGGCGGAAGTGCTAGACGAAGCACTGATGAGGGAGAGCCGCGGGTTATGAGTCGTGAGTCGTGAGTCGTGAGTCGTGAGTCGTGAGTAAACCGAGGCAACTCACAACTCTTTCTACAATTGCTTTCGCACAAATTTAATGCTCGGTTTCGCAAGGCCAGGGCGCCCTTCGGCGATGGCGTAGTCGGAGGCGTAACGGAGGACTTTGCGGGGTCGTTCCGGCATTTTGAAGTTGTCGCCTTTTTGCAAAATGGTGCGAGCAAGAGGCATCTCTCCAAAGGCACGGTCTCCTGCCGATTCGCAGGGAAACCAGTATTGTTTGCCGGTCGCGTCTTCGAGACAGAACTCGGGATAGCTATGTTCGTGGACCCAAACCATGCGGGCGGGAACTTTGTAGGTTCGGCAGAGGGCGACAAAAAGAGCCCCAATGTTTTGGCAATCGCCTTGGCCGTCTTTCAGGGTTTCTAAGGCCGACTTGTCGGGGCCTTCCAGATATTTGATTTTGTCTTGAACATAATCATAAATGGCTTCGACCCGTTGCCAATCGGTAATGGCTTCGGCGTCGTCGACCGAGTCTTCCAATTTTTCCATGATCTGTTCGCAAATTTTCCTAAACTTGCTGTGCCTCGTCTGAATAAACGGGCTCTTGCCCAGATACCGTTTAAGCGGGCGATCGGGTTTCTTCGGAATGATGAGTTCGTCGGTTTTCTCTGGCGGCAAAACGATCCGAGTGCTTACTTGAAAAGTGAGCAGCGCATGCGCTCGATCGCCGTGAGCCAGAAACGGAATTTTCACGATCAGTTGACGCGCCCCCTTGCCTAACGGACGGTAAACCAGCTCGGCAACTTGCGAGGTAATATCTTCTTCTTCCAGTTCAACTTCTTGCTCGGCACAAGCAAGCGGAACCGTGACGATTGCGAGGATGTTGTAAGCATCGCTCCGCTTCGCCCGAGCGGTTACTCCGACTTGAAATCGCGAGATTTGAGTCGCGCCATATCGAATCACCGAGTCGGTATCGGCTTGTTTGATCTGCGCCTGCGAAGTGTGGGCCAGGCCGCCGGCAAACGCCAGAACCAGGAGTCCGATTCGCAGGGTGGGAGAATATGGTTTCATTGCCTAAGGCTCCTGGAGACTGTCCTTCTACATTCTAGGCTTTATCAGGCTACAAACGTATTTTCTGATAAAGCCTAGCTTTGTCTCAGCCCTCGGGGGGTGAAATACAGCACATTTGCTATCGATCGAGTGAGGCACTTCGGCCAACGAACCGGTATTCTCGTAAACAAACCACCTCGCTGAACGCCGCGTGAGGCACTAGAATCGGTTCTTTCCCTCTCGGCGATCCCCTTGCTTCCCCCATTTGCCTGATGAAACTAAAAACCGTAACTCTTGGCTGCAAAGTAAACCAATACGAAACAGAGTACCTCCGCGAAGGACTGCTTGGGATTGGTTATGAGGAGGCAACGGAAGAAACTCCGGCCGATCTTTGCATCGTCAACACGTGTACCGTGACCTCGGAAGGCGATTCAAAAAGCCGCCAGATTATCCGCCGCCTCTCCCGCGAAAACCCATCCAGCAAAATCGTGGTCATGGGCTGCTATGCAACGCGAGCACCCGAGGAAGTTGCTGCGCTGCCGAACGTCACCGAGGTGCTGACCGACAAACGCGAGCTGCCCGACCTGCTCGGACGGTTCGGCGTGACCGACGTGCCGACTGGGATCTCAGGCTTTGGGCGTCGACACCGAGCCTATGTCAAAGTACAAGACGGCTGCATGCTTCGTTGTAGCTTCTGCATCATTCCTCACGTGCGGCCACAACTCACCAGCCGACCGATGCAACACATTCTTGACGAAGTGCGACGACTGGTCGACAACGGCTACCGCGAAGTTGTGCTTACCGGGATTCACCTCGGACACTATGGTGTCGATTGGAATCGTAACTTGCCAAAAACCGAGTGGACCCGGCTGTCTCACTTGATACAAGCCATAGCCGCCTTGCCAGGTGATTTTCGTGTACGACTTTCTAGCATCGAAGCCACCGAGGTAACCCGCGACCTGATCGAAGTGATGCAAGACCATGGCGACCGAGTCTGCCCCCACTTGCACATTTCAATGCAAAGCGGCAGCGATAGCGTGCTGCGGCGAATGCGCCGCCGCTGGGGTAGTCGTCGGTTCATCGATCGCTGCGAGATGCTTAAAGAAAAACTTGACCTGCCAGCAATCACCACCGACATCATCGTAGGCTTCCCAGGAGAGACCGATGCCGAGTTTTCCGAAACCTGCGATGTCGCGCGCCAGGTCGGTTTTTCAAAAATCCACATCTTTCCGTTCAGTGCCCGACGTGGCACACCCGCGGCAGACATGCCACATCAACTGCCCAAGAAAGTGAAGCAAGAACGAGGACGCGAGCTTTCGGCCCTCGAATCGGAGCTGCAAGCCGAATACTTCCAGAGCCTGATCGGCAAGCAACTACGAGTGCTTGTGGAGTCGCGGCTGGAAAATCGACCAGGTTTTTCGGTAGGCACTTCTTGCCGATACACCCCAGTGGAGCTCTCAAATACCACGGCAGACATTGGCGAACTTGTTGATATTGTGGCCGGAGAGGCAAGCGAGGGACACATTCGGCCTGCCGACAAAAAATCAGCTAAATACTAGCTATGAAAAGACTTGGGTACAAAACCCGCAATCGGAAAACGGCGGTTAATGGTAAAATTGCGGTCATCCGCTTGCGGCCAACCACCTTTTTAATTTTGAATTCCCGGCCAGCTTTTCCTTGCAAAAACCTTGTGCTTGCCACATTGGCTTGTAGAATCAGGGGTATCTGGGTTGCAGATATGCGGCTCGCTCTGGTTTGGGATCCTAGTGCTCCTGAGGCCGGAAGTGGGCTTCTGACTTGAACTTATTTCCGCACCGTGATTCGATATTTATTGGGAGGTCGCTAGTGTTAAGAACCTACAAGTCTGCTTTCTTATTGGCTTTCGCAGCGCTGTCTTTCACGCTGTTGACTTCTTTGCCTATCTCCCACGCTGGGATTATCAACTACGCGGGACCCGACCTAGGGCCAGGCGGGATGACCGGATGGACCGGTGCTACTGTCTGGTATGGCGGGGTTTCGGAATCGAATAATGCCACCGAGGAGCGTTTTGGGGCTCCGACTTCTATCACCGGAGACTCGCTCGATTTCAATCCTCAGAACTTCGAGGCTAATGTCCCCGCCAATAGCAATACAAGTGTGGTTGTCGACAGCCAGCTTAGCTTCATGATCCAGGCTCTTGGGAGCAATGTGATTAACAGTGTGCAGTTCAGCGAAGCTGGCGACACCACGCTGTTCGCTTTCTCCCCAGACCAAGCCTTTGCAAGTGTTTCTGCAAACTTCTTCGTCGAGGTCGTGGAACTTGACGGGACACCTCTTGTTGGTCCACCTGTGAATATTAACGCAACCATGGTGTTCGCGCCCTCCAACGGCGACTTCCAGGTCGGCGTTGATGGCGCTCCGGGCATCAACGAGCTATGGACAGGCACCGTGCTGGTCGATATCGATGCGGAACTCGCGTTGCAAGGTCTCGTTCTAGGCGTCGACTACGATTTTGGCGTGACAAAGGTCAATGTGACGTTAGATAATACGCTAACTGCCGCCTCTACCGGCGGTGGCAGTGCTTTTATCAGAAAGAAAGATTTTGATGGTTTTACGGTTACGACGAACATCCCCGAGCCAACCACACTCGCCGGGCTCAGCCTGATGGGACTCCTGATTTTGGCTCGACGACATCGGAACTAGTCGCTGCTAATGTCAAATTAAACGGCTCTCTCAGCTGCGGAATCGTTTTTTAGGTCGCCAAATACTACGGGCCACTAACCTCGTGATTGCATCTTTCCAATCACTCCGAGGAAGCTTTGTTCAATCTAGCTGCCTCGTTCTCGACTGGTGCCTCGCCCACGATGTGCGCAATCGGCCCGGTGTTGCTTGCTCGAATCCATTTGCAACAGCTTGGCTCCGTTCCACTTTTGTCCGCTGCACTTTGTCCTCTTGATAGAGGCAGATGAGGCAATTCTCCGCTAATTGTTCAAAGCCGACTGCTTTGTCATAACTAAAATCTGGGATGCTGGCTGTCAGAACAACCTGCTGGATAACAACTTCTGTCAGCCAGCACCCCAATTCCAAGAGTTGTCAAAGCACTAGCACTCGATTCTTTCAATTTCCGCTAGCATTCTGCGATGATTTTGGAATTCGCCTTGTCGGGGTAGGGCCAATCGGCTATTTCTCCTCGGACTTTTCGGCGGAGGTACTGCGCCGGTTTGTGGCGTCACGTTTCCACTAGAGCAAGCTTTTCTTCCTACTACTTCAGCGATAGCCCGCTTATGTTTTTCCTTGATCTATCACCTCAACGAACGAGGATTTCAACTTGCGCGATCGCCTTGTTGGCCATGTTCGTTTGCTGTGAAACTCCCTTAGAGCTTCGTGTCGAAGCAGCTGAAACGTTGCCTACGCCTCCGGCATGGGATGCTCCGTCGGCAGAGGAAGTTACTCCGAGTGCTGAGAATGTTATCGAGATCCGAATTCTAGGTAACGATAGTATTCCCGCTTCAAAAGTGGCAGGACATCTTAGTACACGAATTGGGCGGCCTTTTGATCGATCGGTTGTGCAGCGCGATGTTCGGCAGTTGGCCAACTTAGGATGGTTTATCGATGTGAAGCCGCTCTACGAGAAGACGCCTCAGGGGCGGATTGTTATTTTTCAAGTCGTCGAGCGTCCGACGATTCGCTATGTCACGTACCTGGGGAATGTGGAAGTCTCGGATAAGAAGCTTACGAAAGAAACTTCGCTCAAGGCGGGCGGGGCCGTGGACCCTTATGCAGTCGAGGAAGGTCGCCGTAAGATTCGTGAGTTCTATCAAGGCAAAGGCTACAACAATGTTCAAGTAACTATTCTCGAAGGGACCAAGCCGAGGGATCAAGGGATTGTTTACCTGATCAACGAAGGCAAGGCGCAAAAAATTTGGAAAGTTTCTTTTGTTGGCAACGAATTTGTAAGCGATGGCCGGCTCAAAACGCTAATCAAATCGAAGCCGCCTGTTTTGAAGGTCTTCAAAGGATATGTCAACCGCGAGCAAATCGATACCGATGTAGACCAACTGACGGCGTACTACCGTTCGTTTGGTTATTTCCAGGCCAAGGTGAGCCGTAAGCTCGATTACAACGAGAAGGGCAATTGGGTTGATCTCACGTTTGTGATCTCGGAGGGCCTTCGCTACGAGATTCGGAGCGTTAAATTTCTTGGCAACACGAAATTTGAGCCGGAAGCCTTGGCTGGAGCTGCCAAGCTTATTGCCGGGCAACCGTTCGAGCAGTCGAAGGTTCGGAAAGATACGTTATGGCTCCAGGAACTTTACGGTAGCCATGGATACGTGTTTGCCGACATTCGCCCCGAGACGGTTTTTCTGGAAGAGCCGGGACAGTTGGATCTGATCTATCATCTCGACGAAGGCGAACAATTTCGCGTGGGCCGGATTTTCGTACATATCAGCGGCGACAATCCGCATACCCGCGTGCAGACGGCACTGAATCGAATGACGCTTCGTCCTGGCGACATCATGGACATCCGCGAGCTGAAAGCAAGCGAACGCCGATTGCAGGCCAGTAGCTTGTTCCATTCGGATCCGGCAAGCAACACGCGACCGAAAATTACCTATCGAATTCCTGATGGCTCAGAGCAGCAAGTTGCAAACCGACCACGAACGCGTGGTTCTTCGCGAAAGTCGCCTTCTCCGACTCCAAGTCCGAATTCTCGAAGGTCGGGAATGCGGGGACAAAGTCCCGAGAATGTGGGGCCGCGAGTCTTGCCGCCACCTGCGAAAGCAGTCCCGATTCGTTATTCTGCCAAGCGACCTCTTCAAAAACTCACGGTCGACGTGCATGCGGAATTTGACGATTTGGAGCACTATGACCGATGGCTGAATGGCGAAACGGTTGAGCCCGGTGCCGTACAAGAAACTAAACAGGTTCAGATTTCGACCGCAGAGGAAAAACCAAGCAATATCGTGATTCGTGGGCAAAGCCCCCAACCGCCTGCCTCTGGCAACTCGGCTTGGTGGGTGCCTGGAGCATCGCGACGTGCAACCAATCCTTATCAAAAAATTCGTGGACAAAGCCCAAACGGACAGGTGAATTCGGCTTATGCCGCATTGCCTCAATACGGAGGGCGGACGGTCGGAGCAACAGGCCCTTCGGCGAAACCTGTGGCTGTGCCCGCGGGTACTCAGGGTGCGCAGCAAGTTCAATATTCTGAATTGATTCCTCCGCCCGCTGGTTCGTACGGTCCTACGGTAGGCTTTTCGGCGAACCCCGTCCCTGGTTACCAGGTATTCCCCGAGGGGCAGTTTGGCTTGCCCGGGCAACCGTACCCTCAGCAGACGGTCGATATCTTTTTTGAAGGTCAAGAAACTCAGACTGGCCGCCTGATGATTGGTGCGGGGGTGAATTCGGATGCGGGAATCGTGGGAAATATTTCGTTAGACGAGAGAAACTTCGACTGGCGCCGTCCGCCGCGTAGCTGGGAGGATGTGCGGAGTGGTACGGCCTTCCGCGGTGCCGGACAGCGTTTTCGGATCGATGCTTCGCCTGGTAGTCAAGTAAATCGATACCTCATGAGTTTCCAGGAGCCCTATCTTTTCGACAGCCCGATTAGTTTCGGGCTGAGCGGCTCGTTCTTCGACCGACGTTTTCGCGACTGGGACGAAGCGCGGCTGGGCGGTCGTGTTTCCTTGGGATACCAATGGGTAGAACGCGATTTGTCGGCAAATATTTCCTACCGTGGCGAGAGCGTAAGAATAAACAACGCTCCCCTTGCAGGGCTTGTTCCTGATATTGACGACGCTCTTGGGAGTAATTCTCTACACGGATTCAAGCTAACCGTGGTCAATGACACTCGTGACAGCGCTTTCCTCCCAACCCAGGGACATTACTTGGAGCTTTCTGGCGAGCAAGTGATCGGAACTTTTGACTACCCACGAGTCGCAGCAGATTACCGGCGCTATTTTCTTTTACGCGAACGCCCTGACCACTCGGGGCGACACGTGCTGAGCGCTTCGTCGAATATCGCCTACTCGGGAACTCAAACACCGATCTACGAACACTATTTTGCGGGCGGGTACTCTTCTCTCCGAGGCTTTGACTTCCGAGGGGCCTCGCCGGTAGATGCGGCCACGCTTGCAGAGATTGGTGGCGAATTTCAATGGATCAACTCGGTACAGTATCTGTTCCCGATTACTGCAGACGAAATGTTACACGGCGTGGTGTTCTGCGACTTTGGAACGGTTGAGAGACGAGTCGAGATCAACGACTTTCGCGTCGCCCCAGGTGTCGGGCTTCGGGTGACTGTGCCTGCGATGGGCCCAGCGCCGATTGCGCTAGACTTTGCTTGGGCGGTGAATCATGCTGATACCGACGATCGCCAAGTCTTTAGCTTTAGCCTAGGGTTTACCCGATAGGCCTTACGGTGCAGAAGGCGTGGGTGCTGGGTTTTCGGCACAAGGACAATCCTGTGCTGGCGGCGGCGAGCGGTGGCGTAGACGGTGGTAGTCTAAATGTTGTGGATAAGGCCTTTCGAACCAGGAGCCTGCTATAGGCTGTTGATAGAATCCCTGAAACCCATAGAGCCCCTGGAATCCGTAGGGAGAGCCAGAAGGGTTCCAAGAGTGCCCATTGCCTGATGGGTAGCCGTAGGCGGCAGAGCCGCGATGGCGTTGATAGACAGGCCCTTCGTTTGCCTTCGTTTGCGTAACATAGCTACACACGATTAGCGCCGCGATGCCGAGTAAACGCATGGTGAACCCCATTTCAATCGCCTAAGAAGAGGAGGAAAGTTTGCTTACTGCTTTCCTCTATTTTAGGCAGACCAGCACGCGAAGTTCAAGGAAACCCTGAAAGTACTATCCCCAGGCCTTCGGAGCATGCCGGCGAGTCGAGTATTTCAACCTTCCTCTAAACCCGATCGCGGGGGTCTTCCATACTTTCAGCCATTTTCCCTAGGGCCTCGGTTTCGATTTGACGGACTCGTTCGCGAGTGAGGCCGAGTTGCTCGCCGATCTCTTTGAGCGTGCGTGGTTCGTGCTGGTCGAGACCGAACCGCATCCGGAGCACGGTCGCCTCTCGTTCGTCCATGGTTTTTAGCATTTCCATCACATGGCGAAGACTATCGCTTTCGACCAACGCATCGTCGGGGCTTTGTTGCCGCTCGTCCATAACCATATCGCCAAGGGTCCAGCCCGACTCGGTTTGGTCGGTCTGGGGAGTGGCGTTATAGATTTTGATTGCCTTCTTGATGATCGGCAGCTTTTTCTTGGGCAGGCCGAGTACGCGTGCCACTTCTTCTGCGGTCGGACTGCGATCGAGTTCTTCGGTAAGCCGCGCCGTCGCGCGACGCCACTTCGAGAGTAGCTCGACCATGTAGGCTGGGATGCGGATGGTCTTGCCCGTGTTGATCAGAGCCCGTTTGATCGACTGCTTGATCCAATAACTTGCATAGGTGCTAAAACGCGTGCCCATTTCTGGATCGAATCCTTCGACTGCCCGGAGCAGACCCAAATTGCCTTCTTCAATTAGGTCTTGCAGACTAAGGCCTTTTCCTGAGTACCCACGAGCAATGTTGACGACCAGGCGGAGATTGGCTCTGACCATTCGATCGCGAGCCATGGAATCGCCTTTTCCGATACGACGTGCCAAGTCTTTTTCTTCGTCGGCGTTGAGGAGCGCGGTTTCGTTGATCTCCCGGAGATAAGTTTCAAGCGGAGTCTGGACCGCAGAACTTTTCTTGGGCTTGGTTAGAGTCTTGGTTGCCATGATCTTTTGTTACCCGCGGTATAAGGAGGGAGGGCGAGGCGACTCGGTAGGGAGTCAGCCTCAACAGTGGGTGCTGCATAAACACTATCGACGAGTACACAAAGAAACCTGTAGCTCAGGCAAGATACGATGTAGTAAGCCGAATGTACGCGACGCACGGGAGATAACAAAAAAGAGGGTGTCGCGGGTCATGACCCGCGACACCCTCTGAACTTAGAGATCTCATCGATTCCTAGAGCAAAAGGCTCAACTTGCCGATTGCTTGTGAAGCAGGGCAAAGGCCCTGTTGCAGGATTACGCCTGGGGCGATTCTGCCGTTTCTTCGGAAACTTTGTCTGCTTCGGCTGCTTCTTCTGAGACAGGATCAGAAGGCTTCTCGGCAGGAGTTTCTTCCACAGCGGCTGGTGCCTCGGCGGTTTCAGTCGATTCTTCAGCAACCGGTTCAGCAGTTGCGGCCTTGAATAGCGGGCCAGAGTCGCCTCCGATTCCACCCTTGAGATCGGTAGAATCGCTACGGTTGGCTGCTTCGGCTTCGGCTGCTTCTGCAGCGGCTTCGTCTTCTTCGGCCCACTCAACACGTTTGCGGGATAAGCCGATTTTACGTTCTTCGGAATCGACGCGAAGAATTTTCACTTCGATCTCGTCACCGACGTTGACCACTTCCTGAGGATTCTCGACCTTGTGGTCGGCTAGCTCTGAAATGTGGAGCAAGCCTTCGAGGCCGTCTTCAAGACCGACAAAAACACCAAAGTTGGTGATCTTCGTGACCGCACCTTTGACCAATTGGCCTTGTTGGTAGCGGCTGGGGATGTCGGATACCCAGGGATCTTCGTCAAGCTGCTTGAGCCCAAGGGCAATACGGCGACGCTGTTGGTCGACCGAGAGAACCTTGCAGTTGACCTCTTGGCCCTTCTCGACCACCTCGTTGGGATGGCTGATTTTTCGAGTCCAAGACATGTCGCTCACGTGGAGCAAGCCATCGATTCCTTCTTCGATTTCGATGAAGGCACCGTAATTGGTGAGATTCCGAACCTTGCCGGTAACCAGCGAATCGGTGGGGTACTTCTCGGCAACCTTTTCCCAAGGGTTCGATTGGGTTTGCTTCATACCGAGCGAAATTTCCTGCTTCTGCACATCGATTCGCAGAACCACAACCTCGATAACGTCGTCGATCGAGACGATTTCGCTAGGATGGCTGATACGCTTGGTCCACGACATTTCGCTGATGTGAACCAAACCTTCGATGCCATCTTCTAGTTTGACAAACGCACCGTAGCTCATCACGTTGACGACCGTACCCTTCACGGTCGTGTTGACTGGGAACTTGGCATCGACATTCTCCCACGGACTTGGAGTCTTCTGCTTGAGTCCGAGGGCGATTTTTTCTTTTTCGTAGTCGATGTGCAGAATCATGACATCGAGCTCGTCGTCGATTTTGACCATCTCGGAAGGATGGTTGATTCGTCCCCAGCTCATATCGGTGATGTGCAGGAGGCCGTCGATGCCGCCCAGGTCGACAAAGGCGCCAAAGTCGGCGATGTTTTTGACGACGCCAATGCGGGATTGGCCGACTTCGAGGGTTTTGAGCAGTTCGGCCTTTTTCTCAGCACGTTGAGCTTCGATCAAGCTGCGGCGGCTGACGACGATGTTGCGTCGAGCTTCGTCGATTTTGAGGACCAAGCACTCGATCGTTTTGCCAATGTATTCGCCAATATCGTGAGGACGACGGATGTCGACCTGACTGGCGGGCAAGAAGACATTGACTCCGATGTCGACCAAGAGTCCGCCTTTGATTTTCCGAATGACTTCGCCAGAGACCACATCGTTTTCGTGGACGGTCTCCATGACCTTGAGCCACTTTTCGATTTTCTCGGCTTTTCGCTTACTTAGGACGATCATGCCACGATCGTCGAGATGGCCCTGCGTGTCTTCTACGTCTTCGACAAGCACGCGAACCGTTTGGCCCACTTCAGGTTGGTCGTCTTCATCTTCCCACTCGTTGAGAGCAACAGTTCCTTCACTTTTGTATCCGACATCGATGAGGACAAACTCGTTGTCGATGCGAATGATTTTACCTTCTACTATTTGATTGACGTCGACGTACTTGCTTTCTAGCCAGCTAGCATCGCCTTCGGCGATCTCGCCAAATGCATCACTCAAATCTTCTTCAGAAACGTCAAATTCTCGAACTAAGTTACGGTTGACCATGAAACTAGGGGACCATTATCCGATATCTCGGAGCAGCGACCGTCGCTGTCCTAAATCCGGTGGTTAGAGTAGCTGCTAGCCTGGGTGCCGACGCCGGCATACCCTGGATCAAGGCCTAGCAAAGGAAGCCCTGCATTCTAGCAAAAGGATAGTACCGATACAATCGGATTAAGGCATTGCCGAGCTTCAGGTTTCGTGCGGCGTCTCGAAAGATAGATAGAAAATTTGCTCTAATCTAGGGGCCGGGTGACTTTATCTCTGTTCCAACAACCCTTAGGAGATGATCGGAGCCACTTCAAAGGCCCAACCGCTAACGCTGAACGACGAAAAACAGCTGATTCCGAGCGTTTGGCAGGCTGTTTTGACGAAGCGAATCGCACGGTTGCTGCCGACAAGGACGACTCGAACCTCTTCGGCCAAACGGAATGCGACCTCTCCTTCTGCCTCTACCAACCCACCGCTGAGAGGGGTTCTGGGAAATCGCCCCGACTAGCCATCCACATTCGTGGCGTTCCTAATTCATTCGACACCGGCTAGCTGGATTCTTTCCCGCGGAGGATCCCCGCTTCCTCAAGAGCGAAGCGGTCGGTCATTCCAGCCAGAAAATCACAGACCACGCGCGATACGCCATCGCGATCTATCCGCTCTCGCGATTTTTTGGGCAACTCCTCCGGGTGCTGCGAAAACCGTAAAAACATTTTTTGGAGCGCCTCACCCGCCAACGACCTTTCGGCGAGCACGGTCGGATGGCGGTAGACTTGTTTGAACAGGTATTTCTCTAGCTGGGTCTGTTGCTCAAAAATTTCTGCCGTAGGCTTCACGATTCGTTCACTTCGAGCCACCACTTCTATAGCGGAGTGAACTTGAGTAGCAACCAAGCTCTTTTTCGTCGAGTCGACCAAATCCGTCACCAAGATATCCAGCAGTTGGCGGATGACGCCACGCCGCAGTTGTTCGGGGTTGAGAGAAGTGTACTGTCTTTTCACGCGGTCGGCTGCCTCGCACCAAAGCGGAATCGTTAGCAACTGGTCGAGATCAAGAAGCCCTAGCTCCAATGCATCGTCGGCGTCGTGAGCGTCGTAAGCAATGCTGTCAGCCGCGTCGACAACTTGAACTTCAAGCAATGGCTGACGTGGCGAGCCTCCTTGCTTGGCGTTGAATCGAGAGCTTTGCCCCGACAGAATTTCTTTCGAGAGATTCAGCCCAGGAAATTCTGGGTAACGATCTTCTAGCTCTGTCACGATGCGCACGGCATGGCGATTATGATTAAACCCTCCGCAATCGGCTGTGCATTTGTCGAGCACATTTTCGCCCGAGTGCCCGAACGGCGGGTGTCCAATGTCGCGCATCAGTGCAAGAGCTTCGATCAAGTCTTCGTTGAGCCGCAGGACACGACCAATCGTTCGTGCGATCGATGCGACTTCAAGCGTATGGGTCAATCGCGAACGATGGTAGTCGCCTTTGTCGCCGGTGAAGACTTGTGTCTTATGCGCCAAACGTCGATACGCGCTGCTATGGACAATCCGATCGCGGTCTCGCTGATAGGGCGAACGGTACGGGTGCATCGTTTCATGATATTCTCGCCCCTCCGAATCGACGCTGTGCATCGCGTAAGGGGCAAGTAAAAGCGATTCGCGATCGTTGTTCGTTTCATAGGTGCTCACAAGGTCTTTCACGCTTCGCTATTCTCGCTTTCCACTTCAGTGATTGCTTCCCACAGCGCTTCAAGCGATTGGGGAATCACCCGCGCGGCGGCCGTGGTGGGCATGAAATTATTGTCTCCCTGCCAACGGGGAACCAAGTGCCAATGCAAGTGTCCCGGCACACCTGCCCCGGCAACCCTTCCGAGGTTCAAGCCAACATTAAACCCCTCGGCCGAAATTAGTTTGCCGAGCAGCTTTGTCAATTGTCCCAACTGCTGCACCGATTCGAGCTGTTCTTCGGCCGTCAATTCGCAAAGTTCGCCCACATGACGCAGCGGCATCACGAGCAGATGGCCATTGGTGTACGGATACCGGTTGAGCAGCGTCAGCGTATGACGGCCCACGGCAACGACCAAATTCTGCCGCCGCGCCTCCTCCGAGTTTTCGTAGCTAGCAGCGGCCCGGCACATGAAGCATGTGGGTTCCGCATCGGGGAGCCAGCCCTCGGGTTCTAGCCGTACGGCTTCGTCTTGGTCGCCAGCAATGTACCCTAGTCGCCAGGGTGCCCAGATTCGCGTTTCGTCCACGTCGAATTCGCCTCTCGATGCGTGCCAGCTTAAAAAGTCCCTTCTGCTGGGAGTCTAGGCCTCGCGTCGCTTGCAAACAAGGCCGGCGCAGGCTGCTCTGGCCCTGCTGGGCAGTAACCGCCATAATCCCCGCCCCTTTTACGCCTCACCTTCAGGCCGACGGCACCCTCTATGCGATTTCGCGTCAAGCTCGACATGTTTTCTGGTCCTCTGGATCTGCTGTGGTATTTGGTGCGCAGGCATGAACTCGATATCCTCGACATTCCGATCGCGCTCGTAACCGAGCAGTATCTCGAGTTGATTACCGTCCTTGAAGAAATCGACGTCAACGCCGTCGGCGATTTTCTTGAAATGGCAACTCGATTGATGGAGATCAAATCGCGATTGGTTTTGCCGCGACACGAAGACGAAGAGGAGCAGGAGATCGAAGACCCGCGACACGACATGGTCCAGCGTCTTTTGGAGTACAAAAAATACAAAGACGCTGCCAGTATGCTCGAAGACCGCGCCCGAGACTGGCAGCAGCGATTCTCTCGGCAAGTCAACGACCTGCCAACCAATCGAGTCGACCCTACCGAACAGCCCATCCAAGATGTCGAACTCTGGGATTTGGTTAGCGCCTTCTCTCGCGTGATTCGCGACAACGCCGCCTCAAAACCGTCCGCCATTCGCTACGACGACACCCCGATCGAAGTCTACATGAAGCGTATCCAAGAACGGTTGGCCGACGAGCCGAGAATTGCTTTTACCAGCCTCTTCGAGCAAAATATGATCCGATCGCAAATGGTGGGAATCTTTCTCGCCATCTTAGAACTAATCCGCCACCACCACGCCCAGGTCGAGCAGGAAGACCTCTTCAGCGAAATCTGGATCACCAAAAAGAAACTCACTGCCGCCGAGCCGCTAAAACTCGCCGACGAAGCGGCATGAGTTAAGTCGACAACAAGCCCAGGGATTGCAATCCCTGGGCGTTCTGAGCAAGTTTGAAAAAGCGTATTTTTCGTTACTTGCTCAAAAATCGCTTGAGCTGTTCCTCCGAGTCACTCCGAGTCATGCCCGCAATCCAATCTACCCTCACCGCCGCCCGCAAGCTCCGCAAAGAAGTCGACGCTCTCCGCTTTGGCCCGCCGGTAACTCATGTTTACAATCCGCTGGTCTACGCCTGGCGTGCCCACGAACAATACGTTCGGCGAATGAATCCCGACGGTACCCGGGTGCTGCTGCTCGGCATGAACCCTGGTCCCTGGGGCATGGCCCAAACGGGCGTACCTTTTGGGCAAATCAGCGCCGTGAGAGATTGGATCGGCATCGACGCGAAAATCGACCGCCCAAAAAACGAGCACCCTAAACGACCGATCGAAGGTCTCGACTGCGCTCGCAACGAAGTCTCGGGCGAAAGGCTTTGGGGGCTATTTCGCGAGCGGTTCCACACGCCCGACGACTTCTTCGAGCAACATTTCGTTGCCAACTACTGTCCGCTGGTCTTTATGGAAGCCGGCGGAAAAAACCACACGCCCGACAAGCTGCCCGCCCTCGAACGCGAGCCCCTCACCCAAGCCTGCGACGCGCATCTCCGCTCGCTTATTAAGGCAATCAAGCCCGAATGGGTGGTCGGCGTCGGAGCCTTCGCCGAAAAATGCCTTCAGCGAGTCGTCGACGATCCGGCGATCAAAATCACGAGAATCCTCCACCCCAGCCCAGCCAGCCCAGCAGCAAACCGGGGCTGGGCCGCGGCAGCAAGCGCCCAGCTCGTTGCCGCAGGAGTCTGGAAGAAATGACGAAACCTGAATGACGAATGGATTCCCTGCAATGCCCCGCAGAGGTTTCGTCATTCGAGCTTCATCATTACAATTTCCCCACTTCACTGCCTTTCCCAAACCATTCCCTCCATCTAACATAAAAGCTCCCGCACCCCCTGCCTCCACCAAGTACCCGCTCAAATATCCGTCGACGATGATCGAAAACGCTCCAGTTCAAACCTTGCAACATGCGGGACTCACCATCGAAGGCTACTCCCGTGCCGCGGTGCAGAGCTATTGGCGAATTCCCGAGTTGAAAATTGGCTTCGATCTCGGCGGGCAGCCTTGGTCGTTCATGGGCACCGAGACCTGGTTTGTCTCGCATGGCCATCTCGACCACATCGCCGCCCTGCCGGTCTATGTGGCACGCCGCCGGATGATGAAAATGGAGCCGCCCACGATCTACATGCCTGAGGTCATGATCGACCCTTGCATCCAGATCATGCGACAATTCACCCGACTCGACCGGGGGCGTATGCCATGCGAACTCAAACCCCTCGAACCGGGCGACGAAATCGAGCTTTCGCGCGAGTTGGTCGTCACCGTCTCGGCGACCAAACACAGCGTCCCCTCGCTAGGCTATGTCGTCTGGGAACGTCGCAAGAAGCTCAAGCCTGAGTACCAGGATTTCACAGGCGAGCAAATCCGCGACATTCGCCTTGCTGGCACTGAGGTCAGCGCCGAACATCGCGCACCGCTGGTCGCCTACGCTGGCGACACCGCCCCGGCAGGTCTCGACAATTGCCCTGCCATGTACGAAGCCAAGGTGCTCATCTGCGAAATGACGTTCGTTTCACCCGAACATCGCAAAGAAAAGATCCACAAATTCGGGCACATGCACCTCGACGATTTTGTCGATCGTCGCGACCAATTCAAGAACGAACTCGTCATTGCCTCACATTTGAGCACCCGCTACCACCCCAACGCGGTCGAGCGGATGGTGAAAAAGTCGTTTCCCACCATGCTCGATGGCCGACTCAAACTGTGGCTGTAAGCCAATAAGCCCTCTCCTTCTCGAATTATCCCAAAGCCCGGGATTGCATTCCCTGGGCTTCCACGCCGGTTTGCCTTGGCCGAACCAGAGCCAAAAGTCTATACTCTCGGTTCGATCCCCCAACCATCAACTCACGCACCTATCGCAATCATGCTAACGGTAACCCTTCCCGACGGAAGCCAACGAGAATACGAATCTTCGGTCACGGCCTACGACGTCGCTGCTGAGATTGGCCCAGGCCTCGCCCGAGCAGCCATCGCGGCCGAAGTCGACAGCCAACTGGTCGACCTCCACGAGCAGCTCCCCTCGGTAGGCGAAATCAAACTCCGACTACTCACCAAGCGAGACTCCGAATCGCTCGACATGCTCCGGCACTCCTGCGCCCACGTGATGGCCCAGGCAGTCATGCGACTCTACGACGGCGTCCAGCTAGCATTCGGCCCCTGCACCGAGACCGGCTTCTACTACGATTTTGAATTAGAGCATCCGATTTCCGAAGACGACTTCCCGAAAATCGAAGCCGAAATGCGCAAGATCGTCAAAGCCGGCGACCGCTTCGAGCGTCTCGACTTACCGCGTGAAGAATCGCTCACGATCTGCCGCGAGCTAGGGCAAGATTTCAAAGTTGAGCATATCGAAACAGGCTTGGCCGACCAAGAATCGCTCTCGTTCTACCGGCAAGGCGAGTTCATGGACCTTTGCCGAGGTCGTCATATTCCCAGCACCAGCCATATCGGCAAAGCATTCAAACTGCTCAGCGTGGCCGGTGCCTACTGGAAAGGCGATTCCTCGAACAAACAGCTCCAACGGCTTTATGCCACCGCCTTTTTCGACAAAAAAGAGCTCGAGACCCACCTCAATCAGTTAGAAGAGTCGAAGCATCGCGACCATCGCGTACTCGGCAAGAAACTAGGGCTCTTCGAGATCGACGATCAAGTTGGCTCAGGCCTCGTGCTATGGAAGCCTCGCGGAGCAGTCGTCAGGCAAGAACTGCAAAACTTCATCATGTCGCACCTCAAACGCCAAGGCTACAGCCAGGTTTTTACGCCGCATATCGGCAAACTGGGGCTTTACCGAACCAGCGGGCACTTCCCCTACTATCAAGATTCGCAGTTCCCGCCGCTCGTCGATCGCGACCAGATGAAAAAACTGGCAGACGAAGGTTGCAGCTGCAGCGACTTGGCCAACATGATCCGCGATGGCGAGGTCGATGGCTATCTGCTCAAGCCGATGAACTGTCCGCATCATATTCGCATTTATGCAAGCGATAAACATAGCTACCGCGATCTCCCCGTTCGGCTGGCCGAATTCGGCACGGTTTACCGTTGGGAACAATCGGGCGAACTGGGCGGCATGACCCGCGTCCGAGGTTTCACGCAAGACGATGCTCACCTGTTCGTTACCGAAGACCAGCTGGCCGACGAAATCGTCGGTTGCCTCGACCTTGTGAAAATCGTGCTCGGCACGCTTGGCATGGAAAACTACCGGGTACGGGTCGGGCTGCGAGACCCCGACGGCGACAAGTACGTCGGCGATCCCGACCAATGGGACCGTGCCGAGGCCGCCTGCCAGCAGGCTGCCGAAGGGATGGGCGTCGAGTTCACCCTTGAAAAAGGCGAAGCCGCGTTTTATGGTCCGAAAATCGATTTTGTCGTCCGCGACGTTATCGGACGCCAGTGGCAGCTTGGAACCGTCCAGGTCGATTACCAGTTGCCCGAGCGATTCGATCTCGAATACACCGGGGCAGACAACAAACAGCACCGCCCTGTGATGGTCCATCGGGCCCCCTTTGGCTCGATGGAGCGGTTTGTCGGGGTGCTGATCGAGCATTTTGCCGGGGCATTTCCTCTTTGGCTAGCACCCGAACAGGTGCGGCTGCTTACCGTCAGCGACAAATCGGAGGCCTATGGCCGCAAAGTCGAAGCTAGCTTGGCCGAAGCCGAATTCCGAGTCACAGGCGACTACCGGGGCCAAAAGCTCGGGGCGAAAATCCGCGAGGCCCAACTGAGTTTGATCCCCTACATGTTCGTCGTCGGCGAAAAAGACGCTGAAAATGGGACGGTTACCGTGCGAGATCGAATCGAAGGCGACCTCGGCGCGATGCCCGTGAAAGAGGCAATCGCCAAGATTCGGCAAGAGATTCAGGACCGAACCGTACGCCAAGTGGCCAAATAGCTCGCAAGGACACATTTTTTTCCGCCAGCGGGTCTATTTACGCCGTCGAGGTTGACTTGCCATCACCGTGTCGCCGATACTAGACACCTTATTCCGACTAGACCGACTTTGCTGATTCAAGCCCAATCCCATCAGGAGGAAACGAGATCGATAAGCAACAACGGGTTAACGAGAAGATCCGCACAACACCGTTACGCGTCATCGCCGCCGATGGCGCTCAACTAGGCGTTATCAGCAGAGACGAAGCCTTAGAACAGGCCCGTGAACAGGGCCTTGATCTGGTCGAGGTAGCTCCCCTAGAGAAGCCGCCCGTCTGCCGAGTCATGGACTATGGTAAGTTCAAGTACCAGCAGAAAAAGCGGCTCAACAAAGGTCATACCCATCACGGGAAAAACAAGGAAATCCGCCTTCGCCCGAAAATTGGCGAGCATGATTTTATGACCAAAGCCAATCGAGCACGCAAATTCCTGGCCGCCCGAGACAAGGTCATTTGCTCGGTAATCTTCCGGGGCCGTGAGAATGCCCATGTCGACGAAGGCTTCAAACTAGTCCAACGTCTGGTGAAGGAACTTGAGGACGTCTCGAAGGTCGAGCAAGCGGCTTCGATGCATGGCCGGCGAATTGTCCTTATTTTGGCGCCCAAATAGTCCGATGAAGGCTAAAAACGTCAAAACTCCCCCTGTTGCTCTAGGCCAAGAGCCCCTAGAATATGGAGCTTCCCCTAAAGGGACGGCTTAGGCCTCCCTTGGCACAAAAGTCCAGCACTTCGATAGATTCAAGGTTCCGATCATGCCAAAGCAAAAAACGCACAAGGGCACTAAAAAGCGATTCCGCCTCTCCGCAAGCGGCAAGGCCAAGCATCGCTCGGCCGGAACAAGCCATCTTGCCGGACGGATGAGCCAAAAACGCAAACGCAACCTGCGTGGCACCACAACCACGAACGATACCAACTCCAAAATGATCGCCAAAGTCCTAGCAGGCAATAGCTACTAAGCATTAGCTACTAAAACAGCGATAGCCGCGATCAGGCAGATCGCCGGAAAAAAAACAACAAACACGCCGGGCAATAAACGCCTTTCAATGAGAAAGGGGCCTGGGTGTGCAAAACTAAAATAAAGGGTTCCCCTTCACGGGACCAACCGAACCGATGAGAACCACCAAAGGTAGTGCCCGCAATCGGGCAAAGAACCGTCTCTTTAAGAAAACTAAAGGCTACGTTGGCGGTCGCGGTACTCTGCTGCGAACTGCAAAAGAGACCCTTATACGGGCCGAGGCCTACGCCTTTCGCGATCGTCGAGTTCGTAAACGCGACTTTCGCAAGCTTTGGATTATCCGCATCAATGCCGCAGCCCGCGAGCGTGGCTTGCGCTACAGCGAGTTGATGAATGGCCTGAAAAAGGCAAACGTCGAGCTCGACCGCAAGATGCTATCCGAAATGGCTATTCACGACCCCGCCGCGTTTGACACCGTGGTAGAAAAGGCCCGCGAAGCGCTGGCTGCTTAGCAGGGACAACCGCTTAGCCGTGGCAACCTAGCAGAGGCAATACTTCGTGGCCCTCGCCGATTTTCTCGCCAGTTTGGATACTCTAGCCCAGCAGGCCCGAGATGCGTTTGCATCGGCCGGCGCTGCCGAGGCGCTTGAGGCAGTTCGGATCGAGTTTCTCGGCGCCAAAAGCGGACATCTGCGACTGGTGCAAAAAGGCCTTGGCAAAGTCGACAAATCTGACAAGCCCGCCGCAGGCAAGCGTTTCAACGAAGTTAAAACGCTAATCGAGAGCGCCTTCAACGACGCTCAGCAACGTCTCGCCGGGGGTGGCCCGAGCGAGACCCTGCCCTTCGACGTCACGCTCCCCGGCCAAGCCGTACGCGTCGGCCATCTGCACCCCATCACGCAAACAATCCGCGAGATGAAAGACATCATGGGCCGCCTCGGCTTTACCGCCGTCGAAGGCCCCGAGATCGAAGACGACTACCACAACTTCGAAGCGCTCAATATCCCGCTATCGCATCCGGCTCGCGACCCGCTCGACAATTTCTATCTCAAATGTGCCGAACGGGCCGCCGGCGATTCTGCCACGCACCCGCTCCTGCTGCGAAGTCAAACAAGTACCGTACAAATTCGGGTCATGGAAAAAACCCCACCCCCGGTGCGTATCATTTCGCTCGGAAGGGTTTACCGCCCCGACACGGCCGATGCGACCCATTATCCAATGTTCCACCAGATCGAAGGCCTGCTGATCGATCGCGGCGTCACGATGGCAGACCTCAAGAGCGTATTGCGTCTGTTCTGCCAGAGTTATTTTGGCGGCGACGATCAAGTCCACGTCCGATTTCGCCCCTCGTTTTTTCCCTTCACCGAGCCAAGCGTCGAAGTCGATATGAACTGGCAAGGCGGCTGGATGGAAATGGGCGGAGCTGGAATGGTCGACCCCAACGTGCTGCGTGCCGTCGGCTACGACCCCGAAGAAGTCACCGGCTTTGCATTTGGACTTGGGGTCGAGCGAATCTGTATGCGGCAACACAACATCACCGACATTCGCGCCCTGTACCAAAACGATGTCCGTTTCCTGTCCCAATTCTGAGTGAAACCATGATTGTTAGTTGGGATTGGCTCAAACAATACGTCGACCTTTCGATGTCGATCGACGAGCTTACCGATCGCTTGACCCTCACAGGCCTTAACCTCGAAGGCGTCGAAAAAATCGACTCCGACATGGCCATCGATCTCGAAGTCACGAGCAATCGCCCCGATTGCCTTGGGCATATCGGCGTCGCCCGCGAAGTGGCGGTGCTTTGGGAACAAGAGCTAAAAAAGCCTGCGATTGACCTTAAAGCGACAGGCGAAAAAATTGACGACCTCGCGAGCGTCGCAGTCGAATGTCCCGAGCTTTGCCCCCGATATACGGCTCGCGTGATTCGCAATGTAAAAATCGGCCCGAGCCCCGCTTGGTTGGCCGACCGCTTGAAGTCTTTAGGCATCGCGGTAATCAACAACGTGGTCGATATCTCGAACTACGTAATGATGGAAAGCGGCCAGCCGCTCCACACGTTTGACTTTGCCAAGGTTTCGGGGCAGAAAATAATCGTGCGGCATTCCCAGCCCGGCGAAAAATTTACGGCCATCAATCATCAAGAGTACGAACTGGCCGAAGGAACCTGCGTCATCGCCGACGACCAGCATGCCATCGCACTCGCAGGCGTGATGGGCGGAGCCGATACCGAGGTTTCATCCCAGACGACCGACCTGCTGATCGAAGCAGGCGACTTTGCCGCACTTTCAGTACGCAACACGGCCCGCCGCCACAATTTACAGAGCCCCTCTTCCTATCGCTTTGAACGGGGCGTCGACCCCGAGTGCATCGATTGGGCCAGCCGGCGCTGTTGCCAACTGATTCTTGAACTCGCCGGAGGCGAACTGGCCGACGGGGCCGTCGACGTCGCACAGCCCGCCGAGCCCCGCCCGACGATCAAGCTCCGATTTACTGAGTTGCCTCGTATTCTTGGCATTGAAGTTGCAACAGAAAAAGTTCAAAAAACCCTGACCGACCTAGGCTGCAAAGAGACCCACATTTGCGACCATTGCATCAAAGTCATTCCCCCCAGCTGGCGAGCCGATCTGACGCGAGAAATCGACCTCATCGAAGAAGTCGCAAGAATTCACGGCTACGAAAAAATTCCCGAAGATGCGGGCGTCAAGATGGTGGCCTCGGTGCGTTCTCTGGAAGATCGAGTCCACGATCAAGTACGTAACGTTTTGGTTGCTGCCGGCTTTGACGAGGCGATGACCATCAGTGCCGTCGACCGCAAGTGGGTCGACGTCTTCCGTCCTTGGTCTACGGAAGAGCCCCTCGTTGTCAGCACGCCCGTGCTCAGGCGAGCCGATTGTTTGAGACAAACATTGGCCCCCAGCCTACTTTCAGCACGCAGAATAAACGAAACTCTTTCCAACTCGACCATCGAGTTATTTGAAATTGCCAACGTCTATCTTGCTCAGCCGGGCAAGCTTCCCGACGAAAGACGCATGCTCGGCATCAGCAGCGGAGGCGGTTATTCCTCCGTGAAAGGCGTCGTCGAAGCAATCGTGGCGGCCGTCGCTCCGGGCAACCAGCTCGAAGCAACTCTGCACGATGACAAATTCTTTGCCTCAGGTCGCGGTGCCCAGCTAAGCCTTGCTGGCCGCCAAATCGGCGTCTTAGGCGAAGTGAGTCCGTGGGGACTCGATCAGTTTGAACTACGCAGCGGCACAACCATCGCCGAACTCAATCTCGACTGCCTTGTCGAGTTTGCAGTTCCAATCCGTACCGTGGAGCCCCTCTCACCCTACCCTCCGGTCGGTCGAGACCTGAATGTCGTCTTCGACGAGGAGGTTCGCTGGGCAGAGGTCGAGAAAATCGTCCGCACCCAAGGAGGCGACTTACTAGAAAGTGTCGCTTTCCAAGAGGTCTACCGCGACTCCAAACGCCTTGGCTCAGGCAAGAAAAGCTTGCTGCTGAGCATCTTGCTACGCTCAGCCGAAGGAACGCTCACCAACGAGCAGGCCGATGCAATTCGCGACCGGATGGTTGCCGATCTCAGCCAACAGCTAGGCGGCGAGCTAAGGGCTTAGATAGGCCCAAACTATTTGCCCACGACCACAGCCCAAGGATCGCATTCCTTGGGCTCCTCTTCCCGCATGCCCCCTCACGACCGTCACTATCGGTTTGATGCGAATTAGCTTTTGACCTAGGGCCTCTAGCGACCTATATACCCTTGGAATACTATCGTTCGCTTATAGGTGTTTTCCTGACGAGGGAGACAACCTTTCACGGCCTGGGTCCTATCCCAACGCCGAGCATTTTGGCATCAATTGATCATGGAAGAACCTAAAATCCAAGACAACTCCGGTCGCGACCGGTCGGTAGCAATAGCCGAGTCGCTGCGCGCTGTTCGCGAGAAGGCCGATCAAACGCTCGACACACATCGTCGTAAGCTGACGGACATCGAGTCCGATCTCAATTTGCACCTTCAGCAGATTTCCGAAGAACTCGCCCGCGAACGGGTTGCCGAGGAAATGGAAGTAGCGGCTTCTCAGCAGTTGAAGGAAGAGTTCGACCACAGCCGAGAAATGCTTTCCCAACTCCAGGAAAATTCGGAGAGTCTCGGCCAAGAATTAATCGAAGCAAATTCCAAGCTCGACGAGCGATCTGACGAACTGGAACAACTTCGTGAACAGCATCAGAACCTCGAAAACGAGCAAACCGATCTCTGCAACGAACGAGATCAAATTCAAGAATCGCTTAATCGGACCGAAGCCGACTTGGAGTCGCTCCGCTCTCAACTCTCCGGCGACTCCGAAAGCCACCTTGCTCAACTTGCCGAGCAAAACGCCGTTTGCGGTGAGCTTCAACAGCAAGTGCAAGAAGAGCAAGCCGAACAAGATCGTCTGGCTGCCGAGCTAGAGCAAATCCAAGCAACTCTCGACAGCGCTCAGCGCGAGTCAGAATCGATCCAGGGACAACTCGATTCGCTCTCAAGCGAACATTACGAGCAAATGGCCCAGCGTGACGAGAGCATCGAACAATTACAACGTCAAATTAAGGAAACGCAAGCCGACCGAGAGCAGCTGGCGGAACAACGGGAACAGCTTCGTCAGCAGAATGTCGAAACCGAAGACGAACGCAACCGTCTCCAAGGCGAACTCGAAGCAGCATGCAGCTCGCGAGACGAGCTACAAAACCAAGAGTGTTCCGACTGCCAGAATGCCCGCGAAGAAACGGAAGCTGCCGAACAGCAAGTAAGTAAGCTCCAGCAGGAGCTGCAATCCATTCAGGAGGAGCTAACTTCCGAGCAAGAAGAGCGCAAGCAAACAGAACAATCGCTCGAAACAGAAGTAGCAAGAAACGAGGCCGCTACGCAGATGTTACGAGACGCCGAGCAGAAAATCTTGGCGCATTCAGGCAATCCAGAAGCCGGCGAACAGCTCGAACAGTTCCAGCGTAAGTTCGATCTGGCGCTAGCCGACGTTCAAAAATTGAAACAGGCCAACATCGAACTGCAAGAGGAATTAGCCCACCGCCCAGAAGCCGATCAGCAAGAGTCGCCGGAACTCGAAGACCTACGCTCCGAGCGAGATGCCCTGGCTGCTCGAGTTTTAGAGTATGAAAACGCACCAGCATCTGAATCTGACGCTGAGACAGAACAGGCAATTGCAGACCTCCAACAGCGTTTTGAAATGGCGGTCGAGGACGTGCGAGAACTAAAACAAGAGAATTCCGCACTTCAGGAGCAAATCAATCGTATTTCCTCCACTGCTCCCGTGGTCGTTGATGACGGTCCCCTTGATTGGCAAGCACAAAAAGCCCTGCTGCTAGCAGAGCTTGATGCTGAGGACAACGGAGGTATCGCTCCTGAACGCCATGAGGCTCGTACCACGATCGAAGGAACAATCTCAATCACTGATCGCGTCGTCTCAGAAAAAGACGACGAGATAGCTCGCCTACAAAGCCTCCTCGAATCGGGGCCCTCCGAAGAGCAGATCGCACTATCCAAAGAGGCCGCACACGAAGAACTATTTAATCAGGACGAGATGATTAAAGCCGAACGAACACGGCTAGAGCAAGTGACCCAAGAAATGGAAGAGAAGTTACGCGAGGCCGAGCTAGAAATTTCAGTGAAACGCGCCACTTTGGCCCGCGAAGAAGCCGCACTTCAAGAAAAGCTCGCCCACCTTCCCGAGGAAAAGGCCGAGGAAGAACCAGAGGCCGAAACGGGCAAACCACGCAGACGTTGGCTTTCAGCGCTTGGACTTAAAGACGATGGGGAAGAGTCGTGAGAATAGTCACCCACACCCCATGACTCGCAAATCACAACCCATCACTTAACCTCTTCCCCATCAAGCCGATAAATCGCAAGATGGTTCCCTTCGGGGCCGATCACTTCTTCCAGTCGAAAAGTTCCTTCTACTGCGACAGGGCGAATCGAGTATTCCGCGGTTTGACCTTCTTTCATATGCACCAAAATGCAGTCGAAGAGTGCAGCGCCTGGCCCAAAGCAGCACTCCAAATTATCGCGTACTAGCACAAATTGTTTGAGGCCTCGTTTCTTGAGCGTCGGAAACATAAAGCCACGGATGCGAATGCGATGCTCAAGCAGCTCTTCGATTTTTGGGGTGAGCATCGATTGCTTAAAAACATCCGTCTTTTCCATTTCAAATTTAATGTCATCGAAAGTGGAATCGACAATCCGCTCTTTCACCGCCACGGTATCGGAAACCGAATTTTCAGACTCGACTTCCGATTGAGCGATACCCGTAGCCGGGCGGCTACAGCCGCTACCGAGCGGTGCTATGACAATAATCGCGGCAAGAAACACTCGGGCAGAGATCATTTCAGATAGTCCGCTTCTAGTGTGTAGACCGGTAGCCCATCTCTTCGCATCAGGTGGGCTGCCTCGCTGCGTAAGATGCCGCCCACGCGGACCAACTTTCGAGAATCGTCGGTCGTTCGTGTGCCTGTCAGCGTAACCAACATCTGGTCGTAA
The DNA here is from genome assembly GCA_024278955.1 of Planctomycetota bacterium. Classification (GTDB taxonomy): domain Bacteria; phylum Planctomycetota; class Planctomycetia; order Pirellulales; family Lacipirellulaceae; genus Bythopirellula. The sequence continues at coordinate 27,990 of JAJRSE010000002.1, read as the reverse complement.
TACTTCACCTTCGATTGATCTCCAAAACAACATTCGTTGTTATCGCGAACCAAAAGAAAACGCCCCACATGGTGACTCATCGGCGAACCTTCCTTGGTCACCGTGGTGCCTGGGCGGATATAACCCTTAATGAAAACTCGCTTGCCATCCAGATTTTGAATATCATCAGGCACAACCACATTACTGCGAACTTCGATTTCGTCTGGCCGAAACTCAAAAAACGAGGTGCGGATATAGCCGTCTGGAACTTCGGTCGCATGGACGTAGCTGGCGAAACTCAGGCCACCAAACAAGCCAGTTGCCGAAAGAACAACACCCGCAAGGGCCAGTTTGTTCCCACTTATCTGGTCAGGCATCGAACGGATACTCGACAAAGCCTTGAGCCCGATCACCAAACCAAGCAGCGGAATCGGGCACAGCATCAGCGTAGACTGAAGGCTTACGTTGCCCGCCGCAAAGGTGAGCAAGCCCAATACCCCAAATATCGACGCCGCAATCGCGCCGCTACTCAACGGGCGGTACTCGAAATTGTCGTCGAGTGGATCGCTCGAAGAATCATTGAGTTCAGAAGCTGCTTCGGTCGTAGACATAGTTATATCGTTGGTACGGTGAACTAAGAACGCTTACTGGAAGAATGGACGTGAGACCCTCGAAGAAGGATCGCAAAGACACCCATCAATACTAGACCAGCCAGAAGTGGGATGCCAACAATCGCAAGCCTGCTGGGCTGAGGAGTCGATTCCACGATTTCCGCCTCCTCTTTTTCAACCACGGCGGCAACGGTTTCAGCAGCGGAGGACCCCGCCACAGCTGCTGGCGTCTCAGTCGTCTCACGAGCTCCAGGTTGCTCGGCGAGCGTCTCGTCAATCGTTTTTGCACTAGCTTCAGAATTCGCTTTTGTATCCAGCTTCGCGTTCGCTTCAGTATCAGGCTTCGCCTTAGGTTTCGCACCCGCTCGGGCGAGCAGCCCAAACGCCATGTAGCTTCGCGCTCGTTTCACCCCTTTCGGGTCGAGTGCTTCAAGTTCGACAATCGCCTCGTTCGCTCGCGTACCCACGTCGCCCGAAAGTTCCCCTGCGGTCAGCAAGTAAGAAATCACCGGCTGACGAATCCAGGCATCTTTTTCAGAATCTTTGAACATCGAAACCAACCGATCAAGGATGGTCCAATCTTCCCAGCGAGCCAGGTCGGGAATTACTTGGTCCGCGATTTCGTGATTGTCGAGCACCAGCCGCAACGATTGCTGCAAACGCTCGATCGGAATTTCTTTCGATTCTTCTCCATGAAATCGAAGTGCCATAATGGTCGCATAAACGTGCGTATACTCGGCAGAAGGATTGCTGAGAAACTGTTCTTCAATGAGTGGCAGCCCCTCAGGTCCTTTGAGCTTAAGGTAGGCAGCAATCAAGGCATCAAGGCATTGCCGTTTCCGGCGCACATCGGCTCGCGTCAACTCGTCGACAAGCGTGGTCCCGATAGCCGAGCCATGGATGCCCATTAGCGAAACCATCGCCGCGATACCAGGCTTCATTTGCTGGTAATCATATCGCAACAGAGCTTCGAGCATCGCGATATCTTCTTCGCCTCCGCAAACGCCTAGCAAAGTGAGATACAATCGCCGTCGGGTCGGGCCCACATCGGGGTCCTCAATCCAACGGGTCAACTGCTGGCGATCGAGTCGGTCGGCCATCGCCGAGATCTCGTCGTAAGGCGCCCTCGCAAATTCGTCATAGGCATCTTGTCCCAACAGCGGGTCCTCGTCTTCGAGGTGTCCAAGAAAAAAGCTCAAACGGTCGGGTCCCTTCTCAGGAAGCTCCCCCAGATGTTTGACATACTCAACCGCACGCGCCGAAAGCGGCAGCGGCGTCGTCCAGTCAATCGGCTCGCCTGCGATGCCGCTGATAAGGAAACTCTTGTCCGCTTCGTTTTCGCCAAAATAGACGACCTCGATTTGCTCCAAATCGCCAATCTTTTCTTTACCAAGTATCACTTCCTCGATCGCAAACTGCGCCATGCCAGTATCCGGATTAGCGGCACCCAAACTGGCAGAATCGTCGGCATTCAACGCAACCGAAGGAGCTGCCTTCACTAGCTTAACAATCACCGCCGCCTCGGCAGCTGCCAATTCTTCGCTAAGCGTTTGCGAAGCAACGCTACAAAAAGGACAGGCTCTCGCGAGCGGGCTCTGCGTAAGCAACCCGACGCTTACCAGTGCAAGGATAGTCAACTGGTTTCGGCGTTGATGATAGGTATTCATAGTTTTGATGATAATATTTCGTTTGAATTTGTCGATTCGCTAAATTACCGACCGCCTCCGAGCGACCGCCCCACATCGGTGCGGTAGGCCGTCAAGGCGGGCAAAAAGCCGACCAGCGAGGCAAAGATCACCAGCCCAGGGATCAGCAAACTTTCGTACCAATTGAATTGCCAAAATCGAAGCACAATGCCTGCATGGGCCTCAACGTACGGGCTCGCCAGCGCCAGGCAAGCATGGCCAAGCAGCACCCCCACTAGCCCGCCTAGAAGCGAAAGCAATATCGACTCCACCATCACGATTCCCATCACCGCCGCGCGGCTGGCGCCCAGCGCCCGCATCACCGCAATATCGTGGCTCCGTTCGCTCATCGAATTGTAGATGCTGACCAAAATGCTAATCCCCGCCACGACGACAATCAAAACCGTAAGCACCATCAGCACCACACGCACCGGTCCGATTACCTTGTCGAGCATGTCTTGAACCAAGTAGCCCGGCATCACCGCAATCGCCGTCCGATCTTTGCCTTTGTTAATTGCCTGATCAAGGGCCATCATGCTCAAGTCGTTGTTGCAAAGCACCAATATCGAAGTAACTTCCCGCTGAGCCTCAGGAAGCCGTGTACGGCCCCGATTCGGGTCATCTGGGTCGTGGTGCTCTTCGTGTGCCGATTCCAAACCAGCAACCAAGGCGTCGTCCGCTTCAGCTGACAACGCATGTCCCTCAAGCAAATAAAACCCTTCCACGTTCACAAACAGCGCGCGATCGTTCGCCGTCCCGGTTGGTTTCAAGATTCCAACAATCTCGAATTCGATATGCTTCGTTCCCTCGGCGCTCATGCCATGAGTAGGCTGAAAAGTATCGCCCACTTTGAGGCTCGATTTTTTAGCTGCGACAGAGCCCAGCACGGCTTCAAAAAAGTGCTCTGTATTGATGTTTCGGCCTTCCCGAAACTCGTAATGTTTGTCCGTCCCATCGGCGTTGGCACCGTAAGAAATTTTGTCAAAAAGGTCCGGCGTCGTCGCTACGACTCGCATCCGCCACCCATTGGCATGAAAACTATCGCCAATGCAATACGGAATCGCAACCTTGGTGTAGGGCGCATAGCGGCCCTCGGTGAATTCTTTATAGTAGCTGTACGGAATCGGATAAAGCGGGTTGCCAATGTGAAAAACCGTATTCATCACCAACTGCACATCGCCGCCCTTGCTACCGCCCACGATTAGATGGTAGCCCTGTGCATCACTCGAAAACTGCTGCACCGTCACTTCGTGGATAACAATCACAAGAATCATTAGCGCCACGCCCAGCGCCATCGACAACCCGGTCAGCGAAGACGCAAGCGCCCGCTGCTGCATGTTCCGCCAAGCAATTTTCCAAAACGTCATAGCAAACTAAGGGTAAAAGAAAACAATGAACAACTCACGACTCACGACTCGAAACTAACGCGGCCCGATTGATCTTCTCAAGAAACTCAACACGATCAAACTGATCAGAAACTTCCGGAGCATGCGTCACCAACAGCATCGCCACCTTTTCCTCTTCACAAGCAGTACGAAGTAGATCAATCACTTGCTGCTGGTGCGCAGGGTCGATATTGGCCGTCGGTTCGTCTGCCAACAACAGCGACGGCCGATTCACCAGCGCCCGGGCCACAGCAACCCGTTGCTGCTCGCCAACCGACAGCGCAGAAGGCTTATGCGTAAGCCGATGCCCCAGGCCCACTTCTTCAAGCAACCGCTTGGCTCGCCCGCTGTCGCTTTTCTGACCCGTAAACGTCATGCCAAGCAGCACATTTTCGAGCGCACTAAATGCCGGAAGCAAATTAAAAGTTTGGAAGACGAATCCAATATGCCGGGCACGAAACCGATCGCGAGCTACTTCGTGCAACCCCACCAAATCGCGGCCTTTGATCGAAATTCGGCCCTCGTCTACCGTGGTCAGACCCGAAATGCAGTTCAGCAGTGTCGTTTTGCCGCAACCACTTCGACCTCGAAGCACGACCTGCTCGCCAGCATCAAGGTGAAAACGCTCGATATCAAGAATCGGCAGCGGCTCGCCATTGGGCTCTCGATACGACTTACGAACATTTTCCAACAGCAGCATCGTGAACCCAGGTGGGAGGTTTTTCAGTAGAGGGCAGGGGAGGAGGGAGGCAGCTTCACCGCTTGCTAGCAGGAACAGCCCATCATAGCCGAGCCTCCAATACAGCAAAAGGCGAGCCGGTAGCGTAAGCGCCCGGTAATTTCACAACAACATCTAAATACGCACCCCGCCACCCCGGGGTTCATACAATTTGGCAGTTTCTACAACCAAATCTGGAAAAAACTACAACCGCTCTTCCCTACTGCCATCCTCAGACACGAGACTGCCAAAATGCGATTCAACCTTGTTTCTTCGTGCCAACGAGCAGGCCTGGCACAAGAGGCTCCTGTTTACCCTCACAAATTCGACTTTGGCACCAGGTTTGCCCTTACTCCTGGCGGTAGAAGAGAAATGCGACGAATCGAGCGGCCTTGCCCTGCGGGTAGCCGGACAACGCCAAACGCTCCTTCGTCGTCGAGACAATCCCATCCAATTGAGTCTCCCCCTCCTGAGGGCCGACGAGGTATCCCGCACCCCGTCGGCCCTTTTTCACGCGCAAACCGCTCTGCGCTGTTGCCCGCAAAGGCGGTACCCGCAACGCCAACCGCGTGATATTCTTGAGGTACGCGAGCTGAAAGAAATTCACCTTCTCGTGCTTGAAACAGGAAGTAAAAAACTTTGCAATCCAGCATGCCTAAATCTGAAATATCGCGTCGGCGAGACGAAGCGATAAGTTTTCTGTTAGGTCGAATCAATTTCGAGCAGACCCCGACCATCCCCTACGGTCGCCGCCAGCTAAAGCTCGATCGAATGCGACAGCTACTCACTCGCCTTGGCAACCCCGACGCAGGGATGCCAATCGTGCATGTCGCAGGCACCAAAGGAAAAGGTTCGACCGCCTCGATGGTCTCCGCCATTCTGCATGCCGCTGGCTACGAAACCGGTCTCTTTAGCTCGCCCCATCTCGATCGAATCGAAGAACGGTTTGCCATCAACGGCTTGCCCTGCACAGGAGAAGAGCTAGCGACGCTCGTCGAGCAGCTTAAACCTGTCGTCCAGGCAATGGACCGCGAGCTATCGCAAGACGATTCCTCAATGGGCCCCACCTACTTTGAGCTGACCACGGCCTTGGCTCTGATGCACTTCGCACAGCGCAAGGTCGACGTTGCCGTGCTTGAAGTCGGGCTAGGAGGTCGGCTCGATTCCACCAATGTGTGCCAGCCAACCGTGGCCGTTATCACGAGCATCAGCCTCGACCACACGAAACAGCTGGGCACTACCTTGCCCGAAATCGCTGCCGAAAAAGCGGGCATCGTCAAACCTGGCGTGCCCGTACTCTGCGGCCATATCGACAAAGCCCCCCAACAAGTCATCGCAGAGATTGCCAAACAGCATGGCTGCCGTATCGTGACCGCAGGGCGGGACTTTCGCTACCGTTACCGCCCTCCCCTACTACAAGAGAACCACGAAACTCTTGGACGGTTAGATTTCGATGGCGACTTTGCCGACGAGCATCTGCGACTCACCGGCTTGCCATTACGCTTGCTGGGCGAACACCAAGCAGGCAACGCTGCACTTGCCATCGCGACCATCGCTGAACTCCGCCGCCAAGGCTGGCCCATCTCGACGACCGCAATTCGACAAGCTTTATCAGAGCTATCGCTGCCTGGTCGATTTGAAATTATGAGTCGCCGACCAACCGTCATCGTCGACGTGGCTCACAACGTGGCCTCAGCCGAGGCACTGGTCGAGACTCTCGAAGCAACTTTCCCCGGCGGCAAACGTGTTTTGCTCTTAGCCGCTACCCACGACAAAGACGTCAAAGGAATCATTCGAGTGCTCTTGCCCCACTTCGGGCAAGTTGTTGTCACGGCATACCAAGACAACCCACGAGCCGTTGCATCGACCGAATTAAGTCGTGTGGTATGCGAAGAAATGGCCCGCTTAGCAATACCAGACACCGCCAATCGGGTGACCGTGAAAGATTCTCCCAACGACGCGTGGCAGTTGGCCCAGCAACTCGCCGGGCCCGACCAGCTGATCTGCATCACAGGCTCCTTCTTCATCGTAGCCGAACTACGCGGAAAGCTAAGATCGTGCCACCCTAAGGCTACGAATTGAGGCCATCAACCTATTCGGGCAAATCACTGTAAGAATCGTCCCACAGGTTCCAGCGTGTTTCTTCAAGCAAGCCGCCCTCCGTGTCCGTCGTAGGACTTGGAGGGTCGAGGTCCGCTCGCTCCGAGGCGTCCCCTCGTCGTTCGCTTCGGACTTCTTCCTGAAGGTTACGAACCAGCTTCGCGATATAAGGATCGGCCCAAGGCAACAATCGGCTTGGGCGAGTAGAGAAACGATTCGACGTTACATCTCGGTTAGGCGATTCATTTCGTAGGTCCTCAACCGCTTCGACGCGAACGATCGTACAGAAAATCTTCTTTGTTCTAAGAGGAGCAACCATGAGTATTCCTTTGCACATGTGGGCAAGAATTCGCCCAATTTGAGATTCGTCATAAGAGTCTTGAAAAGAGGCGCGTGCTGCCCGAGCCAATTCATCCCTTGGCCTCGGAGCTGAGCACAACAGCCCGGCGGGGCCTTGCCATTAGGCTGCCTCCGCGAGTGGGAGAATGATATTGCAGTTCTCGTGCCAAAACTATACAGAGACCCATCGCAAGGCCAATAAATAACGCAAATCGTTCCAGTGACTAGACTTACGTAAATTTACGTTGTCTCAGAAAAAGCAGCTTTTCGCGGTAGGTTTTGCAATCGCTCTGTAACGAGGTGAAAAGTTTACGGATTAGGCGATTTGTCGAGCTCAGCTTGCATGTGACGGACGGCTTTTTCGAGCGCCTCGTCAACGTACGCTTCGGGAGGTTTGCCATCCTGCTTATCGATCTGTTCGGCCAACGGGCTGTGGTTGCCATTGCCTAGCAAATCACGACGTCGCCGATAGTGTCGCCATTCAAGGTACGCCTCGTCATCAAGAACGACGGCAAAACCTTCATTAGGAGAAACTCCCCAAAGAGCGTTTTCGTCGTCGTCCCGCATCCGATGGATGTTTCGACCACTGGGACGCCAATAAGTTGCCGACGTCAGCTTCAACATGCTGCGGCCCGACTCGACTCGTACCAACCGTTGGACCGTTCCCTTTCCGTACGATCTCTGACCAATCACGACAGCACGGTTGTAGTCTTGCAAGCAGGCGGCAAGTATTTCGGCAGCGCTTGCGCTATTATGATTGACGAGAATCGACAACGGCAAATCGGCATAGCCACCGCTGCCTGTCGAAACGAAACGATCGCGAGAAACCTCGTTGCGGCCTCGCGTAGTTACGATCGGAAGACCTGCTCGTAAAAAAAGGTCGCTAATGCCTACCGCAGCATCAAGAGCACCGCCATAGTTGTCACGAACATCGAGCACTAAGGCTTCGATCGGATCCTCGACCGCTGTCCCACAGAGCGAAGCGAGCGAATGGACAAGTTCGGCCTCGGTCTTATCGCCAAAACTGGTAATGCGAATGGTGCCGATTCGAGGGTCATGCTCATGCCGAAAAATCCAACTGCCATCCTCCTTGCGAAGATCACCTAAGATAGATTCAAGCGTAATAACCGCCCTGGTAAGCGAAATATCTTGAGCCGCTTCTTCGCCCTGGTGAATGATTGTAAGAACCACCGCGTCGCCCGTTTTGCCCCGCATGATCTTGAGAACCTCGAGCATCTCCATGCCCTCGGTCGGCTTGCCGTCCAGGGCCGTAATGCGATCGCCCGACCGAATATCAGCACGAAACGCAGGCGTACCAGGCTCGGGGGGCCCGACAATTGTCAGCAGCGGCGGCTCCCCAAGCTGACGAATCCTGATCCCCACGCCGCCAAACTCCTGAGTCAACTCCTCACGAAAGACATCGCGTTGTTCCTCGTCAACAAACAGCGAGTGCTCATCGCCATGTTTCTTGAGCACTTCGACCATCCCTCTCATCGCCCCCTCAAAAAGCTCCTGGTCGGGAGGGTTCTGCAAAGCCCAACGATCGATGATCGAATAACCGCCCGCAACATAACGAGCATAAGGATTCTGCTCGGCACGTACGTAGCACGCATACGAAATTATCGCAGCGGCAGTTAGCAAAAGCATATTACGACGGGACATAACGCAGGCTTCTCGAATGCAAAATGGAGGGCGAAGTCGTTAGAGCAGGGTATTCTGCTCACAACACGATTTGACGTTAAAATGCCAGTACGGTGGCCGAGAGACGTCCGTGCGACACACACTAATCATATCGCAGAAAACGCAGCACCGAAAGCAGGCTACGCATCGAGTGGCAAAGAACTCTACGGCAAGTCGCGTCGCAGATTGCGAAGCTTCGCATGAAGGGCCGCGTGAGGACCTTGAAGCTCTTGATGTAGCATCTCTTGAGAATTGGCCGAGGCACTCGTACCAAGTGTATCCGGTTGAGTCGCAGGCTGCTGAGGTGGATGCTCTGTCAGAAGTACCGGTTCGACCGGCAAAGAATCGGCCAGGCTTTCCGTGGAGGTAAAATCACTGCCGGGCTCTGATCTCGATGCCTTCACGCAAGCCGGAGCCCTGCCGCCGAAGAATCTACCCAACGGGCTAACCAAGATCGCAGGCAGCAGAAGCAAATCTCCGACCAAGGCAGCAGCAAGCATCGAAATCATCAGATAGCCAAACTGCTGAGTGGGTGTAAAAGTACTGGTCGCAAAGACCGCGAGACCAAACCCGCCGATTATCGTGGTTTGCAGCATCGCCGTCGCACAACGGTCGTACGCAAGCATCACAGCTTCACGCCGATCCATTCCCATCAAAACACCGCGACGGAACCAAGTTAGATAATGAACCGTATCGTCAACCGCAACTCCAAGTGCGACGCTCGCAGTCATCATAATACCAATATCGACTTTGATACCCAGCCAGCCAATCGCACCAAAGATAATGACGATCGGGAAAACATTCGGAACCATCGAAATCAAACCCGCTATGGGGCTACGCAAAACAAACATCATCACTACCGCAATCAAGACGGTCGCCCACATGATGCTATCGTTAAGACTGTACAGCAGCTGCCGCTGTGTTTTATAAACCAACGGTATCATGCCGGTGTAGACCGCCCGAATAGGGCGTAGCTGTTGGCCTTCGGCAAGAGGAATCGCAGCAGACTCTTCGTAAACAGGGACAACCGAAACATCGATTACCTGCAAGCCCGCATCGGCCAGCTGCTTGGCCGCCGGGTCGCTCCCCGCCGAGACCAGGACCAACGCATCCTGCTTGCTAAGCGCTGAAATAACGTTCGCCAAGTACTTGGCATCGCCTTGATGGGCGTCAATTTCAGCAAGGTTGTAGGTCGAAAGCCCCTTGCTCTTTTTGCCATCGGCTTGAATCCGAGGTTCGACGCCGCTCGTGCGAAGCAAGCCCGCAAGCACCGACTCCTGAGAGGCTTCCGTCGGAGCCGAGGCCTCGCCATCGGGCGTACGGTACAAAACGCAAACCTGTGCGCCATCCAGTTTCTTACCTGCTGCGTGCAACTGCTCGACAACCATATCGCGTTGCTGGTAAGCAACAAGCACCGGGTCGACAGCCGTCTTGAGCTGTTCGACAAACGTCCCATAGTCGACACCCTCGCCATCAGGACCAAGTGCCGCAACCCGGGCGCTGATGCGCCACAGCTCGCGGTTACTACCAGGTTCTTGTTCAACCCGTAAATACCCGCTTTCCTCAAGCGCATTGCGATTCTCTTCCAAGCTCTTGTTTTTCGCATAGTCGCCGCTACGATCGGCGCTCTTGTTTCCTGAATTGGTGCTCTTGGGCGTGTAGGTCGCAACCGACATCACGCGGCTAATCTCGGGCAAGCTTTCGATGCGGTTTTGGACCATCCGCGCCAAATGCAGCCGCTCGAGCATCGTGTTGCGATACTGATCGCCCCCCTCCTCGGCATGTTCATCCGCAGTTCGGCAACGCTCCTTCGGGATCGTAAGCACAAGCTCCATCGGGACAAGATTTGCTAGATTTTTTTCCAACCACGTATAATCGTGAATCAGGTCCGTGTCCTTATCCAACAGCTTCAGAAGACTGACCGATGTTTCAATGCGAGTGAAGCCAAACGCGAACACGCTCATCACCACAGCCCACATCACGCAGGTAAGTGCGTACCGACCAACCACGAACCCGAACAGCCGTTTTGCCCATCCCGGTAAGTGATCGTCATCGTCCCCCCCAGACTGGCGTCGAATCAGGTCGTCGCTCACTGGGAATCGATGCAAGAAAACCGGGAGCACCGTAAACAGCACCCCAACCGTGGCCAGCACCGCGAAAGCCGTAAACATGCCGAATTTTTTAATCGGGAGAATATCACTCGTGTACAACGAGCCTAAACCCACCGCAGTCGTGAACGCAGCCAAAGCACAAGGGCCCCAGCCAAATCTCACTGCTGTTTCAGCCGCTCCCTCAACTCCATTGTCGCGCCGCGCATCGCGGTAGTAGTTCACTATATGAATCGCGCCCGAGAGACCAAGCACGTAAACCACCGCAGGCATCGACATCAAAATCGCATCGACCGTTCCTAAGCGGGCCGTCGGAAGACCCGTTATCATCATTTCGACAATGCCAAAATAAAACACAAACGCCAGGCTCATGCCCGCGCTAAGTACGCCAACCGCAAAAACAATACAGGTAAGCTTTATGCTGCGGAAGCACCAAAACGAAAGCGTCAGACCGACGATTCCAGACAGCGACGCCAGTCGGATCAGGGTCCGCTCGCCTTCGACGTCGATCGTAATATTGTCGACCGGCGGACCACCCATGTGGATTGTCTCTTCTGCAATACCACACTCGGTCGAAGCAATCTCGGTGATCTTCTCGATGGCGCGCCGCATCGTCCGATTATCGAAAGTGGCTTCTTCGGTAAGATAAACAATCAGACAAGTCGTGCGAGCCTCGTTGCCCAACGACTTCCCGTCGGCGTCGAACAGGACAGGGCCCACCAGGGCACCTTCAACTCGTTTGATCGCCTCTCCGTAACTGAGACTCAGAGGAGTCGCCATCAGTTCCTCAAGAACCGCAGGCCCACTGATAATGTTCTTGTACCAACTTGCGCGTAAGTGGAGATCAGAATCAGGTTCCGCGTTGGCAAGCAACTCCTCACTTGGCACAAGCTTCTTGGCAAGAAATTGCAGCTTCTCGTCATTGCCTAGAGTGCAGCCATCCCAACTAACCAGCGCAAACTGCTCGCCCATGAAATGGTCGCGAAACCACCGCAAGTCGATCGACTCGGAATAATTGGCCGGCAACCAGTCTTCCGCCTTATTCGTATTACCCTCGACCGCCCTCCTCACACCGCGCGGAACGAACGCAACGATGAACACAAACGCCATCGCGAGTAAAAAGTAGTTGGGTTGCCCCAACGTTTTACGTGCCAAGAATGAAGGTTGCTTCATCGGCTCTTTAGATTTAAGAATCTATTAGAGAGTTAAGAAAATGACGGAGAATCTATAACGATAGTCCGAGAACGTGATGGCTTCAGCGTGTCAAGTGAATGAAAGGAAGCTAACCCGCCAGCCACGATTTCGGCACATGCTTGGCTCGCTAGCGCAAGCACAGTGAACTCACCCAGGCTACCCTGAACTAGCGAAAAAGTCTACCGCAACAGGCTCTCCAAATGCTTAGCCAGTTGTCACTTAGCGATGCGATGCGCCAATCTTTATGCTCTGCAACGATCGCCAGGGGGCCTCCCTGCTTTCCTAGCCGGAAAAGCTGGCAAGGTCTGCATTTACGCCACAATGTGGCAAACAACAGACCCCGCGAGAGGCACCCGGCTAGCGTCGATTACCAATACGTTTCTAGACCAATAAGGCCTCCAAGGAAGGCCACATCGCCGCCAGCAATTCTTGCCGAAGTCCCTACCGGAGCAAAATCCAATTGATCGGGAGCTAACGCCATCGAAGTCAAGAACAAGCCTTCGACGCCAACTCGGAGCGACACGTTGGGACGCAAATGCCACTTGGCAATCACCGCCGCATCGGTCAGAAATGTCAAGTTATCCTCTTCGATTCGGCTCCCACCTGAGGTAACGTCGCCAGTAACGGAGAACGAAGAATCGACGTCGGAACGATTCAGAAATATTCCGCCCTTCAATCGAAAACCAATGCTCCAAAGGGCCCGTTCATGGGCGACCGAAAACCCAAGGTGAGTTCCGATCATGTCGTTGTCGGCGCGGACATTGTACAGCCCGGTCTCAAGGTTGTTGTCGTTGTTAGCATCCGGTATGCCAAAGGCTTGCCACACGAGACCTTCTTCGAGGTTGATATAGCGAACGCCGGCGATCAGCGAACGCGTCATCGAAGGCTGGGCACGGCGAACCCACTGGCCACTCGGCTCCAACTCCATACGGTCTTTTCGCATTCTTGTAGAAACATGGTAGTTCATCTCAAAGCTATTGAGCCGGCTTGTGTAGTCAAACTGCGAACTCGTTGCCCTATTAAAAGCCGTACTCGTCGGCGGTGAAGACAAACTCGTGGTATTTGCAGAATTCACAGTACTCGCATCAAGTCGGCCATCCTGAGCCCACTGCCCACCGCCATAGATGATAAATTCAACCGCATGGTCGCGATTCTCACCGTCTCGAAAGAGAAACCGACCCAACTTGAGACGCGGTGCTGCTTCGGCGCCAAATTGCCCCCCGTTAATGGCCAGAGCATTGGTGACAAGTTGGGTTCGTCCCAACGGGGTTAACCTACTGCCAACTACTTGGCTCATCAGCACGGTACCATCCTTGCTCCAAATTCGATCCGAGATCACAACATCGACCTCGCTGTACCAAAAACCTCGACGCACCCAAGATCCCGAGCTTTCCAGCAGCGCTGGCTCGTAAGCGAAACACGTTTCGTCACGAAGCGCAAACTCCTCGACCGACTCGGCGAAACCTCCCGAGCCCACCGAATCGGCAAACGGTTCCAAGCTCCCTTCAGACGAGCTATCGTCAGGGATAGGTAGTTCGCTCGCAGGCCCTGGAGAACGAGTGCCCGAACCAAAATCCTCGGGCACAGCCAGCTGGGGCGGAGGATCGCCGGGGATCTCGTACGTCGGAGCCGCAAGCTGCTCCTGAGCAGCTATTCTCACACCAGATAAACCTAGACCAATTAAGGCTAGGAGAAATAGTTTCTTGTTTGCCACAATGGCCTCCCTAACTTTTGAACTGCTCAGATTAGCGAACATCACGCCGAAATCTTGCACAAGGGTTTCATCGTCCGCTGATTCGCCGCGGAACAGGAATAACCGCTAGAATCAAAAAATTCGCTACAATTCGAATAACTAGCAGGGCCATGGGCAACTCGTAGATGTCTCGCAGCCCTCCTAAAATCATGCTAGCAATCTCTGGGATATCGAGGGCTTTCCCAGTGCTGAAATTAGGGCGATGGGCATATTTTACATCATGAACACCCTCCAAAATCGGCCGCGGGGGTTGTGGCGGTAGCTGCTTGAAGGAAGAATCGCCCTCTGTGGATCAAACATTTCATTTCACTTGGAGTTCCTATATTTCCCATGAGTTCACCTCTAGCTGCTCTCATCGAGGCAGGCACCAAATTGTGGCTCGACTCGGTCGACCCAGATCTCGTCCAAGCCAGCCGCCTGCAAGGCGCTACCGGGGCGACTTCAAATCCGATCATCATCAGCAACCTGATCAAGACCGGACGCTACGATCAGGAGTTGTCGCGACTATTAGGCGACGAAAAACTTTCCGCCTACGATGCTGCCTGGAGCCTCACCGACCAAGTGGTCGCCGCTGCCCAAGAAGTGTTCTTGCCTGTGTGGCAAGCCACCGCTGGCAATGACGGCTACGTAAGTTTTGAAGTCGACCCGCTGCTTGAAGATCCAGCAAACTCGCTTTCACTCGACGATCGAGTGGCAAAATACCTCGAACTTGGCACCAAGTGGTCTGCCAACCGTCCGAACCGGATGATCAAAGTCCCGGCCACCACAGCCGGCCTCGTGGCAGTCGAAGAACTTGCCGCCCGTGGTGTGCCCCTGAATGTGACGCTGATCTTTACCTCGGGGCAATATCAGGCTGCTCGCGATGCCATCTGGCGAGGTGCTCAGCGGCTCGATTCCCTAGATAAGTTCAAAAGTGTTTACAGCATCTTCGTTTCCCGAGTCGACGTTTACACCCAGCAGCACGTCCCCCAGCTCTCGGATGCAGCCCAAGGGCAGACGGGAATCGTCAACGCAAAACTCATCTGGCAAGACAACCAAGCCTTCTGGGAAAAACAGAGAACCCCGCTCCAACAAGAAATCGTCTTCGCCAGCACCGGCACCAAAAATCCTGACGATTCGCCTTGGAAATACATCGGCGCCCTGATCGGCAGCGACATCCAAACCAACCCCCCCTCGGTCAACGAGGCGGTGGAAAAAAGCGGACATCTTTTCACCAAAACCATCGACCAGATGCCCCCCACAGCGGTGATCGAAGAAATCGAAGCCCAAGTTGATATGCAGAAGCTCGAAGATCAGCTCATGAAAGAAGGAATCAAAAAATTCGCCGACCCGCAAAAGGCCTTAATCGCACTCATCGAAGAAAAACGAACCGCCTTAGCGAGCTAGCTGCCGACTCGCCGCTGGAACGCGACTATGGTACGATCCGTATTGCCGCACTCAGCTAACTTCCTACGTTGCGGCTTTTCCCGATTCTGTAAGGAACTCGAATCGCCATGGCCATCGACCCCTATTCGCCGTGCCCTTGCGGCAGCGGAAAAAAGCTAAAGTTTTGCTGCTCCGACCTCGCCACTGAGATCGAAAAAGTTCAGCAAATGGTCGATGGCGAGCAGCCCCATGCTGCGCTAAAACATGTCGAGCAGCTGCTCAAGAAACAGCCAAACCGCGAGTCGCTACTCGACCTTTATATCTCGCTCCAATTGGCCATGCACGACTTGGATGCTGCACGCGAGACCATCCAAGTCTTTCTCGCCGCCCATCCCAACAACGCCTCGGCACACGCCCAAGCAGCATTGCTAGCCGCTTCGACCGAAACGGGAACCAAAGCCATCGGTCCCTTGCAAGACGCTCTCGAACAACTCACCGACGACATGCCCTTGCGCGTGCTCGAAGCAATCGGTGCCGTGGGACAGGCCTTGCTCATGGAAGGCGAATTGATAGCCGCCCGAGGACACCTCTTGCTCTACGCCACAATCGCACCCAAACAAGACAACCGCGCCGTTGAGCTGCTACTGCGAATGAATCTCCAGGCCGGCTTGCCGCTCTTGATGCGCGAGTACCTGCTGCTAAACGATTGCCCCGAGGGGGTCGAATGGAAATCGCAATTTGAAGAGGCTACCAAGCAGTCCTCGCGAGGAATGTGGCGCCGTGCCGAAGCGATGCTTGCAAAATTGCGTGAAGAAGTCGGCCCCGTGCCAGAGGTCGTCTTCAACTTGGCCGTGATGCGAGGTTGGATCGGACAGTCGAAGGCCTTCGCAGCCGGACTACACGAGTACAGCCAACTTGACGCTCCGCTGGACAACTCCATCGAAGCCGAAGCTTTGGCCCAACTGGTCGATCCCGAGCTATCCGACCCAACGCTTGATACCGTCAAATTGGCTTACCCTGTTAACGATATCGAAAAGCTAGCCGAGATATTATCAACCGACAAACGGGTAGAAAATTATCCGCTCGATCCCCAACATCAAGAAGAAGATGAAGCAACACGCCCGCGCAGCGCCCACATCTTACTCGACCGAGAAACTCCAAGCACAGGCGTCGACCTACCTCGCGACCAAATACCCAGCGTCGTTGCCTTCCTAAGCCTCTACGGCAAACGAACCGATCGCGATGCACGTCTTGAAATGACGACCGACCGCGACTCGCAGTTCGACGAAGTCCAAAGCCTCTTGGCAAACATCGCCGGCGAGACGATTGGCCAACTGCTCGAAGACGAAGTCATGGCCCAAAAATCGATTAGCGAAGAGGCTCTTAGCTGGCGCTGGCGATTGCCAGACGACACGCCGATTGCTTACCGTCAAGAATTGCTTGCCGAGCAGCGGCGAGATGCCATTCTCAACCGCTGGACCGCCGCCCCGCGTGCCGCCCTCAATGGAAAATCGCCCCAGGATGCCGTCGGCGATGCCTCGCTACGTATTCCGCTGTTGGCAAGCGCTCTCATTATCGAGCAAGCCGCAGCCAACCCCGACGAATTACCTTTGTTTGTCGACCTACGCGCGAAACTCCAGATTGCGGAACCCGAAAAAATTGATCCCACCGGGCTCAATCTCGAACTGTTACCGATTGTACGCGTGCCTCGGCTCGATCTCTCCAAAGTCGAAGACAAGCCGCTCGCCCAGTTTCTCGACCGCACCGTCCTAATGGGGGCCAACTTAGCCACCCTGCTCGTCGCCCAGGAATTGATCAATCGCCCACAATTGGAAGAAGGCGTTGACCCAACGCCCGGCTATCGCCAACTGATTCGCCTCGAAACGTCCCACGAGCAAGCTTTCTCGTGGGCTGCAAAAGCACGCACTTGGTCTCAGCAACACGGCCAATCGGTTGCCGAATGGGTCCTCATGGAAATAGAGCTTTCGATCCAACACGGCATCGCCGAGAAAATCCAGCAACTGCTCGTAGAAATCCGCAACAATCACCTCGAAGAGCCCGGCGTCGCCGAGGCAACCCACCGAATGCTCACCGAAGCCGGCCTGCTCGCCGCTCCGCCAGCCGGAGGAACGCCCGCCGCCCCGCCCGCAGAAGAAAGCGGAAGAATCTGGACGCCCGACTCCGCCTCAACACCCGAACCCACCGGCAGCGAAAAATCGCCCATCTGGACCCCCTAGCAATCCAACAGGAATTCATTAGCGGTGGCAGCAACGCCACTGCGAAAACAACAATCCCCCTCCCCGCAGCTCAACATTCGAGTTGGGTGCCACTGCTGGCTTGCCCAGCAGTGGACGCCGGGTACCCGCTTCGCACTCCTGGACAAGCCAGCAGTGCACCCGAAAACCAAGCTGCGATGGAATACTAGGGGAGGGGTCGAACCCGCTTGATGATTCCCCCTACAGCCTAAAACCTAACCCCTCCAGCCTCTTCCCCCGATGCCCACGTCTGACAACGACCTGAAATTCATGGCTCGCGCTTTAGAGCTTGCCGTCCTTGGTCGCGGACAGGTCGAGCCAAACCCGCAAGTAGGCTGCGTTCTTGTTCAGCACTCGAAAATAGTCGGCGAAGGATGGCATCAAAAGTTCGGCTCGCCCCACGCCGAAGTCGAAGCCCTCTCTGCCGCTGGCGAAGCCGCCCGAGGCTCAACCGCATACGTCACCCTCGAACCCTGCTGCCACCAAGACAAAACCGGCCCTTGCACCCAGGCCCTAATTCAGGCAGGCGTCGCACGGGTCGTCGCCGGATGCCAAGATCCCAATCCCCAAGTCGCCGGCAAAGGCCTTGCCGAGCTAACCGCAGCCCGCATCGAAGTTCAAGAAGGAGTCCGCCGCGAGCAAGCTCAGCAGCTCATCGCACCCTTCGCCAAGCTCACCACCCGCGGCCAGCCCTGGGTTATTGCCAAATGGGCCATGACTCTCGATGGCAAACTTGCCACCCGAACCGGCAACAGCCAGTGGATTAGCGGTCCAGCATCCCGAGCAATCGTGCACCGCCTACGTGGCGAAGTCGATGCCATCCTTATCGGCCGCGGAACTGCCGAAGCCGATGACCCCCTCCTAACCGCCCGACCGCCCGGCCCGCGCGTTGCTACTCGGGTCGTCCTCGACTCCACTGCCTCGCTGTCTCTTGAAAGCCGCTTAGTACAAACCGCAGCCGAAACCCCACTGCTACTCGCTGTTTCGCCTGACGCCCCTACCGCACGAACCGACCGCCTCGCAAAAGCAGGCGTAGAGATCCTGCAAGTCGAAGGAGCCACTCAAGTCGACCGCTTCAAGTCGCTACTCGCCGAGATGGGCCGCCGCCACTGGACCCAGGTGCTGGTCGAAGGAGGCTCCCAACTACTCGGCAGCCTGCTCGACGCAAACGCAATCGACGAGGTCCATGTCTTCATCGCCCCCAAACTAATCGGCGGCAACGACGCCCTCACCGCAATCGCCGGCCAAGGAATCGCCGAAATGGCCAATGCAATCAACCTCACTCAAGTGAAAATGCAACTGCTCGAAACCGACATCCACATCCAAGCCCGAGTATCTCGCTAGAGCTTTGTCACAGCTTAATTTTAGGATTAGCCGTTGTGGGGAAAATTCGTTATCAGACTAGTCGATGTAGCCGAAGCTGCCATAGTATTCGTATATGTACGGCATTAGATACGGCGCTTCTCCGGGGCACCTGATCCGAGGTTCAGAATCGAGCAACTGAGTGTGGAAATTCGGTAACTCTTGTGGCCCCCCGCGACATTGCCGATTGTCAGCCGACTAACCAACATGTGCGAACTTAGTGGCCGTAAATATGTCCAAGGTGATGAGACGTTCCACGGGGAGACAAGATGAATTTCGATGAACTGAGAGAGTACGATAAACGCCTCGCCGAGATCGCTGACGGTGCGGAAAGGGTCATCCCTGGCATGGTTGGCAAGCACACTGCTGGCACGGCAGCAACCGCACTGTCGCACCTAGTGGGCAGCATGGCGTCGCTCAAGAACGCTTATCTTGACCTTGCCGACTCCGGAAATACGTATGCGGGCTGTGCAATACTCCGCATCTTCTTGGAGCACTCATTGAGGGCGATCGCTGTGTTCCTGCAAAGCACCGGACAGAACTTCGCGCTTGCTGAAGGGTACATGCGGCTGCGGGAAGTGGAGGCAAAGGAATACCTTGACGCACTGAAAAAGGCCGGCATCGAGGAAAGTGAACTGAAGGACTCGCCGCTTGAGCCGTGGTTTGCAATGGGAAGGGCGTTGAGCAAGAAGCAGAAAGACGAACTCAAGGCGCCGTTTACCTACAAGAATTTGATCGACGTCATCCGGGAAGAACTGGGTGACACGACCGAGAAATCATCCCTGCTCAATATCATTCCAAATTATTCCGAACTCTCGGGCTTTGTACACGGTGGGCCGACAACGGCCGTGATGCTGGAACTCCGAGAGGCCAACTTCTTGGAGGACGCCCAACTCGTCATTTCGATGTTCTACTGCATCAAGCGGTATCTGTTGGAACTGGCAGCGAAGATAAATCCTAAGTTTGAGCCGGACCGCGACCTCCTGAAGCAGGCACTGACGGAAGCAAGCTGAAACAAACTGCTTGTATTTGAGAACGACTATATTCGCAAGGAACCCTTAGTGCTTTTTCTATTGCCACGCAGTGACAACTCGTGCCTAATCTGAGCCGATTGCCAGCTGATTTCTCCCCGCCACCACAATTGGCTACAGTGGTCTTGATAGAACGCCGGTCACGTGCATAGGTCCGACACTTCGACGCACCTTGGCCCATCCTCCGTCACCGCCTCGGTCCGTCACACCAAACGCACTTATGGAGATTCCTTAGCAACCTAAAGAAGCAAGCCCCACACGCCTCCTGTCCCCTCTTCACTCCCCAAAAGCCGTCACCACCAACCGCCGCCCGCCGGCTCGGTCACGATGCTCGCAAAGGTAAATCCCCTGCCAAGTTCCGAGGCAAGGCCGGCCCTCGCCAATCGGAATCGATAGCGAACATCCCAGCAGCGACGACTTCACATGAGCCGGCATATCGTCAGGCCCTTCGCAGGTGTGCCGATGAGGAAAAGACTCCGGGGCGATGTCCGAGAAAGAGCTTTCCAAATCCAGGGGGACATCCGGGTCGGCATTCTCGTTGATTGAGAGCGAAGCCGAGGTATGCTGGATGAAAACATGCATCAAACCGGTGCGGATTTCCCCAATTTCCGGCATCGCAGCTAAAATTTCCGCCGTTATCAGATGAAACCCTCGCGGCAGGGCAGGAAGGTCGACCTTACGTTGAATCCAAGGCATGGCAATTGAGAACGAATAGAGGTGGGCTAAGGATTTCCAGCCCGAGATCATACCACCGACTCGACGCCCACGAATCAAAAAAACGGCCCTTCCACCGGACCAAAAATGGGGGCCAAGCTGTCGAGGCCAACCTAAACGGTAGAGTTTTCCGCTACACCCGATCGAACATGCCTTTTATGTCAAGGGCAGCAAAGAAAAAACTTGACTTGCTTGCTCAGGTGGTAATAATCTCTTTCTACAGAACAACTTTAACAATCAGGTGCCACTGAGGCTTTTGCGAGGGATCAACCATTTCCCGGCGAGCCAAAACGGCCCCTCGATTGCGGCTTACCACTCCCCACCCCCAAGTTGTTGACCGCTTCCAGCCTTAGTTTTTGGTATCGAATAGCCCTTATTCGCCTCGATTCCCTTTATTACGGCCCTCACGACGATCAACCAAGAAGACCAGCGGAGAATACAAAAATGTCAGACCCTAAGCTTAAAAACGTCTTTGAAGCCATCTTGAAGTACGGCCACGACGAAGATTTTGCCCCTCAAGAAGGCCACCATTTCGGCGAAACCCAGGCTCCTGCCGGCTCTCGCGAGAAGCTCGAAGTGATGGCCGAACGCGTAAAGATGGGCCAGCCCCTGTGGCACGAAGACGACCGAGCCGACTACACCGGCCTCACCGGTGCTGTTCGTCCTCGAGATTAACAACAAAAGCTTCAAAAAAGGGCTTCAACCGTAAAATTGCCCTCTCGGATAAGGCCGCCGGCCCAAGTGCTCGGCGGCCTTCTTTCTTTGCGCTAGTCACTCGGGGGCTCAAGCTCCAGGCCCTGGCAAAAACCATCGGCGAGCTCCGCAAGGACGTCTCCTCAAGAGGACTAAGCGCTACGTGCAAGGCTTGTGCAAGCCTCAGAATCAGCGGTTGGGGCAAAGGTCTCGAGCTCGTCTCGCAGGACAAGCATCTCCTTCGGGGCTTGGATGCCTAGGCGAACCTTATCGCCTCCCAAGCGAACGACCGTAATAACAATGGAATCTCCCAGACGAATTCGCTGAGATT
The DNA here is from genome assembly GCA_024278955.1 of Planctomycetota bacterium. GTDB lineage: Bacteria > Planctomycetota > Planctomycetia > Pirellulales > Lacipirellulaceae > Bythopirellula. The sequence continues at coordinate 6,687 of JAJRSE010000002.1, read as the reverse complement.
CTTTTCTCGACAGTACCAGCATCAGACACCTCCTTGTGTGACTCAGGATGGGGGGGTTGTGTACGAATGTATAGTATTTCCTTTTTCCTTGTCGGTGGCAACCCCTGCCCAATTGCAAAACAAAAATTTAGTTTTGCGGGCCGCCGACTCTTCCTTAGGCTGCGGTACTTCCACATGCCAATGCTTGCGCTTCCAATTTTGGCGCTTCGATCAATCGGGTCTTCCCAACGCGCTTGCCGCGCGAATCGTAGAACAGAATGGTATCAGCGTCGGTTTCCCAGATGGCGGTCAGCCGTACAGCACGGGGTCCTTGCAAGCAAAAATAGACTCCGCAGGGTTGTCCGCTTCGGGTTAATAATCTCAAGGTTAGATGCGAGCTGTCAGGTCTTAGAAGCTCAAAGTGACTCAGGGTTTCAGTGATGTAACGGCGAAGATCTTCGAGGTTATGAATGCGTTTTTGGCGTTCCACCATTGAGATCATGCACCTCCGTGGTAGATGGGTGAGTTTGTGGAATAAAACAGCTTCGTATTATCGAGACTCTCGGGTGAATGGATAAGATAGGTTACCTGGTGATAAAATAAGTTATCGGCAAAGTATGCCGACAGCTCCAGTTCCCCCAACAAGAAAGTGCAAGCAGCCATTAGCGTGGCGGCAGAGCACCACAGCGGCAGAGCAATCGACCCGACAAAGAAAGCGTCCGAGCAAAAGCCCAAGGATTACAATCCCCCGGGTTTTCAGCGCGAGCTTGAATCAGCGTTTATCACCAAATCCGCAACGACCCCAATGCTACGGCTCAGGCCCAACGCTAAGGCTCAGGAAAGACGCCCGTACCAAAGCCCTCACTCTGCTCGACAGCAGACCGTGGAGCCACAGGCGGCTGCGCAGATGCCTTGGGTGCCGGCACAGGCCCTCGATCCTCAGCGACTTCTCCCGCCGCGTCACCCGGTCTAGCCGCATGTTTACCCCGTGGCTGGTGGGGCTGATCCACACGCGTCTCCGTAGCTCGCTTTGCAGACCGCGATTCGTCGATATCGAGATCAAAGTCTTCGTAACGCGAGGTGTAGTCCGGATCCTTTGCTCTCTGAGTCTCCTCGTGGAATTCTCGAATCACCGACTCCTGAATTTTTTCTCGGCACGAAGAATTGATCGGGTGCGCAATATCAGCATAAAGCTTCGCTCGCCCGTCGTGGTCGGTAGCCATCCGGCTCGAATCGAGCGCACTACCACACTGGTTGCAATGCTGAGCACGTAGGTGATTTTTCGTCCGGCATTGCGGACAGTGCGACGTCAGCTTCCGGCTAGGCATCGCAACAAAGGGGCCACTAGAACCTTCAATAACTTTCAGGTCACGAACCACAAAACAGTTATCAAAGGTAATCGAACAGAACGCTTTGAGCCGCTCTCCTGGTTCGTCCATGAGCTTGATTCGTACTTCGGTGATTTCCACGGTTCATCTCCTTGCGAAGTAACGCACACGTGCTTTAGCAAAATCCCGGTCGTGTAAAACGTATGAAGCTGTCAAAAAACTCGGCTAACAATTCGAAGTTGCAAACACACTTCCCATTCCCATCCCAGCAATCGATCGAGCAATCCGACGCGTTTCGCGTGCCGATCGCATCACCCCAACATAGGCCGTCCCGCTGCCTGTCATAAAATGCCCCCAGCACCCGAAACGAGCAAATTCATGCCGTATTCGAGTGATCCAGTCCGTTAGCCCCTCGGCCGCCGCCTCCAAACAATTCACCATCCAAGGGCCCGCCTCTGCCACTGCCCCTCGGCGGAGTGCTTCGACCAGCCGCGTAAGTCGTCTCGACGAATCTGCACGAAGATCTGTACGCCTCGCCCCCCCCCGATTCAACTGCTCAAATACCTTCGGCGTCGAAAGGCCAAATGGCGGTTTTACGATCACGAAATGCAATCGAGGCAGCCCAAAAATCGACTCGATCTGTTCGCCTCGACCACGGCAAACAGCGGGGCCAGAACCTAAGAAAAACGGAACATCGCTGCCCAGGTCTTCCGCAATCCGCAACAACCGCTTGCGAGTGTAGTTCACCTTCCAAGCCACATTGGCCAGCAGCAGCGCTGCCGCAGCATCGCTACTCCCCCCCCCAAGCCCTGCTTGAATCGGAATCCGCTTCACGAGCTCAAAACATCCCTTCGGCTCCACGCCCGCGGCTTGAGCCAACTGATCAGCCGCTCGAAGCACAAGGTTTTTACTTGCAGAACCAAGCAGATCACAATCATCATTGCTCTTCGAGATTCCGCTTGCAGCAATAAAATTACGCACTCGCAGCCTGTGGCCATCCGATCGGTTGGGAGTCCAGCGAAGCTGGTCGAATATCCGCACCGGCACCATCAGGGTTTCCAATGGGTGAAAACCCTCGGTTCGCGGCCCCACAACTTCTAAGTACAAGTTCAGCTTAGCTGGGGCAAAAATTTCCCAAGCGGGACTCGCCTTACGCGGAAGCATCTCACGGGAAAACATCTTGCGAGGAAACATGGTGTACGTCCAAGAATCGTCGTCAGCTTGAACCGCTCGCCCAGCACTGGGCACACTCAACGCAGTTGCCACTCAATTCGCTGTCGACAACCCACAAAGCAGATTGTTTATCTTCGTAAGTCGGTAGTCTACAAATCCTTCGCTTAGTGCTTAAGGCGCACCAGCCTGATATCGATAAATGGAACCAATAGAAAAGAAAAGTCCTAAGTTCAATGATGCCAAAATTTTAGCGCGTTTTGCAAACCAGGTCAACGTAAGTCCAAAACCTTTGTCATCGAGTTCTCAGACACTGTCTCATTTTTGGATATTATGGCGTAGCACATCGAATTCTTTGGGCTAAAGTAGAGGGGCAGTTTCAAATACCCCTCCCTCCCAAGGAGGGGTTAAGGGAGGCTCCAAATTACCAGTTGGCTTGAGTACTTTCCCAAAAATCACACTTCAAGCCTATTTCGTCGTGCCCGCCGTGTCGTTGTGGTTCAAACCAGCGCGGTCGAACTAAACAACCATTTATATACAAAGGAGCAGGGCGTTTGATTGGACCTACTCGCGAAGATCTGGCTCAGTTCGGGCGAGGCTTCCTCATGGGCGGAGCAGATATCATCCCCGGCGTCTCGGGCGGCACCGTGGCGCTCGTTCTCGGCATCTACGAAAGGCTGGTCGCTGCGATCAGCCATTTCGATCGCCAGCTCATCGCCCTTCTACTCGCCCGCCAATGGCAAGCCGCAGTCCGGCACGTCGACCTACGATTTCTCGTCGTCCTGGGCACCGGTATCCTCACCGGCGTCGTCGCTCTCGCAAGCCTAGTCCTCACGCTTCTGCTCGATTATCGAATGCAAACTTTGTCGGTATTCTTTGGATTGATCTTCGCCTCCAGTTTAGTAGTAGCCCGAATGGTTCGCCCTCGCAGCACGACCGAGCTACTCAAATGCCTCGCCCTAGCAACCCTAGCAGCCGGGTTCGCTTTCTGGCTCGTCGGGCTACCGCAAGGTGCCGGACAAGATTCTCTCCCCTACTACTTCTTTTGCGGTGCCGTAGCCATCTGCGCAATGATTCTCCCCGGCATCAGTGGCTCCTACATCCTTCTCCTTCTCGGGGCCTACGTCACGGTCGCAGGAATCGTCCACCAGGCCCCACGCCTAAACATCACCTCCCGCGAGCTATTGGTGCTCGTAGTATTCGCCAGTGGCTGTGCCGTCGGGCTTCTTTGTTTCAGCAAGCTACTACGTTGGCTGCTCGCCCATGCCCATCAAACCACCATGACCGTACTCGGCGGATTCATGGTCGGCTCGCTCCGCCTCATGTGGCCATTCCAAATCGACCTAACCCCCGAAGTCGAAAAGCTCAAGCTAAAACGCTACGAGAGTTTCGTCCCCGAAACCTGGAACGCGGACGTCACCCTCTGCACAGCCCTGGCCATCACCGCTGCCCTAAGCCTCCTAGCCATCGAACGCTGGGGCCGTGCTGCAAAGAGCGAGTGAACCAACCCCAATTGGCCAGCATCAACCACGCGATCGGAATATTTCACCCTACCTCCAACACTCGCCCCGCAATCTCCTGAATCTCCTCCTGAATCTCCTCCACCGGTCGATCCGCATCAATCACATGGATCGTGCTCCCCGGACGAGCTGCTTCTTTCAAAAATCCCGTGCGCAACCGCTCGCGATACGCGTCTCCCCGGCTTTCCATCCGGTCTAGCTCGTCGCCCATCCGGTCGAGCGCCGCCTTGGGCGACATGTCCAGCAGAAAAGTACAGTCGGGCCAGATACCATCGACCGTTACCCGACCCACATCGCGGATCGATTCCAACTCAAGACCTCCCGCGTGGCCTTGGTACACAAGATTCGCAAGCAGATAGCGATCAGAAACCAGCGTCTTACCATCCGCCAGGGCAGGGCGGATCACTTCGTCGACCAGCTGCGCCCGGGCAGCCATGTAGAGCAACATTTCCGACCGCCCACCGATCGGCGTATCCTCATCGCTGGTCAGCAAAATATCACGGATCTTCTCTCCCAGCGGCGTACTTCCCGGGTCGCGACAAGTCAGCACCTCAAGCTGCTGGCTAGCAAGCCATTCACAAAAAAGCCGCATCTGAGTCGTCTTACCAACGCCATCGATCCCGTCAAAAGAAAAAAACATAACGCAAAAATCGAGGGTAAAGAAGTATAAAGCAAGAGCCACAGCACCACCCAATAGTAACACACACCCCAACCAAACCATAGCCGCGACAAAAACGGCAGGGCGATTGCAAAATCACTTGTCTAATCTCAATGGCCCTCCAATACACTCGTCCGGAAAATTTGCATAACTCGCCTCACAACTCTGTTATAATTTTGCCTGTGTTTTGAATTGCTTCACCAATAATTGAAACAGCTGGCTGAGCCAACCGAGCACCAGCGAAGATGTTGCTTGAGCGAATTGACGTTCATTCGTTATTGCTTTTTCAAGAACCTAAGGAACCAACGATGATTTTCCAACGACCCTTTCAAGTTGTTTTTTTCGCTTTAGCTACTCTCTTATTTTCTAGTGCCACAGCTTCTTCGCTCCATGCCGAACAAGAAGGCTGCTGGCACGAACTCTTTGACGGCAAAACACTTGACGGTTGGATTCAAAAAAACGGCACGGCTAGCTATGAGGTTGTGGATGGCACGATCTACGGCAAGACAAAAGAAGGCAGCCCCAATTCGTTTCTTTGCAGTGAAAAATTGTACGGCGACTTTGAGCTTGAGTTTTTTGTGCGTGTCCACGACAAGCTAAATTCTGGCGTGCAGATCCGATCGGCGACCAAAGAAGCGTCAGCCAAAGACGAAGCAGCGGGAAAGTTTGGCCCTGTCAACGGACCGCAAATTGAGATTGAAGCAAGCGGGGCAGGGGGGGCAGAGGCCGGCTATGTGTACGGCGAATCCACTGGACGCGGTTGGCTGACACCCGAGGATCGACTAATTCCTCACAAACACTTTCGCGACGGGCAATGGAATCACTACCGGATTGTTGCTCAAGGCCCTCGCATTCAAACTTGGATCAATGGCGAAGCGATCGAAGATCTTACCGACGAAGAAATTTTCAAAACACACCCCAAAGGATTTATCGGCCTGCAAGTTCATTCCATCGGAGATGGCAAAGGCCCCTTTGACGTGGCGTGGAAAAATATCCGCATCAAAGAGCTTACCGCAAAGTAAATATCCGGCGGCCTTGTTGCCAGTATCCTGTTGTTCAAAAAAGGACATTACTAACATGACTCGGATAGCCCACCTTAAATCGAATCGCTTTATCTACGGGGTCGCAATCGTTTTTTCTTTGCTCCTTAGCTCAACAAATCTGCTTGCCCAGGAGGCCGACGAGACCGAACTGGCCAAGATCAAAGCATTACTCGACAAGCCGGGCCCGATTACCTGGCTTATCACTGGCGATTCGATTACGCATGGGGCGCTGCATACCCACGGCTTCCGATCGTACCCAGAGCATTTTGCTGAGAGAATCCGCTGGGAGATGCGCAGGGTTCGCGATGTGGTAATCAATACCGGTATCTCTGGCGACCGTGTGCCTGGCCTCGCGGGCGATCTTGAGCACCGAGTGTTACGATTCAAGCCAAGTGTCGTGTCGATCATGATGGGCATGAACGATGCGGTTAAAGGCGATAAGGGCCGCGAGGAATTCCGAACAGCCTACCTCCAGCTTATCGACCGTCTACGCGACGAATCAGACGCCTTGATTTTGCTGCACACACCGAATCCCATCACCGCAGCTAGCGGCCCCCTAAGGGGCGATCTGCCGGCCTACGCCCAGATTATTCGCGAAGTCGCAGCAGACAAAGGTGTTGCTCTCTGCGATCAAGATAAAATGTGGCGAGAGTATCTGACGCGTCGCAAGACCAATCTCAACTATCTGCTGAACGATGGTACGATTCATCCCAATGGAAAAGGGCATGTACTGTTTGTCCACGAAATGTGTAAAACCTTAGGGATTCACGACCCGACTTCAAATACGGGACGGCTGTATCTTCCTTAGCACTACAGTGCTAAGTCATTGGAACCACAACGACACGACGAACACCACGGCATAGTAAAAAAGGGTTCATCCGACTAAAGCGTACTTAGTTTGATGGAGGGCGAGGATTTTGAGTTTGAAGAATTCATGATCGCGAAATCCGTAGGCTTGTCGTTTCATGGTTTTTATTTTGTTGTTGGTC